>NZ_LT629793.1:3865868-4510179 GCF_900105735.1 Pseudomonas yamanorum | reverse complement strand
CCCTGGATTTCGACTTACCGGTGATGCTCGGCGTGGTCGCCCTGTGCTTGCCAGTGTTTTATTCGGGCTACCGCGTCACTCGGGCCGAAGGCCTGGTGTTCCTGGGCCTGTACCTGGTGTACGGACTGCATGTGGTGTCGTTCACCTTCGGCATGCCGCTGGCCAACAAGCTTGAACAACTGATGCTGTATTACGTCCTGCCAGCGCTGGTGGCTTTCCTGTTGTTCACCTCGCTGCGAGCCTGGCGCCGCCAACACAAGAGGGAATCGCAATGACCGAACAGAAAAAGCCCGGCGTTGAAGTGCGCCGCCAGGTGATGGGTGATGTGTTTGTCGATCGGGCGCTGGGCAATGCCACCGAGTTCAGCCAGCCGCTGCAGGACTTCGTCAACGAGCATGCCTGGGGCAGCGTGTGGAACCGCGAAGGGCTGCCGCTGAAAACCCGCAGCCTGATCACACTCGCCGCGCTGACCGCCCTCAAGTGCCCGCAAGAGCTCAAGGGCCACGTGCGCGGCGCGCTGAACAACGGTTGCACCGTGGAGGAGATTCGCGAGGCGCTGCTGCATTGTGCGGTGTATGCCGGCGTGCCGGCGGCGATTGACGCCTTCCGCGCCGCTCAGGAAGTGATCGACAGCTACCAGAAAGACGCCTAGATCCAGCCGCCCGCCTGCAACACGAAAATCCCGATATTCGTGGTTACCGCCGCCATCAAGGTGGTGATCACGATAATCGCGGCCGCCAGCTCATGATTGCCCTCCGCCGCCCGCGCCATCACAAAACTGGCCGCCGCCGTGGGCGCTCCGAAGTACAGGAACAGAATCCCCAGCTCCGGCCCGCGAAACCCCAGCAGCCATGCGCCAAGGGTGGCGAGCACCGGTAGCCAGATCATCTTCATCAGGCTGGCACTCAGGGCCATGTCGCCGCTTTTGCGCAGTGCCGCCAGCGACAACGTGCCGCCGATGCAGATCAATGCCAATGGCAACGTCATGTCCGCCAGGTACTGCCCGGAGGATTCCAGCCAGCCAGGCAAGCCGATCTGGAAATACGCGAAGGGCGCCGCTGCGATCACGCTGATGATCAACGGGTTGGCCAGCACGCTCTTGAAGATGCTCCACGGGTCGGACTTGATCACCGGGCTGTACACCGCCAGCACAATGGTCGACAGGGTGTTGTAGAACAGGATCACCAGCGCCGCGAGCACCGCGCCCAGGGAAATCCCATAGTCGCCGTACATGCTGGCCGCCAGGGCCAGGCCGATCACCCCGTTGTTACCACGGAAAGCGCCTTGGGCGTAGATGCCACGGTCTTCCCGCGGGCATCGGAAGATCGCCCAGCCCCAGGCCAGGGCGAAGCTCAGCAGCGTGGCAACGGCGAAATAGATCAGCAGGCCGGGCTTGAGGGCTGAATGCAGGTCGGCATGGAGAATCCCGAGGAACAGCAACGCCGGCATGGTGACGTTGAACACCAGGGCCGAGGCGATGTGGATAAAGTTGTCGTTGATCCAGTTGATGCGCTTGAGCAGGACGCCCAGGAACAGCATGGCAAACACCGGCGCGGTGATGTTCAGGGTTTGTAGGAAGATAGCCAGCATGCCGGGGAGAACCTTGGGTGGGCGTCGGTAGGTGGCTAATGATAAGCCAGCATGGCCAGCTTCGTCTGGACTACCGCTTTCGCGAGCAAGCCCGCTCCCACATTTGACCGAGTTCTACCTTTGGAATGCAGTCAAATGTGGGAGCGGGCTTGCTCGCGAAGCAGGCGACTCGGTCTTAAGTAATCGGTGCCGGATTGAACAACGTAATGTCGTTGTGCAGCTTGTGCTGCTCCGCCCACGTCTGCTTCTTGCCGCTGGCCACATCCAGGTAGAAGTGGAACAACTCCCAACCCAACTCCTCGATCGTCGCCCGCCCGGTGGCGATCCGCCCGGCGTCGATATCAATCAGGTCCGGCCAACGCTGCGCTAGCTCGGTCCGGGTCGAGACCTTCACCACCGGCGCCATCGCCAGCCCATAGGGCGTACCACGCCCGGTCGTAAACACATGCAGGTTCATCCCCGCCGCCAACTGCAATGTCCCGCAGACAAAATCACTGGCCGGCGTGGCGCAAAAGATCAGGCCCTTGCGATTGAACCGCTCCCCCGGGCCGAGCACGCCATTGATCGCACTGCTGCCCGACTTGACGATCGACCCCAGCGACTTCTCGACAATATTCGACAAGCCACCCTTCTTGTTCCCCGGCGTGGTGTTGGCGCTGCGGTCCGCCTCACCCTTGGCCAGGTAGCGGTCGTACCAGTCCATTTCCCGCACCAGCTCCCGGGCTACATCCTGGTTTTCCGCACGGGAAGTCAGCAGGTAGATGGCATCCCGCACTTCCGTCACTTCAGAAAACATCACCGTCGCGCCCGCCCGCAGCAGCAGATCCGAGGCATAACCCAACGCCGGATTGGCGGTGATCCCAGAAAACGCATCACTGCCACCGCACTGCATGCCGAGAATCAACTCCGACGCCGGGACCGTTTCCCGACGACGCAGGTCGAGTTTCTTCAGGCGGGTTTCGGCCAATGCCATGATCTGTTCGATCATTTCGGTAAAGCCGTGGCTGGAGTCCTGCAACCGATACAGCCACGGCTCACTCAGATCCACCGAGCTGTCGTTGTCGTGCATCAACTGCCCGGCCTGCAACTTCTCGCAACCCAGGCTGATCACCAGGGCTTCACCGCCCAGGTTCGGGTTACGCGCCAGATTGCGCACGGTGCGGATCGGGATGTACGCGTCGGTGGCCGTAATCGCCACGCCGCAGCCGTAGCTGTGGGTCAGCGCCACCACGTCATCGACGTTCGGGTACTTGGGCAGCAACTCGTCCTTGATGCGTTTCACCGCGTGGTCCAGCACCCCAGTGACGCACTGCACCGTGGTGGTGATGCCGAGGATATTGCGCGTGCCGACGGTGCCGTCGGCATTGCGATAACCCTCGAAGGTAAAACCCTCCAGCGGCGCCTGGGTCTCGGGCACTTCAGTGGACAGCGGCAAGCTGTCCAGCGGCGGCGCCGTGGGCATGCGCAGTTGATCTTCCTGGACCCAACTGCCGCGCGGAATCGGGCGCAAGGCATAACCGATGGTCTGCCCGTAGCGAATGATCCGGCCGCCTTCGGGGATGTCTTCCAGCGTCACCTTGTGGCTTTGGGGAATGAAATCCACCGTCACCAGGCCGTCGGGAAACTCGGTCCCCGCCGGTACGCCCTGGTCGTTGACCACAATCACCACGTTATCCAGCGCGTGCAAACGGATGGAGCGTGGCGAATCGGCATGTTCAATCAACTGCATGACGCGGGCCCCTTCAGGAATGCGCTTGGGAAAGTTTAGTCAGCTCGGGGCCGTTGGCCGGCGGCTCTTTAAGCACCACACGTTTGATCGGACCGACGATCACCAGGTAGCTGAACACCGCCAGCAACGCGTTGGCACCGACGAACACCAGCGCCCACTTGAAGGAGCCAGTGGTGCTGATGATGTAGCCGATCACGATCGGGGTGCTGATGGACGCCAGGTTGCCGAACATGTTGAACAGACCGCCGCTCAAACCTGCGATTTGTTTCGGCGAAGTGTCGGACACCACCGCCCAGCCCAGTGCGCCAACGCCTTTACCGAAGAAGGCCAGGGCCATGAAGCCCACCACCATCCATTCGATGTCCACGTAGTTGCACGCGACGATGCTACTGGAAATCAGCAAGCCACCAATGATCGGCGCCTTGCGGGCGAAGGTCAGCGAATGGCCCTTGCGCAGCAGGTAGTCGGAAATTACTCCGCCCAACACGCCGCCGATAAAGCCGCAGATCGCCGGCAAGGACGCGATGAAGCCAGCCTTGAGGATCGTCATGCCGCGCTCTTGAACCAAGTACACCGGGAACCAGGTCAGGAAGAAATAGGTAATGCCATTGATGCAGTACTGGCCCAGGTACACGCCGAGCATCATGCGGTTCGTCAGCAACTGACGGATGTAATCCCACTTCGGCCCGTCGGTTTTCTTGCCTTTGCCCTTGTCCTGGTCCATGTCGACCATGGCCCCGTTGGCAGCGATGTGCTGGAGCTCAGCCTCGTTGATCATCGGGTGCTGGCGCGGGCTGTGGATAACTCTCAGCCAGATCAGCGAGAAGACGATTCCGATGCCGCCCATCACCACGAATACGTGCTGCCAGCCGAAGGTGTAGACGATCCACCCCATCAGCGGCGCGAACAACACCGTGGCGAAGTACTGCGCCGAGTTGAAGATCGCCGAGGCAGTCCCGCGTTCAGCCGTAGGAAACCATGCCGCCACGATGCGGGCATTTCCGGGAAAGGATGGCGCTTCAGCCAGGCCCACCAGGAATCGCAACATGAACAGCGCCACGATGGCCGTGGATACACCGAATTCACCGACATAGCCTTGCAGCACGGTGAACAGTGACCAGGTGAAGATGCTCAGGGCATAGACTTTTTTCGAACCGAATCGGTCCAGCAGCCAGCCACCGGGAATTTGCCCGGCCACGTAGGCCCAACCGAATGCGGAGAAGATGTAACCGAGGGTGACCGCGTCGATGCCGAGGTCTTTTTGCAGGCTGGAGCCGGCGATGGCGATGGTGGCCCGGTCGGCATAGTTGATCGTGGTCACCAGAAACAGCATGAGCAGGATCAAATAGCGGACATGGGTCGGCTTGGTCGCTTGCATGAAGATGTACTCCCACTAATTATTTTTTTTGCGGGTAAACAAATTGTAAGCCTGTGGCGGGCACGGACCCGCCACAGGGTGTTGCCGTCAGGAACCGATGTAGCTGGTTTTCACCACGGTGTAGAACTCTTGCGCATAGCGACCCTGCTCACGCGAGCCGTAGGATGAGCCCTTACGGCCACCGAATGGAACGTGGTAATCCACGCCGGCAGTCGGCAGATTGACCATCACCATCCCGGCCTGGGAATGACGCTTGAAGTGGTTGGCATACTTCAGCGACGTGGTAGCGATACCGGCCGAGAGACCGAATTCGGTGTCGTTGGCCATCGCCAGCGCCGCCTCGTAATCCGCTACGCGGACCACATTGGCCACCGGGCCGAAGATCTCTTCACGGCTGATGCGCATCGCGGCTTCGCTGTCGGCAAACAGCGTCGGTGCAAGGAAGTAGCCTTCGGTGTCGCACGTCACCAGTTCCCCACCGCTGACCAGCCGGGCACCTTCGCTCTGACCGATGTCGATGTACTTCAGGTCCTGGTCCAGCTGGGCCTGGGAAACCACCGGGCCGATGTCGGTGCCGGTTTTCAGGGCGTGGCCGACCTTGATCGACTTCATCCGCTCAGCCATGGCCGCGACGAACTGGTCGTGAATTCCGGCGGTGACGATAAAGCGGCTGGACGCAGTGCAACGCTGGCCGGTGGAGTAGAACGCGCTCTGCACCGACAACTCGACCGCTTGCTTGAGGTCGGCGTCGTCGAGAACGATCTGCGGGTTCTTGCCGCCCATTTCCAACTGCACCTTGGCCTGGCGCGACACGCAGCTGACGGCGATCTGACGACCCACGCCCACCGAGCCAGTGAAGCTAATACCGTCGACTTTCGGGCTGTTGACCATGGCATCGCCAACCACACGGCCGCTGCCCATTACCAGGTTGAACACACCGGCGGGGAAACCGGCGCGGGAGATGATTTCGGCCAGGGCCCAGGCGCAGCCCGGCACCAGCTCAGCCGGCTTGAGCACCACGCAGTTGCCGTAGGCCAGGGCCGGTGCGATCTTCCAGGCCGGGATGGCAATCGGGAAGTTCCATGGGGTGATCAGGCCAACGACGCCCAACGCTTCGCGGGTCACTTCGACATTGACGCCCGGACGCACCGACGGCAGGTAGTCGCCGGACAGGCGCAGGCATTCACCGGCGAAAAATTTGAAGATGTTACCGGCGCGGGTCACTTCGCCGATGGCTTCCGGCAGGGTCTTGCCCTCCTCCCGGGCCAGCAGGGTGCCCAGCTCTTCGCGACGGGCGAGGATTTCGGTGCCGACTTTATCCAGGGAGTCATGGCGCGCCTGGATGCCGGAAGTGGACCACGCCGGGAATGCAGCGCGCGCAGCGTCGATGGCCGCGTGGACTTGGGCGAGGTCAGCCTTGGCGTATTCGCCAATGACATCAGACAACTCCGACGGGTTGATGTTGGCCGAGTAGTCGGCGCCGGCAACCCACTGGCCACCGATGTAGTTTTCAAAACGCTTGGCTTGGGACACGAATTCTCTCCTGACGCAAAAAGCCGCTGATTACTCAGCGGCCTTGGTGATGGGTTATTGCGCGCCTTGCTTGTCGATCAGCGCGGCCAGGGCTTCGTATTCTTCCGGCAGCAGATCGGTCAGCGGCGTACGCACGGGGCCGGCGTCATAGCCGACGATTTTCGCCCCGGCCTTGACGATGCTCACGGCGTAACCGGCCTTGCGGTTACGGATGTCGAGATAAGGCAGGAAGAAGTCGTCGATGATCTTGCCGACGGTGGCGTGATCTTCCCGGGCAATGGCGTGGTAGAAATCCATCGCGGTTTTTGGAATGAAGTTGAACACCGCCGAGGAGTACACCGGCACGCCCAGGGCCTTGTAGGCAGCGGCGTAAACCTCTGCAGTCGGCAAGCCGCCCAGGTAGCTGAAACGGTCACCGAGACGACGGCGGATCGACACCATCAATTCAATGTCACCCAGGCCATCCTTGTAGCCGATCAGGTTCGGGCAGCGCTCGGCCAGGCGTTCCAGCAGCGGCGCGGTCAGGCGGCAGACGTTGCGGTTGTAGACCACGACGCCGATCTTGACCGACTTGCACACCGCTTCAACGTGGGCGGCAACCCCGTCCTGGCTGGCTTCGGTCAGGTAGTGCGGCAGCAGCAGCAGGCCTTTGGCACCAAGACGCTCGGCTTCCTGGGCGTACTCGATGGCCTGGCGGGTGGCACCGCCGACACCGGCAAGAATCGGCACGCTGGTGGCGCAGGTATCGACGGCAGTTTTCACCACTTGCGAATATTCGCTGGCCGCCAGGGAGAAAAACTCACCGGTGCCGCCAGCGGCGAACAGGGCAGTAGCGCCGTAAGGGGCCAGCCACTCCAGACGCTTGATGTAACCCGCCTGGTGGAAATCACCCTGGGCGTTGAAATCGGTCACCGGGAAAGACAGCAGACCGTGAGAGAGGATGGACTTCAGTTCTTGTGGATTCATTATTCGAACACCCTGGGCGAAGACTTTCTGTTGAGAGATTACGGACGGTTATCTTGATGTCGTACGTCATCGTACAACTATAAAAATATTCGTCAACTGCAATTCATCGACCTTCCTACGGGTTGAGGCGTCAACGCGACGTTCTTGACGTAGGAAATTATTCCTCTATGCTCGATTTAGCTGTATATGCATACAGTTATTACGGAAGATTCCTACAACATAGCAAGGAGCTAACATGTCAGATCTTGAACTCGCCACACCTGAAAAAAGACCACCCACCCTGCGCTTCGAAGGCGGAGAACACACGGCCATCGGCGACGATACCTTGTTGCGCTTCGTCAAGGACGCCCCGGCGATTCCCGCGCGGCAGGTCGAATTGCACCTGCCCAACGGCCTGGCCCTGAGCTACGGCCAGATCATTGCCCTGGGCGGTGATTTCTATGGCATTCCCGGGCGCCCCATCAACGAGGGCGCATCGCCTGCGGACCGCGTGCAGCGCTTTACCGATGCGTTCAACTCGTTGGCGGTATTGCCGGCATCACGAGAGGAAGCGGGCAAGATCCTCGCGGTGATGCAAAAGGAGATCAATGCAGTCAACCAGGCGATCAAGGATGGCAAGCAACCCCATGAAGCGTATGACGCACTGGGTGACACCTTGTCCGAGGAATGGAACCGCATCACCGGCGGCGGCAGTGCCGTGTCGGCTCTGATTCCACTCGGACGCTACCTGAAACTGGCGGCAGACAATGCCGACCACTTCGGCGAATGGGCGTTGGCGGCGTATCTGGCGGGCCATACGGCAGCCCTGCAACAAGCCGTCGTCGCTCATCAGACCGGCACCGACCAGGCGCTGGAACTGGCTTACGCCATGAACAGCTTTGCTGATCACTTTTTGACCGACCTGTTTTCCGCCGGCCACCTGCGGGTACCGCGCAAGCAACTGGCGGCGGTGGTGACCCCGGGTGAACTGGGCTCGCTGATCAGCCGCTTCATGCACGATGAAGACAGCAAGTTCGGGCTCAATGTGCGCAATGCCTTCGGCGATCAGTGGCACGCTTACGGTGATAAACGCTACTTCGACAGCAGCGACGCGGCCAACCGAGCCATGGTCAAACGTGCCGTGCAGGCCTCGGCGGATGAGATCTTCGAAACCTTTATCAGCGGCGTAGCGCCCTCCCCGGCCAACTTCAAGGCGCCGCTGTATGTGCCGGACCTGAACGCCGCGCAAAACCCGGCGAATAACTTCTCACCGCTGTTCAAGGCAGAAGGCGACAAGGTGCTGCGGCGCAAGGACGTCAACAACCTGAATGACAAGCAGTGGACCAATGACTGGTGGGGTTGGAGCACGTATCTGTTGCTCAAGGACTACAAGCCCAACCAACCGGCCAGCTAATAGTCCAGGCAACAAAAATCAAATGTGGGAGCTGTCGAGCCCCGGCGAGGCTGCGATGGGATCGACTCGCTGAACCTGCCAGACCTCAGCGCCGGCATCGCAGCCTCG
This sequence comes from Pseudomonas yamanorum, assembly GCF_900105735.1. Taxonomy (NCBI): domain Bacteria; kingdom Pseudomonadati; phylum Pseudomonadota; class Gammaproteobacteria; order Pseudomonadales; family Pseudomonadaceae; genus Pseudomonas; species Pseudomonas yamanorum. The sequence goes on along the minus strand of NZ_LT629793.1, from coordinate 4,501,482 downwards.
CTGAAGCTCGACAGCTCCCACATTTAAATAGGCACTAGCCGCGCTGCGCTTCTGCCTCTTCATGGGCATGGCGCAGCCGTTCACGGCTGTTGGTCAGGTGCAACCGCATGGCCGCCCGTGCCGCATCCGAATCCTGGCGAGCGATCGCTTCATAGATCTGTGGGAGCTGTCGAGCCTTGGCGAGGCTGCGGTGGGATCGACTCGATGAACCTGCCAGACCTCAGCGCCTGCATCGCAGCCTCGCTGGGGCTCGACAGCTCCTACGTTTGAATAGGCACTAGCCGCGCTGCGCTTCTGCCTCTTCATGGGCATGGCGCAGCCGTTCACGGCTGTTGGTCAGGTGCAACCGCATGGCCGCCCGTGCCGCATCCGAGTCCTGGCGAGCGATCGCCTCATAGATCTCTTCGTGTTCGCGGCTCAGGCGGCTCATGTAGTGCTGCTGGTCATCATGGGCCAGGCGTGCCGAGTTCAGCCGCGTGCGCGGAATGATGCTGGTGCCCAGGTGGGTCATGATGTCGGTGAAGTAGCGGTTGCCGGTGGACAGGGCAATCTGCAGGTGGAACTGGAAGTCCGACGCCACCGCATCACCGGCGTGGGCCGCACTTTCGTTCAGGGCATCGAGGGCTGCACGCATGCCGGCCAATTGCTCGTCGCTACGACGCTGGGCAGCAAGCCCGGCAGACTCCACTTCCAGGCTGATCCGCAGTTCAAGGATGGCCAGTACATCCCGCAGGGTAACGACAGTGGCCGGGTCTATCCGGAAACCGCTGGGGCTTGGCGTATCCAGCACAAAGGTGCCGATGCCATGGCGGGTTTCCACCTGCCCGGCCGCCTGCAATCGCGAGATGGCTTCACGCACCACGGTGCGGCTGACCCCATGGGCGTCCATGATCGCCGATTCAGTGGGCAGTTTGTCGCCACGTTTGAGTTGGCCGTCGCGGATCTGCTCGGACAACACCGTGACCAATTCCTGGGCAAGGCTGCGGCGCTTGCGGGGAAGACGAGGGGCGGCGCTGGAGTTTTCCATGATGAATCATCTGTCTCGGCGATCTGAAGCACGCATGATAGCCCATGGCGGTTGTACGATCACCGTCCTGTCATGACTTTCATCTATAACCGGCGAGGTTTTCCCCAGACAAAAAAAAGCCCCGGCATCGCCGAGGCATTTTCAACACTGGCCCGAGGGCCCGCGTCTTGTTACTTCACCACTTTCAGACTCGGCCGACCGGTTGGACGCGGTGGCTCGGAATCCGGCGGCGGCACATCATCTTCGCCTTCGAGCTCGATCGCTTCGTCATCCGCAAGGGACGACTCCAGATCAAACACCATGCCCTGGCCATTTTCCCGGGCGTAAATCCCGAGGATGGCGCCGATGGGCACGAACAGCGTATGCGGCACACCGCCGAAACGCCCTTCAAAGCTGACCGCTTCATTGTCCATGTGCAGGTGTCGCACGGCACTGGGTGAAACGTTCAGGACGATTTGTCCGTCACTGGCAAAACCTTGCGGTACCTGAACCGCGGGAAACTCGGAATTGACCAGCATGTGCGGGGTGCAATCGTTGTCCACTATCCACTCATAGAGCGCGCGGACCAGGTAAGGTCGACTGGAGTTCATCAACGGCTCCTTAAGCCTTAGCGCATATCGCGTTCGACACCAGACAGACTCGCCTGGAAAGCCTCACGCGCAAACTGGCGCTCCATGTAGTCAAGCAGCGGCTTGGCAGGCCGCGGCAATTCAATGCCCAAAATCGGCAAGCGCCAGAGTATGGGTAATAGGCAGCAATCCACCAGACTTTGTTCCTCGCTGAGGAAAAAAGGTTTGTCGGCAAATAACGGCGAAACACCGGTCAGACTCTCACGCAATTCCTTGCGCGCCTGAACCCGGGCGGCTTCTTTGCTACGTGAATCCAGAATCAGGTCCACCAGGCCACACCAGTCACGCTGGATCCGATGGATCAGCAGGCGGCTGTTGGCACGCGCCACCGGATACACCGGCAACAACGGCGGATGGGGATAACGCTCATCCAAGTATTCCATCACCACGGTTGACTCCCACAACGCCAGGTCACGATCGACCAGGGTGGGCAAGCTGCCGTAAGGGTTCACTTCGATCAGTTTCGGCGGGTGACGACCAGCCTCCACAGTAATGATCTCTGCGCTGACACCCTTCTCTGCGAGCACGATGCGTACTCGGTGGGAATAGTGGTCGGCGGGGTCGGAGTAACAGGCCAACCGATTGGTCACGCCCATGGCGGTCCTCCTCGCTTGTTGAAATTATCGGAAGCTCAAAAACGAGCGCGCCCAGTGAGCATCTCCGTGACGCCTGGATAAACCAGACTTACCTTCAGAGATGCCGCTGGGCGCGCAAGATTAACAGCAATTACTTACGGTTGGATCAATGCACATCCTTCCAGTATTCGCGTTTCAGCAGATAGGCGAACACGAAGAGGAAGGCCAGGTACAGCAACACATAGGTACCAATGCGCTGATGCTGCAGCTTCACTGGGTTGGCCGAGTAGGCCAGGAAGGTCACCAGATTCTTGACCTTCTCGTCGAACTGCTCTTCGTTCAGCGCGCCGGTCTTCGGCACTATGGTCAGCTGATCGCACGCTTCATGAGTCAAAGGCGTACCGGTGAGCGGATCATACTGCTTCTTGCCGTCTTCGACGATTTGTACTTGCTTGCATCCTACCACTTGGCGGCCTTGCAGGCCGACCAGAACGTTCGGCATACCGACGTTCGGGAACACTTTGTTGTTCACGCCGTAGGGACGCGACGGGTCTTCATAGAAGGACTTCAGGTAGCCGTAGAGCCAATCGGTGCCCCGTACACGGGCCACCAGGGTCAGGTCGGGCGGTGCAGCCCCGAACCAGGTCTTGGCGTCGGCAGGTTGCATGCCGATGGTCATGTGGTCGCCGATCTTCGCACCGGTGAACACCGAGTGGCTGAGCATCACGTCATGGGGAATGCCCAGGTCGTCGGCCACTCGCTCGTAACGCTGGAACTTGGCGCTGTGGCAGCCCATGCAGTAGTTGGTGAACGTACGCAGCCCGTCCTGCATTGCGGCCTTGTCCGACACGTCGATGTCGACTTTTTCCAGCTCTGGGCCGTGTTCAGCGGCGAAAGACAGCAGCGGCAGGGCCGCAAGAATGAATGCAACGAATAATTTTTTCATCAGCCAGTCACCCTTTCCGGTACCGGTTTGGTCTTCTCGAGCCGGGTGTAGAACGGCATCAGAATGAAGTAGGCGAAGTACAGGAAGGTGCAGACCTGCGACAGCAACGTACGCTCCGGGGTCGGCGCCAGTACGCCCAGCACACCCAGGATCACGAACGCGATGCAGAACACCCACAGCCAGATCTTGCTCAGCCAGCCCTTGTAGCGCATGGACTTGACCGGGCTACGGTCGAGCCAAGGCAGCACGAACAGCACCGCAATCGCCGCGCCCATGGCCATGACGCCCATGAGTTTGTCGGGAATCGCCCGCAAGATCGCGTAGAACGGGGTGAAGTACCAGACCGGCGCAATGTGTTCCGGGGTCTTGAAGGCGTTCGCCTGTTCGAAGTTCGGTTTCTCGAGGAAATAACCGCCCATCTCCGGGAAAAAGAACACGATCGAGCAGAAGATGAACAGGAACACCACCACGCCGACGATATCTTTCACGGTGTAGTACGGGTGGAACGGAATGCCGTCCAGCGGTACGCCGTTTTCGTCCTTGTGCTTCTTGATGTCCACGCCGTCGGGGTTGTTCGAACCCACTTCGTGCAACGCCAGAATGTGCAGCACCACCAGGCCGAGAATCACGATCGGCAAGGCCACCACGTGCAAGGCGAAGAAGCGGTTCAGGGTGATCCCGGAAATCAGGTAGTCACCACGAATCCACTGGGTCAGGTCGTTGCCGATGACCGGGATCGCACCAAACAGCGAGATGATCACCTGGGCACCCCAGTAGGACATCTGGCCCCACGGCAGCAGGTAGCCCATGAAGGCCTCGGCCATCAGCGCCAGGTAGATCAGCATGCCGAACACCCACACCAGCTCGCGGGGCTTCTGGTACGACCCGTAGAGCAAACCACGGAACATGTGCATGTAGACGACGATGAAGAACGCAGAGGCGCCGGTGGAGTGCAGCAGACGCAGGATCGAGCCGTACTCGACGTCGCGCATGATGTATTCGACGGAGGCGAAGGCTTCTTCGGCCGACGGAGTGTAGCTCATCGTCAGCCAGACACCGGTAACGATCTGGTTGACCAGTACCAAAAGTGCCAGGGAGCCAAAGAAATAGAAGAAGTTGAAATTCTTCGGTGCGTAGTACTTGCTGAGATGGTCTTCCCACATTTTGGTCGCGGGGAAGCGCGCATCCACCCAATCCATGAACTTGCTCATCAGGCTTTCTCCCCCTCGTCGACGCCAATGACAATGACACTGTCAGTCTCGTAGTGATGTGGCGGAACTGGCAGGTTCAGTGGTGCGGGTTGTGACTTGTAGACGCGGCCAGCGAGGTCGTAGTGAGAACCATGGCACGGGCAGAAATAGCCCCCGACCCAGTCCTTGCCCAGGTCCGCAGGCGCCACTTCCGGGCGGAAGGTGGGAGAGCAACCCAAGTGGGTGCAGATACCGATCAGCAGCAGAATCTCCGGCTTGATCGAGCGAATTTCCTTATCGACGTAAGCGGGTTGGTCGGAATTCTTCGAGTCGGGGTCGGACAGCTGGCCCTCGATCTTCTTCAGATTTCCCAGGATTTCCTCGGTACGACGAACGATGAACACTGGCTGACCGCGCCATTCAGCAATCATTTGCTGGCCTGGGTCGATCTTGCTGATATTCACCTTCACCGGTGCACCTGCGGCTTTCGCCTTGGCACTGGGAAACCATGACCCCACGAACGGGACCGCAGCCCCCACCGCTCCTGCAGCACCCACCACGGATGTGGCTGCTACCAAGAAGCGACGCCGGCCTGCATTCACGCCGTCATTGCTCATTCAGTCCTCTCCCATCAGCTTTGTGGCCTGTTAAATCAGGCGTCTACTAAGTGTTAAATCTGAACTTATAAAAATTTTGCCGAATGGTAATGAAAAGCCCCACGTCTGACAAGGTAATTACCCCCGGCACTGGCTCCAAGCCTTTGAGTATAGGGGCTCTACGGATGTGGCAAGTTGTCACAGAGATTTTTTTACATAAATAGCAGGCAATAAAAAACGCCCAGCTCCGTGAGGAGGCTGGGCGTTTTCTGGAACGTAAAAGCGAATTAACGCTTCGAGTACTGCGGACGCTTACGCGCTTTACGCAGACCAACTTTCTTACGTTCAACTTCACGAGCATCGCGAGTCACGAAGCCAGCTTTGCGCAGAGCGCCACGCAGGGTTTCGTCGTACTGCATCAGAGCGCGAGTGATACCGTGGCGGATTGCGCCAGCTTGACCACTTACACCGCCACCGATAACGGTGACGTAGATGTCGAACTTTTCAACGGTCTCGGTCAATTCCAGCGGCTGACGAACTACCATGCGGGCAGTTTCGCGACCGAAGAAGTTTTCCAGAGTGCGGTTGTTGATCGAGATGTTACCAGTACCCGGACGCAGGAAAACGCGAGCGGTAGCGGTTTTGCGACGGCCAGTGCCGTAATTTTGAGTCGCCGACATAATGAACTATTCCGTTAAAACTTCAGTTCTTGGGGCTGCTGAGCAGCATGAGGGTGAGCAGCGCCCGCATAGACTTTCAGCTTGCGATACATGTCGCGACCCAGTGGGCCCTTCGGCAGCATACCTTTGACCGCGATTTCAATCGGGGCTTCAGGCTTTTTGGAGATCAGGCCTTCGAAGTTCGAAGACTTGATACCGCCTGGGAAACCGGAGTGACGGTAGTACATTTTGTCTTGCGCTTTGTTGCCGGTAACACGTACCTGCTCGGCGTTGATGATGACAATGTAGTCACCGGTATCAACGTGAGGGGTGTACTCAGGCTTGTGCTTGCCACGCAGACGGCTGGCGACTTCAGTGGCCAGACGACCCAGGGTCTGACCAGCGGCGTCGACGACAAACCAGTCGCGCTGAACTGTTTCTGGTTTTGCAGTAAAAGTTGTCATTCTTTAATAGCCTCAGGGGCCGCCCTGTAAATTAGACGGCGGATCTTACTGAATAGTGCGTACTTTGACAAGTCAAAGGCAGCCGGATACAGACGCTATCGGGGGCTCGGGTCGGCGCGTCCGTTCAACGGCAAGATTCTTCGGCAGGCGGCGCATCACTTCCACTGCAGAAAGAGGTGGGCAATTATGCAGATTGCCAAAAAAATTTCAACCTGCTTTTATGATTGTTTTCCCTGAAGGAGTACCCGATGGACTATCGACAGCTGGGCCGAACCGATCTGAACGTGAGCGCGATAGCCTTGGGCACCATGACCTGGGGCGAGCAGAACAGCGAGGCAGAGGCCTTCGCACAGATCGAACGGGCCAAGGCCGCCGGGATCAACTTCCTCGACACCGCGGAAATGTACCCGGTACCGCCCAAGGCAGATACCTACGCCACCACCGAGCGCTACATCGGTAATTACTTCAAAAGCCGCGGCGACCGTGCCGACTGGATCCTCGCCAGCAAGATCGCCGGCCCCGGCAACACCATCGACTACATCCGCGATGGCAGCCTCAAGCACAACCGCAAGCACATCGCCGAAGCCCTGGACGCGAGCCTCAAGCGCTTGCAAACCGACTGGATCGACCTCTACCAGCTGCACTGGCCCGAGCGCAGCACCAACTTTTTCGGACAGCTGGGCTACAAGCACAAGGCCGAAGAAGACCTGACGCCGCTGGAAGAAACCCTTGAAGCGCTGGATGAGCAGGTCAAGGCCGGCAAGATACGCCACATCGGCCTGTCCAACGAAACCCCGTGGGGCACCATGAAGTTCCTGGCCCTGGCCGAAGCCCGTGGCTGGACCCGCGCCGTGTCGATCCAAAACCCTTACAACCTGCTCAACCGCAGCTTTGAAGTGGGCCTGGCGGAAATCGCCATCCGTGAGCAATGTGGCTTGCTGGCTTATTCACCACTGGCGTTTGGCATGCTCAGCGGCAAATACGAAGGTGGCGCACGCCCGGCCAAGGGTCGCCTGAGTCTCTATAGCCGTTTCAGCCGCTACTTCAACCCGCAGTCGGAAGCTGCGTGCAGCCGTTACGTGGCACTGGCCCGTGAGCACGGCCTGGACCCGGCGCAGATGGCATTGGCGTTTGTGACCCAGCAACCCTTCGTGACCAGCAACATCATTGGCGCCACGACTCTGGAGCAGTTGGACAGCAACATCGCCAGTGCCGATCTGAAACTGTCGGATGAGGTGCTGGCGGGGATCGAGGCGATCCAGAAGGATCATCCGAACCCTGCGCCTTGATTGATTCCTAGACCGCCTTCGCGAGCAAGCCCGCTCCCACATTCGACTGCATTCCAAAGGTGGAACCCGGTCGAATGTGGGAGCGGGCTTGCTCGCGAAGAGGCCCTCAAAAACACCAAGAATTCAAAGCGCCCGCGCAATAATCTCCTTCATGATCTCATTCGTCCCCGCATAAATCCGCTGCACCCGCGCATCTGCCCACGCCCGTGCAATCGGGTATTCCCACATGAAACCGTAACCCCCGTGCAGTTGCACACACTCATCCAGCACCTTGCATTGCAGGTCTGTGGCCCAGTACTTGGCCATCGCGGCCGTCGGCACATCAAGCTTGCCTTCGAGGTGCAGTTCCATGCACTTATCGACAAACACCCGGCCAATCTGGGTTTCCGTCGCAATCTCCGCCAGTTTGAAGCGAGTATTCTGGAAATCGATGATCGCCTTGCCGAACGCCTTGCGGTCGCGGGTGTACTCCAGCGTCCATTGCAACGCCGCCTCAGCTGACGACAGCGCACCAATCGCCACCGTCAGACGCTCCTGCGGCAGCTCCTGCATCAGATAGGCAAAGCCCATCCCCGCCTGCCCCAGCAGATTCTCCTTGGGTACCCGCACATCCTGGAAGAACAGCTCCGACGTATCCTGGGCCTTCATCCCGACCTTCTCCAGGCGCTTGCCCTTGTCGAAGCCCGGCGTATTGGCTTCCACCAGGAACAGGCTCGTACCCTTGGCACCTGCCTTGGGATCAGTCTTGGCAACAACGATCACCAGGTCCGCCAGGAAGCCATTGGTAATGAACGTCTTGGAGCCGTTGATCACGTATTCATCACCGTCCAGTACAGCGGTGGTCTTGACCCCTTGCAGGTCGGACCCGGCCCCCGGCTCGGTCATGGCGATGGCCGTGACCATCTCCCCGGAGATCAGCTTGGGCAGGTACTTGTGCTTCAGCGCTTCACTGCCGTAATGCAGGATGTACGGCGCGACAATGTCCGAATGCAGGGAGAAACCAATCCCGGTCAGCCCCAGGCGGCTGATCTCTTCGATCACCACGGCGCTGTAGAGAAAGTCCGCCCCGAGGCCGCCGTACTCTTCCGGCAAATGCGAGCAGAGCATCCCCGCCTCCCCTGCCTTGTTCCACAGGTTACGGTCGATATAGCCCTGCTTTTCCCATTGCCCGTGGAACGGCGCCGCGTCTTTTTCGAGGAAGGTGCGCACGCTCTGGCGGAAGAGTTCGTGCTCCGAGCTGAACAAGGTTCTGGGAATCATGGCTCACCTGCGTGAATTGTCGGACAAGACCGGAATCACAGAGCCTAAGCCGCGAAGGCGTCACAGGACACTGGACACATGCGACAAAAAATAAGACGATCCAGCCGTCTGGTGACCACTTTCCCCTATAAGAATAAATGAAATTATGTCTAACCAAATCTCCACGCCCTTGCGGCGCGTCAGCATTTTGGCCATTGATCGGGTATTCGCTTCAACCCTCATGCAAGCCAAGGATTTCTTCCACCTCGCGAGCCTGCGCTACGGCAAACAGCTGGGCCAGGGCCTTACTCCCGCCTTCGAAACCCGCCTGGTCAGCCCCGATGGGCAATCGGTGCGCAGCTTCAGCGATGTGATCATGCCGGTGGACGGAGGCCTCGAAAACGCCGACATCATCGTGCTCCCGGCCTTCTGGGACGACTTCGACTCGTTGTGCCAACGCTACCCACAAGTGCTGCCCTGGCTGCGCGAACAACATGCCCGTGGCGCCGTGCTGTGCGGCGAGGCCACCGGCGTGTTCTGGCTCGCCGAAGCCGGCCTGCTGGACGGCAAGGAAGCGACCACCTACTGGCGCTTCTTCAACGCCTTCAGCGAACGCTTTCCCAAGGTGCAACTGAACCAGGACAAGCACCTGACCGACGCCGACAACCTCTACTGCGCCGGCGGCACCACCTCGGCCTGCGACCTCTACATCTACCTGATCGAACGCTTCTGCGGCGCCAACATCGCTCAGGCCGTGGCCCGCGATATCCTTTACGAAGTGCAGCGCAGCTATGCGCCCGGGCGCATCGGTTTTGGCGGCCAGAAGCTGCACCAGGACGTGATCATCCTGCAGATCCAGCATTGGCTCGAAGAGCACTTCGCCGACAAGTTCCGCTTCGAAGACGTGGCCCGGGAACACGGCATGAGCATCCGCAACTTCATGCGCCGCTTCCAGACCGCCACCGGCGACAAGCCGCTGCATTACCTGCAACGGTTGCGAATCGAGACGGCCAAGGGCTTGCTGTCCGGCAGCCGTAAAAGCATCAAGACCATCAGTTATGAAGTGGGTTACGACGACGCAAGCTTCTTTGCACGGCTGTTCCGGCAGCACACCGAGCTGTCGCCCAACCAGTACCGCCAGCAATTCCAGCAGGCCGCGTAGCCAAAGGATATACACAGTAAAAATGTGGGAGCTGGCTTGCCTGCGATGGCGGCGTGTCAGGCACCAGATGCATAGCTGACAGACCGCTATCGCGGGCAAGCCCGGCTCCCACAGTTGATTTCTGTTGACCTGGAAATTTTGCATAAAAAAGGCCCGCATCGCTGCGGGCCTTTTTATTTCGAACACATCGCTTAAGGCTTGTGCGCCCGCGACAGGAACTCGTGGGACTGCATTTCCAGCAAGCGGCTCAAGGTCCGTTGGAACTCGAAGTTCAAGCGACCGCCGGTATAGAGGTCCTTGAGCTCGACTTCCGCCGAGATGATCAGCTTGACGTTACGGTCGTAGAATTCGTCGACCATGTTGATAAAGCGCCGCGCGATGTCGTCGGTGGTGACGCTCATCTGCTCGACGCCGCTCAGGATCACCGCGTGGAAGATCTTGCCCAGTTCGATGTAGTCGTTCTGGCTGCGAGGGCCGTCGCACAGTTCGCGGAAGTCGAACCAGGCCACGTCGTCGCAGGTGCGCAGCGCGATGATTTCGCGGTTTTCGATGATCAACTTGTCGTTTTCCACCGCCTGGGTGCATTCCGGCGTCAGGGCACGGAAGCTCTTGCGCAGGCTTTCCTGGGCCACTTCATTGAGCGGGAAGTGGAACAGTTCGGCTTGCTCAAGGTGACGCAGGCGGTAGTCGACGCCGCTGTCGACGTTGACGATGTCGGTGTTCTGCTTGATCAGGGCGATGGCCGGCAGGAAGCGCGCGCGTTGCAGGCCGTCCTTGTACAGGCCGTCAGGCACGATGTTCGAGGTGGCGACCAGGGTCACGCCGTTCTTGAACAGCTCTTCCATCAAGGTGCCGAGGATCATCGCGTCGGTAATGTCGGAGACGAAGAACTCATCGAAACAAATCACCCTGGCTTCTTCCGAGAAACGCTTGGCGATGATGGTGAGCGGGTTCTTCTCGCCCGGCAGGGTCTTCATCTCTTCGTGCACGCGCTTCATGAAGCGGTGGAAGTGAGTACGGACCTTTTCCTTGAACGGCAGCGCTTCAAAGAAGGTATCGACCAGGTAAGTCTTGCCCCGGCCAACGCCACCCCAGAAGTACAAGCCCTTGACCGGCGTGTGGTCTTTCTTGCCAAACAACTTGCTGAACATGCCCGGCTTGTTCTGCGAGGCCTGGACCAGATCGTCGTACAGGCGCTGCAAATGGCGCACCGCAGTTTCCTGGGCAGCGTCATGGAAGAATTCAGGGCGTTTCAGATCAGCTTGATATCGTTCTAGGGGCGTCATAATTCGTTAGCAAGGCAACAAAAACGGGCCGCCACTGTAACGACGGCCCTGAAGAATGGCAATCAACCCTTGGTCGGGTCAATCCTCGATTGGGGTCAACGCAACGCGCAAGGCTTCGATCGCGGCATCCCGCGAGGCACTGTCGGCGAACGCCGGGCTATCGGCGACAGCAGCACCTTCCAGCCATACGCTGAAGCTCAGGGCCTCGCTGCGTACATCCAGCGCCTGACCCGATTGCAGCTGCTTGGTCACCGCACCTGCGGTTTTACCGTCGGCAAAGTTACGCGACAGCAGCAGTTGCTCACCTTCGGCCGCCAGCAAACGGAAGCGGAAGCTGCCGTCGTCTTCGCGGAAGCTGACAAAACGTGCAGCTTTCGCAGCTTTTTTCTTGGTGGTGGCGGCAACGGCGACCGGATTGACGAACGAACGCAGGCCCACCGCTTCACGCAGCTCGGCCAGGAACGGTGCAGCCACGGCACGGGCTTTACGGGCACCGATCAGCAGCAGGTCTTCCATGTCCGACGGACGCGACATCAACTGGTGGTAACGCTCGCGCGCTTCACCCAGTTGGCCGTCCAGCAGTTGGAACAGACGGTTCTTCGCCTCGCCCCAGCCCAGGCCTTGCAGCAGTTCGCCGCGGAACTCTTCTTCCTGAGCCTTGGTGGCAAACGCCTGGTACAGGGTGAACAGGTGCGAGTTGTCCGGATCCTTGGCTTCGCCCGGCGCGCGGGAGTCGGTGACGATCCGCGAGATCGCGTCCTTCATGTCCTTGGCGCTGGTGAACAACGGGATGGTGTTGTCGTAGCTCTTCGACATCTTGCGGCCATCCAGGCCTGGCAAGGTGGCGACGCTTTCTTCGATCAGCGCCTCGGGCATGGTGAAGAATTCTTTACCGTTGCCGAACAGGTGGTTGAAGCGCTGGCCAATGTCGCGGGCCATTTCCACGTGCTGGATCTGGTCACGACCGACCGGCACCTTGTGGGCGTTGAACATCAGGATGTCCGCGGCCATCAGCACCGGGTAGCTGTACAGGCCCATGGTGATGCCCGCATCCGGGTCTTCGCCGTTCTCCAGGTTCTTGTCCACCGAGGCCTTGTAGGCGTGCGCACGGTTGAGCAGGCCCTTGGCCGCCACGCAGGTCAGCAGCCAGGTCAGCTCGGGGATTTCCGGGATGTCGGACTGGCGGTAGAAGGTTACCCGGTTCACATCCAGGCCGCCGGCCAGCCAGGTCGCAGCGATTTCCATGCGCGAGCGCTGGATGCGCTGCGGGTCATCGCACTTGATCAGGGCGTGGTAGTCGGCCAGGAAGTAGAAGGAGTCGGCGTTGACGTCCTGGCTGGCAAGGATCGCCGGGCGAATCGCGCCGGCGTAGTTGCCCAGGTGCGGCGTGCCGGTAGTGGTGATGCCGGTAAGGATGCGGGTACGTGTCGTCATGGGTGATCGCTTGTCATCAATTCGAAAGACGTGGCAGCACAAGATCCTTGAGATCGGTCAGCTTGCCATGAAAAAAGTGTCCGCATTCTGCCACTTTCAGCAGCTCATGGGGGCGATTCAGGGCGGCGGACCAGTCGTAGACGAGTTGTGGGTCGACCACTTCGTCGGTTTCCGGCTGGATCACGGTCAATGGGCAGCCTTGTGGCAGCACGTCGTTATCCCGCAGGCGCATCACCGCCGCGGCCACCATAAACAGGTGCGCGAGTTTTTCGCCCTTGGCTTCCAGGCGGCCGCCGAGGGTGGCCGCCACAAACCCGCCGAAGGAAAAACCCAGCAGGGTGATCGGCAGGTCGGGATGTTTTTCACGCAGCCAGGTGGCCGCGGCTTCGGCGTCGTCGACTTCACCGGTGCCCATATCGTGCGTACCGGCGCTGGCGCCGACACCGCGATAATTGAAACGTAACGTGATCAAGCCGGCATCCCGCGCGGTGCGTTGCAGGGTCGATACGACTTTGTTGAGCATGGTACCGCCCTGCACCGGGTTAGGGTGGCAGATCAGCGCCAGGCCACGTGGCTCGGGGTGATCCAGATACAGGGCTTCCAGTTGGCCTACCGGGCCATCGATCAAAACGGGGGTTTCACGCATCAGCAAGGAAGGAACTCCGTGACCTCTCAAAGGGTCGACTCGTCTAGCTAAAAGTCTGTGCATGGCATCATTGCGAGCTTAATCGCGGTATACAGCGCAGGTCCGAGCCGTTAACGTAAAGCAAAGCCGTTTATAGAGGAAGGACTCGTGGAACACTCGCTCTTAGTTTGGTTGTTGCCGACTCTCGCCTTGGTTGCCGGTGTCGCCATTGGATTCCTGGTTGCCCGCCTGCTGCCGAATGCCGCGCCTAACCGCACGCAGCGTCAGTTGGATGACATTCAGGAACGTTTTGACAGTTATCAGAACGAGGTTGTTACCCACTTCAACAGCACCGCGACCCTGGTGAAAAAGCTCACTCAGAGCTATCAGGAAGTACAGGATCATCTCGCCGAGGGTGCCAACCGCCTGGCCCTGGACGACATCACCCGCCAGCGTCTGCTGGCCGCGCTGCATTCCGATGCACCGCAAGCGCCACGGGAACGCCTGACCCCACCCCGGGAAAACCAGGAACCGCCACGGGACTACGCGCCAAAAACGCCAAACGCCCCGGGGATGCTGGATGAGCATTACGGCTTGAAGAAGTAATACCTTTTCAAGCGACATGAAAAAGCCCGGCTGATCGATGATCAGCCGGGCTTTTTTGTTGGACGCAGGTCGACCAGACAACACTGATCCAATGTGGGAGCGGGCTTGCTCGCGAAGGCGGTGGGTCAGTTAATACATCGGGTGACTGACACACTGCATTCGCGAGCAAGCCCGCTCCCACATTGACCGCGCCCTGCCTCAGGACACGGGTTGTTCTTGTAGCTGCCCGTCCTGTATCCGCACATGCCGCCCATGGAAACGCTTGAGGCTGCTGCGATGCCCGACGCTGACGATGCTCAAGCCCGGCAACTCATCGATCAACGTCTGATACAGCGCTGCTTCATCTTCCTCATCCATCGCCGACGTGGCCTCGTCCATGTACAGCCATTGCGGTTCAAACAACAACGCCCGGGCAAACGCCAGGCGCTGCTGCTCACCCGGTGACAGCATGCGCTGCCAGTGATTGGCTTCGTCCAGGCGTGGGATCAGGTGCGCCAGGCGGCAGGTTTCCAGTACCTGTGCATAACGTTCCGCCGGATACGCGCCCTCCTCCTGTGGATAACTCAACACGCCACGCAGCGTACCAATCGGTAGATACGGTTTCTGCGGCAGGAACAAATAACGCTCGGCCGGCAAACGAATGTTGCCATGGCCGTTTGGCCACAAATTGCCCATGGCCCGCAGCAAGGTTGATTTGCCGCTGCCGGAACGACCGCTGAGCATCAGGCGCTCACCTTCGGCAACCGTCAGGTTGGCGCCTTCGAGCAGATGACGACCATCCGCCAGATCCAGGCTGAGGTTATTCACCTGCAAACCGCCGCCCTGGCGCTGCAACTCGATGCCCATGTTGCGGCCTTCGTTTTCTTCCATCGCCTCGCCGAAGCTCAGCAGACGATCACAGGTCGCACGCCAGCTGGCCAACACGGTGTACGCGTCGACAAACCAACTGAGGCTGCCCTGCACACTGCCAAACGCCTGGGCGACTTGCATCAGTACGCCCAATTCGATCTTGCCGGAAAAGTAACGCGGCGCTGCCACCACAAACGGGAAGATGATCGCGATCTGCGAGTAACCGCTGGTGAAGAAATTCAGGCGCTTCTTGAGCTGCATGATGCTCCAGAAGTTGCTCCACACCCGCCCGAAACGCGCACTCAGTTGCTGGTGTTCATTGGGCTCGCCATTGAACAGCGCGATGCTTTCCGCGTTCTCGCGTACCCGCACCAGGCTGAAACGCAAGTCAGCCTCGAAGCGTTGTTGACGGTTGCTCAAGCCGATCAGTTTTCGACCAATCAAATGGGTCAACCAACTGCCCAGCACCGCATAGACCAGCGCCGCCCAGAACATGTAGCCGGGAATCGTGATGCCCCACACTTCGATGCTGCCGGACACGCCCCACAGAATCACCGAGAACGACACCAGGCTCACCAGGTTACTGATGAAACCCAGGCCCAGGCTCAGGGTGCTGCTGGTGAAGGCGTTGAGGTCTTCGGAGATACGTTGGTCGGGGTTATCGGTGTAGCCGCCGTATTCCAGGTGGTAGTAGTTCTTCTGGCTCAGCCACTTGGCAAAATAGGTTTCGGTCAGCCAGCGCCGCCAGCGGATGGTGAGCATTTGCTGCAAATAGGAGGTGAACACCCCGGTGACGATCGCCACCACGGCGATCACGCTGAAATACATCAGCAAGTGGGTGAAGGCGTCGTAGTCCTTCTTTTCCAGGGCGTTGTAGAAGTCGCGGTTCCAGCTGTTGAACCACACCGACACCGCCACACTGAACAGTGACAGCCCCAGCACCACCAGCAGCAACAGCCAGGCCTTGCCCTTCTCCTCACTGCGCCAGTAAGGGGTGATCAGCGCCCACACTTTCCTTAAAAATTGCCCACGCACCGCGTCATTGACCGCGGAATACTCAGCGTTCTGATTCATTGTTCAGGCTCGGTAGGAAAAAAATAACAGGCGTTTGAACCGATCATAGACGATCGGTTCAGGGCTCCGTGCGGCCTGACGCAGATTGTTCAGTCGCCGTTCAACGTCGAACCGGGCGTTTCTGCAACTTGCGCTGCAACGTTCGACGGTGCATGCCCAGGGCGCGGGCCGTGGCGGAGATATTGCCTTCGTGCTCGGTCAGCACCCGCTGGATGTGTTCCCACTGCAGGCGGTCCACCGACATCGGGTTTTCCGGCACCAGGGTGTCGAGGTCGGCGTGCTCGGAGAGCAAGGCGGCCAGCACGTCGTCGGCGTCTGCCGGCTTGCACAGGTAGTTGCAGGCACCCCGCTTGATCGCCTCGACGGCGGTGGCAATGCTGGAATAGCCGGTGAGGATCACCACGCGCATTTCCGGGTCCAGCTCCAGCAGCTTGGGCAGCAGCACCAGGCCGGAGTCGCCGTCCATTTTCAGGTCCAGGGCCGCGTATTCCGGCAGGTCGGCCGTGGCGATGGCCAGGCCTTCTTCGGCGGATCCGGCGGTACTCACGCGAAAGCCACGACGGCTCATGGCGCGGGCCATCACGCGGGTAAAGGTGGCGTCGTCATCTACCAGCAGCAGGTGCGGCAGTTCTTCGCCTTCGACTTGGATCTCGTCACTCATCGATGTCTCCTCGTGCGACACGGGGCAGGCGCAGCTCGGTGAGCGTGCCGCCTTCCTCATGACTATAGAGTTTCACTGAGCCGCCCGCGCGAGTCACGCTGGCCTTGCTCAAAAACAGGCCCAGGCCGAAGCCTTTGCCCTTGGTGGTAAAGAAGGGCTTGCCGATCTGCTCGGCAATCGCCAGCGGCACGCCGGCACCGTGGTCGCGAATGCTGATGGTGAAGTCTTCCACGTCCCAGTCCAGGGTCACTTCCAACCCTTCCGGGCAGGCATCGGCGGCGTTGTTCAGCAGATTCAGCAGCGCCTGGGTCAGGTCCGGCGGCGGCGCCATGCGCGGCACCGTGCCCTGGCCCAGCAGGTGGAAACGGTAGCTGGCTTCGGGACGCATCAGGTGCCAGCGGTTCAGGGCTTCGTCGAGCCACTGGGTGACGTCCTGCATCTCCACTGCCAGGCGGCGATTGGCTTCGGCGGCGCGCACCAGTTGTTGCAACGTCAGCTTGCACTGCTTGACCTGTTCCTGCAGCACACTCAGGTCGTCTTGCAGGGCCGGGTCGTGGTGGTCCTGGGTCATTTCCTTGAGCAGTACGCTCATGGTCGCCAGCGGCGTGCCCAGTTCGTGAGCCGCGCCGGCGGCCTGGGTGGCGACGGCCAGCAACTGCTGGTCCCGCAGGCCTTCTTCACGGCGAATGGCGCGCAACTCTTCCTGGCGCCGCAGCTCTTCCGCCATTCGTGCGGCAAAAAAGGTGATGACCGCCGCCGACAGGGCAAAGCTCAGCCACATGCCGTAGATCTGCAGGTTTTCCCGGGCGATGGGGAAGGTCTGCAACGGGTAGAACTGCGCCAGCAGCAGGGTGTAGAGGGTCAGGGCGATGCCCGACAGCACCACCGAATAACGCCACGGCAAGGTCACCGCCGCGATGGTCAGTGGCACCAGGTAATAAGAAACAAAGGGGTTGGTGGAACCGCCGGAGAAGTACAGCAACACACTGTGGATAAATAGGTCGCAGGCCAATTGCAGGGCGTATTCCAGCTCGGTCACAGGCCACGTGGTGCGCAGCCGGATGACGGTAAATACACACAGCACCGTGGAGAAGCCCAGGGTCACGGCCAACTGCAACCAAGGCAGCGGCAGCAGCTTGAACCAATAGGCGAGCCCCACCGAACCGGCCTGTGCGGCCAGCACCAGGGTGCGGATGAACGTCAGGCGCCAAAGGTTCTGGCGGGTGGCGGAAGTCAGTTTTACGGCGGCGAGCATGAGCTCTCCCGATGAGCGCTGCAGGCGGATCGCACGGAGTATAAACGAAGCGACAGCGCTGGCACGGCGTGTGTGGCTCTTTGACGCAGGGGTCAGGATCATGACCGTTCGTCGGCATCCGCCAACTTGTAGCGAATGTGTAAACCCGAAGAACTGAAACCTTGCGTCTACAGTCTTACCGAACACGAACATCTCAAGGAGCTTACATGTCTCGTTTCATTCGCAGTGCAGCCACCCTCACCCTCGGCGCCGCTACCCTCGCCAGCCTGCCGGCCATGGCCGCTGACGAACTGCATTACAACCAGATTTCCCTGCGTGCCGAAGTCAGCCAGGAAGTGGCGCGCGACCAGATGATCGTCACCCTGTACACCGAGTCGCAGAACACCGACCCGGCCAAGCTGGCCGCCGAAATCACCACCACCATGAACAAGGCGCTGGCCCAGGCCCGCGAAGTCAAAGGCGTGACCCTGCGCCAGGGCAGCCGCAACAGCTACCCGATCTACGACAACAAGAACCAGAAAATCACCGGCTGGCGTGAACGCGCTGAACTGCGCATGGAAAGTGCCGATTTCGCCGCCCTGTCCAAGCTCACCGGCGACATGCTGACCAACCTGAAAATGGACAGCATGGATTTCGCCATTGCCAACCCGACCCGCAAAGCCAGCGAAGATGCCCTGCTTAAAGAGGCGGTCACCGCGTTCAAGGCCCGTGCACAACTGGCCACCGATGCGCTGGGCGGCAAGGGCTACAAGATCGTCAACCTGAACTTCAACACCAACGGTTATCCACAGCCCTACGCCCGCGGTGGGATGATGATGAAAGCCGCAGCGATGGATTCGGCACCCACGCCGGAAGTCGAAGCCGGCACCAGCCAGGTCAACATGACCGCGGATGGCGTGATCGAAGTCCAGATGCCCTGATTGAGCGGTACCGGAGTTGCAATGACGCTGCCTACGGGCAGCGTTTTGCGTTCAGGTGAGAACATATCCTGCAACTCACGTCTCAATTCACCACGGAATCGATATTCCGGTTTTCGACACCCATATATACCCCCCACGTTGACAGGGATTGCTCTGCGGGTATGTGTCCAAACCACTATCGAGTATCGCAACCATGTCCCATCGTTTGTACCCGTCCCTACAGAGCATAAATACCCGATTTCTGCAGCCAGCCGTTTCAATGACGGCGCCCCCCAATCCACACCCCAGCGTTCACAACACGCTCACCTCTACCCCAGCGCAACCGCAAGGTGAAGCCGCAGCTCCCGGGGACCCAGCCCTGGTTCAGGCCTACATCGGGGCGGTACAACGTAAGGTTGAAGGTCACACACCCGGCCTGGTCAAGGTCCCCTCCCAGACGGTGTTGGGCCAGTGGCTTGAGCTGCATCGCTCGCAACTGGAACACCCGGTTATCCAGGGCTGGATGCGCGAGCGGAACATCGCCCCGTCCACCCTGTCGGTCGTGCCCTCCACCGGTGCCATGTCCGCCAACGTCAACGGCGTGAAGAAGGACTTTTCACTGACCGACGGTTCAGGCTGGGCACAGGTCTCAGGGCCCCTTCTGGCGTCCGCCCAGGTTATCGCGCCCGGCGCCGGTCAGGCGTTACGCATACGCTCAGACGAGAATACGGTGAATGTCAGCGCGAAAGTGGTCGCAAACTTCTACGGTATACCGCTCCCCGCCAACCTTGCGCAGGGCAGAACACAGCTAAGGCAGCTTGAGCACAATCAATCTTTCGGCGCCATTGCCACCGATGACCGCCTGCGGCCCGCCAACCTGCGCTCGGCCCAGGCGCTGGAAACCCAGAAGGCCAATACCGAAGCCTTTAATAGCGTTGCACCGCAGAAGCTGGCCTATTCAAACCTGGCAAACGGTGTGGCTAATGCCTTTCCCAAAGTGCACAACGAGGCCAAACAGTGGACTAAGGAGCTGATCGAAAAAGCGACCGGACAAACCAACGTCGACCCCGACAGCCTGTATCTCAACCGCTTTCGCCATGGCCAGAGCGCGTCGCCCGGTACCGCGACCGGCGCGATGCACATCAATGAAGAACCGTTCTATTCCAAACGCCTGCCGGATGCACTGCTGGATAACTTTTCCGAACATGACGGCATCCCCGGCCAAATTGACGCTGAAGCGGGTATCTATACGGCGGGGCCCGGAGAAAGTACCAAGGGCGGCTATGGTGCCCACAACCAGTTCCCCCTTGCCCCGTCGACGCTGATGCACGAAAGCTGGAAAACCGACTTTCAGGGGCGCATGACCAGCAAAATAAATGACTTCTGGAACACCCATGGGGATGCCTATCGCACCACCCTCAAGGGACAATTCGTCCAACAGGCACGCCAGCAACTGAGCGCCTATGAAACCAAGCCCCCCGCCGAAAAGAAGCTGATGCCGCCTGAGCATCAGTTCACCCGGGATGACTATCGCCTGGTCATGAAGGCGGCGTCCAACCTTCCCCAGGCCGAAAACGCGCCGCTGACCGTCGACCAACTGAAGGCTGAAGCGCCGGCCAAAGATCAGTTGCGAGCGTACCCTTTCGATATCAACGGCTGGGGTTCCAGCGACATCATCCGGTTCGCCGTCCTTGATGACGGCCAGTACAACTACCAGAACAATCGGCGTGACGGCCTGCAGATTCTCTACATTCCCGGTGCCACACCAGCATTCCTGAGGTTCGCCTCCCTGGACAAAATGGATGAGTGGGTGGTCGAGCAGGCCAAGGATCCGAAAAAGCGCGAGGCCCTCGCTGGCCACTTCTCCAAGCTTGACCGCCAGGACGGCGGCCCGCTGGGCAAATCAGGGGTCGACACCTCATTGGTGCATTTGGCCAACGGCGATTGGTCGAAGATGGAGGGCGAAACGATTGATCGCAAACCCGTGCGCATCGAAGGCGACGTCTTCAGTCAGATGCGCGTCCAGGCCAAGGCGCGGATGACCAGTGATGCGGACACCTCGATCAAATCCAACAGCGAAGTGACCCGGGATACCTGGCTCAATGACGTCTCCACTGCCCTCAAGATATTCGCCCCCATGGCGCCTGGCGGACTCGCCGCTGCCACCACCGTCGGGGTCCTGGGCGTCACGGAGCTCGCGTTAGGCGCGGAAAAAACCGCGTCGGGCGACACCCAGGCTGAACGCAGCGATGGCGCCTGGAAAACCTTCGATGGTGCGCTCAACACCTTGTTTTCCGCCGGTGCGAGCGGGAAGGTCGAAGACCCGTTTGCAGCGCCACGTGAAAACGTGACTACGCTGCCCGGCCAGGGCAACACACTCAATACGCTTGATCAAAGCCGTGCAGGCCGTGGTTTGGCTGACCGGTTACAACCTTCGCAGGCGGGCAATGTCAGTGGCCATGCGGTCGCGGATGGCGAGCGCCTGATTGCAAACCGCACGCCCAACGCCAAGGGCGTCTATCAGGTCAAGGACAGCGACGGTGTTGACCAGTGGCTGATCCGCCACACCGACAGCAGTGGTATGAGCAAGGTTTACGAGATCAGAGGGGATTTCAAACTCAGCGACAACTATGTACAGATTATTGACCCTGCTACCCGCAAACCGGTGATGACGGTGCAGTCCAACGGTGACGGCGGATGGGTGCGCGATACGCTAAAAGGAGGCTGGCCCTGGTCCCGGTCGACCTCGAATTCCCCCAGCACCCCCACAGCACTTGAACCGAAGGTTTCCCAGCTGTTTGTGGACGAAAAGGGGATTAAAATCAGTGGCGCCGAAAAGTTTGATAGCTACCTGAACCTGGCGCTCGACAAGAATCTCTTGCCGACCGACAGTGTTTATGAAGATGGCTCCACGATGAAAAGGAAGCTCAGCGTTTCCTGGACAGTCGACGACAATGAGTTCGCCGTTACCGCCAATGAAAGGGCAAGGGAATCCCCCTATTCAAACACCCAATATTCCTCCAGCTTTGCGCCTGATCTGAATCGCGAAAACTATACGATTGTGAAAACCGAAGCCGGTGTGGAATCACGTACGGAGTTGAATTTCAGGGCAAAAGATAACGATGAACACGACACCCTCAGACACCGGTTTGCCACATTTGAGGCGCAGGTGCCTGACCCGGCGCTACGCGCTCGAATTTCCGAGGTGGCCCACCAAGGTTCATCGTTACCAGCATTGCTTGAACTGTCGCAACCGTTGTTGAAGGATGATTACAGCGTCGCCGCAGGCCCGAAGAACTTTACTATCAATTACAACCCGGCAAGCAATGAACACACCGTCATCGCGGAAACGAACTGGATACTTAAATATGCAACGGAAGATGGCATGGTTATCAATCGGGACCTGGATATAAAAAGTATCCGGACATTCACGATACGTGAAAGTAATGAGGTTGATGTGGACGATTACACTATCGACAAGTCGGCGCCGACCAAAATAGAAATCTCCATGCCAACGAACATCTGATCGTGTTCCTTGCCCGTCAGGTGATGAGCCCCTACCTGGCAGCACTAAACGGCGGTAACCTCGGTAACCGCCGTTTTGTGCTATCTCTGGGGTCTCCATGGAAAGAATCACCTTAAAACCGCTGCTCCTCGCTGCCGGCCTGCTGGCGTTCATGCCTCTGGCCCAGGCGGCCAGCACCCTGGTCTACTGCTCCGAAGCCAGCCCCGCCGGCTTCGACCCCAGCCAGTACACCAGCGGCACCGATTTCGATGCCTCCGCCGAAACCGTGTTCAACCGCCTGACCCAGTTCAAGCGCGGCGGCACTGAAGTCGAACCTGGCCTTGCAACCAGCTGGGATGTGTCCAAAGACGGCCTGACCTACACCTTCCACCTGCGGGATGGCGTCAAGTTCCACACCACCGACTACTTCACCCCGACCCGTGACTTCAACGCCGACGATGTGCTCTTCACCTTCCAGCGCCTGCTGGATCCCGAGAGTCCGTTCCGTAAAGTCTATCCGTCGGAATCGCCCTACTTCACCGACATGGGCTTGAACACCACCATCAAGAACGTCGAAAAACTCGACGAACACACGGTGCGCTTCAACCTGAATAACGTTGATGCCTCCTTCGTGCAGAACCTGGCCATGAGCTTCGCCTCGGTGCAGTCCGCCGAATATGCCGCGCAGTTGCTCAAGGAAGGCAAGGCCGCCGACATCAACCAGAAGCCGGTGGGCACCGGGCCATTTGTGTTCAAGCGTTACCAGAAGGATTCGCAGATTCGCTACAGCGCCAATAAACAGTATTGGAAGCCCGACGATGTGAAGCTCGACAATCTGGTGTTCTCGATCACTCCGGACGCCGCCGTGCGCCTGCAAAAGCTCAAGGCGGGCGAGTGCCAGGTCAGCGGTTACCCGCGCCCTTCCGACATCGAAGTGATGAAGCAAGACCCCAACCTGCGGGTCCTTCAGCAAGCCGGCTTCAACCTGGGCTTTCTCGCCTACAACGTGACCCATCCGCCCCTGGACCAGCTCAAGGTGCGCCAGGCCCTGGACATGGCCATCGACAAGCCGGCAATCATCAAGGCGGTGTACCAGAGTGCCGGACAATTGGCGCAGAACGCCCTGCCTCCGGCGCAGTGGTCTTATGACCCGACGATCAAGGACGCGCCCTACGATCCGGCCAAGGCGCGGGCGCTACTAAAAGAAGCAGGGGTTGCACCAGGTACCACCCTCAACCTGTGGGCGATGACGGTTCAACGTGCATCGAATCCCAACGCCCGGATGTCGGCGCAGATGATCCAGCAGGATTGGGAAAAGATCGGCATCAAGGCCAATATCGTCAGCTATGAGTGGGGCGAATACATCAAACGCGCCAAAGCCGGCGAGCATGACGTGATGATCTACGGCTGGACCGGCGACAACGGTGACCCGGATAACTGGCTCGGCGTGCTCTACAGTTGTGCCGCGGTGAAGGGCAGCAACTATGCGAAGTGGTGTAACCCGGCCTACGACAAACTCGTGCAGCAGGCCAAGGTCAGCAGCGACCGTGAACAGCGCATCAAGTGGTATCAACAGGCACAAAAAATCCTTAAGGAACAAGTACCTATAACGCCTATCGCAAACTCGACGGTTTTCCAGCCCCTTCGAAAGGAAGTACAGGACTTCAAGATCAGTCCATTTGGACTCACACCGTTCTACGGCGTCAGTCTGAATAAGTAACAGCGACGCCCCAACCGAGTGCGCCAGACGCCTCGGTTGGGCATTACTGGTGCAGCCCTCGCACCGAAAAAACCCCTCAAAAGTGCGTAAATGTGTCTGAACTTACACATATGCGACATTCGTGTACGTTCGTACCACTGTTTAGCCGTTGTAGGCTCTCAACATCTTGCATTGGGTATGGGCCCTGCATAGTATCCGCAGGTCGACTCACGAGGTCGCCCTCACTACCAAAAATGACAACAAATCATGAGGCCAACATGCTTAAACACGCAGTCATTCCGTTATTAGTCAGCGCCGGTTTAATGGCTGCTGCACCTTTCGCCCAAGCGGCGAGCAACCTGGTGTTCTGCTCCGAAGGGAGCCCGGCCGGTTTTGACCCAGGCCAGTACACCACCGGAACAGACTTCGATGCTTCGGCCGAAACCATGTTCAACCGTCTGACCCAGTTCGAGCGCGGCGGCACCGCTGTTGTTCCTGGGCTGGCCACGACCTGGGACGTTTCCCCGGATGGCCTGACGTACACCTTCCACCTGCGTGAAGGCGTCAAGTTCCACACCACCCCGTACTTCAAGCCAACTCGTGAATTCACGGCTGACGACGTACTGTTCACCTTCAACCGGATGATCAATAAAGACGATCCGTTCCGTAAAGCCTACCCAACCGAGTTCCCGTACTTCACGGACATGGGTATGGACACCAACATCAAGAACATCGAGAAAGTCGATGACCACACCGTCAAGTTCACCCTTGGCACCGTGGACGCCGCCTTCATCCAGAACCTGGCAATGAGCTTCGCCTCCATCCAGTCGGCTGAATACGCCGCCCAACTGTTGAAGGAAGGCAAGGCACAGGACATCAACCAGAAGCCAATCGGCACTGGTCCGTTCGTGTTCAAGAGCTACCAGAAAGACTCCAACATCCGTTACACCGGCAACAAGGATTACTGGAAGCCTGAAGACGTGAAGATCGACAACCTGATCTTCGCCATCACCACCGACCCGTCGGTGCGTATCCAGAAGCTGAAGAAAAACGAATGCCAGGTGACCCTGTTCCCACGTCCAGCCGACCTCAAGGCGCTGGGTGAAGACAAGGACCTGAAACTGCCGCACCAGGCCGGTTTCAACCTGGGCTACATCGCCTACAACGTAATGCCGGTCCTCAAGGGCCAGACCGCGCCTAACCCGCTGTCCGACCTGCGCGTGCGTGAGGCCCTGGACATGTCGGTGAACAAGCAGCAGATCATCGACTCGGTTTACCAGGGTGCAGGCCAACTGGCTGTCAACGCCATGCCGCCTACCCAATGGTCCTACGACACCACCATCAAGGATGCTCCGTTTGATGTGACCAAAGCCAAGGCTTTGCTCAAGGAAGCCGGCGTCAAGGAAGGCACCGAGATCACCCTGTGGGCGATGCCGGTCCAGCGTCCGTACAACCCGAACGCCAAGCTGATGGCTGAGATGCTGCAGAATGACTGGAAACAGATCGGCCTGAAAGTGAACATCGTCAGCTACGAGTGGGGCGAGTACATCAAGCGTTCCAAAGGCGGCGAGAACCAGGCCATGATCATTGGCTGGAGCGGCGACAATGGTGACCCGGACAACTGGCTGAACGTGCTGTTCGGCTGCGATTCCCTGGCCGGTAACAACTTCTCCAAGTGGTGCGACAAGAAATTCGACGGCATCGTGAAAGAAGCCAAGGCGACTTCCGACGTAGCCAAACGCACCGAGCTGTACAAGCAGGCGCAACATATCCTCAAAGATGCAGTCCCGATGACACCTATCGCGCACTCGACGGTGTATCAACCCATGCGCAACAACGTGCAGGACTTCAAGATCAGCCCATTTGGCTTGAACTCCTTCTACGGCGTGAGCGTAAGCGGCAAGTAAGGATCGCTGGCGGCGACGTTTCATAACGTCGCCGTTATTGCATCCGCCAAGGCCGTAGGAAACAGACCACCTCCGCACACGCCGCCGTCCTACGGCAGCTAACTGCGAATCGCGGCTCCGTTACCTACAAGGTCTGTCAGATTCGTTGCATTTACTGCCCGGCTCCCGACCCATAACGTCGTGGCACGGCAGAAGCATCGTCTCTGTGGGGCAACTGCCGTTGTGGGATCAGTGTTGTCGCAAGGCCCTGAATGGCCTTGCGATTGCTCACTGACGAAAACAACAAACAAGGATCGGGATTGTCATGCGCCATACCACCGTTCTATCCGCGATATTCGGCACCAGCCTGTTGGCTGTGGCCTCGATGGGCCAGGCTGCCGAGAAAAAGAGCCTGGTGTTTTGCTCCGAAGGCAGCCCGGCTGGCTTCGACACCGCGCAATACACGACGGCCACCGATAACGACGCCGCCGAGCCTATCTACAACCGCTTGGCCGAGTTCGAAAAAGGCGCGACCAATGTCGTACCGGGCCTGGCAACCCGTTGGGATATTTCCGAAGACGGCCTGACCTACACCTTCCACCTGCGCGAAGGGGTGAAATTCCACAGCAACAAGGACTTCAAGCCGACGCGTGATTTCAACGCCGACGATGTGCTGTTCACCTTCAATCGCATGCTTGACCCCGAACACCCGTTCCGCAAGGCCTACCCCACCGAGTTCCCGTACTTCAACGGGATGAGCCTGAACAAGAACATCGCCAAGGTCGAGAAAACCGACCCGCACACCGTGGTGATGACCCTGAACACGGTCGACGCCGCGTTTATCCAGAACATCGCCATGAGCTTCGCCTCGATCCTGTCGGCTGAATACGCCGACCACTTGCTCAAGGTCGGCAAGCCCAGCGACATCAACCAGAAGCCGATCGGCACCGGGCCGTTCGTATTCCAGCGTTACCAGAAAGACTCGCAGATTCGCTATACCGGCAACAAACAGTACTGGGACCCGAGCCGCGTGAAGCTCGACCAGCTGATTTTTGCGATCAACACCGACGCGTCGGTGCGGGTGCAAAAGCTCAAGGCCGGTGAATGCCAGATCACCCTGCACCCGCGCCCGGCCGACGTCGAAGCCCTGAAGGCCGACCCGAAGCTGCAACTGCTGACCAAGCCAGGCTTCAACCTCGGCTACATCGCCTATAACGTGCGGCACAAACCCTTCGACCAGCTCGAAGTGCGCCAGGCCCTGGACATGGCGGTAAACAAGCAGAGAATTCTCAACGCCGTGTACCAGGGCGCGGGGCAACTGGCGGTCAACGCCATGCCACCGACCCAGTGGTCTTACGACGACACCATCAAGGACGCCGCCTACAACCCGGAAAAAGCCAAGGAACTGCTCAAGGCTGCCGGCGTGAAGGAAGGCACCGAGATCACCCTGTGGGCGATGCCGGTGCAACGGCCGTACAACCCCAACGCCAAGCTGATGGCCGAAATGCTGCAAAGCGATTGGGCGAAGATTGGCCTCAAGGTCAAGATCGTCAGCTATGAATGGGGCGAGTACATCAAGCGCACCAAGAATGGCGAGCACGATATCAGCCTGATCGGCTGGACCGGCGACAACGGTGACCCGGACAACTGGCTGGGCACCCTCTACAGCTGCGACGCCATCGGCGGGAACAACTACTCCATGTGGTGTGACCCGGCGTATGACAAGCTGATCAAGCAAGCCAAGGTCGTGACCGACCGCGAACAAAGGACTGTTCTGTACAAACAGGCGCAGCAACTGCTCAAGCAGCAGGTGCCGATCACGCCAGTCGCCCACTCGACGGTCAACCAGCCGTTAAGCGCCAAAGTCGAAGGGTTCAAAGTCAGCCCCTTCGGCCGCAACGTGTTCTCGGGCGTCAGCATCAACCCATAAAAAGATAACCGGATTGCGCAGGGCGAGCACTCGCCTTGCTGCAAACGTGCAGCCTTATTTCGGGTTTTACCCTTGGGCAAACGTTTGCAAAGGCTTGAACGAGTTACACACCCAATAGCCGGTTCACCTAAAAAGACCGGCATTAAAAAGAGAACCAAAGGAGCTTCACCCATGAAACTGAGCAGCAACGCGCTACTGGCCCTGGCCATCAGCAGCATCACGGCTACCGCCTACGCTGAACCTGCAAGCCAGGACTTCGTTCCAACCACATTGGCCGGCACCAGCGCCCAAAGCGAGGCCAAAGGCTTTATCGATGGAGCAAGCCTGGGCGGTACAACCCGTAACTGGTTCTCCAACGAACAACGCTTCCGTGGCAGCAAGTTCACTTACCAGAAGCACGGCGAAGCCCGTACTGACAACTACCGTACCAACTGGGTGCAAGGCACCATCCTCAACGCTACCTCGGGTTTCACCCAAGGCACCGTTGGCGTGAGCACTGAAGTGGCGGTCTACAACGCTCTGGTCCTGGACCGCAGCAAGCGCGACATCAAGGGCGGCTCCAACCGTACCCTGGCTGATTCCGACGGCGACGCTGTAGACCAGTGGAGCAAACTGGGTCTGGCCAACGTCAAGTTCCGTGTCTCGAACACCACCTTGACCGCCGGTCGCCAGAACTTCAGCAGCGGCATCGTCGACACCATCGGCAACCGTGCACTGCCTTCGAGCTTTGAAGGTGTGAGCTTCAACAGCGAAGAGTTCAGCAACCTGTCGTTCCAGGGCGGCGTGTTTGACCGCGTTTCGCCACGGACCGAGCAGAGCCTGTCGAAATTCCGTACCGAATACGGCAACGGTCGCCAGGAAACCGACAAGGTCAACACCCTGGGCGTCAACTACCAGCCGTTCAAGAGCCTGAAGACCAGCCTGTTCGCCGCCAACGTGGAAGACTTCTGGAACCAGTACTACTTCGGTGCTACCCACGAGCTGGGTGACAGCCAGACCCTGTCCCTGACCACCGGCCTGAACTACTACAAAACCGTCGACGAAGGCAAAAAGTTGATGGGCAAGATCGACAACGACACCTACTCGCTGTCGTTCGGCCTGACCCACCAGGCTCACAGCCTGACCTTCTCGTACCAGGCCGTGAACGGCGACGAGTACTTCGACTACCTGCACGAAACCAACGGCATCTACCTGGCCAACTCCCTGACGTCCGACTTTAACGGTCCGAACGAGAAGTCCTTCCAGATCGCCTACGGCATCAACATGGCCGAATACGGCGTGCCGGGCCTGAAGTTCAACATCTACTCGGCTCGCGGCTGGGGTATCGACGGTACTCACTACACCGGCGACGGCGGCCGGGCTGGCTTTGCCTACAACGGCATTCAGGCCCAGGACGGCGAGAAGCACCAGGAATACGGTGTAGGCGCGGCTTACGCGATCCAGAGCGGCGCACTCAAGGCCACCACCATTCGTGGTACCTACGTGACTCACCGTGCCAGCGCCAACCAGGCTGACGGCAACCTGCGTGAGTTCCGCCTGGTGACCACCATCCCGTTCAACATTCTTTAATCAGCGCCAGGTAGGCGGCGGGCTCAGGACGGGCCCGCCGCCTACGCTTGTCTGGTCCAATCGATTGCAGAGGGCTCTTAGATGAAAATGCTCCCGTTACAAGCTGCCATTGCCGCTGCGCTGTTGAGCGTCGCTGTCGGCATCTCGGCCAAACCGTTGGTCGTCTGCACCGAAGCCAGCCCGGAAGGCTTCGATCCGGTCCTGTACACCACGGCTGTCACCGCCGACGCCGCGGCCGAAACCATGTTCAACCGTCTGGTGGACTTCAAGCCCGGCACCACCGAAGTGATCCCGGCGCTGGCCAAGGACCTGCCGGAAATCAGCGCTGATGGCCTGACCTATACCTTTCACCTGCGTGACGACATCAAGTTCCACACCACCGACTACTTCAAACCCACGCGCAACATGAACGCCGACGACGTGCTCTGGAGTTTCCAGCGCCAGCTGGACCCGAATCACCCGTGGCACAACAAGTCCAACGTGGGCTACCCGTACTTTGAAAGCATGGGCTTCAAGGAACTGCTCAAGAGTGTAGACAAGACCGACGACCACACCGTGGTCTTCACCCTGACCCGCCCTGAAGCACCGTTCCTGGCCGACCTGGCCATGGCGTTTTCCTCGATTCATTCCGCCGAATACGCCGACCAGTTGCTCAAGTCCGGCAAGACCGACGACCTGAACGCCAAGCCCATCGGCACCGGCCCGTTCATCTTCTCGCGCTACGCCAAAGACGCCCAAGTGCGCTTCAAGGCCAACCCGGACTACTTCCGTGGCAAGCCGCCGGCTGACCCGTTGATCCTGGCCATCACCACCGACAGCAACGTGCGCCTGCAAAAGCTCAAGGCCAACGAATGCCAGATCGCGCTGTATCCCAAGCCCGATGACGTGCCGAATGCCAAGGCTGATCCAAACCTGAAAGTCGCGGAACTGGCGGCCATGACCACCAGCTACACCGCCCTGAACACCAACCACAAGTACATGAGCGACGCGCGGGTGCGTCACGCGATCAACATCGCGTTCGACAAAAAAGGCTACAACGAATCCCTGTACGGCAAAGGCAACTCCATCGATGCCACCGGCCCATACCCGCCAACCCTGCTGGGCTTCAGCGACAAGCTGAAAAACCCGCCGCGTGACTTGGACAAGGCCCGCGCCCTGCTCAAGGAAGCTGGCGTACCGGAAGGCACCGAGTTCACCCTGTTCACCCGTAACGGCGGCGGCCCGACCAACCCCAACCCGATGCTCGGCGCCCAGCGCATGCAGGCGGACCTGGCGCAAATCGGCCTGAAAGTGAACATCAAGGTCATGGAATGGGGCGAAATGCTCAAACGCGCCAAGAATGGCGAACATGACATGGTCTCCGCCGGCTGGGCGGGGGATAACGGGGACCCGGATAACTTCCTCACCCCGAACTTGAGTTGCGATGCAGCGAAAAACGGCGAAAACTACGCCCGCTGGTGTAACAAAGAGTTTCAAGACTTGATCGACAAGGCGCGCGCCATCGCTGAACCCACCCAACGCGCTGCACTCTATGAACAAGCACTGGACGTTTTCGAAAAGGACCAACCATGGATTCCCATGGCTTACCCGAAAATGTTCACCGCCATGCGTAAAAACGTCGAAGGTTTTACCCAAAGCCCTCTGACTACAAATAACTTCGCCACCACCCAGGTGAAGTAGATAAGAGACGCTCGGCACCGTCGACATTGACGGTGCCGAACCTGCCTAACCGGCTGATTGAGGTACACAACAAGATGTTTAGTTTTATTGCCCGCCGATTGGGGTTATTGATCCCCACGTTTTTCGGCATCACCTTGCTGACGTTCGCGTTGATTCGCATGATCCCTGGCGACCCCGTCGAAGTCATGATGGGCGAACGACGAGTCGACCCCGAGATGCACGCTCAGGCAATGGAACGCCTTGGTCTGAACAAACCGCTTTACGCGCAATACCTGGATTATGTCGGCAAGCTCGCCCACGGCGACCTCGGCGAATCCCTGCGTACCCGTACCAGCGTGTGGACTGAATTCACCGCACTTTTCCCCGCGACCCTGGAACTGTCCATGGCCGCCCTGTTGTTCGCCGGCATCCTGGGGCTGTTAGCCGGGGTGATCGCGGCCTTGAAGCGAGGATCCCTGTTCGACCATGGGGTGATGGGCATCTCCCTGGCGGGATATTCGATGCCGATCTTCTGGTGGGGCCTGATCCTGATCATGTTCTTCTCCGTGAGCCTGGGCTGGACGCCAGTGTCGGGACGGATCGACCTGCTCTACGACATCGAGCCGCGCACCGGCTTCATGCTGATCGACACCCTGCTGGCTGACGAGCCGGACGCATTCTGGGATGCCCTGCACCACCTGATCCTGCCAGCCATCGTGCTCGGTACCATCCCGCTGGCCGTTATCGCCCGGATGACCCGTTCGTCGATGCTTGAAGTATTGCGCGAAGACTACATCCGCACCGCCAAGGCCAAAGGCCTGTCGCCGGCGCGCGTGGTGTTCGTCCACGGCCTGCGTAACGCCTTGATCCCGGTACTTACCGTGGTCGGCCTGCAAGTCGGCACGTTGCTGGCCGGCGCCGTCCTGACCGAAACCATCTTCTCGTGGCCCGGCATCGGCAAATGGCTGATCGAAGCCATTGGCGCACGGGACTATCCCGTGGTGCAAAACGGCATCCTGTTAATCGCCTGCCTGGTGATTCTGGTGAACTTCGTGGTGGATATCCTCTACGGCTTCGCCAACCCACGCATCCGTCACCAGCGCTGAGATCATGACCATGACCACACCTACTCCCGCGGTAGCAGTCGATCAAAGCCTGCTGTACCCGTCCCCGTACAAAGAATTCTGGCAAGCCTTTTCCAAGAACAAGGGCGCCGTTGCCGGCCTGCTGTTCATGTTGCTGGTGGTGTTTTGCGCGATCTTCGCCCCTTGGGTGGCCCCGCATAACCCGAGCGAGCAATACCGTGACTTCCTGCTGACCCCTCCGGCCTGGCTGGAAGGTGGGCAGATCCAGTTCCTGCTGGGCACCGACGAACTGGGCCGTGATCTGCTGTCGCGGCTGATCCAGGGTTCGCGCCTGTCGTTGCTGATCGGCTTGTCGTCGGTAGTCATGTCGCTGATCCCGGGGATCCTGCTGGGTCTGTTCGCCGGGTTCTTCCCGCGCCTGCTTGGCCCGACCATCATGCGTCTGATGGACATCATGCTGGCCCTGCCGTCGCTGCTGCTGGCTGTAGCCATTGTGGCGATCCTCGGCCCTGGCCTGATCAACACCGTGATCGCCATCGCGATCGTGTCGCTGCCGTCCTATGTCCGCCTGACCCGCGCTGCGGTGATGGGCGAACTGAACCGTGACTACGTGACCGCCGCCCGCCTTGCTGGCGCCGGCCTGCCGCGCCTGATGTTCGTCACCGTGCTGCCGAACTGTATGGCGCCGCTGATCGTTCAGGCCACCCTGAGTTTCTCCTCGGCGATTCTCGATGCTGCCGCCCTGGGCTTCCTGGGCCTTGGCGTACAACCGCCAACCCCTGAGTGGGGCACCATGCTGGCCTCGGCCCGCGACTACATCGAACGCGCCTGGTGGGTCGTGAGCCTGCCTGGCTTGACCATTTTGCTCAGCGTGCTGGCAATCAACCTGATGGGCGACGGGCTGCGCGATGCGCTGGACCCGAAACTCAAGAATGCCGCCTGAGGAGATTCCCATGTCACTGCTAGAAATCAAGAATCTCAATGTCCGCTTCGGCGACAAGACCGCCGTGCCGGTGGTCGATGGCCTCGACATCTCCGTCGACAAAGGCGAAGTACTGGCGATCGTTGGCGAGTCCGGTTCGGGTAAATCCGTGACCATGATGGCGCTGATGGGCCTGATCGAGCACCCCGGCATCGTCACTGCCGACGCCCTGAACTTCGACGGCAAGGACATGCTCAAGCTGAGCAACCGTCAGCGTCGGCAGATCGTCGGCAAAGACCTGGCGATGGTCTTCCAGGACCCGATGACCGCCCTGAACCCCAGCTACACCGTGGGTTTCCAGATCGAAGAAGTGCTGCGTCTGCACTTGAAAATGTCCGGCAAGCAAGCACGCAAGCGTGCCATCGAACTGCTGGAAAAGGTGGAAATCCCGGGCGCTGCCAGCCGTATGGATGCCTACCCGCACCAGTTGTCCGGTGGTATGAGCCAGCGTGTGGCTATCGCCATGGCCATCGCCGGCGAGCCGAAACTGCTGATCGCCGATGAACCGACCACCGCACTCGACGTGACCATCCAGGCCCAGATCATGGACCTGCTGCTGGCCTTGCAGAAAGAGCAGAACATGGGCCTGGTGCTGATCACTCACGACCTCGCGGTGGTGGCCGAAACCGCCCAGCGCGTGTGCGTGATGTACGCCGGCCAAGCCGTGGAAGTCGGCCAGGTGCCGCAGTTGTTCGACATCCCGGCGCACCCGTACAGCGAAGCGCTGCTCAAGGCGATTCCCGAGCACAGCCTGGGCGCCACGCGCCTGGCCACGCTGCCGGGTATCGTGCCCGGCCGTTATGACCGCCCGCAGGGTTGCCTGCTGTCGCCCCGCTGCCCGTATGTGCAGGAATCCTGCCGCGCCCAACGCCCGGGCCTTGACCCGAAAAGCAACAGCCTTGCCCGCTGCTTCTACCCGCTGAATCAGGAGGTGGCGTAATGGCCGTCGTACTTACCGCCCGCGACCTGACCCGTCACTACGAAGTGTCCCGTGGCCTGTTCAAGGGCCACGCCCTGGTGCGTGCGCTCAACGGTGTGTCGTTCGAGCTGGAAGCCGGCAAGACCCTCGCGGTCGTGGGCGAATCCGGTTGCGGCAAATCCACCCTGGCCCGCGCCCTGACCTTGATTGAAGAGCCGTCTTCCGGCTCGCTGAAAATCGCCGGCCAGGAAGTGGCCGGTGCCGACAAGGCCCAGCGCAAGCAATTGCGCAAAGACGTGCAGATGGTGTTCCAGAGCCCGTACGCCTCGCTGAACCCGCGCCAGAAAGTCGGTGACCAACTGGGCGAGCCGCTGCTGATCAACACCAACCTGTCCGCCGCCGAACGCCGCGAAAAGGTCCAGGCGATGATGAAGCAAGTAGGCCTGCGCCCGGAGCATTATCAGCGCTACCCGCACATGTTCTCCGGTGGCCAGCGCCAGCGGATCGCACTGGCCCGGGCAATGATGCTGCAACCGAAAGTGCTGGTGGCGGATGAACCGACCTCGGCGTTGGACGTGTCGATCCAGGCCCAGGTACTGAACCTGTTCATGGACCTGCAGCAGGAATTCAACACCGCCTACGTGTTCATCTCCCACAACCTCGCGGTGGTGCAACACGTCGCCGACGACGTGATGGTGATGTACCTCGGCCGCCCGGTGGAAGTGGGCCCGAAGGAAGACATCTACGCACGCCCGCTGCACCCGTACACCCAGGCGCTGCTGTCGGCGACCCCGACCATTCATCCGGACCCGAACAAGCCGAAGATCAAGATCGTCGGCGAGCTGCCCAACCCGTTGAACCCGCCGTCTGGCTGCGCCTTCCACAAGCGCTGCCCGTACGCGACCCAGCTGTGCAGCACCGATGAACCGGTGCTGCGACCACTGGACAACCGCCAGGTGGCTTGCCACTACGCGGAGCAATTTGTGGTCTGACGTGCAAAAAAAATGCTCTGGAGGGTGAGTCCAGAGCATTCCAGTGTTCTACAGCCCTTCTTGTCGGATAGCGCATCTGTCCGGCAAGAGGGGCTTTCTTTTGCCCGCGTTACTTACGTATCGCTGTCCCCATCGTTGTAGGTGTCGCTGTCTTCGCCGTCATTGTCCGGGTTCTCGGCATCGTCATCGTCCTTGGAGCCGCCCTGGTTTTCGTCACCGGGCTCGGATTCACTCTTGGCCAGCTGCAAGCCACCCGCCTGCACCGTCTTCACCGCCACAAAACCCGTGCCATGGCTCTGCACCGCCGTCGTGGCCCACGCGGAAGACATACCCAATGACAACATCACCAGCACTTTGAGCAACAGCACCACACGTTGAAAGATACTCATGGTCGAATTCCGCCCAGTCAGGAGTTGAATTGCGTACGACAGCTGTCCGCCGTCGCCTTGCTTCAAGCTAGTCCCGAACTGAAGTTTTCGCCAATGAAACAACCCGGATAGCAGCCAAAGAAAAAGGCGAAGCCATCACAGCTTCGCCCTCTCTTATATCCCTAACCCTTAGTGATGCTCACGGGTCGCGCGGAATTTCACATCCGGCCAGCGCTCTTCCATCAGCGCCAGGTTGACCCGGGTCGGGGCCAGGTAGGTCAGGTGACCACCGCCGTCGATCGCGAGGTTTTCCACGGCCTTGATCTTGAACTCTTCCAGCTTCTTCTTATCGCTGCAATCGATCCAGCGCGCGGAGTACACGGTGATCGGCTCGTAGGAGCATTCCACCTTGTATTCCTCTTTCAGACGGCTGGCCACCACATCGAACTGCAGCACACCGACGGCGCCGAGGATGATGTCGTTGCTGCGCTCCGGGAAGAACACCTGAGTGGCGCCCTCTTCCGCCAACTGCTGCAAACCCTGGCGCAGTTGCTTGGATTTCAGCGGGTCACGCAGGCGTACGCGGCGGAACAGTTCCGGGGCGAAGTGCGGGATACCAGTGAAGCCCAGCGCCTCGCCTTCGGTGAACGTGTCGCCGATCTGGATGGTGCCGTGGTTGTGCAAGCCGATGATGTCGCCGGCAAACGCTTCTTCCAGTTGCTCACGCTCGGAGGAGAAGAAGGTCAGGGCGTCGCCGATGCGCACGTCCTTGCCGGTGCGCACGTGGCGCATCTTCATGCCTTTTTCGTATTTGCCGGAGCAGATGCGCATAAAGGCGATACGGTCGCGGTGCTTGGGATCCATGTTCGCCTGGATCTTGAACACGAAGCCGGCAAACTTCTCTTCCACCGGTTCAACGGTACGCTCGTTGGCAACACGGGCCAGCGGCTTGGGAGCCCAATTGACCACGGCGTCGAGCACGTGATCGACACCGAAGTTGCCCAGGGCGGTACCGAAGAACACCGGCGTCAGCTGGCCGTCGAGGAATTCCTGCTGGTTGAACTCGTGGCAGGCGCCCTGCACCAGTTCCAGTTGATCGACAAACCGGTCGTACTCGTCACCCAGGTGGGCGCGGGCTTCGTCGGAGTCGAGCTTCTCGATGATTTTCACATCGGTCCGTTCGTGGCCATGGCCGGCGGTGTACACAATGATGTAGTCGTCGGCCAGGTGGTACACGCCCTTGAAGTCGCGGTAGCAACCAATCGGCCAGGTGATTGGCGCGGCCTTGATCTTCAGGACGGCTTCGATTTCGTCCAGCAGTTCGATCGGGTCGCGGATGTCACGGTCGAGTTTGTTGATAAAGCTGACAATCGGCGTGTCCCGCAGGCGGCAGACGTCCATCAGCGCGATGGTACGTGGCTCAACGCCTTTACCGCCGTCGAGGACCATCAGCGCCGAGTCAACCGCGGTCAAGGTGCGGTAGGTGTCTTCGGAGAAGTCTTCATGGCCCGGGGTGTCGAGCAGGTTGATCATGTGGTCGCGATACGGGAACTGCATGACCGACGTGGTAATGGAAATACCACGCTGCTTTTCCATTTCCATCCAGTCGGAGGTGGCATGGCGGTCGGATTTACGGGATTTCACCGTGCCGGCCACCGCGATTGCCTTGCCCATCAGCAACAGCTTTTCGGTGATGGTGGTTTTACCGGCATCGGGGTGGGAAATAATGGCGAAAGTGCGGCGTTTCGCGACTTCGGCGGCCTGGTGGGTCATGGGAAATCGCCTGGCAGGTGAGTCAAAAAAGGGCGGCGAGTATAGCGCAAACCCGGGGTTACAGACCACCGTTCACCCCATTGGGGGTGGCTAATTGCTGCCAAGTATGGAACCTTTTAAAAGGTAGAGACGTCCACTCCCCTGCTATCGCACTCGTAACAGGGGCTGAAAAATCAGCAAGTTAGCCTGACGAGGCTGCGCTCATGGCTCGACCGCATACCGCGTTGCCGGTAGGGGCGAGCTGCTATTCGCGACCACATTCGCCGACAGCCAGGAATGGCATTGCCGCTCGGAAATGTGTTCGCCGACAAAAGAAAAAAGGAGTCCGCCTGTGGCTATTCGCTATGGCAAAGGGCTGATAGGAGGAGCGGTTGTCGTCGCTCCCCTGGCCCTGCTGGTCCACTGGATCGGCATCAACACGATCGAACTGTACCGCGACGATTTGTTGTTTTACCTGCAAGCTCACTTGATCCTCGTCCTTGTTTCAATGCTGGCCGCCCTGATCGTAGGGATTCCCGCCGGTATCCTGCTCAGCCGACCCAACATGGTCGGGCGCGCAGAACGCTTCATGCAGATCTTCAACATCGGCAATACCGTCCCTCCCCTGGCCGTACTGGCCATCGCCCTCGGTGTCCTTGGCATCGGCAGCGGCCCCGCGATCTTCGCGCTGTTCCTCGCCTCGTTGCTGCCCATCGTGCGCAACACCTATGAAGGCCTGAAAAACGTTCAAGGTTCCCTGAAAGAAGCTGCCGTCGGCATCGGCATGACGCCGCGCCAGGTGCTGTTTCGCGTGGAACTGCCCAACGCCGTGCCGATCATCATCGGCGGTGTGCGCGTCGCGCTGGCGATCAACGTCGGTACCGCGCCCCTGGCGTTCCTGATTGGCGCCAACAGCCTGGGCAGCCTGATCTTCCCCGGCATCGCCCTGAACAATCAGCCGCAACTGCTGCTCGGCGCCGCGTGCACCGCGCTGCTGGCCTTGCTGCTCGACGGTCTGGTGACCATGGCCAGCCGCCTTTGGCTGGAACGCGGGTTGCGTCCGTCTTAAGGCTTTGGCCCCGTCTTAGGCCTGAAACAGGAATTCACATGAAAAAACTGACATTGATATTGAGCTGCGTCCTGCTGTTCGCAGGGTTTGCGCAAGCCGCTGAAAAACCGGTCATCCGCATCGGCGCCCGGGTGTTCACTGAACAGACCCTGCTCGCCGAAATCACTTCTCAGTACCTGCGCACCAAGGGTTACGACACCCGTGTGACCGGCGGCCTGGGCAGCAACCTGGCGCGCAGTGCCCAGGAAAGCGGGCAACTGGACCTGATCTGGGAATACACCGGTGTGTCGCTGGTGGCCTACAACCATGTCGACGAGAAGCTCGACAGCGAACAGTCCTACGCCCGAGTGAAAGAACTCGATGCGAAAAAAGGCCTGGTCTGGCTGTCCCCTTCGAAATTCAGCAACACCTACGCCCTGGCCCTGCCAGAGAACGTGGCCAAGGAATTCCCGCAGATCAACAGCATCAGCGACCTGACCGCGGCACTGGCCGAGAAAACCAAGGAAAACCGCCTGGTGGCCCTGGACACCGAGTTCGCCAACCGTTCCGACGGCATGGCCGGCATGGTCAAGCTGTACGACATGAACCTGACCCGCAAAAACACCCGGCAGATGGACGCCGGCCTGGTCTACACCGCGCTGCGTAATGGCCAGGTGTTTGCCGGTTTGGTTTACACCACCGACGGTCGCCTGAACGCCTTCAAATTGAAGCTGCTGGAAGACGACAAGCATTACTTCCCGGACTACACCGCCGCGCCGGTGGTGCGTCAGGTTTACCTCGATGCCCACCCGCAACTGGCCGCTGATCTCAAGCCGTTGGCTGCGCTGTTCGACGACGAAACCATGCGCCAGCTGAACGCGCGGGTCGACGTCGACCATGAAAGCCCGTCCGCCGTGGCCGCAGATTTTCTGCGCCAGCATCCGATCAACTAAGAGGAGAAGACATGGAATTCCTGAACGCCTTTTCCCATCTTGATTGGGCCCAAGTCCTGCACCTGACCTGGCAGCACATCACCCTGGTCGGCATTGCAGTGATCCTGGCAATCGTCGTAGGCGTGCCCCTGGGCGTGCTGATGACCCGCTTCCCGACCCTCGCCGGCCCACTGCAAGCCAGCGCCACGGTGCTGCTGACCGTGCCGTCGATTGCCTTGTTCGGCCTGCTGCTGCCGTTCTACTCCAAGTTCGGCCAGGGCCTGGGGCCGATGCCGGCGATCACCGCCGTATTTCTCTATTCCCTGCTGCCCATCATGCGTAACACCTACCTCGCCCTCACTGGCGTCGAGCCGGGCATCCGCGAAGCCGCCAAAGGCATCGGCATGACCTTCGGCCAGCGCCTGCGCATGGTCGAGCTGCCGATTGCCGTGCCGGTGATCCTCGCCGGTGTGCGCACCGCCGTGGTGATGAACATTGGTGTGATGACCATCGCCGCCACCATCGGCGCCGGTGGCCTGGGTGTACTTATTCTGGCTTCCATCAGCCGCAGCGACATGTCGATGCTGATCGTTGGCGCCGTACTGGTCAGTCTCCTGGCCATCTTCGCCGACCTGCTTCTGCAATGGCTGCAACGCACGCTGACTCCAAAAGGACTGCTCAAATGATCGAACTTCAAAACCTGACCAAGACCTTCCAAAGCAACGGCAAGACCATCACCGCCGTTGATTCCGTAAGCCTGACCGTCAACGAAGGCGAAATTTGCGTGTTCCTCGGCCCATCGGGCTGCGGCAAAAGCACCACGCTGAAAATGATCAACCGCCTGATCAAGCCGACCTCCGGCAAGATCCTGATCAACGGCGAAGACACCACCGACCTGGATGAAGTGACCCTGCGTCGCAACATCGGCTACGTGATCCAGCAGATCGGCCTGTTCCCGAACATGACCATCGAAGAAAACATCGTGGTGGTGCCCAAGCTGCTGGGCTGGGACAAGCAAAAATGCCACGACCGCGCCCGCGAATTGATGAGTATGATCAAGCTGGAGCCCAAGCAGTACCTGCATCGCTACCCGCGTGAACTGTCCGGTGGCCAGCAACAGCGGATCGGCGTGATCCGCGCCCTGGCGGCGGATGCACCGTTGCTGCTGATGGATGAGCCGTTCGGCGCGGTCGACCCGATCAACCGCGAGATGATCCAGAACGAATTCTTCGAGATGCAGCGTGCGCTGAACAAGACCGTGATCATGGTCAGCCACGACATCGACGAAGCCATCAAGCTGGGTGACAAGATCGCGATCTTCCGCGCCGGCAAGCTGCTGCAGATCGACCACCCGGACACCCTGCTGGCCCACCCTGCAGACGAATTCGTCAGCAACTTTGTAGGCCAGGACAGCACCCTCAAGCGCCTGTTGCTGGTGAAAGCTGAAGATGCGGCGGATAACGCGCCGTCGGTCAGCCCGGAGACGCCAGTGGCGGACGCCCTGGAGCAGATGGACGAACTGGACCGTCGCTACGTGGTGGTGACCGACGCCGAGAACAAAGCCCTGGGTTATGTGCGACGTCGCGACCTGCATCGTCAGACCGGTACCTGCGGCCAATACCTGCGCGAGTTCAACGCCACGGCGGCGTACGACGAGCATTTGCGCATCCTGTTGTCGCGCATGTACGAGTTCAACCGCTCGTGGTTGCCGGTGATGGATGCGGAGCGGGTGTTTCTCGGGGAAGTGACCCAGGAGTCGATTGCCGAGTACCTGAGTTCCGGTAAGTCCCGTGGGGGCAAGACCAGCATTGTGTCGCCTGCCGAGACAGCGCTGGCCTGATAGACCGCTATCGCGGGCAAGCCCGGCTCCCACATTGAATTGCATTCATCTGTTGGAATGCATTCCCCTGTGGGAGCCGGGCTTGCCCGCGATGAAGGCAGCACAAATCCTTCAGAATTACCCCTCCCGGGGAACATCAATCCGTCATACCGGTCGGTTACATAAGTAACTGCACGCGGCCTCACGACGAACGCGTGCAAAAACGCGACATTTTTAGTTGATCTATAGCCCCTCACGTCCTAAAGTTCGCGCCGAACGTCCATGCTGGAAACGATCCATCCGGCTCAAGTACTGACGACGAGACAGCAAGGCCAAGGGAAGCGGTTGATCCCATGGCCTTTTTGCTTTCGGCGACATGCCTTGGGAAGTAGGCGAACCAAAGTGGGGATACGGAGGACGTTCATTTGCACCCATTGATCAATCTAGTTTGCCAGTAGGAGTTCCCAGCATGTCGATCCAGGTCGAAGACTATTTCGCGCGCGCCACTTTTGACAAAATGAAGGCGTTCGCTGACACCCAGGAAACCCCGTTCGTGGTGATCGACACCGCGATGATCAGCCAGGCCTACGATGACCTGCGCGCCGGTTTCGAATTCGCCAAGGTGTATTACGCCGTCAAGGCCAACCCGGCCGTCGAGATCATCGACCTGCTCAAAGACAAGGGTTCGAGCTTCGACATCGCGTCGATCTACGAGCTGGACAAGGTCATGGACCGCGGCGTCAGCCCTGACCGTATCAGCTACGGCAACACCATCAAGAAATCCAAGGACATCCGCTACTTCTACGAGAAGGGCGTGCGCCTGTTCTCCACCGACTCCGAAGCCGACCTGCGCAACATCGCCAAGGCCGCCCCGGGTTCGAAAGTGTATGTACGTATTCTCACCGAAGGCTCGACCACGGCTGACTGGCCTCTGTCGCGCAAATTCGGCTGCCAGACCGACATGGCCATGGACCTGCTGATCCTCGCCCGCGACCTGGGCCTGGTGCCTTACGGCATCTCCTTCCACGTCGGCTCGCAACAGCGTGACATCAGCGTGTGGGACGCGGCGATTGCCAAGGTCAAAGTGATCTTCGAGCGCCTGAAGGAAGAAGACGGCATCCACCTCAAGCTGATCAACATGGGCGGTGGCTTCCCGGCCAACTACATCACCCGCACCAACAGCCTGGAAACCTACGCCGAGGAAATCATCCGCTTCCTCAAGGAAGATTTCGGTGACGACCTGCCGGAAATCATCCTGGAGCCGGGCCGTTCGTTGATCGCCAACGCCGGCATCCTGGTCAGCGAAGTGGTACTGGTTGCGCGTAAATCCCGCACCGCCGTCGAGCGTTGGGTATACACCGACGTGGGCAAATTCTCCGGCCTGATCGAAACCATGGACGAAGCCATCAAGTTCCCGATCTGGACCGAGAAGAAAGGCGAGATGGAAGAAGTGGTCATCGCCGGCCCGACCTGCGACAGCGCCGACATCATGTACGAGAACTACAAGTACGGCCTGCCGCTGAACCTGGCGATTGGCGACCGGATGTACTGGTTGTCCACCGGTGCGTACACCACCAGCTACAGCGCTGTTGAGTTCAACGGCTTCCCGCCGTTGAAATCGTTCTACCTGTAAACGCACGCCCTGATCGTTCCCACGCTCTGCGTGGGAACGCATCCGGTGACGCTCTGCGTCACGCCCTTAGAGCGGACGCAGAGCGTCCAGGGCGGCATTCCCACGCAGAGCATGGGAACGATCAAGTTCAATGGCATGCGCTTGATAAATCTCGGCCATCGCCCGTATCTGCGGATCATTGGCGGCACACAACGCCTTGTGCGCCACCCGCAAGAACTTCAAATTCCCGCCCGCCAGGGCCTTGCGCAACCATTCCAGTGCCGTTTCTATCTCGCCCCGGTCCGCCAACACCGCCGCATAACTGAACTGCCCGCGAAAATCCCCGCCTTCTGCTGACCGGCGATACCACGCCACCGCCGCCTCCAGATCCCTCGGGCAGTACTGCCCTTCTTCCAGATAACGCCCCAGCAGGTTCATCGACTTGGCATGGCCCGATTGCGCCGCCTGTCGATAACACGCGAGCGCCTGGGTTTGATCCTCGGCAACCCCGCGCCCGGTCGCCAACAGGTTGGCGTAGTTGTACAACCCCCAATCCAGACCGGCCTCCGCCGCCAGACGATATTCCCGCGCTGCCGCCACGGGATCCGCCCCACAGCCCCAACCATGCTCCAGGCAACGCCCGAGCATATTGCGCGCCATCAAATGCCCGCCTTGGGCGGCGATGCGGAACCAACGCACCGCCAGTGCTTCATCGCGTTCGATGCCGCGGCCTTCCAGCAGGATTTGCCCGAGCAGCGCCTGGGCATCCACAACACCCTCTTTCGCCGCGATCAAAATCGCCTGGGCGGCGCGCACCGGGGAATCGTCGAGCATAGCCTGCAATTGCTCAACGTTGAGGACTTCTTCACGGCGCAATAAAAAGCCCATGGTCAGACCTCAACCCAGCGGCGCAGCAGATTGTGATAGGTGCCGGTGAGCTGGATCAGCGCCGGGTGGTCGGGCACGTCCCGACTCAGTTGCTGGATCGCACCGTCCATCTCGAACAGCAGCGTGCGCTGGCTGTCTTCGCGCACCAGGCTTTGGGTCCAGAAAAACGAGGCGTAGCGCGCGCCACGGGTCACGGCGTTGACTTTGTGCAGGCTGGAGCCGGGGTATAGCACCATGTGGCCCGCCGGCAACTTCACCCGCTGCAGGCCGAAGGTGTCCTGGATTTCCAGCTCGCCGCCGTCGTAGTCATCGGGGTCGCTGAAAAATACCGTGGAGGAAAGGTCGGTGCGCACCCGCTCGTGGCTGCCCTTGGACTGGCGCACGGCATTGTCGATATGAAAGTCGAAACTGCCACCGGCGGTGTAACAGTTGAGCAACGGAGGGAAGACCTTGTGCGGTAACGCCGCCGACATGAACAGCGGATTTTTCCACAGCCGATCAAGGATCGCCGCGCCGATTTCCTGTGCCAGTGGGTGGCCTTCCGGCAGTTGCAGGTTGTGTTTGGCCTTGGCCGATTGATGCCCGGCAGTGATTTTGCCGTCGGCCC
Organism: Pseudomonas yamanorum; assembly: GCF_900105735.1. Classification (NCBI taxonomy): domain Bacteria; kingdom Pseudomonadati; phylum Pseudomonadota; class Gammaproteobacteria; order Pseudomonadales; family Pseudomonadaceae; genus Pseudomonas; species Pseudomonas yamanorum. Next base: position 4,457,765 of record NZ_LT629793.1, on the reverse strand, counting down.
ACTCGGTGTGCGTCAGGGCTTCGCGGATGCGCAGCACTTCCTCGCGAGAGAACAGGCCGGGAATGTGCAGCAACATGTAGGCATTACCTGAAAACAGTGAGGCGCCAATGGTAGTGATTCTTATTGACTGTGTACAACCCCACTGCCGCGCAATAGACGAACGAGAATGTAAAAACCGTAAGCAAAAAGTGTAAAGAACGTAAATTCAGTGCGAATAGTAATGTATCGCAATTGATATAAAGTCTTGTTCTCCCTATATTCCGCGGCCTCACCTCCTTGGGGAAAGGACACTTTCATGCCGCGCACTTCGATAAAAATACCTGCCAGTTCACCGCGTCTGCTGGCCTCGGCCATCGGCGTTGCCATCAGCGCCAGCTCTGCGGCCCAACTGGCGCAAGCCGCTGAAGACACCGAGCAGAAAGGCGAGCGCAACAGCATTTCCCTGGGAGCCACCAGCATCACCGGCCAGGAACAGGACAGCACGTCCTACCAGGTCGAAAAAGCCTCTTCTCAGAAGTACACCGCGCCGCTGGTAGACACCCCGCGCTCGGTCACCGTCGTGCCGCAGCAAGTCCTCAAGGACACCGCCGCCACCTCGTTGCAGGACGCGTTGCGCACCGTGCCGGGGATTACCTTCGGCGCCGGTGAAGGCGGCAACCCGCAGGGCGACCGTCCGTTCATTCGCGGCTTCGACGCCCAGGGCGATACCTACCTCGACGGCGTGCGTGACACGGGCGGCCAGAGCCGCGAGATCTTCGACATCGAGTCCATCGAAGTCAGCAAAGGCCCCAACTCGTCATTCGGCGGCCGCGGCTCGGCTGGCGGCAGCCTCAACTTGGTGAGCAAGACGCCACAGGCGCGGGACTTCACCAACGGTGGCTTCACCTACGGCTCCGACCAGACCCGCCGCTATGTGCTCGACGTCAACCGTCAGTTCCTCGACAGCGCGGCGTTTCGCCTGAACCTGATGAGCCACGAACAGAACGTCGCCGGGCGTGATGCCGTCAACTACGACCGCTGGGGCGTGGCGCCGTCGCTGACCTTCGGCCTGGGCACTCCGACCCGGGTCAACCTCAGCTACTACCACATGGAAAGCGACGACCTGCCGGATTCGGGGATTCCGTATGGGTATAGTTCGCCGACCACCACTACCCACGTGCATGACAAACCCACCGATGGCGGCGACAGCAATAACTTCTACGGCCTGAAGAGCCGCGACTTCCGCAAGACCCGCGCCGATATCAGCACGGTCTCCATCGAACACGACCTGAACGACAACATGACGTTGAAAAACACCCTGCGCCATGGCAACACCGGGCAGGATTACGTCCTCACCCAGCCTGACGACAGCCAGCGCAACGTCAACCGCTTCGGTACGGTCTGGCGCCGCGCCAACACCCGGGTTTCCACCACTGAAACCACCACCAACCAGACTGATCTGTTTGGTAGCTTCCAAGCCCTGGGCTTCAAGAACAGCTACTCCACTGGCCTGGAGTTCACCGGTGAAGAAACCCGCGTCAGCGGCTACACCGTAACACCTAACTCAAACCCGACCTGCACCGTGGCCAAAGGTAGCCTGGGTGGCCAGTGCACCTCGCTGAGCAACCCGAACCCGGACGATGCCTGGACCGGCAGCGTCGCACGCAACTACAACGGCACCAACACCAAGGCCACCAGTCGCGCCGCGTATGTGTTCGACACCATTGAGCTGGACCCGAAATGGCTGCTCAACGTCGGCCTGCGCTACGACACTTTTGATACCGAAGCCAACACCAAAGCAGCGACCGGTCGCAGCAAGGTCAAGGACGACAGCCACAGTTCTTCAATTGGCAGGCGGGCCTGGTCTGGAAGCCGCTGGATAACGGCAGCATCTATGCCTCCTACGCTACCTCGGCATCGCCAGCCGGCGGTATGGTTGGTGAAGGTGCAGATCCGAACTCGATCCCTACAGGTATTAACACCAGCGACCTGAAGCCCGAAGAAACCGTCAACTATGAACTGGGCACCAAGTGGGACTTGGTCCACAATCGCCTGTCCCTGACAGCAGCGGTGTTCCGTACCGAGAAGAAAAACGCCCGGATCCTAGTGGACTCCAACACTTACGAAACTGCAGGCGAATCTCGCGTCGACGGCCTAGAGTTGTCGGCCAGCGGCAAGATCACCGAACAATGGCAAGTTTTCGCCGGCTACAGCTACCTGAAAAGCGAGCTGGTTGACCCGGGCAAAAACGGCAACCGCCTGGGTGTGGTGACCGCCGGCTCAAACAAAGGCAACCAGATGCCCAACACGCCGAAGAACACCTTCAGCCTGTGGACAACCTATGACGTGACACCGAAGCTCACCCTCGGCGGCGGCGCGTTCTATGTCGACGAAGTCTACGGCGATGCGGGCAACACCGTTTACGTGCCGTCCTACACCCGCTACGACGCCATGGCCAGTTACAAGCTGACCAAGAACGTCGACCTGCAGTTGAACGTGCAGAACCTCACCGACAAGACCTACTACGACAAAGCCTATGCGGCACACTTCGCCAACCAGGCAGCGGGTCGTACGGCGATGCTGACCACCAGTTTCCATTTCTAAATCGATACAAATCACCGAAAAAACCCCACGCATCGGATGCGTGGGGTTTTTGCGTGTAAAAAAGAATGTTTCTCGACAACTCGCGGCATAATGCGCGCCGTGAAACACCTAACCTGATGACGAGGCCGCACGACGTGTTGAAGAAAACCCTGTTCCAGTTGCATTGGTTCTTCGGCATTACCGCCGGGCTGGTGTTGGCCTTGATGGGGATCACCGGCGCGACGGTGTCGTTCCAGGATGAAATCATCGAGGCGTTGAACCCGACGGTGTTGACGGTGGAAAAGCGTCCAGCCGGTGTACTGCCGCCGGCTGAACTGGTGCGCCTCCTGGAAGCCCGTGAAGGCAAAGCGGTGTCGATGCTCACGGTGCAACCCGACAGCACCGACGCCGCCAAGGTCTGGTTCACCCCGCCGCCCGGTGAACGTCGTGGGCAGATGCGCTACTTCGACCCGTACACCGGCGACTACCTGGGCGACGCCGTCGGCCAGGAGTTCTTCGGCTTCGTGCTGCAATTGCACCGCTTCCTCGCCATCGGCGACACCGGCCGGCAAATCACCGGTGCCTGCACGCTGATCCTGGTGTTCTTCTGCCTCTCGGGCCTGTATCTGCGCTGGCCACGCCAAGTGGCAAGCTGGCGTGCGTGGCTGACCCTGGACTGGCGCAAAAAAGGCCGCAGTTTCAACTGGGACCTGCACTCGGTGTTCGGCACCTGGTGCCTGTTGTTCTATCTTCTGGCTGCGTTGACCGGGCTGTTCTGGTCCTACGAGTGGTACAGCAATGGCCTGACCAAACTGATGTCCGACGCTCCGCAAAACGAACGCGTGCGCAAGCGCGGTCCGGCGCCGGAAGGTCCTGCGCCGGTGGCCAATTACGATGCGATCTGGAGCAGCATCTACAGCAACGCCGGGCCCGGTTTGAGCAGCTATAACATCCGTATGCCAGCGGTCGCCGGGCAACCCGCCACCGTCTACTACTTGCTGAAGACCTCACCTCACGACCGCGCACTGAACCAGATCAACCTCGACCCGGCCAACGGCGAGGTCAAATCCCATGACACCTACATCGGCAAAAGCTTCAAGGCACAGATCCTCACCAGCATCTATGCGCTGCACACCGGCAGCTATTTCGGCCTGGCCGGCCGCATCATCCTGACCCTCAGCGCGCTGCTCATGCCGCTGTTCTTTATCACCGGCTGGCTGCTGTACCTGGATCGCCGCCGCAAAAAGCGCCAGGTGCGCGATGCGCGTAAAGGCCTGACGGACAACCACAGCGAAGCACCTGCCTGGCTGATCGGCTTTGCCAGCCAGAGCGGTTTTGCCGAGCAACTGGCCTGGCAGACCGCCGGCCAATTGCAGGCCGCCGGCTTGCCGGTGAAGGTGCAATCGCTGGGCAGCGTCAGGGAGAAAGATTTGCGCCAGGCGAACAATGCATTGTTTGTGGTCAGCACCTTCGGCGACGGCGAAGCACCGGACAGCGCCCGTGGTTTCGAACGCAGTGTGCTCGGCCAGGACCTCTCTCTCAAGGGTTTGAACTACTCGGTGCTGGCCTTGGGTGATCGCCAGTATCAACACTTCTGCGGCTTCGCCCGGCGCCTGCATTTCTGGCTGACCAACCAGGGCGGCAACCCGTTGTTCGCCCCGGTGGAAGTCGACAGCGGCGACACCGATGCGTTGCTGCACTGGCAACAACAACTCGGCCAACTGACCGGCCATGCACCCGCGGCAGCATGGGCCAGCGCGACCTATGAAAACTGGACCCTGAAGCATCGTACCTTGCTCAATCCAGACAGCAGCGGCTCCGGCGTCTATTTGCTCGGGCTCACCCCGCCAGCCCCACGGGATTGGCTGGCCGGTGACCTGGTAGAAGTGCTGCCGCGTAATTGCCCATGGGCCATCGAACATTTCCTCGACGGCCTTGGACTGGCGGGCAGCGAAGGTGTGGTGATCGACGGCCTCGCACACACCCTCGACCAGGCGTTGGCCAGTCGTCAGCTACCGGACAACCGCGCACACCTGGTGGGCCTGCATGCCCAGGCGCTGGTCAATGCACTGGTGCCGTTGAACATGCGCGAATACTCCATCGCCTCGATTGCCAGCGACGGCGTGCTGGAGCTGATCGTGCGCCAGGAACGTCACCCCGATGGCAGCGTGGGCGTGGGTTCCGGCTGGTTGACCGAACACGCACCGTTGGGTTCGACCATCAGCCTGCGACTGCGGCGCAACAGTGGTTTCCATCTGCCGACCGAGCCCGTGCCGATGATTCTGCTGGGTAACGGCACCGGCCTCGCCGGGTTGCGCAGTTTGCTCAAGGCGCGAATTGCCGACGGTCAGCAGCGCAACTGGCTGCTGTTTGGCGAACGCAATATCGCCCACGACTACCACTGCCAGGACGAGCTGCAAGGCTGGCTGGCCAGCGGTGACCTGGCATTGCTGGACCAGGCGTTTTCCCGGGATCAGGCAGAGAAAATCTACGTTCAGGACCGCCTGCGTGAGTCGGCTGACGTGCTACGCAAATGGATCGCGGATGGCGCGGCGATTTACGTCTGCGGCAGTTTGCAGGGGATGGCGGCGGGTGTGGATCAGGTGCTGCACGAGGTGCTGGGCAGTGAGGCGGTTGAGCGGTTGATCGAGCAGGGCCGCTATCGCCGGGATGTGTACTGATTTCCTCCAGACAATGAAGGTCTACTGTGGGAGCTGGCTTGCCTGCGATGGCGGTGTATCAGTTAAAAATTATTGACTGACACTCCGCTATCGCAGGCAAGCCAGCTCCCACATGTTTAATTGCATTCCAAATCAGGCGGGCTGCAGTTTCTGTTCAAACACCGAAACCCCATCCAGGTCCCGCAAAATCACCGTCAGTTCCGCCGTCTGCCCATCAATCTGCACCTCGCCAAAAAACTGGAACCCGGCAAACGGCGAGCTGTTCTGCACCGTCGGTGCCTTCTCGAACACCACTTCCGGGCCAAAGGTTTTATCCAGCGGATTAGGCCCAAAACTCCCAGCGTTCAACGGCCCGGCGACGAACTCCCAGAACGGTTCAAAATCCTGAAACGCCGCCCGATCCGGATGGTAATGATGGGCCGCGCAGTAATGCACATCCGCCGTGAGCCACACGTGATTACGCACCTGCTGCGCCCGCAAAAACGCGAGCAATTCGGCGATCTCCAATTCCCGTCCCTGAGCCGGTCCCGGGTCACCGTTGGCGATGGCCTCCCAACGTGGCACGCCAGGGCTGACCTCACCGTCGGGTACGCCGAGGCCAATGGGCATGTCGGCAGCGATGACTTTCCACTGCGCCTGGGAGGCTTTCAATTCGCGCTTGAGCCAGTCCAGTTGTTCACGTCCAAGAAACGGTTTTTCGCCGCCAAGGTTGTCGTCGTTCGGCCCGCGATAGCTGCGCATGTCCAACACGAAAACATCCAGCAAAGGGCCGTAGCTGAGCTTGCGATAAATCCGCCCACCCTGGTCGGCGCTTTGCCGGCGCATGGGCGAATATTCCAGCCAGGCCTGGCGCGCACGGCCTACCAGGGTGTTGATGTCGCGGGTCTTGTAGCGCTCATCCAGCTGCTTGCTCGGCGACCAGTTGTTGATCACTTCGTGGTCGTCCCACTGCCAGATCTGCGGCACTTCGGCATTGAAGCGACGCACGTTTTCGTCCATCAGGTTGTAGCGATAGTTGCCCCGGTATTCATTCAGGGTTTCGGCGACTTTGCTTTTGGCTTCGGTGGTGATGTTGCGCCAGATGCGTCCGTCTTCGGTGGTCAGTTGCGCGGGCACCGGGCCGTCGGCGTAGATGGTGTCGCCGCTGTGGATAAAGAAGTCCGGCAGGCGCAAGCGCATGGCTTCGTAGATGCGCATGCCGCCGATGTCCGGGTTGATGCCGAAGCCTTGGCCAACGGTATCGCCGCTCCACACAAAGCGGATGTCCCGGCGCTGTTGCGGCACGCTGCGCAGGTGGCCGAACCAGGGCTCGCTGGCCACGCCGGTCTGGGCGTCTTCGAAGTGCACACGGTAGAAAATCGCCTGGTCGACGGGCAGTCCGGTGAGTTCGACACGGGCGGTGAAATCCGTGCGGCTGTCGACCAGGGGCGAGACGAATTTGCGCGGGTTGCTGAATACGCTACGGGTATCCCACTCCACCACCATCCGCGACGGGCGGTCGCTGCGGCTCCAGATCATCGCGCGGTCGCCCAGCAGGTCGCCGGATTGCACGCCGTCGGTAAGTTGCGGGCGATCCTTGACCGAGGCGATCACCGCAGGCGCGAGGCCCGGCAACAACAGGCCGGCGCCAACGGCTTGCATCACGCGGCGGCGACCGAGATTGAAGTGGCTCATGCAGGTTCCCTCTCGAGCAGCAAAAGGGAAACTTAAGCATGAAGGGATGAAGGGGATATGACACAGACCTTATTCATAACGAAGATCAAATGTGGGAGCTGGCTTGCCTGCGATCGCATCACCTCGGTTACGCTGATACACCGAGGTGCCTGCATCGCAGGCAAGCCAGCTCCCACATGAACCGAGTTATGCCTGGGCGGGTGCGACAGAAAGCTCTACGGTCTCCGGGCGTTTGAGGAAAGCATACACCACAGCGGTCAACAAACTCCCCGCCACAATCGCCAGCAGATACAGCAGCGCATGGTTGATCGCATTCGGGATCAGCATCACAAACAACCCGCCATGAGGCGCCATCAGTTTGCAGCCGAAATACATCGACAGCGCACCGGTCAGCGCGCCGCCAGCGATGCTCGCCGGAATCACCCGCAGCGGGTCCTTGGCGGCAAACGGAATTGCGCCTTCGGAGATAAAGCACATGCCGAGAATCAACGCGGCCTTGCCGGCTTCGCGCTCGGTCTGGGCGAACTTGCGCCGCGCCAGGAAGGTGGCGATGCCCATGCCAATGGGCGGCACCATGCCGGCGGCCATGGTCGCGGCCATGGGTGCACCGCTTTGCGCCGCCAGCAGGCCGACGGAAAACGCGTAGGCCGCCTTGTTGATCGGCCCGCCCAGGTCGACGCACATCATGCCGCCCAACAAGATGCCCAGCAGCACGGCGTTGGTGGTGCCCATGGTGCTGAGGAAATCCGTGAGGCCGGTAAGCATCTTCGCCACCGGCGGCCCCACCAGGTAAATCATCGCCAGGCCCGTGAACAGGCTCGCCAGCAACGGGATGATCAGGATCGGCTTGAGGGCTTCGAGGCTCTGGGGCAAACGGATCGCACGACTGATGAATTTGACGCAGTAGCCGGCCAGGAAACCGGCGAAGATCCCGCCGATAAACCCCGCGCCCAAGGTGCTGGCCAGCAGACCGCCGATCATGCCGGGAGCCAGGCCCGGACGGTCGGCAATCGAGTAGGCGATATAACCCGCCAACAGCGGCACCATCAGCATGAAGGCCTGGTCGCCGACGGTTTTCAGCGCGGCGGCCAGGGTGCCTTTTTCTTCAAAGGCATGAATGCCGAATACGAACGACAGGGCGATCAGCAGACCGCCCGCCACCACCATCGGCAACATGAACGACACGCCGGTGAGCAGGTGTTTGTAGACACCGGTCTTCTCCGGTTTGGCGGCCGCACCACTGGCAGCGGATTCCTGCTTGCCTTCGGCCAGCGCCTTGTTGAGGGTCGCCTCGGATTGCTTGAGCGCGATCCCGGTGCCACAGCGATAGATTTTCTTGCCGACAAAGCGCTCGGTGGCGACTTCGATATCGGCGGCCAACAGCACCACGTCGGCGTCACGAATCGCCTCGGGACTCAGTGGCGTGCGGGCGCCCACCGAGCCCTGGGTTTCCACCTGCAGGTCATACCCGAGGCGCTTGGCGGTTTGCTGCAACGCTTCGGCAGCCATGAAGGTGTGGGCGACGCCGGTCGGGCACGCGGTGATCGCGACGATACGCGGCGTGCTTTTCGCCGGTGCCGCATCAGCCTCCTGCACCTGAGCCTCTTCGACCCCGCGACGCAACACCGCGTCCACATCCTGCAGCGCCTGGGCCGGCGTGCTGCGGAATACGCGTTTGCCGACAAAACGCTGCATGTCCACCGGCGTGCTGCTGACCAGCAACACCCACTCGGCGGCTTCAATGGTGGCCGCCGACAATTGACGTTCCGGGTGTTGCACATCGACCACTTCGACGCTGGTGCTCCAGCCCTGGCGCTGGGCGGCGGCGTCCAGCAAGCGGGCGCACAGCACACTGGTGACCATGCCGTTCGGGCAGGCAGTAACAATGGCTAACTTCATGACCAACCCTCTTATTGTTCTGTCAGCGGGCGCACGTGGACGCCGCTCTGCAAAGTCTCAAGCTGTGCCTCATCGGTGATGCCAAAGCCGATTTGCGTGACCGCCATCGCGGCAATGGCAGTGGCGCGGCGCAGGGTCTGCTCCGGCGTATCGCCATTGAGCAAACCGTGAAGCATCCCGGCCAACAGCGAGTCGCCGGCGCCTACGGTACTGGCCACCGTTACTTTGGGTGGCGTGGCGTGCAGCGCGGCATCCGGGCTGTACCAGCTCACGCCTGCGGCACCGTCGGAGACCACCACATGCTCAACACCTTGCCGATGCAGTTGGCTGACAGCATCCGTGGCATGACCGAGGGCATCGGCCAGTTCTTCAGTATTGGGTTTGATCAGCCATGGGCCGGCGTTCAATCCGGCGCGCAGCGCTTCGCCGCTGGTGTCCAGAGCGACTTTCAAACCGAGGTTTTTCAGTTGCTGCAGCAGGCTCTGGAACCACTGAGGGGTGATGCCGCGTGGCAGGCTGCCGGCCACGACGACAGCGTCGTGTCCCGGAGCAATCCGCGCCAACTGCTCAAGCAGTGCCTGTTGCGCCTGCTCGCTGACCAGCGGGCCCGGGGCGTTGACGTCCGTGACCCGCCCGTCCTGTTCGGCGATCTTGATATTGCTGCGGGTTTCGCCCGGTACGCGAATAAAGGCATCGGTGAAACCGCGACGGGCAATCAGCATCTCGAACGCTTGGGGATTGTCCTCGCCAAGAAAGCCGCCCACGGTCACCTGATGGCCAAGGTCCGCCAGCACTTGAGCGACGTTCACGCCCTTGCCGGCAGCATGGGTGATCATCGCCTCACTGCGGTTGACCTCACCCGGTTCCAGGCGCGTCAGGCGCACCGTCAGGTCCAACGCCGGGTTCAGCGTCAGGCTTAAAATCCTTGCCATTTACACGGCCTCCACAAGCGCACGCACTTCGGCGGGGGAACCCACCGCCAGAGCTTTTTGGGCCAGGCCTTGGGCCTCGCTCAGACTGAATTCACGTACCCGTGCCTTGACCTCGGGGATGCTGCGCGCAGACACGCTCAGCTCATCCACTCCCAGGCCGACCAGCACCGGAACCGCCAACGGGTCGGCCGCCAACTCGCCGCACACCCCCACCCATTTGCCATGGGCATGGGCGGCGCGCACGGTGATGTCGATCAGTTGCAACACGGCCGGATGCAGGCCGTCAGCCTGAGCCGACAGCGTCGGGTGGCCACGGTCGATGGCCAGGGTGTACTGGGTCAGGTCGTTGGTGCCGACGCTGAAGAAGTCCACTTCCTTGGCCAGTACCGGCGCCAGCAACGCGGCCGACGGCACTTCGATCATGATCCCCAATTGCAGGTCGGCCACCGGGATTTCCAGGCGCAGGCGCTCGGTCATGTCCCGGGCCTGGCGCCACTCATCCACGCTGCCGACCATGGGGAACATGATGCGCAGCGGACGGTTGTCCGCCGAGCGCAACAGCGCACGCAATTGCGCTTCCATGATCTGCGGGCGTTGCAGGGTCAGGCGGATACCACGCACGCCGAGGAAGGGGTTTTCTTCCTTGGCGATCGGCCAGTAAGGCAGCGGTTTGTCACCGCCCACATCCAGGGTGCGCACCACCAGTGGCCGACCGCCGAGGCCGTCGAGTACCCGGCGGTATTCGGCTTCCTGGGTGGCTTCGTCGGGCGCTTGTTTGTGCGCCATGAAAATCAGTTCGGTGCGCAGCAGGCCGATACCTTCGGCGCCCTGCTCGACTGCGCTGGCAACCCCGGCGCTTTCGCCGATATTGGCGAACACTTCTACGGCATGGCCATCGCGGGTCAGCGCCGGTTCATGGCGTTGCGCGGCGGCGGCTTGCAGGCGTTGTTCGCGGGTGTCGCGTTCGACGGTGGCGCGTTGCAAGGTGGCGGCGTCGGCGTCGACATGCAAGCGACCGCGTTGGCCATCCAGCAGCAACGGCGTGCCCGAGGCCAGCAGCAACACCGCCGGGCCTGCACCCACCAGCGCGGGAATGCCCAGGGCGCGGGCGACGATGGCGCTGTGGGCGGTGGCGCCGCCACGGGCGGTGAGGATGCCGGCAACACGCACCGGGTCCAGGCGCGCCACGTCCGAGGGGCCCACTTCGTCCATCACCAGAATGTAGGGTTCGTCCGGCTCCTGGGCGGTTTCGACACCGCACAGTTGCGCCAGCACGCGGCGGCCAATGTCACGCAGGTCAGCAGCGCGCTCGGCGAGCAAGGCGTCCTGCAGCGATTCCTGCTGTTTGGCGGCGGCTTCGATCACGCTCATCCAGGCGGCTTCGGCGCTTTCGCCCTGCTTGAGACGCGTCTCGACTTCGTCGGTCAGTTCCGGGTCGTCGAGCATCTCCTGGTGGGTGATGAAGATCTCGCGGATGGCCTTGGATTTGCTGCGCTCGATCAGGCCCTGGATATCCCGGCGCACGTCGGTCAATGCCGCGTGCAGGCGTTGGCGCTCAATCACTGGCGACTCACCGCGCAGCGGGTATTCGAAAGGTTGCAGCACCTGGATATGCGCCGGGCCAATCGCAATGCCGGGGGCGGCGGCGATGGCCTGGATCAGGCTGCCGGATACCGGGGCGCTGATCACGGGTTCGATATCGACGACGACCTGCTGGGCGCTGACCGCTGGCAGCGGCTCGACTTCTTCACCGAGACCTTCTTCCACTGCCGCCAGCAAGGCGGGCAAGGCGTCACCGGCAATGGTTGGCTCAGCGACAAACTCCAGCACCTGGCCACGCCGTGCGCCAAGGCTCAGCAACTTGCTCAGGCTTTTTACCGACACCGCGCTGACATCACCATCCACGATGCGCACACGGATTTCACCGTCAAAACTTTTCGCCAATTGCGCGAGGATCTTCGCGGGGCGCGCATGCAGGCCGTGGGCGTTGGCCAGGGCGATGCGCACGCTGGGCCAGTCGGCCGGCAGTTCACCGCCGAGCACTTCCAGCACGGCCCGGCTGCTGGTGGCGCGGCCGAGTTCCTGGCCGCGGCCTTCGATCAGCAAGGCGCACAGGCGTTCGAGCAAGGTCTGGTGAGCCTCGCCGAGGCTGGCCAGGCAGAACAGGCCGCTCAATGGCTGGCCCAGGTAACGCATCGGTTTGTCCGGAGTGACAAAGGCCAGGCCGGGACGTTTCACCGTCTGCTCGCTGTGCAGCCACCACAGGCCATCGCCCAGGGGCAGCGCATCGACTTGTTGCAGCACGGCGGCAAACCCATTGCTTACGCAATCGGCCTGGCGCAGCAGGCGTGCGCCACGCCACACCAGCTCTTCGAAATCATCAGCCGACACGCCCAACCCGATCATCTGTGCGTCCAGCGCCAGCTCCTGCGGTGCGCCTTGCAGCAGTTTCAGCAAAGCTTCGGCGGAGCTGGCGCGGCGCAGGGCCTGGCCCAGGTCAGTCTCGCCGAGGGCTCGGGTCAGCAGTTGCAGCAGGCGCAGGTGTTCGTCGGATTTGGCGGCAATGCCGATCGCCAGGTAAACGATCTGGCCATCGCCCCAATCCACGCCCTCGGGGAATTGCAGGAGGCGCACGCCGGTGGCGAACACCTGGTCGCGGGTTTCGGGAGTACCGTGGGGGATGGCGATGCCTTGGCCGAGAAAGGTCGAGCCTTGGGCTTCACGCGCTTGCAAGCCACTGAGGTAACCCTCGGCGACCAGGCCATCGGCCACCAGTTTTTCAGCGAGCAGTTGCAAGGCAGCAGACTTATCCACAGCCGTCTGGCCCATGGATATCTGCTCGTGGGTGAGCTCAAGCATGCCGTTCTCCTAGTTAGTGCGGCGTGCGCACTAGGTATTATTTTGAATAAATCAGTGCAAATGCGTTCGAAAAAATTGACTGAGTGGTCAGTTGGCAGGACCACGTTCGTCGCGATAATCGTAAAAATACGCTTGCTGAAACGTTTAATCTAGAATTTATGGCAGATTACGCGTTAATTTCCCATGATTGAAGCGCCACTCGGCTGTTGAGTTGCGACAATGGTCGTCTGCAGTAATCGGTTACGATTGGACAAAGTGTCGGGGCAAGCTCTAAAAAACAAGGAAATCCCGGTTTGAAACTCAGTGATATCGCGCGCATTGCCGGTGTGTCTGTGACCACCGCCAGCTACGTCATCAATGGCAAGGCCGAACAGCAACGGATCAGCAGCGCAACCGTCGAACGGGTGCGTGCCGTGGTTGAAGAACATGGCTTTACGCCCAACCCCCAGGCCGCCGGGCTGCGCAGCCGGCATACCCGTACCCTGGGTTTTATCCTGCCAGACCTGGAAAACCCCAGTTACGCACGTATCGCCAAGCTCCTGGAGCAAGGCGCCCGGGCGCGTGGCTATCAACTGCTGATCGCCAGTTCCGATGACGACGCCAACAGTGAACGGCAATTGCTGCAACTGTTCCGCGCCCGCCGTTGCGATGCGTTGTTTGTGGCCAGCTGCCTGCCGGCCAGCGATGACAGCTACCGCGAGCTGCAAGCCAAGGGCCTGCCGGTGATCGCCATCGACCGGGTCATGGAGTCTACGCAGTTTTGCTCGGTGGTCAGTGATGATCGCCAGGCCTGCCAGCAATTGACCAGCAGCCTGCTGCAACCGCTGCCCAAGCAGATCGTGTTGATCGGCGCCCGGCCAGAGCTGAGCATCAGTCAGGAGCGTGCCACTGGTTTCAAGGAAGCGCTGAAAGACTTCAACGGTGAAGTGCTGATCGAACAAGGCGAGTCGTTCAGCCGCGATTGTGGCCGACAGTTGATGGAGCAATTGCTGCAAAGCCTGGGGCATTTGCCTGACGCGCTGGTGACGACGTCCTACGTCCTGCTGCAAGGGGTGTTTGATGCGTTGCATGACTTCCCGCTCAAATCCCGCCCGCTGCGCCTGGGGACGTTTGGCGACACGCAGTTGCTGGATTTCCTGCCGCTGCCGGTGAACGCCATGGCCCAGCAGCATCAATTGATCGCCGACACCGCGCTGCGCCTGGCGCTGGCGGCCGTTGAAGAACAGCACTACGCGCCAGGGGTGCATGCCATCGGCCGCACGTTCAAGCAGCGGATTCACTCGGAGTAAGCGGTGTGGAGCTGACCGACAGCCACACCCATCTGGACTTTCCGGACTTCGACGCTGATCGCGCCGAGGTCCTGAACCGCAGTCGCCAGTTGGGCGTGCGCAGGATGGTGGTGCTGGGGGTCTATCAGCAAAATTGGCAACGCTTGTGGGACCTGGTGCAAAGCGACGCGGATTTATTCGCCGCCTTCGGCCTGCACCCGGTGTATCTCGACGACCATCGCCCCGCCGACCTGACGGAACTGGGCGACTGGCTCACCCGCCTGAACGGCCACCGGCAACTGTGCGCAGTGGGCGAAATCGGCCTGGATTACTTCCTCGAACAGCTGGACCGCGAACGCCAGCAACGCCTGTTTGAAGCCCAACTGAAGCTGGCAGTGGATTTCCAGCTGCCGGCCCTGCTGCATGTGCGCCGCAGCCACGCCGCCGTGATCGCCACCCTCAAGCGCATTCGTCTGCCACGGGGCGGCATCATCCACGCGTTTGCCGGCAGCCAGGAAGAGGCCCGCGAGTACATCAAGCTCGGTTTCAAACTGGGCCTGGGCGGCGCGGCGACGTGGCCGCAAGCCCTGCGCATGCACAAGGTGATCGCGCGACTGCCGCTGGAAAGCGTGGTGCTGGAAACCGACTCACCAGACATGGCGCCCGTCATGTACCCCGGCCAGCGCAACAGCCCTGAACATCTGTCAGACATCTGTGCCGCCCTGGCGGAGCGCATGGGCATCAGCCCATCAACGTTGGCCGAGGCGAGTACCCACAATGCCTGCGAGCTGTTTAACTGGTAGGCCTTTTACCTCCCGCAGCGTCAGCGTCATCCGCTGCCGGTGACGGGCGTATCGCAAGGTCAGGCAGTAAATCAGCACCGCCATCAGCGAGACATTGAGCTGCCCGGTCACGCTGATCAGCCCTATCCACTCGGCTACCAACGCCACCAGCAGCGCCACGCTGGTCAGCACGATCATGCTCGGACGCAACAGGCCAAGGTTGTCCAGAGACTTGAACTGCTTCAACTGCTTGGGGCAACTCGGTTCCACGCCTTTGTGGCAATACGGGCACTCAAAGGGTTCATGGATAGCAATGGCATTGAGCTGCCAGGGCTTGAGCTCAAAGGACATATCGCAAAGGACGCAATGCCCTCTGACACCGACAATTGCAGCGGTCATCACCGAACCTCCGCGTAAATGGATCAGACAAATTCTCACCCATTTTGACAGCGGGAAAAGATCAACGCCAAAAACAAGACAAATGCTACGCCATCCAAGAAGTAATCCTACGGCCAGCCCTCACACTCGAAAGGCACCGATCAACTGCTTCAGCTCGATCACTTGCAAGGACAACTGCCGGCTGGCCTCTTCGGTCTGGTGCGCGCCCTGCGCCGCATGCTCTCCCGCACGGTTGATCTCGACGATGTTCTGATCGATATCATGGGCCACGGCAGTCTGCTGCTCGACGGCGGCGGCAATCTGCTGGTTCTGGTCGACGATCATGCCTACCGCGCCGAGGATATTTTCCAGGGCCTGCTGGACTTTCTCCGACTGCCCCACCGTGCCATTGGCCATCTCGTGGCTGGTGCCCATGGCCTTCACCGCTGCGCCGACGCCACTGTGGAGCTTGGCAATCATCTGCTCGATTTCCTCGGTGGAGTGCTGAGTACGCCGGGCCAAAGTGCGCACCTCATCGGCTACTACGGCGAAACCGCGTCCTTGCTCACCGGCACGCGCGGCCTCAATGGCGGCATTCAGCGCCAGCAAATTGGTCTGTTCGGCGATGCTCTTGATCACTTCCAGCACGCGACTGATGGATTGGCTGTCGATGGCCAACTGGTTGATCACCCGCACCGATTGATCGATCTCCGAGGCCAACGCCGCGATGCTGCCTTGCTGGGACTGCACCAGGCCGCGGCCGCTGACAGTTTCATCGTTGACGCTGTGGGCACTGCTGACCGCCGCCGCTGCACTGCGAGCCACTTCCTGGGCGGTGGATGACATCTGGTTCATGGCAGTTGCCACTTGCTCGATCTGGCTGCGCTGGCCGGACACGGCCTGATTGCTGCTGGCCGAGACCGATTCCACTTGCCCGGCCTGGTGTTCGACCTGGTTGACGGTGTGCCCTACCCGCTCGATCAGGTCATGGATTTTGGCCACGGTGGCGTTGAACACCTGACCCAAATGCCCCAGTTCGTCGCGGCTGTGGGCAATGAAGGTAACGGTCATGTCACCGGCCGCCACCTTGTCCATCGTCGCCCCCAGGCGGCGCAAGGTGGTGCGGGTGGAGGCGTAGAAACCGGCGTACAAATAGAAGATCAGCAAAAACACCGACGCCAGGGCCGCCACCAACCCGATCATGTGCGTGCGGTTTTCTGACAGGCGTTGCTCCAGTTGCTGCTCAAGAAAGGTCAGGGTGGCGTCGTCAAGTTGATAGGTCTTGACCATCAAATTGCTGACTTCGTCGTAGAAGCCTTGCCATGGAGCGTCGAGGGTTTCGGCCACGACGACCTGCTCTTCGAACAGCTCACTGCCTTGCTTGAGGCTCGCCTTGCTCGCGTCGGCCAGGCTCGCCAAGGCTGCGTGGGCGGGCTTGCTGGAGCCGAGGGCATCTTGCAGTTTCAGCCCGTATTCGGCCTGGAGTTTTTCCAGTTGCTGCAGTAATTCGTCAAAGCGAGTGCTGGAGGACGAGTTGAGAAAGCCCTGACCCAACGAATAAGCGCCCATTGCCCGGCCTTCGCCCAGGGTTTGGGTGACGTGCGGGGTGACGCTGGTGATCAGTTCGCTGAGTTGGCGCAGGTCGCCCTGAGGGTCGCGGCTCAAGCCCGACTGACTGGCGATGATCTGGCTGAGCATCTGCGCCTGGTTGAGGAGCTTGCCGATCAGCGCGCTTTTGCTGAGCAGCGAGGTTTCCTGTTGCTGGGCCTTGAAGGCGGTGATCATTTCATCGCGCTTGGCTTCGAAGGCGGCGGCTTGCTCGGGGTCGGCAGACAGGGCGTGGAAGCCTTGCAGGCGCTGCAGCAGGTTCTCTTCCAGGGCGACGATCTTGCTTTCAATATCACCGGCTTTGCCTGATTGGCCGAGGGTTGCGTTGATCTGGACCTGGTTGTTCAGGGTTTCCAGGTCGCGGCGCAGGGCCAGGCTGCTGCCCAGCAGGTCGAGGCTTTGCAGCTCGACACGGGTGCCCTGGAATTCACGCCAGGAGTCGCGCACCAGGTAATAGTTGGTGGCCAGCATCGGCAACAGGAACAGCACGCTGATAAGGCTGAACTTCATGCCGAAGGTCAGGCGGTTCATGAACGCGACGGCGGGATAGAGCAAGCTCTTCACAGGTGAACTCCCTTTTCTTTTATTTTTATTGAGGGCGCAGGGCGGCGGCAGATAGCCACTATTTGGCGCTCTGTCTGTATAGCTCAATTCGAAAAGGAGGTTTGTAACTTAAGGTTAACGGCAGGAGCGAGTTGCTCGCCCCTGCCGGTGTGGATCAGGGCAGCACAGTCCAGATGGCAAAGCCGGCGTACCACAGCACGGCGGCGCGCAGCAGCAATTCCCAGATACGGTCGAGGCTGTTGATACCGTCAGGTCCCACCACCGGCGGCGGGATTTCAGCGGCCACCAGGCCCACCTTTTCTACCAGTTGCGCCGCGCTGATGTCCCAGCTCAGCAACTCATGCAGCATCACCCGGCCGACCGCCACGAAGTTGCCTACCAGGGCAAAACTCGCCGCCAACAGGCGTACCGGCAACCAGTCGAAGGCATGGCGCAATTGCCCGGCACGCTCGGCCACCAGCGGGTTCTGGCTGTGCTCGGTCGCCAGCGCCAGCAACCGGTAGGCCAAGGCAGCCACCGGCCCGAGGAGGAAGTACCAGAAAATCACCGCGAAGAAGCTTTGGTAGGCCTGCCATAACAGATGGCCCTGGACCCGCTCCAGCAGTTGCTCGCCACTGTCGGCGCTGATGCTCAAGTCGCGCTCGGCCACATGTTCGGCCGCTTGCAGGTCACTCCGGCGCCAGGCATCACGGAACGGACCCAATCCGGCCAGTAGATCGCCACGGCCCAGGCTGTAGATCACCACCAGCAAATGCACCGGCAGCGCCAACAAGCCATAAGCCACCGGTTCCAGCACCAACAGCAACAGCGCGAGCAACGCCACCGGCAGCAGCACCAGCAGCGCGAGAATCAGCCATGGCCGTTTGCCCAGGCTGGCGCTTGATTCCAGCTTGGCCAGCTCCCGCAGCCAACCACCATCACGTTGTATACGCTGGCGCAGGGCCGAGAATTTCTCGATCCATACCGCCAACACCAACACCAGAAAACTCATTGTGCGTGTCCTCCATCCTGCAAGGCGCTGCGAAAGCGCGCCCAATCAAAAGCGGGTCCGGGATCGGTCTTGCGTCCCGGGGCGATATCGCTATGGCCACAGATGCGCTGGCGGGTAATGCCCGTGTACACCGCCAGCAACTGGCGCGTCAGGGCGATCAGGGATTGATACTGAGCATCGGTGAAAGGCAGGTCATCAGTACCTTCCAGCTCAATTCCCAGGGAAAAGTCGTTACACGTTTCACGGCCCTCGAAGCTCGATACGCCGGCGTGCCAGGCACGGTCCAGGCACGAAACAAATTGCGTCACCGAGCCATCACGCTCAATCAGAAAATGCGCAGAAACCCGTAGGTCGGCAATACCTTCAAAGTAGGGATGTTCCGTGACATCCAGACGATTCTGGAAAAACTCATGCACCTTGCCGGAGGCGAATTGCGCCGGTGGCAAGCTGATGTTGTGCACCACCAACAGGGAAATCTCGCCACCGGGGCGCTCGTTGAAGTTGGGCGAAGGGCAATGACGGATGCCCTGGCACCAACCGCTGGCGGGGTCCAACTGCATACAGGTTCCTTGAACGAGGCTGGGGTGCCTCAGTATGCCGCGTTCCGCTGTCCGGTTGCGATCACTTGGCGCGATGAAGTTGGCGCAGATTGCCAATCACCGAGGCCAGGGCACGGTCAAACAGCAGTGCATCATCCAGGGTTCGCACCGCGCCGCGCTTGAACTCCAATGCCAGTTCAACCGGACTTTTTTCCAGGACCTTGAGGCCGGTTCGATTGACGAAAATACAGGTATTGCCGGGCGCAATAATCGCCGTCAGCTTGCAGCGCAGGGTATTTTCAGCGTCCTCCTGGAATTCGACCCAGCAACCGACTCGCAGTTGGCGAACCTTGAGCAGGTCGGGGTCATCTTCCGGCAGGCTCACCGAAACGGCCGGTGCAGCAGGGCTGAGGACGAATGCCTCCCGCACCTCAACCTGCGACAGCAAAGACTGTCCATCTGGATTGCCCCGGAAAGACAGGACATGCAGCGTCTGCAACTGCGTGAAAAATTCCCGGGTGATGAAAGGATCAAACGCGGCGCCGCTTAACCCGTCGCGCAGGGCCTTGAGCAATTCAGGCAGCTGTTCCAGCAAGCGCCGCCCCGCTTCGGTGTCTTCGCTGAGGCCGACACTCCAGATCAACTCATCCATGGTGCGCAACCCGCCCGCCCATTGCGGCGAACGCTCGCCGTGCTTCAGGCAGGCCAGCAACAGCACCTGGCTCCAGGCCTGCTGCAGGAACTGCACCACCACCTCGGGGAGCACTTTACCCATCAGCCGCAGATTAAGGGCCTCGGCCACCCGCTGACGGGCGATTTCGGTACGGGCGCGCCCCTCCTCCGCATCACGGGTACGTTGCTCCAGCAATTCGCTACGGCGCCGCTCGTCATGGGTAAACGCAGTGAACTCCGTCAGGAGCTGGGAAAAGATCGCAGGATCATCCACAAAATCGGTCAACAACCGCTGCACTACCTGCTCGATGTGCAGGTAAAGGCTGTCGCGCTGATAATCGTCGCGCTGGCTCCAGCCCATGGCCGCCGCCGCGATTTCATTGAGCAGGCGCCGCGCGGGATGGCTGGTGCGACTGAAAAAGCTCTTGTCCAGCACCGCCACTTTCAGCATCGGAATCTGCAGGCGCGCAATCAGCGCCTTGAGGGATTCCGGCACCGTGCAGTCATTGAGGATGAACTCGAAGAGCATGGCGATCAGATTGATCACATCTTCGTCCGCATCCTCCACGACCCGCGACTTACCGCTCTTGACGCTGACCCGGGTCAGCAACTGTTCAAGCTGGTTGCGCAGGTCGAAATCATCCTCCACTTCGGGCTCAGGTACGTATTGCTGCAAATGGGAGAGCAGGCGCAGCAGGTCACGGGTGGAAATTGGCTGGGTCTCGGCGCTGGCCTCTAGAGTGGGCGCCACACTGCCGCGCACGGCGGACAGCAACTCTTGCAGTGCCGCGAATACTTCCTGCCCGCTGTCGTCTGCTGGACGGCCGGTAATCGGCGGTGTGTCTTCAGGCAAATCGGCGGGAGCGACCGCACGCCGCGAGGGTACCGCCTTGAGCTCAGGCAATACGCCGGTGGCAATCAGCAATTGATTGGCTTCGCCGTACAACAGATCAGCGTCACTGAGAACGTATTTTTCAAACAGCTTGAGGATGATCAGCTTGACCCGAATTTCTACGCCAAGGCTGCGTCCCGCTTGCAGAAAGAACGCACACAGCATCGCCGGGCCCAGAGGGTTGTCCCGATCATCCATGTGCTTGTCGAGCAACGCACTCAAACGCGCCGTCAACTGCCCAAGGGCCAGGCCATCGCGGCGCAGCACCTTGCCCAGCATGGCCTCGAGCGCAACAGCTTTTTCCAGCTCATCGCCGGATACGCCGGGCACCGCCGCGTAGGACACCACCGGAATCAATTGCAGCTCACCCCGCTCCACGTTGCCAAGATTGGCAAACGCCTCGTAGAGCTGCTCCATGAAGCCGCGCTCGAAATTCTTGCGCTTGAGGCGCAAGTCGCGCATGGCCTCAAAGAAAATGCCGTGGTCGACGTTGCTGCGGGACTTTTCGGCCATTTCGAACAGCGTGTCGTCGGCGTTATCAAACAGCTCCTGCAATCCCTGCCTGAGTTGCTGCGCCGCCTTGTCACGGACCTGGAGCAATACCACCGGCAGGCGGGCGAGCGGTGACGGCGTCGCCCGTGCCTTATTGATCGGCACCACCTTCCCGTCATTGTGCATCCTGGCCTCCTGAAACGGCGGTATTCGAGTGTGTGAAGATCGGTGCGGCAACGGGGCAAAGTACCCCGGAGCACTGCGAAAAACAGACTATCACGGCGACGTCAAAGCTATGACGCCAATTGCAAGGCGCGAGATTATCTTGCAAATGAGGGTTGTTGCGCCAGCAAACTCTGTGATCACTGGATAAATGAGCAGCGCCAGTGGCACCTGTCGCCTTGGGTTCAGGCCCGCCCTGCCCCTATAATCCAGGCACTTTGTTTGTGGAGCCTGTCATGCCCAATCTTCGTCTAGCCGACCTGACCGCCGAAATCGAAGCCAACGTGCGTCGCGCACTGTTGGAAGACATCGGCAGTGGGGATATCACCGCACAACTGATCCCGGCCGAACGCCTGGCCAAGGCCACGATCATCACTCGCGATGCCGCCGTCATCAGCGGAACGGCCTGGGTGGAAGCGGTGTTTCGCCAGCTGGACCCACGCGTCGCCGTGCATTGGCAGGTGCGCGACGGTGAGCGCGTCAGCCCGAACCAGGTGCTGTTTCACCTCGAAGGCCCGGCCCGTTCGCTGCTCAGTGGCGAGCGTTGCGCGCTGAATTTCCTGCAGTTGCTGTCAGGCGTTGCCACCCGTGCCCAATACCTGGCGGATTTTGTCGCCACCACCCAGGTCAAGCTGCTGGATACCCGCAAGACCCTGCCCGGCCTGCGCCTGGCGCAGAAGTACGCCGTGACCTGCGGCGGTTGCCACAACCACCGCATCGGCCTGTACGACGCGTTCCTGATCAAGGAAAACCATATCGCAGCCTGTGGCGGCATTGCCCAGGCCATCAGCGCCGCCCACAAGATCGCCCCGGGCAAGCCGGTGGAAATCGAAGTGGAAAGCCTGGAGGAACTGCGCGAAGCACTGGCGGCGGGCGCCGACATCATCATGCTGGATGAGCTGAGCCTCGATGATATGCGCGAAGCGGTGCGCCTGAACGGCGGCAAAGCCAAGCTGGAAGCCAGTGGCGGGATCAACGAAAGCACCCTGCTGCCCATCGCTGAAACTGGCGTGGACTACATCTCCATCGGGGCGATGACCAAGGATGTGAAGGCGGTGGATTTGTCGATGCGGCTCAGTCTCTGAGACACCGTTAAATGTAAGCGCTAGCTTTTGTGGCGAGGGAGCTTGCTCCCTCGCCACATTAAGCTCGTATCAGATCGCGAGGTTGTTCATCCCGCAATACTCGTTCCAGTCGACACCCAGCACCTCGGCCGCTTCCTTGTGCAACGCCAGGCGCGCCGCCTCGAACGCCTCGGGGGTGGAGGTGTACTTCAGGGTCAATTCCCACGGCTGCAAGCCCTGGGCTTCGGCCTCATCCTCAAATGCCCATTGGATCTGGTCCCTTTGATCATCGGCGCTCAGGTCCTTGATCTCATCCAGCAGTTCCGGCGACTCCGCGACGTACTTTTTGAGGGCTGCTTCCTGCCGCGCTTCCTGGGTCATTTCTTGTGTGGTCATGTCGTTCTCTTAGATCGAGGAATGGGGATGCATCTGGGTCATCAAGGTCGCGCAGATACAAAAGAACAGGCATGAATACCGGTTCGTCTGGCCTTCAGAACCATTCTGGGATCATCTGAAAACTGTGTTGCCTTTGTGCCCGAGACAGGAATCGAACCTGCGACCTTCTACGAGCTAGTTCGAGTCACTTTAGCCTACCCGCTAGTAAGCTGCCAGCAGCCCACAAACCTCTAGACACCAAACCCCTCAATTCGAAGGCGTATGGGCTAAAAGTCCCCCTCCCCCCAAAAAAACCTCGCCCTGCACCTCAGGGTGCAATACGAATGGCTCGGGGGTCTGATTGATTCGCCATTTTTTACCAGCATTGAGGCTTCATCAACTATCCCCTGCCAGCCTGAACCGACGCTCAAAGCATTCGGCAAAGTGACTAAACTTCGCAGGTACCTACGGCTTAATCACGTAAATGGGTGTGTAATTGGCTTGGGTAAGCGTCTGCCAAAGTCTTGCTCAAAGATCAGCGTCTGTCCGGGATCGGGAGATCCCGCTCAGGTATACCCCGGCCGAGAGGGTGGTCACGGGGGTTGTGACTGGCCTTAGGTAATTCAAATCCCATACATGGCAGCCACCATCGACTAAAGCGATGGCATTAGGAACGTGTGTTGCCCGGACGGTTACGATAATAATTTGCGAAACCGTAACAAAATCCAAGGCCCGCCCTATAAAACCCATACAAAACAGATCTTAGAACCAACGATATCAACAGCCCTATAAACTCTATCAAATAGCTCAAATATACAAAGCCGACCAAACAAGCCCAGCTATATAAAACCAACCCTACAAAAACAACTACACAAAACCAACCTGCTAAAACCAACCGCATAAAACCAACCACATAAAACCAAC
Organism: Pseudomonas yamanorum; assembly: GCF_900105735.1. Lineage (NCBI taxonomy): Bacteria > Pseudomonadati > Pseudomonadota > Gammaproteobacteria > Pseudomonadales > Pseudomonadaceae > Pseudomonas > Pseudomonas yamanorum. The sequence continues at coordinate 4,434,387 of NZ_LT629793.1, read as the reverse complement.
TCCGATTAAGTTTGACACCTTAAGGCTTCTAGAACAGCATAATCAGATTCTATATGCTAGGCACGATCATGTTCGAAACGGTTAAAATTGGGTACGCAGAATTTTCAAACTCCATCGATAAGTTTGTTTCTGGCATCGATACGCTCAGAGCAGAGGAACCCTCGGACGGCAGAGACATAGTTACCTACATCCCTTGTATCACCATTGATGGTGAGCCATGGGAAGATGGTATAAATTTTATCAAAAGCCTTATGAAACCGGAAAACGGGGGATTAACTAACTACGAAACACTAAAAGGAATTGCAGATGACCTAATCACGTTCCGTAAGTTTTGTTACTCCTACGACACCGAATACACATTAGATCACAGACTTAAACCGCTCCGCCCAACTTATGCCTACTGCGACCACCTAGAAAATAGCCACTACGCGCAAAGTACAAAAAAAAGAAAAATCAATCGGATGATTAGTTTCTACCGCTGGTTGATGACATCCGGCGTGCAGTTCAAATACACATTATGGATCGAGAAGAAAAAAATTCTGCGATACGACCAAAAGGTTGGCTTATCCAGATATAAGGAAATCACCACCACGGATCTCACGCCCAGATCTAGTGCTAAGAATTCAGAAAGAATCTACGTACTAGACGAAGTAGGACTTTTTCCGTTAGATGAAGACGAACAACAGCAACTCATACACTGCTTAAAAAAAATCGACAACTATCCAGTATTTTTGACGTTTATCACCTCCTTAGTTACCGCTGGAAGAATTCAATCAGTATGCACATTAAGATCCAGTCACTTTAGTCAGCATAACGTCAAAGACACAGATACTATAAACATAGTAACTGGGCCTGGAACAGGAATAGACACAAAACATTCCAAACCAGGGGTCTTAGAGTTTCCGGGATGGCTATACAACAAGATTAAAATTTATATTTCAAGTCCAGACTACCTGTCACGTCGCAACAAACTTGCATCACAAAAACATAGGTCGACGGACTATGTATTTGTGAGCACTCACGGAAATCCATTTTACGCAGCCCAGGATGACCTATTTTATGCAGCTAGCTCATGGTCTCCAAAAGGTAATTCTATTAGGACGTTCATTCATGATCAGCTCAAGCCCATATTGCTGCAAAATGGATTCAAGCGGGGCCTACGCTTTCACGATCTTCGGGCTACATCTGCACTAAACCTATTTATGGATTACCTTCCTATGCTGGAAGAAGGGGTGATTAGCTTGGACAATTTATTAAAAATGGCGCAAGAAAAACTTGGACATTCAAAGCTTGAGGTAACACTGCAATACTTATCTCTTGCGAAGAAACATGCGCAGAAAAAAAATATCCAAGCCGCATGGGAAGATAAGATCCTCCCGCGCATGGCTGCTGTGTGGGATGCGGTCAAATAGCATGTCGACCGACATTTCATACGACGTAAGGCTTGAGGACGCGACAATAACTTGCTTCGAGAGTATTGCTGCGGCTCAGTCACCTGAAAATTACCGTATTTTATCTCCTAAAGGTAAAGCGTCCTTAAGCATCGGCGCTATCGCATATCTGCTAAGAACGAAAGCTGAAGGGCAATACACGGTAATTGAAAGTAGTTTTAATCCAGAGCGTCGCCAAGTCATATCGAAGCTAGTAATCGGCTTTCTACAAAACATTGCTCAAAATAGGCACTCAGAGATAACTATCAGAAATCAAATAAAAGAAGGTATGTTATTTATAGACTGGGCAGACCAAAATAACTACCCCGACGTATTTTCAAATGTACAAAGCGCACGGAAGGCCTACCATGAATACATATTAGAATTACGCGATGAACTATTATATGCAGGTATGAAATCCCAGACTGCTTTATTAAGACAAAGTGGTGCACTGGCAATGCTGAATCAATGGTTTGAGCGCAAAACTGCTAAAATAAGTGCAGGCATTACACCGATACGTTTTCAGAATGATACAGACCACACGAAAGTCCCAGAAGATGAGGATGTAGAAAGTGCGCTTGATCTCGCGGACAAGCTATTCCATAACATCGGTAGCTTTCTATTAGACGCCCAACCCTTTCCATATCTTCTACAGTTACCGAATGAACAGGCGTGGACACTGCCATGCTCTTGCTGGATTCTACCGAAATGGAAACTCGCAAGACGGGAACAAATGAAAAATGGAAACTGGATATGGGACTATGAAAATGGGGTTTTAAACTCTCTTGAATATATCGCCAAACGCTTTAATTACACGCCAAGCGGGGCCCGATCTAATCGAAAACGAAGTGAGCAAAGCTTAGCTAACGCAAACACTGACCCTCGGCACCCATCTAGATTGAAAATGGCGTATTGGGCGGTAAGCTCATTCCAGCTGAAAATGTTCGCAGTAACTGGGATCAACCCATCTGATCTTGTCAAGCAGATTTGGGAGCCTGAAATGGAGAATAATCCAATAACGACCCGTCAACACTTCCGAAGCTTCAAAACGAGAGCAGGTCACTTCGTGGATTTCGAAATCCACGTAAAGTTTCTTAGAGAGTTTCAGAAATACTGCAAACTCAGAAACTTCCTTGCAGCAGACAGAAATACGAACTTACTTTTTTTTCGTGAAACAGGGTCAAAATTGGTACCTATCGACCCAAATTTTTTATATACATATTTTGATTTAGCAAAAAAACAATTCAATCCAGATCTAAAACCAGTAAACGCTCGTCAATGGCGGGTCTACAAATCCGAGTGGGTAGCTAATAACTTTGGAGTAGCGGCAGCCGCAGATCAACTGCAAAACGCCGAGCGGACCATTGAGCAAAGCTACACAAATGGTTCTGAGCAACAGCAAGGTAAAGAGCTATCAGAGTATTTTCTCCAGCTTGACTCCCGAATTAAACATCATGACGCAGAAAAAATATCACAGACACCAAGTGGTCAATGCAGCACCCCATTACAGGGTGAATCCGTACTTATCGCATCAGCGCCTATAAAGCCCGACTGTAAAAACATGATTGGATGCCTGTTTTGCAAAAACTACGCAGTAGACCCATCCGCGGAGGGCATAAAGAAGCTTGCAAGCATGCGTTACTTTATTAATGAGATAGAGCAAGCAACGCATTCCGACGTTCATTTTGAAACACTATACCAAAGCACCAAGATGGCGATCTCGCAACTTATTAAGTCTATCGGTGCAATTTCACCGGAGAAAAAAGCTCTTGTTTCTAAGGTCGAGTCGGAGGTAAACGACGGCCAATTAACCGAGTATTGGAACGCGAAGCTTTCTTTATTTATCGACCTGGGATTTATCCAATGAGTGCTCTTTTTTCTATTTTACCAGCCGCAACACCTTTTTCGATACCTGATATCTTCGAATGGCGCTTGCGATCAAACTCACGACCCGAAGTCCCAAAAAACTTTGTCATAAGCCGAGACATCGATGGGAACCCTCTGTCTCTAGCTGAGGATATGAGCTGGAAACTTGGGACCTATGACAATCGAACACGCTCATATAAAAAAATCAACTTCATTTCAAAGTCATATTCAAATGATATGAATTTAATTAGCCAAGTACAATGGATTCTATTTTTACTGATGTATACACGCGAAGGTGGCCCTTCAGGAGCGGGTATCAGCGTAGGTACCTTGCAGGCATACCATCGTACACTTGGAAAAATGTCTATCTTCTGTGAATCCAAAGAAGTGGATATTTTCTACCTATTCAATACACCAGAGACTTTAGTTGAGTTTGCCGAGACTATACATTATAAAGACGATCAGTCGAGGCTTTATACATTGGCAGATCATTTGAGCACTCTAGACAGTGAACTACTCGGGTTCGAGGCACTGTCGCCGCCTGCGTATAGCCAAAAAAGAAGTTACGACGACAACGATAATCAAACTGCTGTGATCCCACCAAGAATATTTTTGAGCGGCTTATCGTGCTTGAAAAATCGTCTCTCTGACTTTTTGGGACATAGCAAGAATATCTCTGCTTTTCTAATTGAAGTAGAAGATTATTTCCACTCTACTCCTCACGAACATGCTCGCTCGCAATGGTCACCAGAATTCGTAAGGTCCCGTGCAGAAGAATATGGTCTTGACATACTTTTCAAGAAAAACTATGTTTTTTGCATTGTAAGCTTAGGGCGATACTTGCGAAGCATCCAATTCGCGTCAAAGTGTACAATACATGCTTTTTCGGGTATGAGGGATGACGAAGCTTATAGCTTACGTTATAACTGCCTAACAACAAAAAAGATCAATAATAAGAAAGTGCTTCAGCTCTTGGGGATAACCACTAAACTTTCTCGTAGCAAAAAGAGCACTTACTGGATAACCAGCCCACAAGTAAAAATCGCCATTACTGCGGCGCAACTGATCTGTAAAATTGTATCCCATCGGAAAAATGTATCACCCGACTCACTATTGTTATTTCCCAACCTTAGCAATCTAAAATTTCACACCGCCCACACGAGATTTCAAGGGGATATCAATACACCAGCCAATTTGGTGCACTGGCATTTGAATTATATTTTCGATCATGTGGATATGGTTATAACAAATGAAGACTATACCAACTTAACAAACCTTGACTTTCAGAAAAAATGGGCTGCTGATGAGAGATTCCAGATCAATAAGCGTTGGCACTTTACAACTCATCAATTCAGAAGATCTCTTGCGTTTTATGCGATTCAAAGTAATTTGGTAACATACACCTCATTAAAACGCCAGCTCCAGCATCTCTCAAGGGCGATGACTCTTTACTATGCTAGAGGTCGGAACAAATTTTCAAAACTATTTGGGTCAGATATGAATCATTTTAAAACTGAATATCAGTCAATGGCGAAATTCGTAGAGGCTTTAAACTATGAGTCTGATTTCATTTCAGATGACATCAAACTATATGGAGGTCATGGCGCATGGGTTGAAGCTAATCGGACATCAACAAACCCAGTTAATATCATTGCTTCTGACTCTGAAACTGCTAAGTCTGCCATCCATAAAGGAAAAATGGCCTACCGTGGAACTATTCACGGAGGTTGTACCAGTATTACAGCATGCGACCGCATTATGCATGCGCCTCTAACATCCTGCCTTCGGTGTGCGGGGGCCGTTATCAAAAAAGAAAAAATCGAAAACGTTATTCGCGCTCAGCGGATTTTTCTTAATATGCTTGCCGTGGGGTCTCCTGAATACTTGACGGAACTTGAAGATCTTTTGGAGTTAGAAAAGTTTCTAGATTCAATCTTGAATAAGGGAATCGAAAAATGTTAAACAATGTACTAAAGTGCTTCGAAGCTTTAGCACGATTGCAGTCCGGAAAATGCATCGTCGTTCCTAATAGCAGTAAAATAAACTTGGACACTGTAGCTACGGAAGCAAATCTTTACAGAGGTTTTATCCGAAGCTCCAACCCTAAGTTTAAGCTTTTAATAGATGCCATAAATAAAGCCGAGCACTCTAATAAAAAAGAGAATTCAAGACAATCAGAACCTCTGATCAGGCAAAAAAAGGAGGTCAGCCGATACAAAGATCTATATGAAAAATCGTTAGCTAGAGAACTGAATCTTCTTGCAAAAATCAAAAATCTCGAAAGCTCCTTGACTAGTCTTTCAAAATCCAATGTTCTTGATTTTAACAAAAAAAAACTGTGAGACAAATTATACGGTGCTACTGCATTTTGAAGTATCTTGCATCCTGATCCAAGAAGAATGGGGCTATTGAAATATTCGTTACAACGCTAAGCTCATGCACTCCGAACCCTGCGTCCTATAAATGGCTTTATTCCCAGAATCCTTCCGTCAACCCTTAAATCCGCAGCAGGTCCGATCACTTGATAATTCGATTCTAAGTTGCACTGATTTGTTAACGATTTCGAGTTAGTAATACTATTCTTCAGAGATCAACTTTTGGTTCCGAAAGCTTAATAGGGAAGATTAAATTTCCGGCAGCAATTGGGCTATTACCAAGTTTTTTTGAGGGTTGATCCGGCACGGCATCGTTGCGAATCTCATGGAGCACTATCAATGGGAAGCTGACCAACCTTACCTAGGTACATGGCTTGCTCAGCGCCTGCAAACTTGGGCAACCACTCCTTGTCTGTTTTGATATCGATCTCATACTGATAGCTAGTGGTAGAGAAAATAACCTGGGCGTTGTTACGTAGAGCAACACCTTTTAACGCCTTGATATAGGCATCCAAATCTTCCCAGTGAATTTCCTGCTGACGAGGTGTGTCAAATACAAGCACTCTGAAGGGAGAGAGTGGATCGCTGGTGCACAGCTCAAATAATGCAGCATGAAACGCCAGAACTGTTCGAGCCTTTGAGCTGCCTTTGATAATTCCGAGTTTTTCAGTTCCTAGTATGGGCTTGAGGTCCGAATCGATTCGGATGTCCCTGGAAATATTCTTGGAGTTGAGCACGTCGAGCCATTCCGCCATTTTTTGTCCAAGTTCGATCCTAAACCGAAGGATGTCTGGGGATTGTTCACGTGAACTTTGCAACGAGTCCTCAAGTGTAAGAACGATCTCTCTTCTTTTTAATAGTTCGAGGTGAATATTTTTATGTTGTTCAGATTTTTCTAGCTTATTCTTTTCTAATCCGAGTTCAAAGATTTCCGAAGCAATTCTGCTAATAGCCTCAATGAATATTTCAATGCCTGCTTCCCGCTCCGCTAAGCCTCTTTGCTGAGCAAGTTGCGCGATTTGCGACTCAATAAATCGTTTCTCTGTGGATATCGCTTCCGACTTCTGTATATTTGAGGCAGTCGATATTTCGAGATCTTTGATTTGATCTTTCAGATAAAGCAAGCTCTTACCGTACGAGTCTGCACTTACCATGAATAGCCCACATGATGGCGAGATGCATATATCAGAGAAAGAAATAAAAGCCCGCTTAGCTTCTTCATTCAAGTTAAGCGTTTCAATCTCACTCTGTATCTCTTCCCGTATTTGCGTTGAACTGGAGATTTTTGATTCGAGACCAGCCTCCTCCGATTGCAACTCACGGTGCCTCCTTCTAAGATTTCCTATAACATGGTCCAAACTTGAAAGTGAATCACTTTTTATATCTTTAGATTTTTTAAGGTCTTCTAGACGTGACTTTGACTCAGAAATAAGGCGATCAATATCTTCCATTTTTCGCGCCGGCGATGGAAGCTCCTGAGCGATACGCTCCATCAGTTTGCGGCTATCAACGATTGTTGTATCCAAATAGTCTAAATCTTTTTTAACTTCAATCGCTTTTTTCTTTTTGTCATACGAGTTCTGGGGTGGAAAATTAGTAGCTAGCCTAACCATCTCAGAAAACTGATTTTTTATAAACCCTGGGCGAGGAGGAGCATAGTATTCAGAGTATCCTTGATCCTGATCCAGATAAAATAGGGGTAGCAGCGCCGAAAAATAAGGTGTAGTAGGCGTGTTGCCGTTTGTTACAAGTCTGTCACTTCTAAGATCGAGTGACTTCAACATAAATTTTGAAAAGTCATCTTCGTTGTAAAACCGATCCTCAGTTACGTTGTCAACTCTCACTGTCAGATCGAAGGAGTCTCCCATCATTCGATCTAGGGTAAACTGTTTCCCTTTTAGGACCAATTTTAAACGAGCTAGTTTGCAGTTTCGAACAATATCCTCTCTGAATTGAACATGCAGTCCAAGGCAGAACATCATCGCTTGGATCAGCGGGGTCTTTCCACTACCGTTCTTCGCATATAGTTGAGTGATGACATCGCCAAACTCAAGCTCACCTGAGCGCCACCCATCTGGATTGTTCTGAATAATTTCAAGCGATTCAAATTTCATTCAACTTAGCCTCAATAGCTCGTTCCTTACAAATGTTGCGGTAGGCACGCTTTATCATCAGTAATGCAATACAGAGCCTGCTTTCATCTTTTAAAATGGTATCGATTAGCTTTTTCCCCGCGTCAGTTGCTTCAATGCGGGAAGTTTCTTTGTTGATGACGATAAATCCAGTATTTTCCAAAAATGTAAACGCCTTTACGGTGCGGATTCTCAGGTTCGCAGACCACCCTAGCTCTTGGCTCGACCCTTTGAAACCCGCCAGGCTTTTTTCAAAACAAACTCCCACTAGCATTCCGATCTCATCTTGCTTGGGCTTAGCTCTTGAACGCGCGAGCAGGATGATGGTTAGCGCAATTAGCGGGGTATGAAATAGACTGTCATTGCCAAGCACATCTTGGCGTCCCCTAGGACTGCCTTCGGTCAACAAGGCTATGGATTCCGTCTTGGCATTCGAGACCGCCTCGCGGAAATTCATTGCGCCTCTCCTTTTACCAATTCAGATAGAACGGCGCCGAATGCCAATTCTTCTGTGAGGTCGGATCGTCCAAGGTCATTACTGATTTGGGCTGCCAAGCATGAAATTTCTTCAGTGATTGAGTTCATGTCGGTTTGACCGACAGAAATTTTTCTCGCCACCTGTATAATTTTGTTCTTTGCTACGGCTAAGCGGAACTCCAAAAGCGCATGCCTATTAGTCCTGTACCAGGCCTCCCAGTTACATTTAAATCCTGCAAATGTGTCCACTGTTTCATCTGAAAAACCGGAACGTTTCAGCATCCTTTGTAGAATCGAGACTGACTTTATAGCTTTATCATCACCTCCAGCCTTAAGAACATAATAGGCGGATCTGGAAATGCAGAGAATGTCTAGAACATCATCCAGATGGACACTCGCTTTTGCATCTAAATCTTCTTCGGTTATACCACTGGAAAGAGGAACGGCAGATTTGTCCTCAATCAAAGACAGTAGCTGGATAATTATCTTCTTAACCTCAAGAGGATTAAGATTTATTTCGCTATACTTAAATATCTGGCTAGATGCTTGGGAAACGAAAACATCCTCTTCCTCATTGAGGATCTGCTTTCGGGGTGCCAATACCAAGTGCGACAAAAAACCCATTACATCTTCGTCGCTCTTGGTGGCGAGGGAAGGTATTAGTTTTTTGGTCTCGCTGATAAGGCTTACGGTGTTCTTAGTTTGGCTGAGTCTGCCTTTAACTTCTTGGCAAATTCGTTCGACCTCATCATCAAAATTTACGTTTGTGCAAATTTCAATGGAGCTGCATGCTTCGCCAAACTCTTCAACATGAAGCAGTAACTTCCCCGCGAAGCTTCCAGCCAAGTCATGAATAGGAGCATTTTTCGGTTTTTTCTTTAGACCGAAAATTTCAAGTATATTGTACTGATGGTTTAGTTTGCTTTTTGTTTTTACTTGAACAAATCGATAGTGCGATTTTGAGTTAACTACGTACTTGACAACATAGTCCTCGTGTACATCGCAGTACACTCTGTTTATTTCCCCATTTTCCAATAGCGCCAAGCTTTCCAAACTAGCGGCCTTGAACTGCGCTTGAAAACGGTCAATTGTATCTCGTCCGCTTTGCTCCCTAGGACTGACTTCATGGAGTTTCATATTATATGTCTTTGCATATGCTGAGATATCAGCGCCAGAGAATAAGCAGGACTCATGAAGCAATCGTTGTCATTGAGTAGTGGAGAGGCGTTGAGGACAAAGTGGGCGCAGTTAATTGAATTTAAATTGAATGCATGCCTATAGGCATTTTTACGACTGTGATCGCGCTCGTCTACTAAACGACGTACTACAGAGCTTTTGACTCGAGCACGCATGGATGGCAAGCACGAAGCGAGCAACACGCCTTGATCATTTAGAATAATACTGTCCATGCGACCTTCCATTGCCGTCTTCCACCCGCGAGAGTATCCCTTTCTTGACTCGCTGAATAGTGGCGTGATGCCATCCACAATGCAAGTCAGGTTCGTAGTATTTACCCGCCTAATTCTTCACTAGACCTGCGCAGGGTCTTCCCTCACTGAGCATGGCAATGCAGCACTTGTGCAATGTAGATATGGGAGATAGATATCCCTGATGTACCTGTCGCTGTGCTTGTGCGCGCTGTGCTTTTGCGGCTTTGGCCCAAGCGCAGGGAACAAATTGATTTACTCCGATTAATCAAAATGAAGCTAGACAGATAGCCTCGAAGAGGAATGCCGGTCAGCCAACCACCATGCGATGCCAAAAAAATCGCACCATCACGGCTCTTGATCGATGGTATCCGCGAAATTTGCTTGCTCGGCAGCTCCACCCTATCCACCGCGGGCGTGAGTCGATCAGCAGAATTCAGCCATATACTGCATTCACTGAGCTTTTACTGATGATGTCATTGTGCTATTTTTTTTGCGAGGCATGAATTTTTTGCATAAATACTACTAAATTAACTAGGTGTAAAATGACAACAAAGGCGCTACATGCTTTCCTCCAAAAAATATCAAGCTTTGATGATGACTTAGCCCTTGTTGATGTAATAAGGATAGGGATGATTAATGGCGATTTATCTAGCTCAAACTCAAAAGAAATTTTAAAGAATGTTGATGCTTCAAGGCACCCACGACTTTACAAAAGAAAGAATTCTGATAAAAGTCGAGAACTGCTAGTAAATCACCTTAGGCAGACAGTTTACTCTTCTTATGTGAAGGATATTTATGAGGAAGTCACCCAATACTTGAAAATATTGCTGGAAAAATGTACGGAAAATGGATTTAGCCCTGGGCGAATCATTGGCGAACATGCATTTAAAGTGGACGCGAAAGACATCTTAAATGCTGGGAGTTGGGAGTCAATCTCTAGGATGCTTGCAGATTCCGTATTTCAAGCGTTAGAAGCAGAGAAAAGCACGCTAAAATTATTCCAAAAAATGTCAGACAAACTGGACTTAAAAATTGATAGGTCGCTCATAGATTCGGCGCTTCCCTATTTAGAGGTTCGGCACTTCCTTGTTCATTCAGATGGAAAAGTTAGTACTGAATTCAAGAAAAAGAATCCTGACATTGTAGTAAACAAAAACTTTTATGTGCAATTAAATTTTTCATTTGTGAATCAAATGAAGGAGAAAGTCGAAGCCCTTCTCATGGCGTTCGATACAGCGATTGTTGCTGGAAAGATGCTTAAATCTTGTGACTATCAGCCCTCAAGTGCTAAAGCAAAAAAAATAGACTCATCATCAAGTCAAAAATCATAAAATAAATACCGCACTTCGTTCAGCTCGAAGACTCTTCCTCAAGGAAGTGAATTCGGGCTAATCTTAACCTATACTTATAGACTCTCCTAGGCCCTCGCATATTGCAATCGGCCAGTAGCCAACCTACGAAGTTAGTTCGAAAGCTGATATTTGGCTAACATCGTTAAGGAAAATTACCTCGTGAGTACAAGCTACGGGGAGCGAAACCTTTCTTTATCTCATATACTGACTCAGCATGCGTTTTTCATGCTTGAATATGACCGAGCCTACGTTCTATGAAATGCCCTTACGATTTTAGTTATCCCATCAACGACTGTTTTTGCGATACTTCTAGAAACCTCAAGCCCCTCTCTAGAATGAACAATACCATTCCTCAACTCAATCCAATCTTGGAGGTTTGGTAACACATCTTCACTGATGACACCGCGACTAACTGCGCTTTTTATCATCCCAATCAACGACAAGTGAAGTTTTAACGCAGTTTCGTCATCCCCAATACGCAAAACTTTTCGCAGCTCGCCTTCTAAATATGTGACAGCGGAAACGATAGCTGCGCGGTATGCCTTAACGCCAAAAAGCCGACGCGCTTCATCTAGCTGGGATTCAGCGTCGGAGGGAAGTGCCTGCTCGAGGGTTGCGACCAACTTACGAGCAAAATCCTCTGATTGAGAAGTTAAAAGATCAGGTCGGTGGATCGTCACTACCCCTTCTATCGCAGTTGGTAATTGCTGCCCCTCTCTCGTGACTACTATGAGCGTGAGCGGCCTACCCTCAAGCCTCCTGGCTGCGGCACGGTTAAGCGCCATTTTCAGCTCCACTACTGTCCAGTTAGATGATAGATCAATAACCATTGCGATTGATCTATCAATCAGCGCATCCAGTTTGGCGATGACCATGTCAGTTGGGGAAATCACTCCATCCGCCGTTATTGGGACGAGGTTGATGTCTTCAAGGGCAGGGAATACTTGATCTTTATAAAACGGTAGAACTTCTAATGGCAATGAAAAGAAACAAAGCCGTGAGGATGCTGACCTCGGTAGCGACAGCTCCTGCATTGTCCTTTCCTCGGTCGCTTTCATCACCGTGAACGCTTTGTCCCTCAGAAGCTCCCGTAGCTCATCGAACGCAGCGGCAAGGATCTCTCCATATTTGTCTCGGGTGCCTGGCAGATTTATCACCTTCACCCCACGACGCTCAAATCGGGAGACATCGGATTGATTTGCACCGACAACAATGGTGTAGGCAAATCGCCTAGTACGCCCTAAACGCTGTGAGACAACATGCCAGATCTGTCGAAAATCAGGATCGTCAAGGCTGTACCCAACCAGTACAGCTGTCTTGGTGATCAAAAGGTTCGCTAGATATGTTGCGAAGAGCGGATAGTTTGCTAAGAAACCGTCATAATCGGCCTCAGTGACTACCATCCTTCTAGGGTGGTGAAGGTCCCCATGAAGTTTCAATAAGTTTACGCCAGCCTTGGACGAGTTCAGCGACAGCTGCTCCTCTTCAAGGATGGGGTAGACGGTATTCGGCCCCAGCCGGTACTCCTGTTCCAGTAAAAAATCAAAGTTCGTTGTGCAAACGATATCGAACGGAATAGAACAAAAGCTCTTGTGTGCTTTTCCTGGCTGCGCCTCGTGGATCAGCAGCACCTGCGAGAGCTTGTCCATTAGCCTCGCACGGCCAAGCTCATGCTCATACGCTGAAATTGCGTCTAGTGCACCACTGGAATTGAACTCAATCAAGTCGTCCTCTAGAAGCTTTCCTAGCTCTCCCCAAAGCGGCGGTCTCTGACCTGACGTGACGTGCGCATTGAGTGACATTCCGGCGCCGATAATTGGCAGCCATCTACCGTTCACTAGATCGTCTAGCACGGGTTTTGGGAAGTATTTGAGGTAAGTCATGGCCACTGCGAAATCCTTTCTTGAGCAGCGTCAGACAGTATCAGTAATGTCGTTCGGACGCCAAATAAGCCCCCTTCAAAGTTGCTTGGTTGACGAACGAAGGACCAAGATCAGCCTCTTCATCGGTTGAAGAATTTGCTGGTGGGGCCAGGGTGCAAAGTGTCTGCGACCTAATCAGAAATTTACCGGGATCTAAAGATATCACGGTGTTAAGCAGAGTTGATCCGTAAGCGATCGGCAAACACTCCTACCGAACGCCCAGATTAAGGGCGATGGTGTCCGCCTATCTTAAGCGGACGCGATAGCCCTTAAATGCGCCGACCAAGCTCCTACATCAAGTCGTTCAAAGCCCAGGTTGTTCAGAAATGCCTGCAACCCGGTGTGTCGATTTCCAGCGTTGCCATCAGTCACAGCATCAATGCCATTGTGATCCGCAAGTGGCCGCCGCTTTGCCGAGATCAGCCACCCGCAACGCTGCCGGCGTTTGTTCCGGTAAAGGTCGCCCCGAAAAGGCAGGCCGAGGGCTAGGCTGTCATCGAGCTGCCATTTGGCGAGCAAACTCTCACAGTAAAGTGGCCCTCTTCCGATCCCGAAGGATGTGCCCGTTTTGTCCGGGTACTTGCTTCAGGATCCGGATCGACGCGATCTGGCTGGCCACTGAACCGATGGACATGCGTTCCGGCACCGAAAAAGCGCTCGCCCGAGTCGTCGTCTTCGGTGCGGCGCAGCCGCACTGCGCTTATCTCTTTTCCAATCGTCGAGGCAATCGCATGAAAGTTTTGGTGCACGACGGGTGCCCGAACGCTTACGTTGATCCACAGTGAGAGGAGTTTACTTCCGACGAAGGTGCTTGCTGTAACCATAAAAGACAAGATCATGCGACCCCTACCTGAGTAGGCAAGCCTCGATACAAGCCAGCCGTATCGATCTGCTGACACTGCCATTTTCAGCAGCGCTTTCGAGGTTGCGCTGGCATAGTCGTATCAGTGATTCTGTCTGCTGCTTAGCATTCACGTGGATAGAACCACAGAGAAGATGGGTTTGGAGTGTGGAATGAACCAGTATTTATTAGAAGACCCATCGTGGAATGGACCAATTATTATTGCCCTACACAGGGCTATTATCAGCGCCTTTGTAGAATCAGACTGGCACGAGATTGGACACCTCACTGGTCAGTACTCATATATTACTGGTCACAAGCGCCTGCTGCGTAGCCTGGACTGGGGCGACACTGATTACGGTGATTGCGTGTTCGATGTGATAAACCGCTTGCAACATCACAGTCCACAAGGGCTGGCAGCGCTAATTGAACACCCCAAAGTATTACCGCTTTTAGAAAGTTCCGTTCCTGAACTTCTCGATCAATTAGGACGCAGCGTGGGCCACGTTCGAGCTGTAGCGCCTTCTCAAAACGCGTCTGAGGTAGTCCGCCGTGCGCTTTCTGACGCTGATCAACTTGTCGTAACGAATGGCGCACAGAGCGCCGTGGATAGGCTTCATACCGCTATGCATGGATACCTGAGGGCCGAATGCGCTGCCGTGAGTATCCCACTCCCGGTGAACGCAACCCTTACTCAGGCGTTTAAAGCACTCCGCTCCGATCACCCAGCCTTGAACGCCTTAGGCAACCACGGGGCCGAGGTTGGTAAAGTACTTCAGTCATTCGCTGCCGTCATGGATGCGCTCAACACCATCCGCAATCATGGCAGCGTCGCCCACCCAACAGAAAATCTCATCGAAGCAGCGGAAGCTTTCCTATTTGTAAATGCTGTGAGGACGATCTTCCACTATCTTAATAACAAGCTCGGGCAGTGAGGGTACTTAATCGGAGAAGCTAGAAAATCAGCCTCATATCACCGGCATTTGATGTGCAATGACCCAGTGATTAGAGGGACTAGCTTTTTGCCCCTTAGGGTTATTCGGGCTCTGATGGCTGCAAACCAGGGATGTCTGGGCAGAATGGAACCGGAAGGCAAGAGAAAGGAGAAATATTATGGATATAATCGCGTTATTGCAGCAAGCGTTAGACGCATCAAACAAACTTCGCGACTTAGCCACAAAGTTGGCGATGCTGATTTTAAAATGCTCGTTGCGGATCTGCACTCAGCTCTTGGTGACGCTAAGCTGGAATCTGGCGAACTCAAAATGAAGCTAGCTGTGGCACAAGAGCAGATTGTCCTTCTCCAGGAGCAAATCAAGCAGAAGACAATTGGGCAGCCTACCTATACAAGTGAAGGCGTCTACAGTTTTAATGGAGTGACTGGTAGATTTTGCACTTCTTGTTGGGATGTTGATGAGCGTCGTGTGAGACTGGCCAACGTGCCATCTGATTTTTATTTCGCAGGTAAATGGATGTGCCCCAAATGCAATGCGCACTACGCAGCTGAAGAATAGTCCGGTAGGTTATGAATTGACCGCCGCAAGCAACTGCTTGGCGACTGGGTATATTTAGGAAGGCGCTGATTTTCGCATTTGTAAAATAAAAGGAATCAACAATGGGCAGGCTAACGCTGACTGATTTTGATGAGTGGCTCGACGGTGCCGTACAAACAGAAGTCGAAGACGTATACGCCCTACATGAAGCCGTTGACGGCGAAACCGACTTCGCCCAATACAAAGCCGAGCGGGCACCTAACGGACAGCTCTTCGTCTCTTACGGTGACGATAGCCCTTGGCTGAGGCTCTCCACAAATGAGGCGAAGGAGGCGTTTCTCCGTCGTATTGGCGGTCGATACGTCGGGGAGGGGTGCATGGACATCGGCGCTTGGTATGCAATGCAAATGGGATTGGCTTCAGATTGACGGAGCGAAATCTCTCCTATCGATAGCCTGAATGAAAATGGTCGTAAGGCTGGGAGCGTTTGAGTGCAGCCAAAAATGCAGATTAACTCCATTGCTGTAACGCTAAATTTTTACGTAACGCACAATGCGTTACATAAAAATTTAGCGTTACAGAATCAAAACTCAACTGTAACCGTACGGCCAAGTCATCTAACCTCATGCATGAAGGCTCAGACATCAGCAGAGTGAATCGCCCCTAATTTTGCTTCCACTCAAAGAACGCTTTTGGCCGTTCACTGCCGGTTAGGGTTGCTATGGGGGGAATCCGCTGCAAATGGCTGGTTAGGTCAATTGCAAATGAGTCTTCAAGTCAGTACTAATACCCAGGTATCAGCGGGTCTGGTAAGTGACTTCAACTAGCGGCGTGTTCAGCTAGTCTTCCCACACCCGTTACTCAAGGACGATCCCCATGCCAGATAACTCTGAAGCTAACATAGCCACATCGGACGCTCTCACACTCCTCCTACACCACCAGCACGCCCTAGCAGCGGCCCTTGAAGAAGTGACCAAATGGATCTCAGAGAATGGAGTGGAAACTGTCTTGCCATGACTAGCTGTTATAATTGCGCTGGTTTAGTGATCAGATCCTTGAGAAGCAGCATGAATGAAGAATGGACCGAAGAAGAGATGCGCCAAGCGTTATTCGGCAACGCTGAAATATCTGCGCCGGTGAGCACCGCCCCCCTAGAAGAAATCCAGCTGGACGTCGCCGCCGCGCCCGTATCAAAAGTGGCTAAAAAGAAGGCTCCCAAAACCTTTACCCCGCGGCTTCTGGTGACTCTCCGTGTGAGCAATGAGTTTGAAGGAATGACGCTTGAGATCGTCCATGAAGCCGATACTCTGAGTACGCTGCTGGCAGAGCAGGAAGCCACCAAAGCAGCCAGGAAAAAATTCCGGTATGTAGAAGTGGTATCGGTCAAGTCGATGTAAACCATGTTTCCCAGCAGGCGCCAAGCCAGGCTGCTGTTGGCCGACTCCCGCCCATCGTGACCGGCAGAGGTCGTCCGAGGTGGCCCCGCGAGCTATGCCAGCATGTGGAGCATGTCCATGAACACCGGACCTGAGAGATCACGTATCTCTTCGTCGTCAGAAACCAAGCAACCTACGGCGCCAGCGCATGACTCTTGGTCATGCGCTGGGATGTCCAAGCTGCAAATGATTCTGTAGTGGAACAGCCAGCCGCAGGCGAAGCGACCCCACAGTTCTACCATTTGGTTTGAATGTCCGGCCATCAGCTCTGGGTCGGTTACGGCCCTCGCGACAGGCAGAGATCGACCAGAAGCGGCCCCTAGTTGAACGCGGCTAATGCCTCGTCACGAGCAGCAGTAACCGGCCAAAATAGGCAATGGACATGCTGCAAGCGACTTCGTAATCTGCGTGCAGGCTATGTCGCTTTTTCTTCCCGTCTCTTGTCGCGTTTCCACCACACCTTGAGGGCTACTGAAAGAGTTACGCATGGATAAGGAACGTTATCAGATACATATTACGTTAAAAATCACCCTGCTTGCGTCGTCTAATTATAGTGAGGCCCCTGGTAGAAAATGAGTATTAATCTATTTGAAACATTGCTAGATGAAAATAAATTACATCCGTACTTTAAAGAAATTAAGGACACTCCAGAGTACTCCGAGACTCATAAAATAATCAATGAATGGAGTGACGGGATTTTTGAGCGCCAAGGGGAAGCAGCTAAGTTTATCAATGAGTTCCAGACTAGCTTCAACTCTACTTACTGGGAAATCTATCTTAACAAAGCATTCAAGCTACTCGAATTTAAAATTGACTATACGAAGGCTAGCCCGGACTTCAATTTGCAGGACAAATACAAAAGGAATATTTCTGTTGAGGCAGTAACATCTAACCCTTCAGTTCTGCCAACATTGAAGCTTGATATATCAAGCATGCCCGCAGAAAAATTCCTCGACGATGCTACTCTGAAACTATCTGGAAAAATACGTGACAAACACCAACTTTATTTGGGTGATGGCAAAGGCAAATATTCATACTCGTCTTTAGAACACGTAAAGGGTAACCCTTTTGTTCTGGCGATTGCGCCATTTGATAGTAAACTATCACAAAGCCAAAACAATACAGCCATAAATAGAGTCCTTTATGGTCTGGAGCCTCCAGTTAATTATAATGAGCCACAAACTGTAATCGCTTCTGTAAAAAACAGAAATGGCAAAGACATTGATTTGGGAATTTTCACCAATGATAGCTACAAAGAAATTAGCGCTGTTATTTTTTCCACGACAGGTACCTTTGGAAAAGCAGTGGCTTTAGCTGGTACAGCAAGCTTCGTAAAAACCACTAGACTCAGGAAAATGGGAATAGTTGAATTCTTAGCTAAGGAGGGCCTAGAGAAAATTGGTAAGACCAGAACTAAAGTGTCCGACACCTACGATATTTTCTCTGAGCGCTTCTACTCTGGTAAAGAAGTCTGCGGGCATGACGTCCATATTTGCAGCGGAAGTGAGCATAAAGAAACCCATTTAGATGGATTACAGGTTTATCACAATCAGTTTGCAATGCATCCACTATTAGAAAATGATTTCACTGCTCAAGAAATTGTTCATTATTTCTACGACGTCGAGAATACGGCCATGATGATTAAATATAATGACAACGTGATGGTTTCAAGGAACACAGTGTCATCAGTTGCCTAACAAGAGGTTCAAGCCGCTAGCTCCGCTCACTGGGATGAGCTAGGCCGCCCCCTTAACCAAGAGCAGGCGTTTACCGTCTCTGGCCGATTTCCCTGGCGCGAAGGGCAGAAACCGGCCAATTTCAGCCATTAGAGACCGGCAGTTAAGGGAGTGATTGTCGCCCCGTAAAAATAGGGCACGATCCTCGAAAAGCGGCTTTGAACATATATCAACACGTCACATCACGAGCCTCAATGGACTAAACTGTTACGTGACTATCCCCGCAGCTAATAGCGTCATTGACAGTTTACAGCTCAGGCATTTTCGGCAAAATCTTTGTTAATTTACCTACTTGCTTGTTCAAAAGAGGCTTGTTCAATCTCAATATTAGAGATTCCACGTGACGGGGGTAATCTGAGTGATCCATTCCGCCCACGTCATATGCCGAGATGTAACGAACCACAGATTTTCTATTATCAGGCACAACAGCCGTCTTAGGGAAAGGCAAGTCCACCTCTCGGGCTATCGCGCTTGTAATTTCTTTCTTTAGAGAAGCATTTGCCTTCCCAATGTAAATCAAGTTGCAAAAACTATCATAAAAAGCATACACCCCCGGGTGATCAGCATGCCCGTTAAGCATTACATTGAGCTGAGGAGACAAACTTTCATTGCAATCGTACTGGGCGTGCTCACAAACAACCTGAAACTCTGGTATCAGCGCCACTGCCATCACGTACCTCGCAGTGGAGACCCTCGCAACGACCACGTCGTCTACCCAATTTTTTATCTGCGCGTGAGTGTAGCCGGTAGCGATTGCGGCTTTTGGCATTTTCCCGTCAAAATAATTTTGAACAGCAAAACGAATCACAGCATTGCTATCAGTTTTCATGTGAACCTATTTTTTAAGGAGAATATTTGAAGGTTTAAATAATCGAACCGCCCGAGTTCCAGACCAGGACTGCGGTTTAGCATGACACTTAAAAGGCAGCCCTTGATTCTGGGGATACGCTACCTATGCTGGCCTGTAAAGCGTTCTTATCAGCATTGGACTTCAGCTTGGTCCCTTAGGCACTACGAACAAGTAGGCCTGTGCCGGGCGCCTCAGGAGGCGGCATGCCTAATGGCAAATACTCACCCCATAGCAGATCTCCGTGAAGGGCTGATCTCTGCCGCTAGCAGCCCATTGTGACAGGAAGGAATCGGGCGAGACTGTGTCTAAACGTTTTTCAGCACGATTGATGCCCAGTGTTGGACCTAAAAACGCATTTCTACGCAAAATCCAGCTCGGCTGAGCTACCGATAATTTTCAGATTTCACATAAGCGCGTGACCTTTAGCTCTGAGGGAGCGCTTTTACACGCTGGGGCCGAAAGCTGCCAATCGTGACTGGCTGCTTTCGGCCGATTCTGTTGAAAAAGTCGGCATTGGTTTCCGCAGCAGAAAAGTACGCGTCCGAGATTGAAAACTTCACTTTCAGCAGAGGTTTCCATACGCAGATTTCACGTAGCAGCGTGTAAAAAAGGCGCTTTCACCGGTCAATGATCAGGCAGTTTTGGATTACCGACTTTTTCAACAGCATTGGCCAATAGCGGACTGTAGGCAGGTGGCCGCTGATGTCTCTACGCTGGTCGGGCCCAAGCTATTAATGAGAGGTAGTTGGTGTAGATAATGCTTATAACTGCCGTAATCGCATACGAATCACTCGCGAGCTAAGTTCCTAAATAACCGTCCTCGGAAAGCGCTAAAACTACGAAATGACTGCCGAGCGGTTTAGCCAGTCTGTTGTATCGATTGGCTCAGTCCAAGTTTATAACGTAGACACTCGCTTGGCGTCTGCCCTGCCGACTAAGCGTAGCCTTAGGTGTTTTCGAAATGGATGATGATTGAGGGAAGTTCTAGTAATGCCACCAGTCTCACACCATTTGTAGGTCGGATCGTTGCGCAATTTGCAGGATCGAATATCAGCCTTACCTCGTCCCTATATCCCGTTTCAAGTCCGGAGACGAGCGCCAGTATAAAGTCGCTACCACGTTCCTTCGCACGCTTGAACTCATTATTTGATAGCTCGATTTGAGATTGAGGACTACGAGCGGTCGCTTTCATTTCGACAAACGTTTTCCATTCGAACACTCCATCTGCTCCTACTCCTTGACGCTTACGAAAATCAACAAGGCGTCGATCTGCGGATGTCTCTAGTGCCTGTACGAGTATTTCCCAGCCGCGCTGCTCGAGGTCGGCATTCGTATATGCAGCAGGGGCACTTGGGCTTGATGACTCAATCGTATCGCTCGGGCTTGGTGGTTTAGTTTTCAAAATCCCCACAGGTTTAGCTGCGGGTTTTACCCGCGTGACACCAAGATTAATGGTAGCGCCAACGACAGCACCCACCGATTCTTTGAGCGTCCGTGGCTTGACATAGGCACCACTACTTTTAGGCTGCGTGACGATAATTTTTTCTTTGAGCGAGGCATTAATCGCGGCGGCCGCCTCCTGCATCGCATCGTTACGTTTTTCGTCGCTAGCCAGTCGAATCTCGGCAGTGACTATATCCCTGCTTTTCTGCCACGCGAGCACCCACTCAGCATCGATTCTTCGGCGTCCTTCCACTGGGAACATTGACGCAATAACTTTGCCTGCCGAATCCCGGTCACCGATGTCGTCGTCTCGAAAGTGGAATGCCGGAGGACTTTCCTGCATGAAAGCCCTTAGCAAAACCAAAACACCTGGCATCGGCAAATCGGGAGATGTCGCCATTACAGGTATTAACTGTTGGTAGACCATCAATGGCAACGCTTTAAGCTCGTCCCATCCGATTGCTATACGATCTCGCAGTGCAGGCGCGCTGCGTGCCAACTCAGTCGAAAGGTGATCAAGGGCGTGAAGGAAGCGCAGTCGCGTCTGCTCTCCATATTCGACCGCTTCTTCATTTTCTGCTTCGATCTTAAGGCTCGGGCTAAGCGTTACAATGGCCAAAAACTTCATAAGATGAGTTAGGTCGCGCACATCACATGGAGCAATCCAGAATTTCAATGACAGTATATTTTTCGCGAATTGATTACGTAGCTCGGAATTTTCTACATAAAAAACCGGTCGTGCTGTAGTCCAACCGTCTTCGCAGCGAACCGGTAAGGTGCGGAGTTTGGCGCGATGCCTGGGCTCAATTAAATCTTTAATGCCTTCCATGTATCGATAAACGTCCATTAGCACCGCTTCCGCATCTGGATCATAGGGGGACCCGGCTAAATCTCGGCAGAACTGGATGCAGTCGTCAAAATCTGGCTCTTCAACACCGAGCATCACCCACAGATTGGTACAAGCGATACCACCGGGCACAAATGACTGTCGATCATGAAATATGTCCATCCCCATCATGAGTTCGTTTGGTCCACGCCATTTACTCTCGCCTACATGAATCAAGCCCCCGTTGGCTAAAAACCTCTGACGAAGCTCTTGAACACTTAATTCACCGATCCGTGCATTGTAGCTGGTCACTGGTGGGCAGCGTTTAGCGATAGTCCTATAAAGAGGTAGCGTTTGGGCATGAGTTACAACCTCACCGCTATCACGTAACTTTTCAAGCGTCGCCAATAGATCCCCGATTCGAACATCCGTAATCAAATTCAGCGAGGCTACGAGGCTTGAATTGATTTCTCTACCAACGATATCGCAAACGAAAGTCGAATAAGTAGTCTGCGTCTCAGGCGTGCGCAGCACAGCCGACTGCGGCACAACTAATTCCCCACGTCCCACAGCAATCCATCGACTGTCACGTAGCTCATTGAGCCAAGCGGCACTGATCTCGCCGCGACTGTATGTGTATTTTATCGCCATGTGCTCAGCCGGTACCGCGCTTCGCGTCGAATACACACGGTCCCAATTTCGAGACAAAGTTCGTAGTAATGCAGAACTACGTACTCTTGCATCGCGCTTGCTGAGGGCGAGCAGGCTATGCAGTACGCGACTCAAATCGGGCGAGAGTTGATCATACCTAACCAGCTCTGCTCCTTTCTGTCGCAGGTCTGCCGAACGCCTTACGCCGCCCCACCGTACGCGCTCATCCAACCGCATGACACGTGGGGCACTCTCGCCCCCCAGTAGGCTTAGAAATTTACGCGGGCCTCGTGAGACGGAGCCATCTTCACGTTTGCGCTTAGCCCATTTTCCAGCTTCTGTTTTGAGCACAGCCTCGTATCTAGCCGAAATCCACTGGATGTTGGTCGTGGCTCCTGCGGCGTCAGGCCATGTGGAGTTTTCGCCGTCGAGGGTCTTACAAAGGTAGCTTTCGGCAAGCGATACCTTCTGGCGCGATGCTTTTCCGGACTTAAATACGTGGCCGTCAACTCGTAATACGGCACCAATTTCCAGTCCTAACGGCTCCGCTTGCTGGTCCGGAATCTCATCGAAACGCGCTCGAAGATTACGCAAGTCATCATCGGTTATGTCAATTTTCTGATCTTTAAATGCCTCAGCAAAAGCTGCAAGCTCTGTCCTGGCGTCGAGGGCAGTTACGAAAGCCGCATTGGTTTCCAGCCAATTAATGACTGTTTCGCCTACGTCACCCTGAGCATATGCCCAATGGAGACGTTCCAGGAGACCCCATCGCTCAGAGAAAGGTGAAGGAGTCGCACCAAAAACAAGAGGTCTAGCAGTCTCACCAAATTCTTTGCAGGACAATGCGAGATGACGATGGGACAACAAAAATGCCCTATCGAAAAGTCCATCGTCGGGGTGATGGAGCACAAGTCGTGATCCCGACTCCACCCACCAGGATGCCGGCTTACTCTCAAACGATCCGTTTTCCAGCGATTCCAACAGAGCCTCTGTACCAAGAACACGCGATACACCTAAGGCCCTCAAAACTTGTCGCCAACGCTCTTTTATATCGCGGATGTCAGCTTCTAGCGGGTTGAGGCCTACGACCATTCGGCCAAGATCCTCTTCATCAAGAAGTCCATCGAGCACTTCATCTTCATAAACGACATTCGCGAGCGGCGAGATACCGCTACGTAGGCAGATCAACGCCTCTCTTCCTAACCAATTGCGCGCAGCCTGAAGGCCCAAAGAAAAACGCTTATGCAGCCAGTAATCATTAGTCTCACCGACCCCTTCTTCAGCGAGTGGCACCATCGCCCACGCACGCTTTGGTTCGGACGCCAATAACCCTGCTGAAATGGTCGCTACCACATCGCAGGTTCGGTCAATTAGCCAGCTGTTCCAAGCGTTCTCAATGATTGCTTCTCGAGATGTGCTGGGGTCGAATTGGGCATCAAGCGAAAATGGGAGGGAGACGGTGACCTGAGTACGAAAGCCGATGAAAAGACCAGACATTCCCTCTTGTGCGCCCAATGCAATAGAAATATTCGTCTCATCGCTTCGTGCCTTATGTGCCGGGTGCAGGTGAGTCGGGACCTGCACAGTTGCCCTCCAGATGGTCCAGTTATTTTCTGGCCCAACGACATGCCTGGATTGCAACCGCATCATCCCTTGGTGGTGGAGCGAGTAGTCGGAGTTGACCCAGGGCGAAAAAACGAGAGAGCGTTCACTGCGTGTGGTCCCGTTGATTTCGCACCAACGAAATCTACTAACCGAAGCAAGGAACATAAGCCCTTCATCACGCCAAGTGTCGAACCAATCGGAGAGGCTTTCCTCTTCAAAGGTTTCGCTCAGATCAGCCACTAATAACGTTTCACTGCTCGGCTCGTAAAAACCTGTTATCTCTGGCTCGGCATCAATTCTACCGAAGCGCTGCTGATCGCTTGAGAAGTGGTATGGAGCAGAATGTACCGCAATGGCATCAGCGACACGTTTAAGCGTTTTCATCCCGATACCGAAACGTCCACGTTGATCCGTTCGCTCTGTCTTGGATGTCAGATACGGTAACGCCATACCGAGAACGTTGTGACAAGTGACCGGTTCACCATCATGCACAATGAGCAACTGCCGACCTCTTGGACCATCTCTGAGGGCGAATCGCACTTCATTGGCGCGAACATCATCGGCGTTCTGAATAACTTCGATAACGCCTTGAAACTGAGCAACAGCCAAGTCTTCTGCACCGGCCGTTGCGCGATCAATCATCTTTTTCAACAGGCCCTTCGAGTTTCGCAACTCCTCAACCGACGCATCGATCATCGCATGCGCGAACGCCGGGCTTCTTGGATCGACCAAGGCATTCGTCGTTGGATCATCTTCCCAAATTAAACGAGCAGCCTCTCTCCCCCTCTCAAAATCCAGCTGGTAGTTGCTTTGGATGGCTGCGTTTAGAGGGGTCATATGACAGTGGCCAGTGATCGATTGATTTATGCAGGCTAGCGTAACCCACCCATGGAGTCTTTTGATTTCATCTACATTTCGGCATTGGATTGATGTGGTCTGAGATATCGATTGTCGAGACTCAAACACTCGCTAACGGAGATTACGGCTGAAGGGCTGCGCTCTAAAAGTAGCAAATGCGCAAAAATGAACAGACAACACTTTTGCCATTTCCATTTATTCTGGCCTTCGGGTGACAGGCAATGCCGTCGTGGCCCGTGGTAGATTGCGGATCTTGAAAATACTGGAAAGGTACCAAAGGTGACATCAGAGTCGAATCGAATTTCTGCTGCAAGCACGGCCTATACCGATTCGGTTTGCCGTGCATGGGGTTGGTCCTGGCAAGAAATGGGGCAGGTCGACGATGACGGTGTGGATGGGCTGATTTACTTGCGTACCATGAAGGTGGACGAGGATCGGCCAGAAGATCGGAGGTCGTGGAAACACCTTTTCACCGGCGGTTTGATTCATGTGCAGATTAAGAGCGGGGCTAGCTATGTAGCCCGCAGGGAAGAAGACTTTATTGAAATTAAAATTCCTAATATCGAAACCAAGCGAGAGCTTTGGAAAAAATCTCCCCTGCCGGTTGCCTTACTTTACGTTAAGGAGGTGGGAGGTCTATGGAAGATACCAAGCCAAGCTTGGTGGGCCGATCTCAAACTGACCGAGTCTTACACCGACAGAGGCACGGTGATCGTTCAATTAAAAAACCGATTTCAGCCAGGCATTGAGTGCCTTCGCCCTTTTTCTCGACTCGCCACCGGCCAGCATCGAGCGCTGGGGCTGGCAGAGGTAGATATGTCGAGGCAGGGTAATCTGCCAAATCGTCTCAACCTATTCTCGAAAAGTCTCAAACCTGCTGCCTGGGACTTTTATCAAATTTGGAAGGCCGAAGGTGCCTCACATCCGACACTTGGCACCGTCACCATTAACCGAACTGGTTGGTCTCACATCACTCGAGTCGGACGCCCGCTCTCTCGCATACAGGCGAGCTTTGAATTGCTACCAGTTGCAGCGCGAATCATTGAGGCAGTTGACACTTGGCACAAGCTACGACAAGGCTTGAAAACTCGGCAGTTCACCGATGGCTCATGGGCGCAATACGATTACCTGGGCGTATCGGCTATGGTGAAATGGCCAGCACGGGAGGCTTCAGAGGTGATAGTAATCCTCAAGCGCGAGACCACCCTTATTGAAGATTCAAGCGTCGAAGGCTCGGAGAGGAAGGATCGAATTCGAATCGTAGGGACCAAAACATGGTTCTACTCCGTTTACGAGCCCGGTAGGCGGAAGGGGAAAATTTGACCGGTGCGTCACTCTCAGACTGATCCAGACGTACCAGAAAACTCCAGTACCGGCAGGCTAGGTAACGAGTTAGCCACTCTCTATTGTGTGCGCACCGATCAAACAAAACGGTACCATAACCCTATTACAAAAATCCATGGATAAGCACCACCGTCAGCATTAGCTCGTTTTCTGCCCCGTCATCTATGTGAATCATGCTAGTCAAATCTGATGCAAATGATTGGTCAGCTCGAATGCAAACGGCGGGCAAATCTGTGCAATTACCCAAGGCTCTCAGTACATGCACCAAAGCGGCCTAAGTCCTATTTTGAGCAGGGGGGCGCATGCTTGTATAGGTAAGGCCACTGATACGTGGCCCCCTTAAATCTACTCATTGGCCGATCAAATTGCTCTCAACCATTCCAAGCAGGCCTTCAGCAACGGCGCCCTTGCTTCAGTTGATGCGCTATCAGCGCCACGTAGAAAATCCTCTTGTTCTAGAATGGCTTCTTCGCCTTTTTCGTGAATACCGAATACATCCTCGATACAGCCGATAGGCCATACCCACGTATTTCGGGCCAGAAGCTCTTGGTGAACTGCTTCCGCTAATTTGAGGCCATCCGCGTCCTGCGCGAAAAGCGCCCAGGTATCCGCCGCTCTCAATCCACCAGCATTGACGGGCAGACCGTTCCCACCCAACGGCACACCTTGCTCTGCTCCAATTCTGGCCAACACGTCTCTTACTTTGGCCATATCCTCACCATCTTTTGATAACCAAGACTCGGCACCACTCCTGGCGTATGTGAAAGCAAAATCCAAGTCTGCAATCACTCCACAGGTGATACCCATAGCTGAGAGCACCGAAACGCCTTTAGGGATGCTGGAGCAGCTGCCTAGCGCCACAAAGCAGATGCGATCAAGTTCTGGCCTCGATCCATAAAGCCTTTCGTACACCAACGGCAGCAGACGTTGATCGGTTTTACCTTCACAAAGAATTACCTTCTCTGCGAAGTAGATGTCAGCAACGTTGCCTAACTCGAAAAGAGTTCGCGATTGAGCCTGAGCTTCCTCCATTGCAGCAGCAACCGCTTCGCGTAACTGTGCGCGGACGACAGAGCCATCAACGGGATGCCTACGCACGATGACTGTATCTGGAGCGTTATCCCTGCTGAGCATTAGGGGGGAGTGGGTAGTGAACACAACCTGAAAGCCCGCCACCGAAAGTTGTTTAAGCGCTTCTCGAAGCTTACGGGCTCCTTGTGGGTGTAAGAAAAGTTCCGGCTCATCAATCAACAGCATCCGCCTAGAAATTCCCTGGGCGGTGGCTTGGCGCAAATCCGCGAGCAACCGAATGAGCGCCATCTGAATCGCTCGTTGTGCGCCACTCCCCACCTGATCAAATCGTCGACGGTCACCAGACGCCTCGTCAGTAACGTGTAGATCTCCCAATTTAAAGAATTCTTTTACATCGATTGAGGGGACATCTAAATCCAAGCGCAATCCAGGGAAGAACTCTCCAAGGGCAGCCGTAGCGCTATTGTCAAAGCCTGCCAATACAGGAGATCTCTGATCACCATCAACCCTCAATATGCGTCGAACTGCTTCCAAGGCTTGCGTGACTTCGATATGTGCTGTGAGGATTGGCGTCATGATTTCATCGAGCAGCCCGCGAATAGTGCTGCCAGCTTTTCCTTTTCCTAAATCCTCCGGCACATCGTCCATGGCTTGAATATGAAGAGCTTCAGGAAGCAGAGCAGAAACAACTGACGGCAGTCCTGTCGGGTAAGCGCGCCAGGTGGTAGGAATGCCAGTGGCATCCTTGTCATCAGGTTGCCAAACCTCCTGAACCGGCTTTGAGGTGCCTGTGCCTGTGGTGCGGATCCATAGCTCTCCATTAACGCAATAGGGCTCAATAGCTAGGCGGTGTCTTGGCTCTGGAATTAACGCGATCAATTCCGGAGTAATCCCAGAAATACAGGCGCTGAGGACTATTGGCAACAACGGGTCAGAAGCATCATTTTTAGCGAACGCTTTCGGCGCCAGGACAATTCGGATTGCGTCTAGCACCGTGGATTTGCCAACGTTATTTTGCCCAACTAGGGGGGTAAAGCTGCCTAGGGATAAAGAGACGTTTTTACACGCCCGAAAATTCCGAATGTGGATCTGGGTCAGTCCATGCACTTCGATTTCTCCTGATTTGCCCTGACTCTGGGGGGCCGGGGCTTTGGAGGTGGAGCGTAGAACCCATTTCTCTGGTGTGCTTTATTGATGAGGGATTTTCGAGCCGAAAAGTCGTCGATCAGCACGGAGTATCTCGAAAAATTTTTCACGTGCGAACGGCACAAAACTCCCGAGTACTAACCAGTGATAGAAACACCTAGAGTTCCGGTGGATCCCAACCCTCAAAATGCTCCGAGCGTCGAAATCATCGATCAGATTCTTTACTCGGGCTAAGCGATCTAATACAGCTTGCCGCTTTCCTGATTCGAGAAACTTCGTTTGTGGACAATGTCGTCGAAGAAACCCCGAATGCTGTTCACTTTTGCCCAGGTCTGAACCGATTCGAGTCGATTGCGGCTGTCCTGGATCGCCTTTAGCCGGCGCTTTTACTCTTCCTTATGCCTCCACTCTTCCATCTCTAACTTGTGCCGCTTTCGTTCCTGCTCGTTCCGCACTCGTTGGGTCTCAACCTTGGCAGCCAGCATCGGAGCCTCGACGATAAGCGACCTTATGATGCTCGGGATTCCGCCGACCAAATCACCAAGCTCATCTTCAACCCAGCGCTGAACCCGCTCCACATCGTAGTACGGGGAGTAAACGCAAAAATCAAATTGTTGGGATCTTCGGCGAAATACTGCAAAAACCTCAAAATCAGATCATGGCTAATGGGCCTTGCATCAAGTATTTCATTCCGGCCTTGACATAGCGTAAAACGTATGGAGAAATGACGTAGTCGCGAAATTATGTGACATGCAAGGAATAAATCATGGGCGATTTAGTACAACTTCCGAGGAACGTTAGGCGCGAATCCGTCCAAACGGAACAGATTTCACCAAGTGCGCTTGTAAGAAAAATTCTCGTACCTGGTTATGACTCTGAGGAGTTAGACACGATAGCTCACATCAAAGGTTATCTGATTTCCAGGAAAATCAAATTTTCAGCCACTAGCAAGTTTGTGTTAATTGAAAAGTCCGCACAAAAACATACGTTAGTATTCGCAAAACAAAAGTTAGTGGTTGTTTTATTTTCGCCAAAGGGAAAGGTTGATTTGCTTCCAGGGTGGAGGAAGGTCGCCGTTGAGTTCGAGCCTGCGCACGAGGTAATCGATTATTCTTCCATAATTATTAACGCTATAGAGGAGAAAAATAATGGCTGAGGTCAAAACAGATTCGGTCGGTAACCCAGCGATAGCTGGCGCCAAAGCAGCAGCGCGGGAATTTATTGATGGTTTTGAGACGGGCACCAGCACCTTCAATGAAATTGGCGGTAACAATCTTCGCAATGGCGATGCCGCTGTAATTAATCAGATTAGACAGAATCGCCGAGATGCCAAGAAGGCTTATGAAAAGCTGGACGAACTTTGATGCTAGATAAAACCGAGGGCTGGAATTTTATTCAGCCCTAGGTTTCTTATGGTCGCAGAACACGTTTAAATGAAACCTGCTTGATACAGTTTTTTCAGCTAATAGACTTCTCAAATAGCTTTAACTCAGGCTTTCCCTCTGTACAAATTCCCGAATAGCGGACTAATTAGCGGACTAATTAAATAACACCAATCAGATACTGACCTTTAATATAAAGCAATGCTTCAGCATGCAGGCATCACTACGCGGTCAAACCGCTCCGCCACTAAACTCCCCCGCCAAATAGTTTTACATCGTAAACTGCGTCATCTCCAACGCAGTCCGAATTCTACGTCTCATCTATCTGCACCGCACTGCGCGACTGGAATTTATGTATGGGCGTCTTTAGTACCCCTTGATTTCGGATGTCCGCTCCTGGCCGAAAGCTGCCAGTCGCACATTAGTAGACGTAGGATATCGTCTAAATACTTCAATCGAGAATGGGCTAGAGTCTAATGAGTGATTCATTGCAAACGACTGTGATTGTCAGGTTCCAGCCGATGGCAGCAAGGATGTCATAATCGATCTCGCTCCGGATGTCCTAGCAGCAATGAACGTCGGCACTGGTGATTCTCTGAGCATCGAGCTGGTCGACGGATCGAAGTGCTAAAGCCAATTCGTGATACTAACACGCTGTCCTGAGACAGCTTTTAGCCGATTGTGCTGAAAAAGTCGATTTTCCCAAACACTCGAATATGATGGATGAAAACACCACAGTGGACGATAATGGCTAAGCGATTTTGTCCAGTTGCGTTGCCCACTGCTTGGCTTGCACCTGGCTTCCCGATGCCCCTAGCGATGGCACCGTAGGTCTTCTAAAATAATACTTAGTAATGTGCATTTTCTGCACATTACTATTCATCCGCCTCAAACTGCCGGATGGATAAGGTATGGGGTTCACATCGCACCCGCTGCCATCCATCGATATACAAAAGCCTGCCCTTTTCTCCACAAATCTCACAAGTATTTGTAGCGTGTCGTTCTGCAAACCTTATCCATTCGTTTGCATGAGGATTACGGATCGTTACCAAAATTCGTAACGTACCCATTTTCTCAAAGGCGCTAAGCATGTGCGTCGGGGCCTGGCCCGTACGCTGATTGGCTTCGCATAATAGTGAGCAAAGTGTCCCTACGATTGCATACCATCCTTCACCGCATCTAAATGTGAATGGGCGCGCAATATCATCTTGAAAAGCCTCAGGGTAGCGGCGCTTAAGATCTGACTCAAGATCAGCTAGCTTTGCCATTTCGAGCACCTGTTAAATTAAAGATCGTACAAAATTACGGTGCGTTGAGTGCTCGGTCATTCTTCAGTCCGAAAAGTTGTCACACCATTTCGTTCCAGAGTTTCAATCGTATCTTGAACAAATGCCTCCATCCGCTTCAGATATTTTGTGTCTCCCTCTGGCCCTAATAGCTCGTGCTTCCGAGCTTTTCGGCTAAGCGGTGCAAATTTGAGTTTGTTTTCTTCGCAGCGCTTCTTCACCAAACCGAATGTCTCTACGGTTGGCGATTGCATGTGAAAAACTGGCGTTCCTGGGGATTGCGGATCAAGCCGACGGTCAGCTTGGTAGAGGTCGGCCAAATAACGCCAACCAAGAGGCGTGAAGGAAAGAATGCCATAGTCGCTCCCACTCTGAGTGGTAATCCATAAGCTATCGCCACGGGCATGAATCTGGACAATATCTGAAGTCTCAATTCGGTGACCGTCAGCAAAACCCCCAAAACCATCAGCAAGCACGTGGCTCCAAACTTCACCCGTTAACATTGCCGGAGATTTAATTTCGGCATTTGAAACGAATCCGGTGAAAACCACCCCACCGGCATTTGCTTTCAGCTTAAATATTGCTGCTTCAATTCTGTCATCCATTAAATATCACTCAATATGTGAGGGAGTCCGAGTGTGCCCGCATAGCTTGGTACGGCGACGCTAGGGAAAAAAGCGCCTAAGACATCTGGCTATCACAAGCAATATCTTAAAGATATATCTTAACATCGCCTATCGTTGATTCCAAAATACCCCACATCTCTGTCCAATGCTAGGT
Organism: Pseudomonas yamanorum; assembly: GCF_900105735.1. Lineage (NCBI taxonomy): Bacteria > Pseudomonadati > Pseudomonadota > Gammaproteobacteria > Pseudomonadales > Pseudomonadaceae > Pseudomonas > Pseudomonas yamanorum. The sequence goes on along the minus strand of NZ_LT629793.1, from coordinate 4,402,694 downwards.
TTAGGCTTGGGTGATGAGTGATGGATTTCAACCAGGCGGTCGGCCGCGCATTGCAGGCGTTACGCCTCAGCAAGGGACTGACGCAAAAGGATCTTCTTGGGGCCGTATCTTCTCAGTACTTAAGCGATATCGAGAGGGGTAAACGAGCACCGTCAATCGCGGTTTTAGCCCAGATTTGTGAACGGCTCGAAATACATGCGGCTGTGCCGGTGATCTTGGCGATGCACCTTATGAAACCATCAGAACCCCTGCACCATTCGCTGCAAGAGATTGAGAGACAGCTTCGTGCAGCAGGATTTGTAGCGCCCGACTAAGCTGTTCGATCTCATTAGGTTGCATCGTTTTTATAATCCAGTGCTGTCTCGCAATTAAGCACGGCAATGAAACGAGCGTTACCTATTAAATGTGCGGATTGATCGTGTCGGGGTCTTGGAGAGGCTGACTATGGCCGAAGCTGAGAGCTGTAGGACCGCCGTGTGATTCAGAAAAGGTCTACGCAAAAAAACTAAAAATGCGTAAATGGCAAAAAACCCTATGCAACTGAATTACATAGGGTTTTCTCTCACACATTTGGTCTAGCAAGCCAGTGACCTTCGCGTTACGAGTGCGCTGCTCTACCGGCTGAGCTACACGGGCGGTGGGCTAAAGCTAGCACTGCCTTGGACGTCCGGCAACTCACTGCTTTTCGAGGGCAATCACACCTTGCACCCAAAAGCGCGGCTGCAGGTGACCGTTGCTCAGGCCCATGTAGTGCTCGCTGCGCTCCGTGAGGTGGGGCACGTCACGAATCGCGACGAATACCAGCACGCCCACGGCCACGACACTCGCTGCCATCCACACGCGGTACAACGCCAGTACCGGGGCGACCGATGGAATGCGCCACATATGCAATGCCATCAGCCACCCGACCACCAGCGCCAGCCAGAGTTGCGACACCGGCATCACGATCACTCCATCCACCTGTGCCTGAGTCAGTGAGCCGATCAACGAGGCAAACAGGCACAGGCGCAGCAGGTCCACGGGCGCCAATGACAACGCACGCTCACGCAACACACCCACGGTTGCCCAACCCGCCCACGCAACCAGCGCAATCACGCACAGCGTCGACGGTACACCCCATTCGCTGGCCCACTGCAGAATCGCCTGGTGAGGGTGAGCGGCAATGTCGTTGGCGATGTCGGCAAAATGCATCGGCCCGAACCCCAGCCAAGGACGCTCAAGAATCATGTGCCAGGCCTGCCACCAGATAGGTCCACGCCCGGACAAACTGGTAGTCAGGCGGTCTACGGCAGCGTTGGAAATTTCAATCCCCAGGTACCTTGCCAACACGCTGAACACCAGCCAGTACAGCAACAAACCGCAGGCCAGTGCGGCCAACTGCCAGACCACCCAGCGGCGACCATGCAGCCCCAAAAACATCAAGACGAAGCCCGCAACGCCCATGCCGAGCCACGTGCCGCGGGTACCACCACTGATCGCGATCAGCCACCACACACAGAGCAACGCAAACACCGCGGCCCGCGCTGGACGAGCGACGTTTGAAACCAGCAAGGGAAGTGCCAGCAATGGCAGGGTGAAGGTCTGCAACTGACCGTAGAAGCGCTTATTGGAAAATCCGGACAACAGCAAATCGGGGTCTACAACTGATTCGCCGCTGGTAAAGGCGAGGACACCTGCGTGCAGATATTGAACACTTTTAATCATGCACAACAGCAATACGAACAGGATCAAGACGCGGTCCAGGGACTCATCTCCATTGCGCCTGGCCCGGCAGAAAGCCACGGCAATGGCGCCGCAACTGATGAGCAGCGCCAGTTCGGTCAACGCCCAGAGCGGCTGATGGGCCAACAGCGCCGAAACCAGGCCCGCCAACCCAATCAGCCACACCCCGAGCACTGTCGGCCTATCGACGCATCGCTCTGCCTGCGGCAGGCAGAGCCCATACACCACCGCACAGAGCGCCACTGATATCTGCACTGCACGTTGCCAGTCATGACTACTGAACGGCGCGCAGATAGCCAGCGTCAACAGACACATCACCACGAGAAGGAATGTGTTCCCTCGCTGCTGAACAGACAACGTCATCGGCAATTTCTACTTCCTTGTGGTGGCTGTAGAGCGGTTTACGCACACGCTCTCCATTGCTGCGTAAACAGTAGACGACCTTCGGATCAGGCGCCGCCGGAAGTACAACCTTTGGCAGCGTATTGGTCTTCTGCCGTGGTGGTGCACTTCCAGCCAGACGTCGCACTACGGGTCAAGGTGATGACTTTGCCCAGGACCGGCGCGGGTGCGTCGAGGATTTCACAGGCAATCGTGCCAGCGCCGGTGGCGATGTCGCCGGTCACGTCAATCTTGCAGTTGGCCGTTGGGCTGGTCCCGCCAATCAGCGCCAGGGTTGGTGGCGTACCTTGGTTCAGTGTGTCTTCAAAGCCCGCCTTCAACGCGGAGACCTCGGCCAACCCAGCAGTGAATTTGGCCTTGGCCTGGTGCTTGGTGTACATGGGCAGACCGATAGTGGCCAAAATGCCGATGATTGCCACGACGATCAATAATTCGATCAAGGTAAAACCTTTCTGACGCATCACATTCACTCTCCAGAATAAAACCTATCGCGAGGCGCATCCTGCACCCCGTCTCGGCAACCGCGCCAGTGTACTCACCCCCGCGCAGCCAATGCTGAACAAGACGCACAAACTGACATTTTTTCGCTCAAGGCGGCCCTGCCCGAATCCGTCACCTGACTAAGCTATAAATCTTCCACTGTCTGTGTGCGGAACTGCGAAATGAATGATGTTTCAGCGATCTATGCCTGGGAAGGCGTCAACCGCAAAGGGCGCAAGGTATCTGGAGAAACCAGCGGTCACAATCCTGCATTGATCAAGGCACTGCTGCGCCAACAGGGCATTAATCCGGGCCGCGTACGCAAAAAATCCGCGGGTTGGCCGAGACTCGCTCCGTTGGTCAAGCCTGCGGACATCGCCCTCTTCACCCGCCAGTTGGCAACGCTGTTGAAGGCCGGCATTGCGCTTTTACAAGCACTGGATATTATCGCCGATGGCTTCGAAAACCGTCATATGCGGGCGCTGGTACAGAGCCTGAAACAGGACATCGCCGCCGGCAGTAGCCTGGCTATCGCCCTGCAGAAACAGCCACGCTGCTTCGATGAGCTGTACTGCAACCTGATTGCAGCGGGGGAGCAGGCGGGGGCACTCGAAGCGCTACTGGAACGAGTCGCCACCCACCTGGAAAAAAGCGAGCAACTGAAAGCCAGAATCAAAAAGGCAATGACCTATCCCATGACGGTGCTGGCAGTCGCCACCCTTGTCAGTGCGATTTTGCTGATTCACGTTGTGCCACAGTTCCAGGGCCTGTTTGCCGGTGTGGATGCGCAGCTACCGGGCTTCACCCTGGGGGTCATCAGCTTGTCGGAGTTCATGCAGCACAACTGGTGGGTACTGATTTTGGTCGCGGGTACCGGTTTCGCCGGACTGCGCAAAGCCTATCGCTCGTCAACAGGCTTTCGCCACTGGCTCGATGCCCGTTTGTTGAAAGCCCCGGTGGCAGGCACACTGCTGAAAAAATCGGCGATCGCCCGCTACGCCCGCACGCTCTCGACCACCTTTGCAGCTGGCGTACCCTTGGTGCAAGCATTGGATTCCGTGGCCGGCGCTACGGGTAATGGACTGTTCAAACAGGCAATCAATCGTATGCGGCACGACGTATCCACCGGGACACAACTGAATGAATCCATGGCCGTAAGCGGCCTGTTTCCAGGCATGGCGATCCAGATGACCGCGATCGGCGAGGAGTCGGGCACCCTCGACAACATGCTGGAGAAAGTAGCCAGCCACTACGAGGCCGACGTCGACAACCTGGTGGACAACCTCACCAGCCTGATGGAGCCGCTGATCATGGTGGTACTCGGGGGCATCGTCGGGGCATTGGTGCTCGCCATGTACCTGCCGATCTTTCAACTCGGTACAGCCTTTTGAGCACACCACTGACTGAGATTCTTGTTTATCAACCCTGGGTGTTTGTATCTGGCGCGCTGGTGCTGGGCCTGATTGTCGGCAGTTTCCTCAACGTGCTGGTATGGCGCCTGCCGAAAATGCTGGAACGCGAATGGCGAGCCCAGGCCCATGAAGTCCTTGGCCTTCCCGCCGAGCCCATCGCGGCGCCCTATAACCTGATGCGCCCCAACTCCTGTTGCCCACACTGCAATCACCCGATTCGCCCCTGGGAGAATATTCCGCTGCTCAGCTACATGCTGCTCAAGGGGCGCTGCTCGAGTTGCCATCAACCTATCGGCGCACGTTATCCGCTCACCGAGTTGGCGTGCGGGTTGATCTCGGCGGTTGTCGCCTGGCATTTCGGTTTTGGCTGGGCGGCCGGCGCGGCAATGGTGTTTAGCTGGGGCTTGTTGGCGATGAGCCTGATCGACGTAGACCACCAGTTGCTGCCGGACGTGCTGGTGCTGCCGTTGCTATGGCTGGGCCTGATCCTCAACAGCTTTGGCGCTTTTGTGTCATTGCCCGATGCGCTGTGGGGCGCGGTAGCCGGCTACATGAGCCTGTGGTCGGTGTTCTGGCTGTTCAAGCTGATCACCGGCAAGGACGGAATGGGTTACGGGGATTTCAAGCTGCTGGCCATGCTCGGCGCCTGGGGCGGCTGGCAGATCCTGCCGATGACGCTGCTGCTGTCGTCCCTGGTTGGCGTGATGGGAGGCCTGATTCTATTGCGCCTGCGCAAATCCCAAGTATCGGTTCCAATGCCTTTTGGTCCGTATCTGGCAATTGCCGGCTGGATTGCATTGCTCTGGGGTGGTCAAATAACCGACTTCTATTTGCAGTCTGTCGGTTTCAGATGACCACTCCTGTTGCAACACCCTGGATTCTTGGCCTCACTGGCGGCATCGGCAGTGGCAAAAGCGCGGCAGCCGAACACTTCGTACGGCTTGGCGTGGACTTGATCGACGCCGACCACGCCGCGCGCTGGGTCGTCGAACCTGGGCGCCCGGCCCTGGCGCAGATTGCCGAGCACTTCGGTCCGAGCGTGCTGCGACCCGACGGGCAACTGGACCGCGGGGCGTTGCGCAAGCTGATCTTCGAAGTGCCCGGCGAGCGCCTCTGGCTGGAGGCGCTGCTGCACCCGCTGATCGCCGAGGAGATTCGCAGCCATCTGGCGCGTGCCAAATCGCCTTACGCGATTCTGGTGTCACCGTTACTGATCGAGTCCGGCCAGTACACCATGACCCAGCGGGTGCTGGTGATCGACGTGCCGCAATCGTTGCAGATTCAGCGTACCCTGCAGCGCGATGGCATCAGCGAAGATCAGGTACAGGCGATTCTCAAGGCCCAGGCCACCCGCGAAGATCGCCTGCGCCATGCCGATGACGTACTGGTCAATGACCAGGACTTGGCCCGACTGCATGCCGAGGTCGAGCGACTGCACCACTTTTACCTTACTTTGCGTGGAGGCCGATCATGAGCCAACCCTTGACCGTCGAATGCCCAACCTGCGGCGCACCCGTGGAATGGAAAGCGGAAAACCCCAACCGCCCGTTCTGCTCGGACCGTTGCAAACTGATCGACCTGGGCGCCTGGGCGTCGGAAGAACACAAGATCCCGGTCAGCCCGGACGCCGAGGACGAATTGTTCTCCGAAGATTTTCAGCCCAAACACTAAGGCCGCATAAAGCCATAGTCCTGCTGGTCGTCGAGATTCTCTGCAAGGTATTGCAGCTCGTCGGCCAGGTCTTCAAAACTGCGCACGCCCTTGCTCTGCTGCACCACCGCACTGAGCATGGCGCGCAGGGTCAAGCCCGGGTCAAAGCCGATTTCCTGCGCCGCGTCCTGGCTTCTGCGTAACTCCTGCCGTGCCCACTCGTACACACTCATGATTCCGTGCTCCTGGAAATTTTGCAGAGCATGCGACCACTGGCGTGTGCGGCATTTGACCTGGATCAAGGCCGCGGATCGTCATCCTTCCAGGGCGCCGAGAGGTAGCGGGTGCGGTTGAATGTCTCCAGCCACTCAGGGCAAAACACCACCAGGGCGCTGATCACCATGCCGTTGATAAAGGCCTCGGGGAAAATGATCAGCCATAGGTAGCCGACGAAATCCTCGATCCACTCCGGCATCGCGAAACGGCCGTCGAACCACAGCAAACCCAGGCCCGCCAGCAAGCACAGCAAGGCCGACAGCGCGGCGGCGAAAAAGCCCGAACAGAAGATATACACAAAGGGATTGCGCGGCTTCGCCCGTTCCACCAGCAGCGCACAACCTTCGGTGACCAGCACCGGCAATAGAACCAGCAGCATGCCGTTGATGCCGACGGCCGCCAGGTCCTGGCGACCAAGCAACACCAGGCCAAGCTGTGCGGCAAAACCACCGACGATCGCCAGGGGCCAATCAAGCAGCAAGGTCACGGCGGTCATGCCGATGAAGTGGTAGGACACCCCTGTATCGAAATCCCGGCGTACCAGCCACAACATAAACAGCGCGAACACTGTGCCAAACAGCAAGTGCTGGCGCCGCCGGTCGGCAAACAGCTCGACCCAGGGCGAACGCAGGAGCGCCCACATCACCACCGGCGCATACAGCAGCCAGCCGATACTGAGGGTTTCCGGCGCCAGCACCGCTGCGCTGATCACGGCTGCACCTGCTCCAGGGCCTGGCGCAGTTCAGCGGCGGAATCGTATTCGTGCTGCGCCACCAACTTCCCGTGATCCAGTTGCAGCCACAGCACTTTATCCACAGGTACTCGATAGCGCGGGGTTACACGGGCATCACGGTCGAGCATGACGCGATAGTTGTAGGCCTGCATGGCCGGTACCGCGAACATCTTCGCAATCAGCCGGGGCATACGCTGGATATCGGCGAGAAACACCGTGTGCCGTGCTTCCAGATAACCCTTGGGCTGACCCTGCAGCGCCGCGTCCACGATTTTGGCGGCGTCCATGCTGCGCGCCACCAGCAAGATTTGCGCCTGGTCATCCAGGGTGTAGGCCTGGTCGAACTGGTCAAGCAAGGTCCAGGGGGCAACACGCTCCCCCACTTCGACGGCCTGGGCCCATACGGGCAAAAGACTCAAGAACAGCACCACAAAAAACTTCACTGCATACTCCTTATGCCACGGGAAACTGTCGAATGGCCAGTCTACACCGACCTTTTGACGCGGGACTTCCTGCGGTCATCATTTGGACGCTAAGCTGGTGACATGGATGACTCAGATTATTTGCGCCTGCTCACCGTAGCGGCCGAACAAGCCAACGCGTTCCTGTCCAATGCCCGCAAATGGGAGCGTGAGCGATGGGTCTGCCAGCGCCTGCTACAAGGCTTGAACGTGCCCTACCGCGCTGAAGAATTCCACGCCGCCGGGCAAGAGCCGCCGGACGTGTTGTTTCGCGACGCCAGTTTCGAAGTGTTTTTCGTACTCGATGAAGGCCGGCGCCTGAACGATGAATGGCGCGACGAACTGCTGCGGCGGCGCAGCGCGTTCTCCCTGAGCCAACTGGTTCGGCGAGAAGCCAAGCCCCGGCGCATTCCCGCCCACGAATTCCTGTTGCGCTTGGCGCCCACCCTGCGCAAGAAGGCCCACAACTATAAAGAACGCGGGATGGACCTGGGGGAGCTGGACCTCATTGCCTTCGCCAGCCTCAAGCGCGAAGTACTGGACCTCAACAGTCATTTCCCGCCTCCCACCGAGTACCTGCGCCAGGGCTGGCGCTCGCTGTCCCTCGTGGGCCCGACGTTTGCCCGTGTGCTGTTCGCGCATCCGGACGCACCGGACTTCTTGCGCAACAATCTGGGGCGCAGCATAGTGTTTGATGTGGGCATCAGCCTGTGATCGGGTCAGCGGCTATGCTTCTGGCAATGCCGCCAATCACCTGACTGTAACGTGGCGCCCTTTAGCTACGTCTACCTGACGAGGCCTTTATGACCAGCCGCCTGAACCCCGACGACCAACAGCATGTCGAAGAGTACCTGCAGCTGTCCCAGAACCAAGTCGAGCGCAAGCCTTTCCGGCCCTGGCTGCTCCTTGCCGTGGTGCTGGTTGCAGTGATCGGCCTGGGTTTGCTGAGCCGCCTTTTGAGTTACCTGACGCTATGAGCTGCCTTGCGCTCGCTCGGGTAACCGCACCGATTTCTTTTAGCCTTGCGAGATATCCCCATGACCCATCGTATTATTATCGTCGGCGGCGGCGCCGGCGGCCTGGAGTTGGCTACCCGCCTGGGTAAGACTCTGGGCAAGCGCGGCACCGCCAGCATCACGCTGGTGGACGCCAACCTCACCCACATCTGGAAACCCCTGCTCCACGAAGTGGCGGCGGGCTCGCTGAACTCTTCGGAAGACGAACTCAATTATGTTGCCCAGGCAAAATGGAACCACTTCGAGTTCCAGCTGGGGCGCATGAGCGGGCTAGATCGCGAGCAGAAAAAAATCCAGCTGGCCGCCACTCTCGACGAAGAAGGCCGGGAACTGGTACCCGCGCGAGTGCTGGACTACGACAGCCTGGTGATCGCCGTCGGCAGCACCACCAATGACTTCGGCACCGAGGGCGCGGCGCAACACTGCCTGTTCCTCGACACCCGCAAGCAGGCTGAGCGTTTCCATCAGCAGTTGCTCAATCACTATCTGCGCGCCCACGCCGGGCAGACGGATGTGGTGGAGCAGATCAGCGTCGCCATCGTCGGCGCCGGTGCCACCGGGGTCGAGCTGGCCGCTGAACTGCATAACGCCGCCCATGAGCTGGCTGCCTATGGCCTGGACAAGATCAAGCCGGAAAACATGCACATCACCCTGATCGAAGCCGGCCCACGGGTGTTGCCCGCCCTGCCGGAGCGTATTGGCGGACCTGTGCATAAAACCCTGGAGAAACTTGGGGTGACCGTCCTGACCAACTCCGCCGTGAGTGAAGTGACGGCCGACGCCCTTATCACCAGCAGCGGCCAAGTGATTCCGGCCAGCCTCAAGGTCTGGGCCGCCGGCATTCGTGCGCCAGGGTTCCTCAAGGACATTGATGGCCTGGAAACCAACCGCATCAACCAACTGCAAGTGCTGCCGACCCTGCAAACCACTCGCGACGAAAATATCTTCGCTTTCGGTGACTGCGCCGCCTGCCCGCAACCCGGCACCGACCGCAATGTGCCGCCACGGGCCCAGGCGGCTCACCAGCAGGCGTCGTTGCTGGCCAAATCGCTGAAACTGCGGATCGAGGGCAAGGAGCTGCCGTCGTATAAGTACACCGACTACGGTTCGCTGATCTCGCTTTCGCGTTTTTCGGCGGTGGGTAACTTGATGGGCAACCTGACAGGCAGCGTGATGCTGGAAGGCTGGCTGGCGCGGATGTTTTATGTGTCGCTGTACCGCATGCACCAGATGGCGCTGTATGGCTTCTTCCGCACAGCGATGCTGATGCTGGGGAGCAAGATTGGGCGAGGCACTGAGCCGCGCCTGAAACTGCACTGACAGCACCTTCCCGGATAGGACTCGGTTAGTGTGGGAGCGGGCTTGCTCGCGAAAGCGGTGGTTCAGTGCCAGATGTACTGACTGACACACCACTTTCGCGAGCAAGCCCGCTCCCACACTTGTTTTGTGGTGCGGCCAGGATTCCGCGCACAAAAAAAATCCCCGTATCTTTCGATACGAGGATTTCTAATATGGTCGGGGTAAGGGGATTCGAACTCCTGACATCCTGCTCCCAAAGCAGGCGCGCTACCGGACTGCGCTATACCCCGGTAAAAAAAAGGCGACCTCTCAGTCGCCTTCTTCGATCAGCGCTTTTGGCCTCTGATCTTAAGATTCGATTCCAGCGTTAACTGGTCTCAAAAATGGTGGGTCGTGTGGGATTCGAACCTACGACCAATTGGTTAAAAGCCAACTGCTCTACCAACTGAGCTAACGACCCAAATATGGTCGGGGTAAGGGGATTCGAACTCCTGACATCCTGCTCCCAAAGCAGGCGCGCTACCGGACTGCGCTATACCCCGGTTTTGAAATTGGCTCCGTGACCAGGACTCGAACCTGGGACCCAATGATTAACAGTCATTTGCTCTACCGACTGAGCTATCACGGAACTACATATTTCAAAGTGTTACGTTGTTGCTTGTTACCTTCTCTTCGACGCTTCCGTATCGCTACGTTAGTGTCTCTGAGGCGCGCTATTCTACAATCTTAAAAACCCCTGTCAACCCTTTAAATTGCTTTTAAGACAATGATTTGCGCTTCTTTCTGATTTCTTCTTGGGGAGAAGAAACCGTTGGGCTGACGTTGCTGCGGGGCGCACTTTACAAGCCTTTGCCTTACAGTTCAACGCCCTATCGAAAAAAAAGGCCCCGCAATGCGGGGCCTCTTCTTATAGCAGTACCACTCGAGCTTAGTGGAAGACGATTTCGTCGTTCTCCACCGTCGCCTCGACGCTGGTGCCCGGCATAAAGCTGCCCGACAGGATGAGCTGTGCCAGCGGGTTCTCGATCCAGCGCTGGATCGCACGCTTCAACGGCCGTGCGCCATACACTGGGTCGTAACCGACGGCGATCAGCTTGTCCAACGCCTCGCGGCTCAGCTCCAAAGACAACTCGCGCTCCGCCAGACGGCTGCGCAGGCGGCCCAACTGGATCTCGGTGATGCCCGCGATCTGATCCCGCGCCAGAGGCTCGAAGATTACCACTTCATCGACCCGGTTGATGAACTCCGGCCGGAAGTGGCTGGTCAGCGCATCCATCACGGCTGCGCGCTGGGCTTCACGATCACCCACCAGTTCCTGGATCTGTACCGAGCCCAGGTTGGAGGTCATCACGATCACCGTATTGCGGAAGTCCACGGTACGTCCGTGACTGTCCGTCAGGCGGCCATCTTCCAGCACTTGCAGCAACACGTTGAACACATCCGGGTGGGCCTTCTCGACCTCGTCCAGAAGGATTACCGAGTAAGGCTTACGCCGTACCGCCTCGGTCAGGTAACCACCCTCTTCGTAGCCTACATAGCCTGGTGGCGCCCCGATCAAGCGGGCCACGGAATGTTTCTCCATGAACTCGGACATATCGATCCGCACCATGGCCTCTTCAGTATCAAAGAGGAACTCGGCCAAGGCCTTGCACAGCTCAGTTTTACCCACACCGGTAGGGCCGAGGAACATAAACGAGCCGCTCGGACGGTTCGGGTCGGACAACCCGGCCCGTGAACGCCGTACCGCGTTGGACACCGCAATCACCGCCTCGTCCTGGCCGATGACGCGCTGGTGTAACAGGCTTTCCATCTTCAACAGCTTGTCGCGCTCGCCCTCGAGCATTTTCGACACAGGGATCCCGGTCCACTTCGAGACGACTTCGGCGATTTCTTCCTCGGTCACCTTGCTGCGCAGCAACTGGTTCTCAGGCTTGCCGTGCTGGTCGACCATCTGCAGGCTGCGCTCCAGATCCGGGATCACCCCGTACTGCAACTCGGCCATGCGGTTCAGGTCGCCTTTACGACGGGCGGCTTCCAGCTCCTGACGGGACTGCTCGATCTTCTGCTGGATCTGCGCAGAACCCTGCACCTCGGCCTTTTCCGAGGTCCAGATTTCTTCGAGGTCCGAATACTCACGTTCCAGGCGAACAATTTCTTCCTGGAGTTTTTCCAGGCGTTTCTTCGCCGGCTCGTCCTCTTCTTTCTTCAGGGCCTGGGACTCAACTTTCAGCTGAATCAGGCGCCGATCCAGACGGTCCAGCACTTCGGGCTTCGAATCGATCTCCATCCGAATGCGGCTGGCCGCTTCGTCGATCAAGTCGATGGCCTTGTCCGGCAACTGACGGTCGGTAATGTAGCGATGGCTCAATTTCGCCGCCGCAATGATCGCGCCGTCGGTGATCGCGACTTTATGGTGGACCTCATACCGCTCTTTCAGGCCACGCAGGATGGCGATGGTGTCTTCTTCGCTCGGCTCTTCCACCAGTACTTTCTGGAAGCGACGCTCAAGGGCCGCATCCTTCTCGATGTACTGCCGGTATTCGTTCAGCGTGGTCGCACCGACGCAATGCAACTCACCCCGCGCCAATGCTGGCTTGAGCATGTTGCCCGCATCCATCGAACCTTCGCCTTTACCGGCGCCGACCATGGTATGCAGTTCGTCGATAAACAGAATGATCTGCCCTTCCTGCTTCGACAGTTCGTTCAGCAGGGATTTCAGGCGCTCTTCGAACTCGCCACGGAACTTGGCACCGGCAATCAGCGACCCCATGTCCAGGGACAGCAGGCGCTTGCCTTTAAGGCCATCCGGCACTTCGCCATTAATGATGCGTTGGGCCAGGCCTTCGGCAATGGCGGTTTTACCCACGCCAGGTTCGCCGATCAGCACCGGGTTGTTCTTGGTGCGACGCTGCAGGACCTGGATGGTGCGACGAATCTCATCGTCACGACCGATCACCGGGTCGAGCTTGCCCTCTTCGGCGCGCTTGGTCAGGTCGACGGTGTATTTGTCCAGCGCTTGGCGAGACTCCTCGTGGTTAGGGTCATTTACCGCTTCGCCGCCACGCAGATTGTTGATGGCATTTTCCAGGGCTTTCTTGCTCACGCCCTGGCCCAGCAACAATTTGCCAAGCTTGCTGTTGTCGTCCATCGCGGCGAGCAGCACCACTTCACTGGAAATGAACTGGTCACCCTTCTGCTGGGCCAGGCGGTCTGCCTGATTCAACAGGCGCGCCAAATCCTGGGACATGTTCACGTCGCCAGTAGGATTTTGGATTTTCGGCAGTTGGTCGAGCTCTTTGCTCAACTCCTTGCGCAGGCTGTTGACGTCAAAGCCCACCTGCATCAGCAAAGGCTTGATGGAACCGCCTTGCTGCTCCAGGAGCGCTTGCATCAAGTGCGCAGGCTCAATGGCCGAATGGTCCAGGCCAACCGCCAGAGATTGGGCGTCAGATAAAGCCAACTGCAATTTGCTGGTTAAACGATCAATACGCATTAGTCACCTTCCTTTTGAGCAGGCCGGAGCTATGAACAAACACATCCTGAATGAAGAAACCTGCCAGATACCCTTATAGATGGGGTGGATTCTGGAAGATTCAAGCTACGGATAGTTGACGCAGGTCAGGAGAGTCTAGCGTTCCAGCCAGATAAGGGAGGCAAACCGACCGGTGCGCGCGTTGCGACGGTAGGAATAGAAACGGGGATCGGTCACGGTACAGAAGCCGCCACCGTACACAGCAGTGACGCCGCGGGCGGCAAGGCGCAGGCGGGCCAGTTGGTAAATGTCGGCCATGAACTTGCCCGGGTTCTGACTGGGGACGAACGCCTCAATCGTTTCCGGAAGTTGCTGCATAAAGGCTTCACGCACTTCCGGGCCCACTTCAAAGGCTTGCGGGCCGATGGCCGGGCCAAGCCAAACCAGCACTTCACCAGGTTCGTCATCCAGGCTTTCGAAAGCGGCTTCCAGGACACCCGCAGCCAGGCCACGCCAACCGGCATGGGCAGCCGCGACGCGGGTGCCGGCGCGATTGCAAAACAAGGCAGGCAGGCAATCAGCCGTCATTGATGTGCAGGCGATGCCTGGGGTGCTGGTCCAACTGCCATCGGCTTCAGCAGTTCGGCCAGGATCAGCCTCAACCACAACCACACCGTGAACCTGACGCAGCCAGGCCGGCTGGATATTGAAGGCATCGGTGAGGCGACGACGATTTTCGAGAACGGCTTCGACGCTGTCCTCGACATGATCGCCGAGATTGAGGCTGTCGAACGGCGCCACACTGACGCCGCCCGCACGGGTAGTGACGCAGGCTTTCACCCCGGCCGGCGCGGGCCAGTCAGGAATCAGCCAGTCACTCATCCGATAAACGCCTCACGATCCTGCTTGAGCAGCGACAACAACCAGACAAAATCGTCTGGAAGTGGCGATTCCCAGCTCATCCGCTTACCGCTCGTCGGATGATCCAGTTCCAGGAAGCGTGCATGCAGTGCCTGGCGCGGGAAGGTTTTCAGCGAATCAACCATGGTTGCACTGGCCGCCGGGGGAATACGGAAGCGGCCACCGTAGGCCGGATCTCCGACCAACGGGAAGTTGATGTGCGCCATGTGCACCCGAATCTGGTGGGTACGACCGGTTTCCAGCTTGACCCGCACGTGGGTGTGGGAGCGGAAACGCTCGAGCACACGGTAGTGGCTGACAGCTTGCTTGCCGCCTTCCATCACCGCCATGCGCTGGCGCTGCTGGCCGTGGCGACCGATCGGGGCATTGATTTTGCCACCTGCGGTTACTACACCGATCACGATGCATTCGTAGATCCGGCTGACGCTGCGGCTCTGCAGTTGTGTGACCAACTGCGTCTGCGCCTGAATGGTCTTGGCCACCACCATAAGGCCAGTGGTGTCCTTGTCCAAGCGGTGCACAATGCCGCAGCGCGGGACATTGATGATGTCCGGCACGTGGTGCAACAAGGCGTTGAGCAGGGTGCCATCAGCGTGCCCGGCGGCCGGATGAACCACCAGGCCTGCGGGTTTATTGATCACCAGGATGTCGTCGTCTTCATAGACGATGTCCAGTTCAATGTCCTGGGCGATCCATTCTCCCTGGGCTTCCTGCTCGGCAGTCAGCTCAAGAATCGCACCACCATGGACTATGTCTCGCGGGCGGATAACCGCTCCATCCACAGTCAGGCGGCCGTCTTTGATCCAGGCGGAAAGGCGCGAGCGCGAGTGCTCAGCGAATAATTGTGCGGCGACTTGATCGAGGCGTTGGCCGCCCAATTCGGACGGCACCTCTGCGCGAAGTTCAATTTTATCGGACATGCTCAGACTAGGCGTGGCACAGCCTTTGGTTTCGGCTGCGCGCTTGTGGTTAAATACGGCGTCTTTTGCCCCGAGGCTTTCCAAGGGGCGCTCATCATAACAGGACGGCCCCGCCCAAGACAGCGGCCGTCATAGGGACGCAAGCCGCCATGCAAGTGAAACACCTGCTGCTGATCGCCATCCTCGCCATGACTGCTGCTTGCTCGTCAACAAAGGAAGTCGTCGACGAAAACCTGAGCGAGGTCGAGCTGTACCAACAAGCTCAGACCGACCTGAACAACCACAGCTACACCAGCGCTACGGCAAAGCTGAAGGCACTGGAGTCGCGGTATCCGTTCGGGCGCTACGCCGACCAGGCCCAGCTCGAGCTGATCTACGCCAACTACAAGAACGCCGAGCCGGAAGCTGCCAAGTCCGCCGCCGAGCGTTTTATCCGCCTGCACCCTCAGCACCCGAACGTCGACTACGCCTACTACCTCAAGGGCCTGACCTCGTTTGACCAGGACGTTGGCCTGCTGGCGCGCTTCCTGCCGCTGGACATGACCAAGCGTGACCCGGGCGCTGCCCGCGACTCCTATAACGAGTTCGCCCAGCTGACCAGCCGCTACCCCAACAGCCGCTACGCGCCGGACGCCAAGCAGCGCATGATCTATCTGCGCAACCTGCTGGCTTCGTATGAGATCCACGTAGCCGACTACTACCTGACCCGTCAGGCCTATGTCGCTGCCGCCAACCGTGGCCGCTATGTGGTGGAAAACTTCCAGGAAACCCCATCGGTGGGTGACGGCCTGGCCGTGATGACCGAGGCTTACCAGCGCCTGCACCTGGACGCCCTGGCGGCCACCAGCCTGGAAACCCTGAAGCTCAACTACCCGGACCACCCAAGCCTGAAGGATGGCCAGTTCGTGCCACAGGTTGCCGAAGCGGACAACCGTTCGTGGCTGAGCAAGTACACCCTGGGCCTGATCGAGTCCCGTCCACCGCTGCCGCCGGGCGAAACCCGCGCCAACCAGGACATCATCAAGCAATACCAGGACGCCAAGGATTCGATTCCATCGGACCTCAAGCCTCGCGACGAAAACGGCGACGTGATCGAAGAACAAGGGCCTCAAGCCCTGGGCAACAACGAAGACCGCTCGTGGTTCAGCTACATGACTTTCGGTGTCTTTGACTGATTGTTGACCGCGATGCAAAAAGGGAGCTCTTGAGCTCCCTTTTTTATTGCGCAAAATTGCGCTGTGCGCCTGTCACGTCCTTGGCTAAACTGCCGCATTCCTTGTCGAGAAGCTGCCCACCATGGTTCGTCTACTGTTCTGGATCGCCGTTATTGCTGCCGCGGTATGGTTTTGGCGCAAATTCAAAAGCCCGGCCGCCAAACAGCAGCGGCCCAGCGAGCAAGGCCCGATCCAAATGGTTCGTTGCGCCCACTGCGGCCTTCACCTGCCACAGGATCGCGCCTTGAGCCAGCGCCAGGAATGGTATTGCACCCAGGCGCATCTGGAGCAAGGGCCGAAATCTATCCAACGTTGATCCGGCCTGCTGGCGCGTACGGCGCCGGATCAATGATCGGCTTACGCTCCAGCAACAAATCGGCAAACAATTGGCAGGACGCCGGCGCCAGCACCAGGCCGTTGCGATAATGCCCGCAGTTGAGCCATAGCCCATCAAACCCTAGCACCTTGCCAATATAGGGAATGCCTTCCGGCGACCCGGGCCGCAAGCCGGCCCAATGCCCCACCACCTCGGCATCGGCCAGGGCAGGAATCAGCTCTACAGCAGAGGCTTTCAGGCTTTCCAGTGCGGAATCGGTGGGCGTCTTGTCGAACCCCTCATGCTCCAGCGTACTGCCGATCAGGATGTGACCGTCTCGCCGGGGAATCGCATAACGCCCCTTGGCCAGGACCATGCACGACAGGAAGTCCGACGCGCATCTGTACAAGATCATCTGCCCCTTGACCGGCTCCACGGGCAATACCAGCCCAAGGCTACCCAGTAACTCACCGCTCCAGGCTCCGGCAGCAAGCACGACCTGATCGCCACGGATCGGCCCGAGCGCCGTAGTCACCCCGACAACCTTACCGCCCTCCTGAATAAACCCTTGAACCGCGCATTGCTCGTGAATCGTCACTCCCGGCAGGGCCAACAAGGCCGCCTTGAGGGATTTGACCAACCGCGGATTACGCACATTGGCCACATCCGCCATATAGATCGCCTGGGAAAAACCGGCACCCAGCACCGGTACCGCGTCATGGGCAGCGGAAATATCCACCTTGCTCAGCGGGCGCCCTTCGCGGGCTGCCCAGGCAAGCGCCTCGGCCTCATCCTCCAGGTCCAGCCAATACAGGCCAGTGGTGTGGACTTCCGGGTCAACGCCGGTAGCCGCGAACAGACGCGCTGCCAATTGCGGGTAAAAATCCTGGGACCAGTGCGCCAGGGCCGTCACCGCCGGGCTATAGCGCCATGGGTACAGCGGGGAAACAATACCGCCGCCAGCCCAGGAAGACTCCTGCCCGACCGCGGAGCGATCCAGCAGCACAACCACCTGCCCCTGGGACGCCAGGTTGAACGCCGTCAACAAGCCGATTACCCCACCACCCACAACCACTACTTGCTGTTGCTTAGCCATTGTTCGATCCAGCCGATAAAAAGAAAAAGGCACGCCCGGCGCCCAATCGTCCAGCTTCCTCATCATTGCCCCCAGCACGCCTTGTGCGTCATATCAGGCGCGGCGCCCGGATTGCTTCGCGCACCGGCACTGGTGAGGCTGAAGGCTGCACAGGGATCGCCCGCCATCACCGAGTCAACTGCGGGCGTGGCAAGCAGAACGAAATCCTGAGGGTTCAATGCAGGAGTGATTCTATAGCGATCGTTGCCGGCGATGACGCCAGTTGCATCAATAAAAGTGCCATTCCTCGAGTAATAACGCTCAAGGTGCTGAGCTTGCTCGGTCAGCAACCCGGCAATTTCGGCGCGATAGACCTTTTTCATATGGCTCGTATAGCCGGGATAGGCGACGCTAACCAGAAGGCCGATGATCGCCACGGCGACCAATAATTCGATCAGGGTGAAACCAGTGCAATCCTTGCTCATCGTGCTGCTCACCTATTGAAGTTGTCGCCACATGATTCGTCGAAAACGCTCACCGGCGCCGCTGCCCACGCGCGCATACACCGTCTCCAGGACGGAACGCGAATGACCGCTGATTCCCACCGACGTCACTCGATAAAGGGTGGCTTGGGTCTCTGCCGGGAGATGAGCCAAGCCCATCCCCTGCCCCAGGTTTTGAATACCGTAAACGCCATCTTTCATCCCCACCCACGTGACAGCCGACACGGGGTTCGTCCCTGGTCCCACTACCGAAACCGACTCGGGAGGGGGTGCACACGCAACAGTTGAGTGGCAAGGACGCAGGGCAAAACCAGGCGCCTGCACCACGGACTCTCCAAGCCTGAGGCCGCTTTCGGCCAGCTGAAACGACTGATTGCGCTGTCGAACGCTGCCGGTCATTTTTTCTTGCGAGATGGCCCCCTGCATCGAAGATACCCCGAGGAGCGCCAACAACAGCAGGAACACCAGGCTGATCAGCAAAACCATGCCTGCCTGCCTCGAACGAGAGCGGTTATAACCCATGGGCGAGCTACTCCAGACGATTACGTAGCGCAGCTACAACGCTGTAGGTCTGGTCTTTCACGAGCCCATTTGGGTCTTGAAGCGTCAGCAGAACCCGCACACTGCGTATAAGCGACTCGTCACCGGGGCTAGGGTCGTATCGGCTGACAACCGTTGACCCCGCCTTCCCGGCCACCCCGAAACTGATATCGAAAGCCCCCACGTTATCCACCAGTACCGCCTTGCTCGGGGCTGCCAGTGTGCTGAGCTTCAATTGCCCGCCTTCGAAGGTGTAAGTCAGCTTGCGCAGTGGAAAGCGGATCTGCCCGGGTGCCGCTGCCGGCGGGCTTCCTCCATAGGCCTGGGCAGAACCGGTGCAATCGGAAAGCACCGTCCAGTCAGGCTTGCTGCCGCCCTCTCCGACGTCAGCGGTCACCAGTGTCAGGGACCGAGAGTTGCCGGTAGAGCTCCAACCGATGGGGCGGTCGAACCCTGCGGGAGCGTTGCTGATTGATGCGGTGGACAGGCAACCGAACATGCCTGCCTGGCGTATTTCCTGAATCAGTTTGCCCAGGACAAACCGTGCATCATCCTGCAACAACGAAGCCGCGCGCTGGCTGGCATGAGTGGTACGGGAGCTGAGCGCAATCTGGGTCACCCCCATGATCAGCAGCAGGCCGAGAGCCAATGCAAGCAGCAACTCCACCAGGCTGAAACCGCGAGCAGCGCCGGTCATGGCAACCCCCTCGGGTCGACGGCGACCCGGCTGGTCAGGGTGAACGTTTCCCGGGCGCCTTGAGCCTTGGCTCCACGGGAGTCGTCCCAACTGATACTGATGGTCACCTCTCGCTGATTGACCGCAACCGAACCCTTGGCGCTCTCCCCCGCAAATCCTGCGATGTTGGCTTCAAAATCGTGCAGGTCCAGATCACGGACACTCGCGACAGAAGTACTGGGGGGCGCACGCTCGCTCTGCCCCCAGGAGTAATCAGCGCCCGAGTTGGCGCGGATCCGGTCGAGCATGTCGTACGCGATGAAACTGGCCTGGCTGGTCATCCTGGAACTGTCGGTGTATTTCAGCGCATTGAGCTGAATCACCGCAGCCCCCAGCAGGCCGACGGCGAGGATCAGCACAGATACCAGGACCTCGATCAGGGTCATCCCGGCCTGGGTCGGTTGGTGGCGAGGTGTTACGGAGCAAGCGTTCATTACCATCGTCATCCGTGTCGAAGGTCATCAAAGGCAGCGGAAAATCTGCGGTGCGAGGCAAGATTAGCGCCGGTCTCGTCTGAGCGCTGCACCCCGGAACAATGGGAAATACTTTGGACAGGATGGCCATCATTCAACGCCCCAGCCTGGGCGCTATAACTATGTCTGCCATCCGGCACTGACTGAAAAAAGCACACCGCGTCCACGGAGGGACGGCATATGAAACAACGAGGTTTCTCGCTGATTGAGCTAATTCTGGGCCTGTTCCTGAGCGGCATCCTGGCCAATCTGGCAGTGCCGAGCCTCAAGGGGTTGCTTGAGTCGCAACGACGACAGAACGCCGCCGAATCCCTCGCCGGAGGGGTGCGTTACGCCCGTACGGAAGCCATCGCGCGCAATCGAACGGTGGTTATCCATGCGCTGGATGATGACTGGAGCCGGGGATGGAGGGTAATACTGGACCTGAACGGTCGCGGCCATCTGGACGATCAGAACCCGGTGCTGCTGGAGCGCCAGGACAATGGCCAGATACCGATTGTGGGAAATACGCCGGTGAGAACCCAGATACGCTTCAGCGGCCTGGGTGAACCATTGCTCTCCGCAGGGGCTTTCAGCGCCGGCACCGTTCACGTGTGTGCGACGGACCAGCAACTGAGCCTGTATCAAATAGTGCTGGCGGCCAGCGGGCGCATCAGCCTGCGCAGTAACAAAACCGAGCAGGCGCTGTGCCGGGGATACGCTGGCACCTTGGGACTCAGAGCAGCGAACGAACCCGCAGCTCCTTGGGCATGGAGAAAGTGATGTTTTCTTCACGGCCCGCCAGTTCATCAGCGCCCGTGGCGCCCCAGGCCTGCAGTTGCTGAATAACGCCACGCACCAGCACTTCCGGGGCCGAGGCACCCGCCGTGATGCCGATGCGCTCGACGCCATCGAACCAGCCGCGCTGCATGTCTTCGGCACCATCGATCAGGTAAGCCGGGGTGGCCATGCGCTCGGCCAGTTCCCGCAGACGGTTGGAGTTGGAGCTGTTTGGGCTGCCCACCACCAGCACCACGTCGCACTCGTCGGCCAATTGCTTGACCGCATCCTGGCGGTTTTGCGTGGCGTAGCAGATGTCGTCCTTGCGCGGCCCGCCAATCGCGGGGAAGCGCGTACGCAACGCATCGATGACACGGCTGGTGTCATCCATCGACAAGGTGGTCTGGGTAACGAAGGCCAGCTTCTCAGGGTTGTGCACCTGCAACGCGGCGACGTCTTTTTCGTCTTCCACCAGGTAGATCGCGCCGCCATTGCTGGCGTCGTACTGACCCATGGTGCCTTCGACTTCCGGGTGACCGGCGTGGCCTATCAGAATGCATTCACGACCATCACGGCTGTAGCGCGCGACCTCGATATGCACCTTGGTCACCAGCGGGCAGGTAGCATCGAATACCTTCAGGCCACGGCCAGCAGCTTCGGTGCGTACAGCCTGAGAAACACCGTGGGCGCTGAAAATGACGATAACGTCGTCCGGCACCTGGTCCAGCTCTTCAACGAAGATGGCACCGCGACTGCGCAGGTCTTCGACCACGAACTTGTTGTGGACGACTTCATGGCGCACGTAAATCGGCGGACCGAAGACTTCCAGGGCGCGGTTGACGATTTCAATCGCCCGGTCCACGCCGGCGCAGAAGCCACGGGGGTTGGCGAGTTTGATTTGCATGCTGTGCCTCGTGTCTTGCCCTGTAGGAGAGAACTTGTGTGGCGAGGGAGCTTGCTCCCGCTGGGCTGCGAAGCAGCCCCAACCTGGGCAATCGAGACACATCAGGTGTATCTCGATGAACAGTTTGGAGTGCTACCCACTCCAACGGGAGCATGCTCCCTCGCCACAACAAGCTCGCGCCTACAGTAGGCCGATTTCGTTAGTTACAGCGCTTTAACGTCGATGATTTCGACATCAAAGGTCAAGGTTTTCCCGGCCAACGGGTGGTTGAAATCGATGGTCACTTGCGCGTCATCAAAGGCCTTCACCACACCCGGCAGTTCGGTATTCGCCGCATCGTTGAAGATCACCAGCAAGCCTTCCGACAGCTCCATGTCCTGGAACTGCGAACGCGGGATGATCTGCACGTTTTGCGGGTTGGGCTGGCCAAAGGCGTTTTCCGGCAGGATCTGCAGGTTGCGCTTGTCGCCGGCCTTGAAACCGAACAGTGCCGCTTCGAAACCCGGCAGCAGGTTGCCGTCGCCGACCTTGAAGGTCGCCGGGGCCTTGTCGAAGGTGCTGTCGACCGTGTCGCCATTCTCCAGGCGCAATGCGAAATGCAAAGTGACTTCCGTGTTCTGGCCGATGCGTTGCTCAGCCAATACCTGTTCAGTCATGAACGGTCTCTCCGGTTTTCTTACTTTTGAACATATCCAACGCCAGCATGATTGCACCGACGGTGATGGCGCTGTCGGCAAAGTTGAACGCCGGGAAGTACCAGCGGTTCTGCCAATGCACCAGAATAAAGTCGATCACATGGCCCAGCGCAATACGGTCGTACAAGTTGCCCAATGCGCCACCCAGCACCAGCGCCAAAGCGATGGCCAGCCAAGTGTCGTTGCGCCCCAGGCGCTTGAGCCAGACCACCAGCACGGCACTGACCACTACGGCGATCAGGGCAAACAGCCAGCGCTGCCATCCGGAGCTGTCAGCCAGGAAGCTGAACGCAGCGCCGGTGTTGTAGGCCAGGGTCCAGCTGAAGTAGTCAGGAATCACCACGATCTGCTGGTACATCTCCAGGGCGCCTTCGAAGTGAGCCTTGCTGAGCTGGTCAATGACCAGCACCAGCACGCTCAACACGAGCAAGCCCAGGCGTCCAAAACGACTGGCTTCAGGCATAGTGACGAACCTCGCCAGCGCCAGAGATATTGTCGACGCAACGACCGCAGATTTCCGGATGCTCAGGGTTCACGCCGACATCTTCACGGCAGTGCCAGCAACGGGCGCACTTGGCGAAGGACGACTTGACCACTTTAAGCTTGAGGCCCGGGACTTCAGTCGCCACGGCGTCCGCCGGAGCCTGAGTAAACGGTGCCAAGCTGGCGGTGGACGTGATCAAGACGAAGCGCAGTTCGTTACTCAACTTGGCCAGGTCGGCGGTCAGGCCTTCCTCGGCAAACAGCGTGACTTCGGCCTGCAGGTTGCCGCCTACAGCCTTCGCCGCGCGCTGCACTTCCAGCTCCTTGTTCACGGCAACCTTGACGGCCATTACGCCTTCCCAGTACTCGCGGCCCAGTTCGAAGTCAGCCGGCAATTCGGTCAGGCCTTCGTACCAGGTGTTGAGCATCACGGACTCGTTACGCTCGCCCGGCAGGTATTCCCACAGCTCATCGGCGGTGAACGCCAGGATCGGCGCGATCCAGCGCACCAGCGCCTCAGAGATGTGGTACAGCGCGGTTTGCGCCGAACGGCGTGCCTTGCTGTTGGCGCCAGTGGTGTACTGGCGGTCCTTGATGATGTCGAGGTAGAAACCACCCAGCTCCTGCACGCAGAAATTGTGGATCTTCGAGTAGACGTTCCAGAAGCGGTATTCGCCGTAGTGCTCTTGCAGCTCGCGCTGCAGCAACAGGGTACGGTCCACGGCCCAACGGTCCAGGGCGAGCATTTCCTCGGCCGGCAGGATGTCGGTGGCCGGGTTGAAACCGGTCAGGTTCGAGAGCATGAAACGTGCGGTATTACGGATCCGGCGGTACGCATCGGCGCTGCGCTGCAAGATCTGCTCGGACACGGCCATCTCGCCCGAATAATCGGTAGAGGCAACCCACAGGCGCATGATGTCGGCGCCGAGGGTGTCGTTGACCTTTTGCGGCGCGATCACGTTGCCCAAGGACTTGGACATCTTGCGACCGTTCTCGTCGACAGTGAAACCGTGGGTCAGCAGCTCGCGGTACGGGGCGTGATCGTCGATCGCGCAGCCGGTCAGCAACGAGGAGTGGAACCAGCCACGGTGTTGGTCGGAACCTTCCAGGTACAGATCGGCACGCGGGCCGGTCTCGTGACCCATCGGGTGTGAACCACGCAATACGTGCCAGTGGGTGGTACCGGAGTCGAACCACACGTCGAGGGTGTCGCTGATCTTGTCGTACAGCGGCGCTTCGTCGCCCAGCAGCTCGGCGGCGTCCAGCTTGAACCAGGCTTCGATGCCTTCTTGTTCAACACGCTGGGCCACCACTTCCATCAGCTCGACAGTACGTGGATGCAGCTCGCCGCTTTCCTTGTTCAGGAAGAACGGAATCGGCACGCCCCAGTTACGCTGGCGTGAGATGCACCAGTCCGGACGGTTGGCGATCATCGAGTGCAGGCGCGCCTGACCCCAGGCCGGAACGAACTTGGTGTCTTCGATCGCCTTGATCGCGCGCTTGCGCAGGGTTTCGCCGCTGGTCGGCTCTTTGTCCATACCGATAAACCACTGCGCGGTGGCGCGGTAGATCAGCGGGGTTTTGTGACGCCAGCAGTGCATGTAGCTGTGGGTGATGGTTTCGGTGTGCAGCAGCGCACCGACTTCAGCCAGCTTGTCGACGATCGCCGGGTTGGCCTTGAAGATGAACTGGCCACCGAAGAATTCCAGGGACGGCGAGTAGACGCCGTTGCTTTGCACTGGATTGATGATGTCGTCGTTGACCAGGCCGTACTGCTTGCAGATCACGAAGTCGTCTACGCCATAGGCAGGCGAGCAGTGAACCACGCCGGTGCCAGCGCCCAGTTCAACGTACTCGGCCAGGTAGATTGGCGACAGACGGTCGTAGAACGGGTGACGGAAGTTGATCAGTTCCAGCGCGGAGCCGGTGGTGGTCGCGATCACCGAGCCTTGCAGGTTGTAGCGGGCAAGGCACGACTCGACCAGCTCTTCAGCCAGCACCAGCAGCTTGTCACCGACGTCCACCAGGGCGTAGGTGAATTCCGGGTGCACGTTCAGCGCCTGGTTGGCCGGGATGGTCCACGGGGTGGTGGTCCAGATCACGATGGAGGCTGGCTTGGCCAGGCTCGCCAGACCGAAGGCTTCAGCCAGTTTGGCTTCGTCGGCGATCGGGAAGGCGACGTCGATGGTCGAGGACTTTTTGTCTTCGTACTCGACTTCTGCTTCAGCCAGGGCCGAGCCGCAATCGAAGCACCAGTTCACGGGCTTGAGGCCCTTGAACACGAAACCGCCCTTGACGATCTCGGCCAAGGCGCGGATTTCACCGGCCTCGTTCTTGAAGTCCATGGTCTTGTACGGGTTGGCCCAGTCGCCCAATACACCCAGGCGGATGAATTCGGACTTCTGCCCTTCGATCTGCTCGGTGGCGTAGGCACGGCACAGTTCGCGGGTTTTGTCCGCGCCCAGGTTCTTGCCGTAGGTCACTTCGACTTTGTGTTCGATCGGCAGGCCGTGGCAGTCCCAGCCCGGGACATAAGGCGCGTCGAAGCCCGAAAGGGTTTTCGAGCGAACGATCATGTCCTTGAGAATCTTGTTCAGCGCATGACCGATATGAATCGTACCGTTGGCATAAGGAGGGCCGTCGTGCAGGACGAATTTCGGACGATCCTTGCCAATCTCGCGCAACTTTCCGTACAGGCCAATACTGTCCCAGCGCTGCAGGATCTGCGGTTCGCGCTGTGGCAGGCCGGCCTTCATTGGGAAGGCGGTGTCCGGAAGGTTTAGCGTGGCTTTATAGTCGGTCATTTAAGGCTCTTCATTAGCGATGGGCGCTAGGTGCGGCTAGTGCACGGGCGGCGGCGACATCCGCATTGATCGCCGTTTTCAACGCCTCCAGGGAGGCGAAACGCTGCTCTTCACGCAGCTTTTGGTGGAAAGCCACCGTCAAACGCCGGTCATACAAATCACCGGCAAAATCCAAAAGGTGAACTTCCAGGTGGGCTTTGCCATCACCTGCAACCGTGGGCCTGACGCCTATATTGGCGACTCCGGGCCACGATTGGCCGTCGATGTCGACACTCACCAGGTAAACCCCGGTCAGTGGCACACGACGGCGCTTGAGCTGCACGTTGGCGGTTGGCGTGCCCAGTTGGCGCGCCAGCTTCTGGCCGTGCAGGACCCGCCCGGCAATCCGGAACGGGCGACCGAGCAAACGCTCGGCCAAGGCGAAGTCGGCAGCGGCCAGGGCGTTACGCACCTGGGTACTGCTCACGCGCAGGCCGTCCATTTCGACGGTTTGCGCGGCTTCGACGGTAAAACCCTGGGTAACACCGGCCTGTTGCAGGAAATCGAAATCCCCTACCCGGTCGCAACCGAAACGGAAGTCGTCGCCGACCTCCAGGTGCTGCACGCCCAGGCCATCCACCAGGATACGGTCGACAAACTCGGCGGCGCTGAGGCTGCGCAAGCGCTGGTTGAAAGCCAGGCAGAGGACACGGTCCACGCCTTCTTCAGCCAGCAATTGCAGCTTGTCCCGAAGTCGGGCCAGACGCGCCGGCGCCGTCTCCGGGGTAAAGAATTCACGGGGCTGTGGTTCAAAAATCACCACGCAGCTGGGCACGCCCAACTCAACCGCACGCTCACGCAGGCGGGCCAGGATAGCCTGGTGGCCACGGTGAACACCGTCAAAGTTGCCAATAGTGGCGACGCAGCCCCGATGCTGGGGGCGCAGGTTGTGGAGACCTCGAACCAGCTGCATAACGCGCTTCTTGCTCATAAAGTGGTCGATTATAACCACACCCGGCCCCGGACGACAGGCAACAGCGCAGGCCATTTGCGCGAATCGATAAAACAACCGCCTTATCGACGAAAAGTCTCTAGCTCAGCGACTTGCGATTGAAATCCCGTAAACGGAAGCCCATCAGCAGCAACATGCCGAAGTACACCACCACGCCAGCGACCACCAATGCACCGAGGCGCATGAAGCGCTCCAGCATATGGCCCTGATCCCAGGCAGGCATGAAGTGCATCAGCCCCAGTAGCACTGCGGCCATCGTGCCCACCGCCACCACCAACTTGAGCCCAAACGAACCCCAGCCTGCCTGAGGCTGGAACATTTTCTGTTTGCGTAGCTGATAAAACAGCAGCCCGGCATTAATGCAGGCACCCACACTGATTGCCAGCGCCAGCCCCGCATGCTTCAGCGGACCGATAAACGCCAGGTTGAGCAGCTGCGTAACCACCAGGGTGAAGATCGCGATCTTTACCGGCGTACGAATGTTTTGTTGAGCATAAAAGCCGGGGGCCAGCACCTTGATCACGATAATGCCCAGCAGGCCGACGGAATAGGCGATCAGCGCACGCTGCGTCATCGAGGCGTCAAACGCGGTGAACTGGCCGTACTGGAACAGCGCAACCGTCAGCGGCTCAGCGAGCAACCCCAAGGCCACGGCGCACGGCAGCACCAGCACGAAGCACAGGCGCAGGCCCCAGTCGAGAATCCGCGAGTACTCGTGGCGGTCTTTGCTGGCATAGGTGCGGGACAGCGTTGGCAGCAGGATGGTGCCGAGCGCCACGCCCAGTACGCCGGACGGCAGCTCCATCAGACGGTCGGCGTAGTACATCCACGATACGGAGCCCGAGACCAGCAACGAGGCAAAGGCGGTATTGATGATCAGCGAGATCTGGCTGACGGAAACCCCCAGGATTGCCGGCAGCATGTTGCGCATCACCCGCCAGACCCCGGTGTCTTTAAGGTTCAGGCGCGGCAGCACGAGCATGCCGATCTTCTTCAGGTGCGGCAGCTGGTACAGCAGTTGCGCCAGGCCACCGGCCAGGACCGCCCAACCCAGGGCCATCACGGGCGGATCGAAATACGGCGTCAGGAACAGCGCGAAAATAATCATGCTGACGTTAAGCAGGGTCGGCACGAAGGCCGGCACCGAAAAACGGTTCCAGGTATTGAGGATCGCCCCGGCCAGGGACGACAGGGAAATCAGCAATATATAAGGAAAGGTCACCCTCAACAGGTCAGTGGTCAGGGCGAATTTTTCCGGTGTATTGGCAAAACCGGGGGCCGTGGCCCAGATCACCCAGGGCGCGGCAAGCATCCCGGCGATGGTCACCAACGTCAGCACCAACGTCAGCAAACCAGAAACATAGGCAATAAAGGTGCGGGTTGCCTCCTCCCCTTGCTGCGCCTTGTATTCCGCCAGAATCGGCACGAAGGCCTGGGAAAAAGCCCCCTCGGCGAAGATCCGCCGCAGCAGATTGGGCAGTTTAAAGGCAATAAAGAAGGCATCCGTGGCCATGCTGGCGCCAAAAATGCGTGCCAGCAGCGTGTCACGCACAAACCCCAGGACCCGGGAAATCATGGTGATAGAGCTGACAGCGGCCAACGATTTGAGCAGATTCATTGAAAGAGTTTTTGCCTATAGATAAAGAGCAGGCGAACAAACGGCCCACATATGCGATACTCCGCGCCTGCAACAAGCACAGAGCCAAAGCTCGCGAGTTTACAGGTCAAGCGCCGGAAATAAATCACCCGCCTCTTAAGATCGACCACTCAGCAGTTCGCATCACACGCCCTTGACAAGACTTCAACTCATCGGCATGATTCGCGGCCTATTTTGTTTGCTATTTCCTAAAAAGTCTTTCGAGGAGCTCGACGGTGGCCAACACACCTTCCGCCAAAAAACGTGCAAAACAGGCTGAGAAGCGTCGCAGCCACAACGCCAGCCTGCGTTCCATGGTTCGTACCTACATCAAGAATGTAGTTAAAGCCATTGACGCAAAAGACGCTGAAAAAGCTCAAGCTGCTTACGTTCTGGCTGTGCCAGTTATCGACCGCATGGCCGATAAAGGCATCATCCACAAGAACAAAGCTGCTCGCCATAAAGGTCGTCTGAATGGCCACATCAAGGCTCTGAACCTTGCTGCTGCAGCCTAAGCGATAAGCTTGTTAAAAAACCGACCTCAGGGTCGGTTTTTTATTGCCTGCAATTTGAGCAAGCCAAAAAAAAGAGCCGGCATGCCGGCCCTACTTGAGACTTACTGCGCAGTAGGCCACGGCAAGATCGGAATCGCCGTCACCGCGTTCTGCGGACTGCCTTCGATCAAGCGATCGCTGTAGACCAGATACACCAGGGTATTGCGCTTCTTGTCGAGGAAACGCACCACCTGCATGGTCTTGAACACCAGAGACGTGCGCTCCTTGAACACCTCATCCCCGTCCTTCAGCTCACCCTTGAAGTGAATCGCGCCCACCTGACGACAAGCAATCGACGCCTCAGCGCGATCCTCAGCCAACCCCAGGCCACCTTTCACCCCACCCGTCTTGGCACGGGACAGGTAGCACGTCACGCCATCCACCTTCGGGTCATCAAAAGCCTCGACCACAATCCGGTCATTGGGGCCGACAAACTTGAACACCGTCGACACCTGGCCAATCTCTTCGGCCGATGCCAGCAACGGCATCGCCAGCAGTAAACCGAGCAACCCCTTCATCACGCGCATCGAGAATTCCTTTTTACTTAAACCAGAATCAGGTTATCCCGGTGAACCAGCTCCGGCTCAGCCATGTAACCCAACAGACCGACAATCGCATCAGACGATTGCCCGATGATTTTCTGCGCCTCAAGGGCACTGTAGTTGGCCAGGCCACGGGCAATCTCGCGACCGTCCGGCGCCACACACACCACCATTTCGCCACGGCGGAAGCTGCCCTGGACCAGTTTTACACCCACCGGCAGCAAGCTTTTGTTGCCTTGGGACAACGCTGAAACCGCACCGGCATCCAACACCAGGGTACCGCGCGTCTGAAGATGCCCTGCCAGCCACTGCTTGCGCGCCGCCAGCATGCCACGCTCAGGCGACAGCAGCGTACCGATGCGCTCGCCCGCCTTGAGGCGATCCAGCACCCGCTCAATCCGGCCACCGACGATGATGGTATGCGCGCCGGAACGCGCTGCCAGCCGTGCCGCACGCAGCTTGGTCTGCATACCACCACGCCCCAGGGCACCACCGACACTGCCAGCCACCGCATCCAGCGCCGGATCATCGGCACGCGCCTCGTAAATCAGCTGCGCCTCAGGGTTATTGCGCGGATCAGCGTCGAACATGCCGTCGCGATCCGTGAGAATCACCAGCAAATCGGCCTCAACCAGGTTAGCCACCAGGGCCGCCAGGGTGTCGTTGTCGCCAAAGCGAATCTCGTCAGTCACCACGGTGTCATTCTCGTTGATCACCGGGATCACTTTGAGTTCAACCAAGGCGCGCAGCG
The DNA here is from genome assembly GCF_900105735.1 of Pseudomonas yamanorum. Classification (NCBI taxonomy): domain Bacteria; kingdom Pseudomonadati; phylum Pseudomonadota; class Gammaproteobacteria; order Pseudomonadales; family Pseudomonadaceae; genus Pseudomonas; species Pseudomonas yamanorum. The sequence continues at coordinate 4,372,954 of NZ_LT629793.1, read as the reverse complement.
TACTACGAGCATTCAGGTAGCGCTTGCGGTCGGACAAGTCGTCATGGGTCAGCAGAATCTGCGCCGTATGGCGACCGTGCTCGGCAAAGCTGGACTCCCAGGCCTGCACCAGGCCCATCTGACCAATGGCGGCAGCGGCTTGCAACTCGTGCATCGCGCTGGGTCGCGCGGTCCAGCCAAGGCGGCTCATACCGGCGGCAACCGCCCCGGACGACACCAGCACCAACTCGACTCCAGCCTCATGCAAGGCCACCATCTGGTCCACCCAGACGCTCATGGCCGCACGATCCAGCCCCTTGCCATCCGCCGTCAGCAGCGCGCTACCGATCTTAACGACCCAACGCTGCGCACCTGTCACCTTGCTCCGCATCATCTTCAACCTTAGATAGAGGGCCGCGCGACCCAGCGCCGCCCATAACGTTATTCGTGACTACCGATTTCCAGATACCAAAACGCCGCTCGATTGAGCGGCGCTTAAGTTTACTGCAACGAATCAGTCGCGCACGTAAATGATTTCCGGACCATCTTCATCATCCACGTCTTCTTCGTCCCAATCGTCGTCACCGATGTCATGGACCGACTTGACGCCACTGCGACGCAGGGCACGCTGGTCATCCAGCGCCTGCAGCTGGGCACGGGCTTCGTCTTCGATACGCTGATCCAGCTCGGCCAGCTCTGCCTTGTAGACAGGGTCGGCGGCCAAGCGGTCAGCACGATCCTCGAGGTAACGCATGATGTCGCGAGTCAGGCGCTCAGTGCCTTCTTTGGCAATGGCCGAGATCACGTACACAGGCCCCGTCCATTCCAGGCGATCAACGATTTCCTTGACGCGCTCTTCGTGCTCTTCCTCAAGGATCTGATCGCACTTGTTCAGCACCAACCAACGATCACGCTCTGCCAGGGACGGGCTGAACTTGGTCAGCTCGCTGACAATCACTTCAGCGGCGTCCGGCGCACTGGTGTCATCCAGCGGCGCCATGTCAACGAGGTGCAGCAGCAAACGGGTACGGGACAAGTGCTTGAGGAAACGAATCCCCAGGCCCGCGCCGTCGGAAGCACCTTCGATCAGGCCCGGAATGTCAGCAACCACGAAGCTCTTCCAGCGGTCGACACTGACCACACCCAGGTTTGGCACCAAGGTGGTGAACGGGTAATCGGCGACTTTCGGCTTGGCAGCAGATACCGAGCGAATGAACGTACTTTTGCCGGCGTTCGGCAAGCCCAACAGGCCCACGTCAGCCAACACCTTCATTTCCAGCTTGAGGTCACGCTGTTCGCCAGGCTTGCCCGGCGTGGTCTGGCGTGGCGCACGGTTGGTACTGGATTTGAAACGGGTGTTGCCCAGGCCGTGCCAGCCGCCATGAGCCACCAGCAGGCGCTGACCGGCTTTGGTCAGGTCGCCGATGACTTCCTGGGTTGCGGAGTCGATCACGGTGGTGCCGACCGGAACCCGCAGTACCAGCTCTTCGCCTTTTTTACCGGTGCAGTCGGTGCTGCCGCCGTTGGAGCCACGCTCGGCATCAAAGTGCCGGGTGTAACGGTAGTCCACCAGGGTGTTGAGGTTTTCGTCGGCGATCATGTAGACCGAGCCGCCATCACCACCATCACCACCGTTAGGACCACCGTTTTCGATGAATTTTTCCCGACGGAAACTCATGCAACCGTTACCGCCGTCGCCAGCTTTTACTCGGATCGAAACTTCATCAACAAACTTCATAACAAAACGCCTCTCGCCACACGGACGAGCTTAAGAAACCAAGACATAAGACTCTTGCAAAAATGAGCGCAGCGACCTCAAGCAACGACCGCAAATCCACTGCTTTCGCCCATCACAAACAGCTTTGCAAGAGACTCACCCCACAAACGAAAAAGCCCCGTCGCGAGACAGGGCTTTTCCAGCAACTACGTAATTATGCCGCGACGACTTCAGTCTTCGGGACAATGCTCACGTAACGGCGGTTGAAAGCGCCTTTTACTTCAAACTTGATCACGCCGTCGATTTTAGCGAACAGAGTGTGATCTTTACCCATGCCAACACCGTAACCGGCGTGGAATTGGGTGCCGCGCTGACGCACGATGATGTTGCCCGGAATGATAACCTGGCCGCCATACATCTTCACGCCAAGGCGTTTGGCTTCTGAGTCGCGACCGTTACGGGTACTACCACCAGCTTTTTTGTGTGCCATGAGTCAATTCTCCTAGTGAGGAATTAGGCTGAAATTAAGCCTGAATACCGGTGATTTTGATCTCGGTGTACCACTGGCGGTGGCCCATACGCTTCATGTGGTGCTTACGACGACGGAACTTGATGATGCGGACTTTATCGTGACGACCTTGGGAGATCACTTCAGCCACAACGGTAGCGCCTGCAACAACTGGAGCGCCGATGTTCACGTCATCGCCATTGGCGACCAACAGAACGCGATCAAAAGTGACGGATTCGCCAGTAGCGATTTCCAGCTTCTCGATCTTCAGGTATTCACCTGGGGCGACCTTGTATTGCTTGCCACCAGTAACAATTACTGCGTACGACATGGTATTTCTCCGATAATCCTGCTCACCCAGCGCTTTATAAGAAGAGGTATTGGCTGGCATGGCTGCATGGGATGGACGTCCCGAATGCAATTGCGTAAGGCAGGTGCTGCCCAGGAAGTTCAGGGTGCGCGATTGTACGCAAGCTATGGAGGTGTTGCAAGTGGCCGTCTATCGCGCCTTGACACTAGGGGACGCGGGTCCTAGCATGCCGCGCAACCCTTCTGGAGCGACTGTCGCTGATGCAACCCCAAGCTTTCTACCGCGCGGTGGCGGACGATTTTAGCGCCGTCGACGGCATCATCAAGAAGCAGCTGACTTCTAAAGTGCCGCTGGTCTCCAAAATTGGCGACTACATTACGTCGGCCGGCGGTAAACGCCTGCGTCCTTTATTAGTGTTGCTGTGTGGCAAGGCCCTGGGCCGTGAAGGCGATGATCTGCGCCTGCTGGCCGCGACCATCGAGTTCCTGCACACCGCCACCCTTCTGCATGACGACGTGGTCGACATGTCCGGCATGCGCCGTGGTCGCGAGACGGCCAACGCGATGTGGGGCAACGCGCCGAGCGTACTCGTGGGCGACTTCCTGTACTCGCGCTCGTTCGAAATGATGGTCGAACTGGGCTCGATGCCGGTGATGAAGATTCTTTCACAGGCCACGCGCATCATCGCCGAAGGCGAAGTGTTGCAACTGTCGAAGGTTCGCGACGCCAGCACCACCGAAGAAACCTACATGGAAGTGATTCGCGGCAAAACCGCGATGCTCTTCGAAGCCTCGACTCACAGCGCTGCCGCCCTGTGCGAAGCGACGCCCGAGCAGAGCGAAGCCCTGCGCACCTTTGGCGATCACTTGGGCGTGGCCTTCCAGTTGGTAGACGACCTGCTGGATTACCGCGGCGACGCCGAAACCCTGGGCAAGAACGTCGGTGACGACCTGGCCGAGGGCAAGCCGACCTTGCCGCTGATCTACACCATGCGCGAAGGTACGCCGGAACAGGCCGCCCTGGTGCGAAAGGCGATCCAGAAAGGCGGGATCGAAGACCTGGAAAGCATCCGCGAAGCCGTGGAAGCTTCGGGCTCCCTCGAATACACCGCGCAACTGGCCCGTGACTACGTCGCTCGTGCCATCCAATGCCTGGAAGCCCTTCCAGCCAGCGAATACCGGGACGCCCTGGTTGAGCTGAGTGAGTTCGCGGTCGCCCGTACTCACTGATTTGGCCGCCCTGCAGGAGCCTTCCCGGCTCCTGCAACGACCCGCACCGCCCTTCCCACGCTAAAACCCTATATAATGTGCGCTTTTTAGCCATCCTGAAACCAAAGGAGCTTTAGTGAGCACGTTGCCACCCTGCCCGAAATGCAATTCCGAATACACCTACGAAGACGGCGCCCAGCTGATTTGCCCGGAATGCGCCCATGAGTGGACCGTCGGTGGCGAAGCCGAGGCTGCCAGCGATGAATCCGTAAAGAAAGACTCTGTGGGCAATGTCCTGCAGGACGGCGACACCATCACCGTGATCAAGGACCTCAAGGTCAAAGGCACATCACTGGTGGTCAAGGTCGGCACCAAGGTCAAGAACATCCGCCTGTGCGATGGCGACCATGATATCGACTGCAAGATCGACGGTATCGGCCCGATGAAACTCAAGTCCGAGTTCGTCCGCAAGGTCTGAACCGGCGGCCTCCATCTCGTGCCCTGCACGGGATGGCGCTTCACCCTCCCCCGCGTCACTTCCGCACTGGCGGCAAAAGGCCAGGCCTTTTGATCAAAAACAATATCCACACAGAAAAGTCCGGAAATCGCCAATAGGGACTTGCTATTCTACGAATAAGAATTATTCTCATTGAAACCCATCAAGGAGATGCTTCCATGACTTATTTGATCGATGCCTGGCTGGACCGTCCACACCCTTACCTGCGAATCCTCCATCGGGAAACCGGTGAAGTCTGCGCGGTGCTGGAAGAAGAAGCGTTGAGCGAACTGCAGGATCAGGGCGACCTGGACGTCAATGGCCTGAGTTCCAGTGAACCTGGTGTGCTGAAGGAAGTGGTGAGAAATCTGTTTCTGTTCTGCTATGCCCGGGCGTTGCGCCCAGTGACGGATCTCAATGGCAAGTTTCATCCATGAGCAACCGCGCAAAACACTGCAGGAGCGAGCAGGCTCGCTCCTGCAGGTAAGGTCTTACAGAACGTCGAGCAGTTCGACGTCGAACACCAGAACGCTGTGCGGCGGGATGCTGCCAACGCCTTGAGCACCGTAAGCCAGTTCGCTCGGCACGTACAGGCGCCATTTGCTGCCGGCATTCATCAGTTGCAGGGCTTCGGTCCAGCCGGCGATCACGCCGCCAACCGGAAACTCTGCAGGCTGGCCGCGCTCGTAGGAGCTGTCGAACACAGTGCCGTCGATCAGGGTGCCGTGGTAGTGAGTGCGCACCTGATCTTCACGGGTCGGCTTGGCGCCGTCACCGGCAGTCAGCACTTCAAATTGCAGGCCGGAAGCCAGGGTGGTAATACCGTCACGCTTGGCGTTTTCAGCCAGGAAAGCCAGGCCTTCGCCAGCAGCCGCTTCAGCCTTTGCAGCGGCTTCGGCTTGCATGATTTCGCGGATGACCTTGAAGCTTGCGGCCATTTGCTCTTGGTCCACACGGCTAGGCTTGCCGGCGAAAGCGTCGGTCAGGCCAGCCAGGATCGCGTCCAGGCTGACGCCCGGTGGCGGGTTGTCGCGCAGCTGGTCGCCCAACTGACGGCCAATGCCGTAGCTCACGCGGGTTTCGTCGGTGGACAGATTAACTTCGGACATGGAAAGGCTCCGCTGTAGGACGACACAGGTGTCGTCCAAACTAAAAGGGCGAGCAGACTAGCACACAAGCCACGCCCTTGATGAGCCCTGCACCCGGGCAACGGGGAGCGTCGGGCGGCAATTAATGCTTGGTAACTTTATCCAGGTAACCCATGGCAAACGCCGACACCACAAACGTCATGTGGATGATCACGTACCATTTCAAATGCTCGGGATCGACGTTCTTGGCGTCCATGAACACCCGCAGCAAATGGATCGACGAAATCGCCACGATGGACGCCGCGACCTTCATCTTCAGCGACGAGGAATCCATGGTCCCCAGCCAATTGAGCTTCTCTTTGCTTTCGTCGATGTCCAGCTGGGAAACGAAGTTCTCGTAGCCGCTGATCATCACCATCACCAGCAGGCCGCCCACCAGCGCCATGTCGATCAACGACAGCAGCACCAGGATCACATCCGACTCACTCATGGTGAACACGATGGGAATCACATGGAACACTTCCTGGAAGAACTTCAGCCCCAGTGCCAGCAGCCCCAGGGACAACCCGAAATAGATCGGCGCCAACAGCCAGCGTGAGGCATACATTGCATTTTCGATAAAGCGTTCCATTGAATCTCACACAGCTTGGCTAAAAATGGCGGCGAGTATACCAGCCGCACCCAAACGCCAGAAACCGTCGATAAAACTGATCTGTACGGCATCTGTAAAAGATTTTTTCTGCTAGTGTCGAGCTCATCAACTCGGCTCGATGATGTCGGACAGGAAAACTCAGATAATGGATGTGCGATCCCCTTTGGCCAGCATTGGCCTGTGCGCGGCGTTGCTGGTGGGCGGCGGTTGCTCCCCAAGCGATGAACACAAGCAAGCCAGCCTTGAAGAGAAAACCGCCAAGTTCGAACAGTCCCTGGACGCGATCCAGGACCCCAAGCTCAAGGACGCCGTGTCCGAACTCGGTGGCTCGCTGCTGTTGCTGGAGCGGGCACGCGCCAAGCTCGCCACCAAGCCCATCGAGGCCGAGTACAGCGAAGACGCCCTGGCACTGCTCAAGCATTACCCCACGCCCCAGGCCCTGGTGGACACCTATATCAATGGCCTGTTTGTCCTGCGCAAGGCGTCCCATTCGGACTACCTGACGGACCTGCAGCCGATCTTCCCGTTCAACTTCAACATGCCCGACCAATTCCCCTTCCCCCACGGCCTGGAATGGCAGTCAGTGACCTTGAGCAACAACAAGGTCATCCCCTTCCAGCCGGAATGGTCGGAAACCGATCCGGGTATCCAACTGAGCCCCACCAGCTCCAACCTGACCAACCCCGATGACCTGACGGTGACCTACCCGTTCATCGAAGGCATCGAGACTGAAAACAAAAGCCAGCCGCAGCCCGTCACACTCAAGGGCAAGGTGGAAGTCATCGCGCCGCGTAAAGTCTTCACCTTCGACCTGTCGAAAAAGGACGTGGGCCGCAAACGCACTGAAGACAACGTCACGGTCACGCTGCTGACCCTCGAAAAGAACTACGCCGAAATCGAACTGACCAACAGCGCCCCGCTGGCACCGGAAGTCGTGGATGAATCGCCCAACCCGCTGCTGGTGCAGGCTCGCGACACCACCGGGAAATTTCTCTCGCGCTCGGGCTCAATCAACGAGAACGCCGCCCAACTGGCGTTTTACGAGAAACAACTGGCCAAAATGCAAAAGCAGAAGGCCTGGTCCGACGCCTTTGAAAAACAGTTGGAAGACGAACAGAAAGCCTTCGAACACAAGCAGAACAGCCACTACACCAAGGTGTACTTCAACGGCCTGATCGACAACGTGCAAGTCAGCGTCCTCGACTTTTCCCAGGCGACGGTGACCCGCAAGGACCTGGACCTGCCCGTACGGCGCTTCGACAAGAACAGCCTGGAGAAGACCGTACAACCGTTGCCGATGCCCGTCACTGTGTATGACGACCAGGCTTCGGACTGGCTCAAGGACGCCACGCTTTCTGAAGACCAGTTGAAGAAAAGCGTCACCATCAACCAATCGGTGGATGACGCCAGCGCAGCACACATCGAGTTCGATCACCCCTACACCTTCAACGACGACCTGCTGGGCGAAGACCGGGGCGGCGGCGATGCCCCCGTGACCTTCCTCACCGCCAACGACGAAGGCAAGCTCGGCGAGCCGATCGAACTGCCCGCCGAAGCCTACGAGGTCGACCCGGGGCGCGGCACCATCACCTATGACCTGAACCTGTTCCCCGAAAACCCCGGGTTTGCCGTCGGGTCAATGCCACTGTTCCTGGCCACCATCGAAAAAGGCAGCCTCACGGCCGGGCAACTGCCCAAGGGCCTGGAGCTGAAGGACAACGCGCTGATTGTCGACCAGAAGCTGTTCCCGTCGGATATCTGGCGGTTCTATGCCAAGGATGCCAGCGGCAACTACTTGAAAGAAATTCTCGGCGTCAGCCACCGGGCCGAGGAGTACGGCACGGCGCTGTTCGATGTGCATTACTTTTATGGCCAGCCGACCACGCTGGAAACCTACCAGCGCACCGGTCTGGACACGGTGCAATATGGGTTTGAGGTGAAGCTGGACAAACCCGAGGCGGCCCCTGCCCCCAAGCCATAGCCCCCCCGCCCCCGTAGCAGCTGTCGAGCGCTAGCGAGGCTGCGTCGGGTGCGAACGGGGCGCTGAGTCAGACACGATGTCGGCGGTGCGGCCGACGCAGCCTCGCTAGCGCTCGACAGCTGCTACGGGGAGTGCGGTCAGCGGATATCGCTTAGCACCGTCTGCCGCCCGCCATTGAGCTGTCGCAAGTGCGCCTGCAAGTGCAGGCACCAGATCTGCGGGTCGTCCGCCAGTTCGTACCCGTGCAGGGTCAGGCTTTCGACAATCGAATCAAGGATGGTTTGTGCCACGAAAGGTCCGTGAAACGGGCCTTGGGACTTGATGGTGGAAGGCTGTTCACCGGTCATTCCGGCAGCAAACAACAAGGTCCACATCCCGGTATCCCCCGCGAGAGGGCGAATGGAACATTCGATACGAGTAACCAGGCCCAGGCACTGGCGGGTGAGGCAGAGGTTGCGCGACATGGCGGCGACCCTCGGTAGATCCGGTATTCAGCCTCGCAGGGCAAGACTGTTTCTATCCAGCGACTCCTGTGGATATCCCTTGAGCTGAGAATAGAAGAAACCCGGTACAAACCAAGGCCGGGGGACCAACGGACGACTGCCGTCACGACGGCGTCAAAAATATGCCGAAGGGACCTGAAAACAGGCCCCTTCGGTAGTTATTACACCGGTTTTGCTTCTGCCAACGCCTCCTGCGCCAGCTCCTTCTCGGCTTCCTTCAGATCATCCTCACTGATCATCTCGGCAATCGCCCGCAGACGCTCCACCACCCGCGCATTGACGCTGCCTTCGGGGAATTGCCCCTCCTCGTCGGGCGAACCCGCAGGCTCACCCACCAGCAAGCTCAAGGCCTCGTCGGCCTGGCGCACAGCGTAGACGTGGAATTGCCCGTCGCGCACGGCTTGCAACACCTTCTCGTCGAGCATCAGCGTCGCGACGTTGGCCTGGGGAATGATCGCCCCCTGCTCGCCGGTCAGCCCACGGGCTTCACAGAGGCGGAAGAAACCTTCGATCTTCTCGTTGACCCCGCCCACCGCCTGCACTTCACCAAACTGGTTGATCGAGCCGGTGATGGCAAAGCACTGCTTGAGCGGCGTCTTCGACAACGCCGAGATCAAGGTGCACGCCTCGCCCAGGGAAGCGCTGTCGCCGTCGACATACCCGTAGGACTGCTCCAGGGCAATACTCGCCGAGATCGCCAACGGGAATTCCTGGGCATACCGGCTGCCCAGGTAACCGGTGAGGATCATCACGCCCTTGGAGTGAATCGGCTGGCCGAGGTTAACTTCACGCTCGATATCCACAATGCCGCTGCCGCCCGGGTACACCGATGCAGAGATCCGCGCCGGCACGCCGAATGCCGAGTCCCCCACTTCCAGCACTGTCAGCCCGTTGCACTTGCCCACCGCCGCACCGGCGGTGTCGATCAGGATCACCCCGGCGAGCATGTCGTCGAGAATCCGCGCCGACACCCGCCCGGTGCGCGTGGCCTTGGCCTTGAGTGCACGCTCGATGTGCCCGGAGTCGGTGCGCTCATCGCCCGCCAGGTGACGAATGAAGTCCGCCTCGCTGACCAGTTGGAACAAATCACCGATACGCGCCGACAAGCGCCCCTGGTTCTCCGCCAGCCGCGCGCTGTAGGTCGCCAGCCGCGCGACCGCATCCGAGGTCAACGGCGCCATGCCTTCTTCCGAGGTGCGGGTTTTCAGCAACTGGGCGAACTGCTCCAGGCTTTCATCCACCATCGGGATGTCTTCGTCGAAGTCCACCAGCACCCGGAACATCTCCTGGAAGTCCGGATCCGCGTCCTGCAACGCGTAGTACAGCTGGCGGGAACCAATGATGATGACCTTGAGCTGCAACGGGATCACTTGCGGGTTGAGGGTCACCGTGGCCAGGCGGCCCAGTTCGCCCAACGGTGATTCCATCTTCAGCTTGCGCGATTGCAGGGCACGCTTGAGGGCGTCCCACACAAACGGCTCGCTGAGCATCTTTTCGGCTTCAAGGATCAGGAAACCGCCGTTGGCACGGTGCAACGCACCCGGGCGCAATTGGCGATAAGTGGTGTAGAGCGCGCCTTGATCGGTGCTGTATTCAATACGGCCGAACAGGTTGTCGTAGGTCGGATGCGGCTCGAACACCACCGGCGCACCACCGTTGACCGGATGGCCCACCACCAGGCTCGGGCAATACTGCTCTTCCAGCAACTTGCGGGCCTGGGCATCGGTTTTCGCGTCGTCCACCAACTGCTCGACCACGGTTTTCAGCAGGTAGACCTGCATCGCCTGCAAGTAACCGCAAACGGCCGCGTTCTCCGCATACTTCTCGGACAGCGGCGCCAACAATGGCTGCAAGGCCAATGTGATGGTTTCTTCGTTGAACTGGCGCATCTGGTTGTTGGACTCGCGCTTCCACTGGGGCAGGCTGGCGAGTTCTTCGTTGAGGCGTTCTTCCAGTTCGGAAATATCGGTGTGGAAACGCTCGCGGTCAGCTTCCGGCAACTGCGAAAACTCGGCTTCGTCCAAGGCCTTGCCGTCGAGCATCGGGGTAAAGGCAATGTTGGTGCTGTCACGGTACAGCGCCACGTCCTTTTCCAGGGCCAGGCGCTCGATGACATCCAGGGCACGGTCGTAGCGCTGGTTGAAGGCGCGGTCGATGGCGCTTTTACGCTGTTGATAGGTCGGGTGTTCAAACACGGCCGGGAAGGTCGCGACCAGGTTGTCGATCAGGCCGTTGATATCGGAGATGAACGCAGCAGCACCGCCCGCAGGCAGCTCCAGCGCGCGGGGTTCGCGAGGCTCATCGAAATTATTGACGTAGACCCAGTCGGCCGGGGTCTGCAGGCGCTTGCCTTCGGCCTTGAGGTAGCGTTTGACGAACGAAAAGCGCCCGGTACCGGGCTCACCCATCACAAATACGTTGTAACCGGGGCGTGGCATCGCCACGCCGAACTGCAAGGCTTCGACCGCACGTTCCTGGCCAAGCACACCGCGAAAGGGCTCCAAATCATTGGTGGTCGAGAAGCTGAACTGTTCAGCGGAAAAAGGACGAGTCAGCGCTTCGGGCGCTAGACGCAAGCTGGCAGCAACAGGATCAGGCATCGGGCTTCCTTACATCAGGCGGGGCAGATGACGGCATTCTGGCGCCGGGTTGGGCCGGCTGGCAAGGACGGCTTAGGGAAAGCATAGACCCGTGTTCGGGGCTGCAAAAAAACCGAGTGTTTCCGGCTTGTTTCACAAAAAGTCACGGAACCCTTGGATCGTGCCTAAACTCCAACCTGCTGCGGGTTGGACTAATAACCGACCCCTAGGGTGCTGTCAGGCACCTGAACCCTTGTCCATTGGTTTGCACACAAAGAGAACAAAGCTATGAAACGGATCCTTCTCGGTACTCTCTTCACCGTCGTCTCCCTCAATGCAATGGCTGAAGCGCCAGGTGGCCCGAACTGCGGTTGGGGCAACATGTTGTTCGAAGGCCAACGCGGCACTCCGGCGCACTTCCTGGCCTCCACCACCAACGGTACCTCGGGTAACGCCACTTTCGGCATGACCTCGGGCACCAACGGTTGCAACACCAACAGCAAGCTGACCTACGGTGGCAAATCGTGGATTGCCATGAATGGCATGATGAACGAGCTGTCCGAAGACATGGCCAAGGGTAACGGCGAAGCGCTGACTACCTACGCCGTGGTACTGGGCGTTGCTCCTGAAGACCGCGAGCACTTTGCCGCTGTGACTCACGAGCATTTCCAGCAAATCTTCAGCAAGGCTGACGTAACTGCTGATGACGTGCACAACAACACCTTGGCTGTACTGAAAAGCGACACCCGTCTGGCGAAATACGCTACCCAGGCTTAAGCTCGACCCGCCCGTGCCTTTCGGGGCACGGGTTTTATTATTTTTGGACCTGCCTCCCCTTTGGGTCTTTTTATCTCGACTTAAGTTGCCCACATGCTCAAACGCCTTGCCTACCTGGCACTCTTCGCCTGCGCCCCGCTATATGCGGCACCGCACCTTGATGATCAACGTTTGCAGCAGCTGGCCAACGACCCGTTCTGGCTTTCGCTGGGGCATTACGAGTCCGGCAAGTTCAAAGGCTGGCGCAGTTATGTCAGCGACAAGAAATTCTTCCTCGCCCCCGATGGTGCCCACCATCCGGACCAGGAGCTGAAGGCCACGGTAGAGGCGCTGTATGCCCCGGCCAGCCTCGGCGAAAAGCACGCCCAATGCGTCTACCCGGCACGTACCCGTTGGCTCAAGGACCAGTTGCACCTGACGGACTTGCCGGCGCTGGACTGCAAGGAGTTCAAGCAATGGTTCAAGGACGTCGCCCCCCACAGCGCGGTAATGATCTTCCCGGCGGCCTACCTCAACAGCCCGTCGTCGATGTTTGGCCATACCCTGCTGCGTATCGACCAGGCTGACGTGCAGAGCAACAACACTGCCCTGCTCAGCTACGCGATCAACTTTGGCGCCTACATCGAAGGCTCGGACAACAGCATCCTCTACGCCTGGAAGGGCCTGATGGGCGGCTATCCCGGCCTGTTCGCGCTGGTGCCCTATCAGGAAAAGCTCTCGGAATACCGTAGCCTGGAGAACCGCGACCTGTGGGAATACCGCCTGAACCTGACCCAGGTCGAGACCGAGCGTATGGTCGAGCACGTGTGGGAACTCAAGCAGATCCAGTTCGACTACTTCTTCTTCGACGAAAACTGCTCCTATCGCCTGCTGGAGCTGCTGCAAGTAGCCCGTCCAAGCCTGCGGCTGACCGAGCAATTCCCGCTGACCGCGATCCCTACCGACACGGTAAAAGCCGTGAAAGAAGCCGGCCTGGTGGAGAAAATCGATTACCGCCCTTCCCGTGAACGGGAGCTGCTGGAACGCGCCAAGCCGCTGGGCAGCGACGAGCAGCAATGGGTGCTGAAGATCAGCGACGACCAGAAACAACTGCAGGACCCGGCGTTCAAGGCCATCGCCAAAGACCGCCAGGCCTTGATCATCGACGCCGCCTACCGCCTTGGCCGCTACCGCGCCAACGGCCTGGAGCGCGACACCGAACGTTCCCAGCGCAGCTTCGAACTGCTGCGGGCGATCAACCAGAACCCGGCGCCGGACCTGAAGATCGAACGCCCCGGCCTGCCCGAAGACGGCCACGAATCCCGCACCTGGCAAGCCGGCATCGGCACCCGGGGCGACAAGGCCTTCGGCGAATACGGCCTGCGCATGGCCTACCACGACCTGAATGACAACGCCGAAGGCTTCCCCCTGGGCGCGCAGATCGAAATCCTGCAAATGAAACTGCGCCAGTACGAAGGCAACCACTGGCAGTTACAGCAACTGGACCTGGCGACCATTCGCTCACTGACCCCGCGCAACGAACTGCTACAACCCTGGTCATGGCAAGTCACCGGTGGCCTTGAGCGCGTACCGGGCAAGCATGACGACGAGACCCTGGTCAGCCACGTCAATGGCGGCGCCGGCGGCACCTGGCAACTGCGCGACGACATGCTTGGCTTCGCCCTCGGCACGGTGCGCGTGGAGCACAACAGCGACTTCGGTGAAGCCATCTCCCCGGCTGCCGGGTTCAATACAGGTGTGTTGTGGCGCAACCCGCTGGGCAACCTGAGCCTGGAAGCCAAGGGTGACTTCTTCACCAATGGCGAGGTGCGGCGCAGTATCAGCCTGAATCAACAGTGGGAATTGTCACGCAACCTGGGGCTGAGACTGAGTGCGCAACGGGAATACAGCCACTTGGCGACACCAGTGAATGAGGTGATGCTAGAGGTGAAGTGGTATCACTACTAACCACTGAGCCGTAGATCGTTCAAATGTGGGAGCTGGCTTGCCTGCGATGCAGACACCTCGGTGTATCAGTTACACCGAGTTGATGCGATCGCAGGCAAGCCAGCTCCCACATTTTTTCAGCGCTGCTTCAGAAGAAGGAGTGCCAACAGATTAATCACAGCCCTTTCACATCCCCCCAACGAATCGCCTTCTAAACTTCCATCCATCAGCCGTTCAACGGCCAGGGAGCGAGCGATGTGGCGGTACGCAGTAACGCTGGGCCTGATGGCCCTGCTATCGGGTTGCCAATCAACCCATGAAGATTTGCTGGCCAAGGGTTACCCACCCGCTTTCGCCGACGGCTACGACGACGGATGCAGCAGCGGCCGCCAGGCCGCCGGGGTGATCACAGGGGAATTCCGCAAGAACGTCCCTCGCTACCTGAAAGACCGTACCTATGCCGAAGGCTGGGATGATGGCTTTCGCCAGTGCAAGGCCATGCGCGAGAACGAAGACCTGAACGACTACAAGAACCGCCACTGGGACGACCGCGAACGCGCCTGGCAGCAGGAAAAGGACCGCGACGCCGCACGGGCCTATCGCTCGCAATAGGTCGCTTTCAGACATCCAGCGAAACTTAACCCCTGCGACCATGGCCCAAACTCCATAGCAGGAGAACGCCATGAGTCGAGCTTTCGTCAACGAAGACAGCGCCGCTGCCCAGGCCAGCCAACCGGTGGAACGCCAGGTCAGCGAGCAGCCCAATCACCTCACTGTCCGTGGGCTTGCGCAGTTGCAGGCCAAAGTGGCGCAGTTACAAAGCGAGCACAGCGAAGAGTCCGTCAAGGGCGAGCAGGCTGATAAACAGCGCCAGGCCGACCTTGAGCGGGATTTGCGTTACTTCAACCAGCGCCTGCAAAGCGCTCAGGTGGTGGCGCCAGCGACCTCTACCGAGAAGGTGCAGATCGGCAGTTGGGTGACTTTCGCCAATGAACAGGACGAAGAGCAGCGCATTCAACTGGTGGGTGAAGACCAGGCCGATGCCACGGTGGGCCTGATCAACTGGGGTTCGCCCCTGGGCCGCGCGCTGCTGGGTGCACAGGTGGGCGACGAGGTGCTGTGGAGGCGCCCCGTCGGTGATCAGTTGATCGAAATCCTGCGCATCGAACCCGAGGGTTAAACGATGCCCTGGGCCAGCATTGCATCCGCAACCTTCACGAAGCCTGCAATGTTGGCGCCCTTCACGTAGTTGACCCGACCGTTTTCTTCGCCGTAATGCACGCAGGCATGGTGGATCGACTGCATGATGTTGTGCAGCTTGCTGTCTACTTCGCCAGCGGTCCACAGCAGGCGCATGGCGTTCTGCGACATCTCCAGCCCGCTCACCGCCACACCGCCGGCATTGGACGCCTTGCCCGGCGCGAACAGAATGCCGGCCTCGATAAAGATATCCACAGCCTCCAGGGTGGTGGGCATGTTGGCGCCTTCGGCCACGCACACGCAGCCATTGCGCAACAGGGTGCGCGCCGCTTCGGCGTCCAGTTCGTTCTGGGTGGCGCAGGGCAGTGCGATGTCGCAGGCCAGTTCCCACGGTGCTTTGCCGGCACGGAATTCCAGGCCGAAACGCGGAGCCAGTTCGCTGATGCGCCCGCGCTGGACGTTTTTCAGCTCCAGCAGCGCTGACCATTGCTCCTCGGTCAAACCGCTTTCGCAATAGAGGGTGCCTTCGGAGTCAGACAGGGAAATTACCTTGCCGCCCAGGTCCATGACCTTGCGCGCCGCGTACTGGGCGACGTTACCGGAACCGGAAATGGCCACACGCTTACCTTCGACACGCTCGCCGTTGCGCTTGAGCATTTCCTCAGCGAAATACACACAGCCAAAACCAGTGGCTTCCGGGCGGATCAGGCTGCCGCCGTAGCTCATGCCCTTGCCGGTCAGCACCGAGGTGAACTGGTTGCTCAGGCGCTTGTACTGGCCGAACAGGAAGCCGATCTCTCGGGCGCCCACGCCGATATCACCGGCGGGCACGTCCACGTCCGAGCCGATATGGCGATACAGCTCGCTCATGAACGCCTGGCAGAAGCGCATCACCTCGGCGTCGCTCTTGCCCTTGGGATCGAAGTCCGAGCCGCCCTTGCCGCCGCCCATGGGCAGTGAGGTCAGGGAGTTCTTGAAGGTCTGTTCGAAGGCGAGGAATTTCAGCACGCCCAGGTTCACCGAGGGGTGGAAGCGCAGGCCGCCTTTGTAGGGGCCGATGGCGCTGTTCATCTGGATCCGGAACCCGCGGTTGACTCGTACCTTGCCTTGGTCATCTTCCCACGACACCCGGAACACAATCGCACGCTCCGGCTCGCAGATGCGCTCCAGGATGCCCGAGGTCAGGTAATGGGGATTGGCTTCAAGAAACGGCCACAAGCTGCGCAGGACTTCTTCCACGGCCTGGTGGAATTCCGGCTGGTCGGGGTCGCGTTTCTTGAGACGGGCAAGGAAGGATTCAACGGATTCGATCATGAAAAGTCTCGGCAAATTTATTGTCATTAAAGGAGATTTGTCCCGGACTTTATCAATTCATGTCGCACCGTGACAGGGCGAAATGTCGCTTTTGTGAATTTAAATGGTGCATAAGATATAAATAAAGGCGTTTTTGTGCACCTTAATGAGGATTTCAATCCAGGTTTTGCACCAACAAATCAACCGCTATCGCAGGCAAGCCAGCTCCCACATTTGGCCGCGTACATTCAAGATAACGCGGTCGAATGTGGGAGCTGGCTTGCCTGAGATGCAGACGACGCGGTCCACCTGAAAACACGCAAAAAAAAGCGGAGCCCGAAGGCTCCGCTTTTTCATACCACCAACCCGAATCAGGCCAGTTTTTTGTGCCGTACACGATGCGGCTGGGCAGCTGCTTCGCCGAGGCGTTTCTTGCGATCGGCTTCGTATTCGGTGTAGTTGCCTTCGAAGAACACCGCTTGCGAGTCGTCTTCGTACGCCAGGATGTGAGTGGCCACGCGGTCAAGGAACCACCGATCGTGAGAGATCACAATGGCGGCGCCCGGGAAGTCCAGCAGGGCTTCTTCCAGGGAACGCAGGGTTTCAACGTCGAGGTCGTTTGACGGTTCGTCGAGCAGCAGGACGTTGCCGCCTTCTTTCAAGGTCAGGGCCAGGTGCAAGCGACCGCGCTCACCACCGGACAGGTCCTTGACGAACTTCTGCTGGTCGCCGCCCTTGAAGTTGAAGCGACCCACGTAGGTGCGCGACGGGATTTCGTAGTTGCCGATACGGATCTGGTCGGAACCGTCGGAAATCTGCTGGAACACCGTCTTGCTGCCGTCGAGGTCGTCGCGGCTCTGGTCAACGCAAGCCAGCTGCACGGTTTCGCCGACTTCGATGGTGCCCGAGTCCGGTTGTTCCTTGCCCATCAGCATGCGGAACAGGGTGGATTTACCCGCACCGTTACCGCCGATCACGCCAACGATGGCGCCTTTTGGCATGGAGAACGACAGGTTGTCGATCAACACGCGGTCGCCGTAGCCCTTGCAGACGTTCTTGAACTCGATGACCTTGTCACCCAGGCGCGGACCGGCCGGGATGTAGATCTCGTTGGTCTCGGAACGCTTCTGGAATTCCTGGGACTGCATTTCTTCGAAACGCGCCAGACGGGCCTTGGATTTCGATTGACGTGCCTTGGCGCCTTTACGCACCCATTCCAGCTCGTCTTTCATGGCCTTTTCATGGGCCGACTGCTGCTTGGATTCGGCCGCCAGACGGTCGGACTTGGCTTCCAGCCAACCGGAGTAGTTGCCCTCGTAAGGGATACCGGCGCCACGGTCGAGCTCGAGGATCCAGCCGGCGACGTTGTCCAGGAAGTACCGGTCGTGCGTGATCGCAACTACGGTGCCCGGGAAATCGTGGAGGAAATGCTCCAGCCAGGCGACGGAATCGGCGTCCAGGTGGTTGGTGGGTTCGTCGAGCAGCAGCATGTCGGGGGCCGACAGCAGCAGGCGGCACAGGGCTACACGACGCTTCTCACCACCGGACAGGTGTTCAACCTTGGCGTCCCACGCCGGCAGGCGCAGCGCGTCGGCGGCGACTTCCAGCTGGCGGTCCAGGTTGTGACCGTCTGCGGCTTGCAGGATGGCTTCGAGCTTGGCCTGTTCTGCCGCCAATTTGTCGAAGTCGGCATCTTCTTCAGCGTAGGCCGCGTAGACCTCGTCCAGGCGGGCTTGGGCGTTCTTGATCACGCTGACCGCTTCCTCGACCACTTCACGCACGGTCTTGGTCGGATCCAGGATAGGTTCCTGTGGCAGATAGCCGATGTTCAGGTCGGGCATCGGGCGGGCTTCGCCGTCGAACTCGGTGTCGACGCCGGCCATGATTTTCAACAGGGTGGATTTACCCGAACCGTTGAGGCCGAGCACGCCGATCTTGGCGCCCGGGAAGAAGGACAGAGAAATGTTTTTCAGGATTTCCCGCTTCGGCGGAACAACTTTTCCCAGCCGATGCATGGTGAAGACGTATTGAGCCATGGTGAACCTAGCGTCAGTGACTGATGAATTAAGCGGGCGAAACCCGTGCCAGGCCATGCGCCGCGCGGGCCGTTGATGTCTATCAATGCCTGCGTACGGTAGATGCCTGATTGTCTGGGGCTGGAACGCCCTCGCGTAACCGGCAAAGCTACCTGAATGCGGGTGGGCAGTCCAGCCAGGCGGGGCTGGCACTTTGCCACAACACAAGGCATGCTAGCCGCCCTCCGGGCGTCCGGCTTATAGTGCACGTCGCGCGCCAGTCCAGCCAAACCGCAGGATCACAGTTTGTCCAACGTAACGCCGCCAACTCCCCTGCGCGCCGCTCATATAGCGCCGGGAGCGCCCCTGCACGGAACCCTGAAGGGCGCATTGGCGACGCTGGTCCTGCTGCTGCTCGCGTTATTGTTCTGGCAACTGCTGGACCAGCTGCAGCAAAACCAAAAAAACCAGCAGCAATACACCATCGACTACAGCGCCGACCTGGCCGAACAGATCAGCCTGAACATGGCCCTCAGTGCGCAGATCGCGCTGAACCTGCTGCCGATCGTCGAGCCGCCACGGGACACCGAACAGCAACAAATCCTGATGCGCACCCTGCAACGCTCCCTGCCGGAGTTGCGCAGCGTCGCCCTGCTCGCCCCCAGCGGCGCGATGATCAGTGACAGCGCCAGTGACAGGCAGGACAGCGCCTGGCTCGAAGAGCTGGTCAAGCGCAGCCACGCCCAGTCCTATTACCTGAGCAACAACAACGATGGCACCGTCATCTACCTGCTGCTGCACCAGCCCAGCGGCGGCACCAAGATGTACTGGGCCTTGCGCCTGGCGCCCAATTACCTGGCCAACCTGACCCGCCAGGACGGCCAGGGCCAGCGGCCGATGTGGGTCATCGAAAACCGCCTCAACCACCGCGTGGTCAGCCGTGACAGCGGTATGCCGGCCCAATGGGCCTCGGCATTGACCCCGGACGAATTGAACAAAAGTGTACTGGTCACGCCCCTGAGCAAAAGCGACTGGCAACTGCGTGGCCTGTTCGACCGCGCCGCCGTGCTGGAACAACTGCTGCCAGCGTTTATCGGCAAATGCCTGCTGGGCCTGGCCTTCTCGCTGATCCCGGTCATCGTGCTGTTGAACATGCGCCGCCGCCAGCGCCAGGTGCACGAGGGGCGCCGACGCTACCAGGATATTTTCGAAGGCACCGGCGTGGCCCTGTGCGTGCTCGACCTGTCGGGCCTGCGCGCGTTCTTCGACAAGACCCACTTGCAAACCTGCGAGCAACTGCAACAGTTGTTGCAAGACAACCCGGAGCAACGCCAGCAACTGCTCAAGGAGCTACGCATCACCGAGGTCAATCAGGTGGCGGTGCGCCTGCTGAATGTTGCCTCTTGCGAACAAGCCTGGGAGCGCCTGATCGACGCCTGCCCGTCGAGCCCAACCGCCATCGGTAACCAGGTGATCGACGCGGTACTGACCCAGCAAAAACAGCTCGAACTGGAAATCCAGCTCAGCGATGTCGAAGGCAACGACCAATACCTGTGGCTGGTGATGCGCCTGCCGGAGCAACAGGACGACTTCAAGGCAGTGATCCTGAGCATCAGCGACATCACCAGCCGCAAGCTGATCGAATTGTCGCTGGTGGAGCGCGAGGGTTTCTGGTCGGACGTGGTGCGCACCGTGCCCGATCACCTGTATGTGCAGGATGTGATCAGCCAGCGGATGATTTTCAGCAACCACCACCTGGGCCACACCCTGGGCTACAACAAGCCCGAGTTGCAGCAGATGGGCGAGTACTTCTGGGAGATCCTGCTGCACCCCGAAGACGCCGAGCGTTACCACGACCTGCGCCAGCAACAGCGCCAGGCCGGCTACCTGAGCCAACTGCAGTGCCAGTTGCGCTTTCGCCACCGCAACAACCAATGGCGGCGCTTCGATATCCGCGAACAGGCCCTGGCCCGGGACAAGACCGACCAGGTCACGCGCATCATCGGCGTGGCCAAGGACATCACCGACCAGATCGAGGCCAGCGAATCCCTGCGCGACAGCGAACAGCGCTACCGCATGCTGGCCGAAAGTATCAGCGACGTAATTTTCTCCACCGACAGCAAGCTGGCCCTCAACTACGTCAGCCCTTCGGTGAACGCGGTGCTGGGCTACGACGTGGACTGGATCTTCGAAAACGGCTGGCAATCGACCATCGCCAACCCGCAGCAACTCACGGGCATCTACAGCCTGGTAGAGCAAGTCAGCCGCGCCCTGGACCAACCCGAATCCCTGGCGGCCTTGCGCAACGACGTGCAGACCCAGCTGTTCCTGTTCGACTGCCTGCGGGCCGACGGGCGCAAGGTCCCCATCGAACTGCGCCTGGTGCTGGTGTGGGACGAGCACGGCGCGTTCGAAGGCATCCTCGGCGTGGGTCGCGATATCAGCCAGCAACGCCGCGCGGAAAAAGACCTGCGCATGGCGGCCACGGTATTCGAACACTCGACTTCGGCGATCCTGATCACCGACCCTGCCGGCTATATCGTGCAGGCCAACGAGGCGTTCAGCCGGGTCAGCGGTTATGCGGTGGCGGACGTGCTCGATCAGTTGCCGAACATGCTCACCGTCGACGAACAGCAGGAAGCCCACCTGCGCTACGTGCTCAAGCAATTGCACCAGCACAGCACCTGGGAAGGCGAAGTGTGGCTCAAGCGCCGCAACGGCGAGCATTACCCGGCCTGGGTCGGGATTACCGCCGTGTTCGATGACGAAGGCGACCTGGCCAGCTACGTGTGCTTCTTCAGCGACATCAGCGAGCGCAAGGCCAGCGAACAGCGGATCCACCGCCTGGCCTACTACGACGCCTTGACCCACCTGCCCAACCGCACGCTGTTCCAGGACCGCCTGCACACCGCGTTGCAGTCGGCGGAGCGACAGAAGTCGTGGGTGGTACTGATGTTCCTCGACCTCGACCGCTTCAAGCCGATCAACGATTCCCTGGGCCACGCTGCCGGCGACCGCATGCTCAAGGAAATGGCCACCCGCTTGCTGGGCTGCGTGGCGGAAGACGACACCGTGGCGCGCATGGGCGGCGACGAGTTCACCTTGCTCCTGCAACCGCGGGTCAACCGTGAGATGGCGCTGAACCGTGCGATTCACGTGGCCGAGCAGATTCTGGCCAGCCTGGTGAAGCCATTCGTGCTGGAAGGCCGCGAGTTCTTCGTGACCGCCAGTATTGGCATCGCCCTGAGCCCGCAGGACGGCAACGAACTCAGCCAGTTGATGAAGAACGCCGACACGGCGATGTACCACGCCAAGGAGCGCGGCAAGAACAACTTCCAGTTCTACCAGGCCGATATGAACGCCAGCGCCCTGGAACGTCTGGAGCTGGAAAGCGACCTGCGCCACGCTCTGGAACAGAATGAATTCGTGCTGTATTACCAGCCGCAGTTCAGCGGCGACGGCAAACGCCTGACCGGCGCCGAAGCCCTGCTGCGCTGGCGCCATCCCCGTCGCGGGCTGGTGCCGCCGGGGGACTTTATCCCGGTGCTGGAGGAGTTGGGGCTGGTGGTGGACGTGGGCGACTGGGTAATCAGCGAAGCCTGCCGCCAACTCAAGACCTGGCACCAGAACAAGGTGCGGGTGCCCAAGGTTTCGGTGAACATCTCGGCCCGGCAGTTCTCCGACGGGCAACTGGGCGAGCGCATCGCCACCATCCTCAAGGACATTGGCCTGCCGCCGGCGTGCCTGGAACTGGAGCTGACCGAAAGTATCCTGATGCGCGAGGTCAACGAGGCGATGCAGATTCTCGCCAGCCTGAAAAACCTCGGCCTGAGCATTGCGGTAGACGACTTCGGCACCGGGTACTCATCGCTGAACTACCTCAAGCAATTCCCCATCGACGTGCTGAAGATCGACCGCACCTTTGTCGACGGCCTGCCGTCGGGTGAACAGGATGCGCAGATCGCCCGGGCGATTATTGCCATGGCCCACAGCCTGAACCTGGCGGTGATCGCCGAGGGTGTGGAAACCCATGAGCAGCTGGACTTCCTGCGGGAGCACGGTTGCGATGAGGTTCAGGGCTACCTGTTCGGGCGACCGATGCCGGCGAACCGGTTTGAGGCGCAGTTCAGTAATGATGCGCTGTTCATGTTCGACTGAAATCCTGCTGTGATGCTGATGGCCTCTTCGCGAGCAAGCCCGCTCCCACACTCGACCGCATTCCCCCTGAAGGAACCCGATTGAATGTGGGAGCGGGCTTGCTCGCGAAGGGGGCCGCACAAACACCACCCATCCCCAGATGAGCCCCGCTTGTCCGCGACATGATGTCCTTTCATATGCCATCTAAAACCCATTGGGTTAGAATGCGCTTCTTTTCTGCCCCCGATCCTTGAGGACCGCCATGTTCAGCCGTGATTTGACTATTGCCAAGTACGACGCCGATCTCTTTGCCGCCATGGAGCAAGAAGCCGTGCGCCAGGAAGAGCACATTGAGCTGATCGCTTCGGAAAACTACACCAGCCCTGCGGTAATGGAGGCTCAAGGTTCGGTTCTGACCAACAAGTACGCCGAAGGCTACCCGGGCAAGCGTTACTACGGTGGTTGCGAGTACGTCGACATCGTTGAGCAGCTGGCCATCGACCGCGCCAAGGAACTGTTCGGCGCCGATTACGCCAACGTCCAGCCACACGCCGGCTCCCAAGCCAACAGCGCCGTGTACCTGGCCCTGCTGCAAGCGGGCGACACCATCCTGGGCATGAGCCTGGCCCACGGCGGTCACCTGACCCACGGCGCCAGCGTTTCCTCCTCCGGCAAGCTGTACAACGCCGTTCAGTACGGCATCGACGGCAACGGCCTGATCGACTACGACGAAGTTGAGCGCCTGGCCGTTGAGCACAAGCCAAAAATGATCGTGGCCGGTTTCTCTGCCTACTCGCAGATCCTGGATTTCCCACGCTTCCGCGAAATCGCTGACAAAGTGGGCGCCTACCTGTTCGTCGACATGGCCCACGTGGCCGGTCTGGTCGCCGCTGGCGTCTACCCGAACCCGGTTCCGTTCGCTGACGTCGTGACCACCACCACCCACAAGACCCTACGCGGTCCACGTGGCGGCCTGATCCTGGCTCGCGCCAACGCCGAGATCGAGAAGAAGCTGAACTCCGCCGTATTCCCAGGCGGCCAGGGTGGCCCGCTGGAGCACGTGATCGCCGCTAAAGCGATCTGCTTCAAGGAAGCCCTGCAGCCTGAGTTCAAGACCTACCAGCAGCAAGTGGTGAAAAACGCCAAGGCCATGGCCGGCGTGTTCATCGAGCGTGGTTTTGACGTGGTGTCCGGCGGTACAGAGAACCACCTGTTCCTGCTCTCGCTGATCAAGCAAGACATCTCCGGTAAAGACGCTGACGCCGCTCTGGGCAAAGCCTTCATCACCGTGAACAAGAACTCGGTACCGAACGACCCACGTTCGCCGTTCGTCACCTCCGGCCTGCGCTTCGGCACTCCGGCTGTGACCACTCGTGGCTTCAAAGAAGCAGAGTGCAAGGAACTGGCTGGCTGGATCTGCGACATCCTGGCTGACCTGAACAACGAAGCAGTGATTGATGCTGTTCGTGAGAAGGTCAAAGCCATCTGCAAGAAGCTGCCGGTATACGGCGCTTGATTGCAGTTGATTGAATGAAAAGCCCGGCCTTTGAGCCGGGCTTTTTTTTGGCCGATTTCAAATTGAAATAAGGTCAAATGTGGGAGCTGGCTTGCCTGCGATAGCGGTGTGCCAGTTGAGATACCTGTAACTGACACACCGCTATCGCAGGCAAGCCAGCTCCCACATATTGAGTGCATTTCAAGTCAGGGTTTGGTGGACCCGGGCAAAGCCTTCGCGGATTTTGTCTTCCGGCAACTCGTCAGCAATAAACACAATCACACTTTCCCGCGTCTCGCCTTCGGCCCATTCGGTATCCCAATCAAACCCGTAGAGCTTCAGCACGCCCTGGAACACCATGCGCCGGTCTTCCCCGGCAATGTTCAGCACGCCCTTGTAGCGCAGCAATTGCTTGCCGTGGTCTTCCAGCAGCTCGTTCATGAACTCGCTGAGCTTGTCGATATCCAGCGGCTGGTCGGTGCGCAGCACCAGGCTGGAAATCCGGTCGATGGACGGCGCCTGGCTCACCGGGCGCAGATTCATGCCGGCGTTGAGGTTGAAGCCGCGCACATCCAGCAGTTCGGCGAGGTCGATCTTGCCGTGTTCCACCACGCGAATCGGTGCCCGACGGTTAATGCGGGTCAGGCGCTCGCTGAGGGCGTCAAAAGTGGCGTCGTCCACCAGATCACGCTTGCTCACCAGTAGGCGGTCGGCAAAACCGATCTGCGCCTGGGCGATGGTCTGGGTCAGGTGGTGCTCGGCGTGGGCCGCGTCCACCAGGGTAATGATGCCGTCGAGGATGTAGCGCTCGCGCAGCTCTTCATCAATGAAAAAGGTCTGGGCCACCGGGGCCGGGTCGGCCAGGCCGGTGCATTCAATCACCAGGCGATCGAAGGCGATTTCGCCACTGTCCAGGCGCTCCAGCAGCAGGTACAGGGCCTTGGTCAGGTCGGTATGGATGGTGCAGCACACGCAGCCATTGGACAGGGTCATGACTTGCACCGGCTCGGTGCCCAGCAGTTGGGTGTCGATACCGGCGTCGCTGAATTCGTTTTCGATCACGGCGATTTTCAAGCCGTGCTCGGCCTTGAGCAGGTGGCGCAACAAGGTGGTCTTGCCAGCGCCGAGAAAGCCGCTGAGGACGGTGACGGGAATGGGAGAGGACAAAGACAGTTCTCCTTAATAACTGAAGGAACACAAAACAAATGTGGGAGCGGGCTTGCTCGCGAAGGCGGCGTGTCAGTCAGCACATACCTCACTGAAAGACCGCCTTCGCGAGCAAGCCCGCTCCCACAAGGGATCACCGCAACCCGTACTTACCGGGCTAGCAGCACTTGGGCCCACCCTTGCCGCCGTAACGGGCTTCCTGGCGTTCCCGGAAGAACGCCTTGTAGTCCATCATCGGCTTGTCCGGGTGTTTGGTTTGCATATGCTCGACGTAAGTGTCGTAGTCGGGCATGCCGACCATCAGGCGTGCGGCCTGACCGAGGTATTTACCGAGGCGACTGATGTCATTGAACATGATTGCAATCCTCTATCAAGCGTCCGGGATGGCCTGGAATGGCGCTTCTTTATCCGTACGTTCCTTTTTGCCCCAGGCGGCGATGCCGACCTTGAGCGCATAGAACAGGATGCTGAAGACCACAAACAGGAACAGCGCCGTCAGCGTTGCGTTGGTGTAGGCGTTCCAGATCACGTGTTGCATCTGGTCGATGCTCTTGGCCGGTGCGAGGATCTGGCCGGCGGCCAGGGCATCGCTGTACTTCTTGGCCAGGGACAGGAAGCCGATCGCCGGGTTGGCGTCGAACAACTTGATGAAGCCTGCGGTCACGGTGCAGATCAGCAGCCAGACAGCCGGCAGCATGGTCACCCAGATGTAGCGCTGGCGTTTCATTTTGATCAGCACAACGGTGGCGAGCATCAGCGCGATACCGGCCAGCATCTGGTTGGAGATACCGAACAGCGGCCACAAGGTGTTGATGCCGCCCAGTGGGTCGATCACGCCTTGGTACAGCAGGTAACCCCACATCGCCACACAACCTGCGGTAGCGATCAGGTTAGCGGTCCAGGACTCGGTACGCTTAAGGGCCGGTACGAAGGAGCCAAGCAGATCCTGAAGCATGAAGCGACCGGCACGGGTACCGGCGTCGACTGCGGTCAGGATGAAGAGCGCTTCAAACAGGATCGCAAAGTGGTACCAGAACGCCATGGTGTTTTCACCCGGCAGGACACTGTGCAGGATCTGCGCGATACCGACCGCCAGGGTCGGCGCACCACCGGCACGGGCCAGGATGGTGGACTCACCAATGTCATGCGCCACCGCCTGCAACGCTTCCGGCGTAATTGCAAAACCCCAGCTGCTGACAGTTTGCGCAACGGTCACCACGTCAGCACCGACAATGGCGGCCGGACTGTTCATGGCAAAGTACACCCCTGGCTCGATCACCGAAGCAGCAACCATCGCCATGATGGCCACGAACGACTCCATCAACATGCCGCCGTAGCCGATGTAACGGGCGTGCCCTTCACTGGCCAGCAACTTGGGCGTGGTGCCCGAGGAGATCAGCGCGTGGAAACCCGATACCGCGCCACAGGCGATGGTGATGAACAGGAACGGGAACAGGCCGCCCTTCCACACCGGGCCAGTGCCATCGATGAACTGGGTCAGCGCCGGCATTTTCAGGTCGGGCATGGTCACCAGGATGCCAATCGCCAACGCGATGATGGTGCCGATTTTCAGGAAAGTAGACAGGTAGTCACGTGGTGCAAGGATCAGCCACACCGGCAACACGGCAGCCACAAAGCCATAACCCACCAGCATCCAGGTGATCTGGATGCCGGTGAAGCTGAAGGCCTTGGCCCATACCGGGTCCGCGGCAATCTGCCCGCCCAGCCAGATCGAGCCCAGCAGCAACAGCACGCCGACAATCGAGATTTCACCGATGCGGCCCGGGCGGATGTAGCGCATGTAGATGCCCATGAACATCGCGATCGGGATGGTTGCCATCACCGTGAAGATGCCCCACGGGCTTTCGGCCAGGGCCTTGACCACGATCAGCGCCAGCACCGCGAGGATGATGATCATGATCAGGAAGCAGCCAAACAGCGCGATGGTCCCGGGCACACGGCCCATTTCTTCGCGGACCATGTCCCCCAGGGAACGGCCGTTGCGCCGGGTGGACAGGAACAGGACCATGAAGTCCTGCACCGCCCCCGCCAGCACCACGCCGGCGATCAGCCACAAGGTGCCGGGCAGGTAACCCATCTGCGCGGCCAGTACCGGGCCGACCAACGGCCCTGCGCCAGCGATTGCCGCAAAGTGGTGACCGAAAAGGATGTGTTTGTTGGTCGGCACATAGTCCAGACCGTCGTTGTTGAGCACAGCGGGGGTCGCCCGCAGTGGATCAAGCTGCATCACATGATTAGCGATGAACAGACTGTAGTAACGGTAAGCAACCAGATAAATGGCCACTGCTGCGACCACAATCCACAAGGCGTTGATCGCCTCGCCGCGGCGCAAGGCCACTACGCCCAGGGCGCACGCTCCTACGATTGCCAGCAGCAGCCAGGGTAGATGGCGTAGCAGGCTATTATTATTTTTCATTTTTATATTCCAGCCAGGGTGGACAGAAAGACAGCCATCCCGAGTTTAGCGCTACTGGCCTTAAAGGCCACCCCCCTACGTTGGTCTAGAGCCTTGCCGGGGCGAAAAAAGCAGAAAAAACTGCCCAATGATGGCGCACGGCTACAATTCTTTTATCCACAGAGGGTTTCACCATGAGCGAACAGCCTTCCGACCGACGCCGTTTCCGACGCATCGCCTTCGATGCCAGGACCGAGCTCACGCAAGACGGCCATGTCTGGTCGGTGCAATTGGTAGATTTGTCGCTCAAGGGCTTGCTGGTGCAACGGCCGCGAGACTGGCACGGCCATCGCTACGAATCATTCGATGTGGACATTCATCTGGACGCGGAGACCGACGTAAAGATGCAGGTGCGGCTGACCCATGATGATCATGGGCAGCTCGGCTTTGTATGCGAGCACATCGACCTCGACTCCATCAGCCACCTGCGGCGGATAATCGAGCTGAACCTCGGCGATCAGGAGGAGCTGGAGCGGGAATTCGCGGCCTTGCTGGAGACCTGAACATGTGGGAGCTGGATTGCCTGCGATGGCGGTGTGTCAGTTTGCATATCAATCAGCGGATACACCGCCATCGCGGGCAAACCCGGCTCCCACAGGGGGTGATGTGTGGCTGGCGACTATTCGAACAGGGCATCCAGCGCCTGCTCCAGGCGCGTCACCCCGATCACTTGCAGCCCCGGTGGCATTTCTTTCGGCGCATTGCCCTTGGGCACGATGGCGCGCTTGAAGCCGTGCTTGGCCGCTTCCTTCAGGCGCTCCTGGCCGCTGGGCACCGGGCGCACTTCACCCGACAGGCCCACTTCGCCGAACACCAGCAAGTCGTGGGGCAACGGCCGGTTGCGCAGGCTGGACATCACTGCCGCCATTAATGCCAAGTCAGACGCGGTTTCCAATACCTTGACCCCGCCCACCACGTTGAGGAAAACGTCCTGGTCATGGGTGGGAATGCCGCCGTGGCGGTGCAGCACCGCCAGCAACATCGCCAGGCGGTTCTGATCCAGGCCCAGGGTGACGCGGCGCGGGTTGGCCAGGTGGCTGTCGTCCACCAGCGCCTGCACTTCCACCAGCATCGGCCGGGTGCCTTCCCACGTTGCCATCACCACACTGCCTGGGACTTCTTCCTGGGCACGGGTAAGAAAAATCGCCGACGGGTTGGAGACTTCTTTCAAGCCCCGGTCAGTCATGGCGAACACTCCGAGCTCGTTGACCGCGCCAAAACGGTTCTTCACCGCCCGCAACAAACGCAACCGCCCATCGGACTCGCCTTCGAAATACAGCACGGTGTCGACCATGTGTTCCAACACCCGCGGGCCGGCCAGCGCGCCTTCCTTGGTCACGTGGCCCACCAGGAAAATCGCCGTACCGCTCTGTTTTGCATAGCGCACCAGCAGTGCGGCACTTTCCCGCACCTGGGACACACCACCCGGAGCCGATTGCAGTTGTTCGGTGAAAATCGTCTGGATCGAGTCGATCACCATCACCTTGGGCTTTTCCAGGCGCGCGGTGGCGATGATGCTTTCGATGCAGGTTTCGGTCATCACCCGCAGTTGGTCCTGGGGCAGGCCCAGGCGGCGCGCACGCATGGCCACTTGCTGCTGGGATTCTTCACCGGTGACATACAGCGCCGGCATACGGCTGGCGATGCTGCACAGGGTTTGCAGCAGGATCGTGGATTTACCGATGCCCGGGTCACCGCCGATCAGCACCACCGAGCCATCCACCAGGCCGCCGCCCAGCACCCGGTCCAGTTCACCGGAAGCGGTGGAAAAACGCGGGATTTCTTCGACGCTGACTTCGGCCAGGGTCTTGATCTGGGTTTGTTGCCCGGTCCAGCCGGAACGGCCACTGGGGGCCACGGCGCCGCCGCTCTCGATCATGGTTTCGGTCAGGGTGTTCCACGCACCGCATTCCGTGCACTGGCCGGCCCACTTGGGAAAGGTCGCGCCGCACTCCGTGCAGCCATACATGCGCTTGGCCTTTGCCATTTGAGAACCTCCAACCGAAAAACCGCGATGATAGCTCAGCGCGGCGCCGGGGTACGGATTTCACCGCTGGCCAAACGTGAAGCACTGTTACCGATCGGGTCTTCGGCATTCAGATCGGCGCCCTTGGCTTTCAGTTCGTCCAGCAGTTCCACGCGTTTGAACAGCCCGGCATACATGGCCGCCGTTTGTCCGGCGCCGTTGCGCTGGTCGGGGTTGCAGTCGGTGGCCAGCAGGCGCTGGGCGATTTTCAGCTCACCCTTGAAGATCGCGCCCATCAAAGCGGTGTTGCCGCGTTTGTCCTGCACGCAGGCATCGGCGCCGGCGGCGAGCAATCGGTCCACATAGGCACTTTCGCCGTGATAGGCGGCGAGAATCAGTGCCGTGTAGCCTTTTTCATCCTGGGTGTTCAGCGAATAGCCGGAGTCGATGAACGTGTTGAGCATTTCCACGTCGCCACGGCGGGCGGCGTCGAAGTAATAATCCTGTAGCTGTTCCTGGACCGCTTGCGGGTCAGGCGACTCGGCATGGGCGGTGAGGGCCAGCAAAGCGGTGAATAACGCGATGTAGATACGCATGGGGTTTCTCCTGCCAGGGTGTCGGCGCCCGCTCGGGCGCCGACGGGGCCAATCAGTCAGTCAGCTTTTCAGCCAGCGCCTTGACGCGGGCCAGGTCACCCTTGGCGACTTTGGTCACGCCGGTGCCGTACTCCGGATCCGCCTTGTAGAGGAACGACAGGATGATGTGCTTGCTCTCGTCATCGGTGGTGGCCAGGGAGCCGCCGAAGTTGTCGATCAAGTCCTGACGCTCTTTCTTGTTGAAAGAGCGGTACAGGTCGCCGGCCTGCTTGAAGTTCTGCTCACGCTGGATCTTCGCTTGCTGGGTACTGCCCGACAGGGCCGACTGGCTGTACCGCGCGGTTTGCGGCTCTTCCCGTGGCAGCAGGCGGCTTGGCTGGTAGTTCACGCCAGTGGTGGTCTTGCCGAAGTTCATCGCGCCGTCCTGGTTACCGTTGTTGACGGTCACCCGGGGTGCGTTGATCGGCAGTTGCAGGGCGTTTGGCCCGAGGCGGTACATTTGCGTATCGGCATAGGAGAACACCCGGCCTTGCAGCAGGCGGTCTTCCGACGGCTCGATGCCCGGCACCAGGTTGGCCGGCGCCATGGCCACCTGCTCGGTTTCCTGGAAGACGTTGGCGGGGTTGCGGTTCAGCACCATCTGCCCGACTTTGCGTTCAGGCACGTTTGGCCAGATCTTGGTGGCGTCCAGTGGGTCGAAATCAAACTTGGCCAGGTCTTCAGGTTTCAGCACTTGCACATACAGGTCCCACTTGGGGAAGTCGCCCTTATTGATGTGCGTGACCAAATCATTGGTCATATGGCTGTAGTCACGGCCCTGTACTTCAGCTACTTGTTTAGGGTCAAGGTTCTTGATGCCTTGCAGGCTCTTCCAGTGGAACTTGACGTAGTGCACTTCGCCCTTGGCGTTAATCAACTTGTAGGCGTGTACACCGTTACCGTCCATTTCCCGGTAACTGGCTGGAGTACCGGAGTCCGAGTACAACTCGGTCAACGTACGAGTGGACTCCGGAACATGGGAGAAGAAGTCAAAGCGACGGGAATCATCATCCAGGTTAGTGCGCGGGTCTGGTTTAAAGGCGTGAACCATGTCCGGAAACTTGATCGCATCGCGAATGAAGAACGTCGGGAAGTTATTACCGACCAGGTCCCAATTACCTTCGGCGGTGTAGAACTTGGTGGCAAAGCCGCGTGGGTCACGCAGGGTTTCCGGCGAATGGTTGCCGTGAACGACCGCAGAAAACCGCACAAATACCGGCGTGGCTTCACCGGCGGCAAATACCTTGGCCTTTGTCAGGTCGCTGAGGTTATCGGTGACGGTGAAGGTACCGTGAGCGCCAGTGCCACGGGCATGCACAACGCGCTCCGGAATACGCTCGCGATCAAAGCGCTGCAGTTTCTGGATCAGTTGCACGTCTTGCAACAGGACCGGGCCATTCGCACCGGCGGTTTGCGAGTTCTGATTGTCACCGACCGCCGCGCCATTGTCGCGCGTGAGGTTGGCGGCGTGTACGGACAGCGAAAGAAGACTGGCGCTCACTACAAACAGCACCTGTCGCGCAGAAATAGGCCCGCGGCTAATAGGGTTTTTCATCGAGGTATCCTCTGGTTTTTTTAGTGCACATTGAGTTGTGCTTGCCAGAGGCTAGTGACCCGGGAGTCAGAAGATAAATAGAAAAGCCGTACCAACCCGATTAAGAAAATAGTGTGGTAACCCCCTGAAATAGCGGGTATTCCGCGCGCGATTGATGGCACTTTGCAAACTATTTGCGATTTAATGTGTCGATAAAAACGGACACTGTAAGCAGTTGTGTCGCGCAAGCCGCGCCACACTGTCTTACACTGGCTTCTACCTCCTCATCTGTAACAGGGAATAACCTATGGGCGTGTTAAGTGAGTTCAAGGCCTTCGCGGTCAAAGGTAATGTGGTCGACATGGCCGTCGGTATTATCATCGGCGCCGCCTTCGGCAAAATCGTTTCCTCCTTTGTAGGCGACGTGGTGATGCCCCCCATCGGCCTGTTGATCGGGGGAGTCGATTTTGGCGACTTGGCCGTGACGCTCAAGGCCGCCCAGGGCGATGCCCCTGCCGTGGTGCTGGCGTACGGCAAGTTCATCCAGAGCGTGATCGACTTTGTGATCGTTGCGTTTGCGATCTTCATGGGTGTGAAGGCCATCAACCGCCTGAAGCGCGAAGAGGCCGTGGCGCCCACCTTGCCGCCGGTTCCGACCAAGGAAGAAGAGCTGCTGGGGGAGATCCGCGATCTGCTCAAGGCACAGAACAGCAAGCCCGAGTAAGCTCGGCAAACAAAACAAAGGCGCCTTAAGGGCGCCTTTGTTTTACCAGTAGTTTTCTACCGCGACCTGGCCCGGGCGACGGGTCAGGCTCAGTTGCATGTCACGCTGTTTCAGCAACTGGCGCGTGTCGTCGATCATCTGCGGGTTGCCGCAAATCATCACTCTGGAATGCTCAGGGGTCAGCTCGATGCCTGCGGCGCGTTCCAATTCGCCGTTCTCGATCAGGGTGGTAATCCGCCCATTCAGCGCGCCCGGATGTTGCTCACGGGTCACGATAGGAATGTAGGTGAGCTTGTGGGCGTGCTCCGCCAGGTACTCTCGTTCGCCCAGCTCATGGATCAACGACTGGTAAGCCAACTCCCTTGCTTCGCGGGCGCTATAGACGAGGATGATCCGCTCGAATTTTTCCCACACCTCGAAGTCCTGCAGGATCGACAGAAACGGCGCAATTCCGGTCCCGGTGCCCAGCAGCCACAGATCGCGACCATCCACAAACCGGTCCAGAGTCAAAAAGCCCGTGGCCTGGCGTTCCACCAGCAGGGTATCGCCCTCGCGCAGGCGGCTGAGTTCACTGGTGAACTCGCCACCCGGCACAACGATAGAAAAGAAATCCAGGTGCTCGTCAAAGGGCGAGGACACCACTGAATAAGCACGCCACACAATGCTGCCATCGGCCTTGGTCACCCCCAGGCGCACGAATTGTCCGGCGCGAAAGCGAAAGCCCGGATCTCGGGTAGTGCGCAGGGTAAACAGGCTGGGGGTCAGCGATTGCACGTCGAGCAAGGTCTGGCGGGTGTATTTTTCAGCACTGGCCGTCATGGGAAACTCCATTTGCAGAGGCCCCTAGTGTCCCTCAAAGCGCCTCCTGGAAACACCGATGGTTTGTGCTGGCATTGCCGCTGCGCCCATGGGCAACCGCTGGGCAGTACTAAATATTTGGCTATTAGCCTCCTTTCAACAAGCCATTAGATGACGGAAAGCAATTAAATATTAACAAGCGGCATTCACAGCAAGTCGTTAAAAAAAATAGAAAAATCTTATCGAGCACCTGCAACTTGTACACCGTAGTTAGTTTGTACAAATACTCCTCATCCACCACTCAGCCGAACATAACCAAATTTTCATTTCGAGCTATAGCCGTTGTCCTACACTATTTTTTCATGCCGTAAACGGGGGCCTTGGAAGTACCCCATGTAAAAAACGTGCACATGGAGAGTTACCGATGGTCAACTGGCACAACACTCGCCTGCCCAAACTCGAAGGGGAAAGCGAAATAACCAGCATGTACGAAGCTGCCCTCAACCTTACCTACGAGCTTGGCTTCCAATACTGCGCATTCACCCTTAGTTCTCATCTACCCAACAACCAAACGAAAACCGTCAACCTAAACAACTATTCAAATGAGTGGAATACGCTGTACAGACAAGAGCACTACTTTGATTTCGACCCTGTGGTTGCGCATTGCAAACGCTCGGTTCTACCGATCGTATGGGACGAGAAAACCTTTTCCTCGGTACC
Organism: Pseudomonas yamanorum; assembly: GCF_900105735.1. Taxonomy (NCBI): domain Bacteria; kingdom Pseudomonadati; phylum Pseudomonadota; class Gammaproteobacteria; order Pseudomonadales; family Pseudomonadaceae; genus Pseudomonas; species Pseudomonas yamanorum. Next base: position 4,339,070 of record NZ_LT629793.1, on the reverse strand, counting down.
GGACTTATGGGCTCATGCCCAGTCCAACGGATTGAATTTCGGATGGACCCAATCGGTTCATGACTTCCAGGGTGTTTTCAGCATGTTGAGCCTGGGGCGCACCATCGGCCCAGTGGGCCCTGAAGAACTCTATGAAAAAGCCGGACAAGTACTCTGGATTTGCCACGCCATGCACGCGGTGGTGGCCAAAAAATATGCAGACAAGCCCAGTCCGCAAGCGCCCAGCAAATTGACCCCGCGTGAAACCGAAATCCTGCAATGGTCAGCCATGGGCAAGACCGCCTCGGACATCGCCACCATCCTGTGCCTGTCCGAACGCACGGTCGGCTTCCATATCAGCAGTGCGATGAAGAAGCTGGGAGTCAGTAACAAGATTGCCGCGGTGATCACGGCAGTAAAATGCGGGTTGTTTTAAACACCGCATGTAATCCAGGGGAAAAAAAAGTAACATTTGCGGCCAGTTCCGGGTGATGACGCGAGCCCCTGATGCGCCTCGCGTCGCCGCTCACCCCGATGGTTCGCTTACCCAGAGTCTCCCCCGCCATGCCCCTGCTCGACAGCCCCTTCGCCCAACTCGACCTGATCCGTCAGCCAGAACAGCACAACGACCCGCTGCAAGCGTTTGATGCAGCCGATGAGTATTTGCTCAGCTATCTGGCGGAACAACAGCCGACGCCTGCGACCCGCGTATTGGTGCTCAACGACAGTTTCGGCGCGCTGGCGGCCAGCCTCGAAGGACATGTGCAGGTCACCTCCAGCGGTGACTCGTTCCTCGGCGCCCTGGGCCTGGAGAAAAACCTCGCGCGCAACGGCAAGGCTTTCGACGCGGTAACGCTCCTGCCCGCCAGCCAGACGCCGACCGGGCCGTTCGACCGTGTACTGATCCGCGTGCCGAAAACCCTGGCCCTGCTCGAAGAACAACTGATTCGCCTGCAAGGCCAACTGGCACCCGGCGCCGAGGTGATTGCCGGGGCGATGGTCAAGCACTTGCCACGGGCCGCCGGCGAATTGCTGGAGCGCTATGTCGGCCCGATGCACGCCTCACTGGCGGTAAAAAAGGCCCGCTTGCTGATCGCCACCCAGGCCGATCGGCCACACGCCGTATCGCCCTACCCTACGCGCTACCGCCTGGAAACCCCGGCCATCGAACTGCTCAACCACGCCAACGTGTTCTGCCGCGAAGGCCTCGACATCGGCACCCGAGCCTTCCTGCCGCACCTTCCGGCAAACCTGGGGGACGCCCGCGTGGCGGACCTTGGCTGCGGCAACGGCGTGTTGGCGATTGCCAGCGCACTGCAGAATCCGCAAGCGCAGTACACGTTGGTGGATGAGTCCTATATGGCCGTGCAATCGGCGGCCGAAAACTGGCGCGCCGCCCTGGGTGAACGCGAGGTGCTGGTTCGCCCCGGCGACGGACTGGCCGATCAAGAACCGCAATCACTGGAGGTGGTGCTGTGCAACCCGCCGTTCCACCAGCAGCAAGTGGTGGGTGATTTCCTCGCCTGGCGCATGTTCCAGCAGGCGCGGGAAGCGTTGGTAGTGGGCGGCGCCCTGTATATCGTCGGCAACCGTCACTTGGGTTATCACACCAAGTTGGCGCGGTTGTTCCGCGGCGTCGAGCAAGTGGCGACCACACCGAAGTTCGTGATTCTCAAGGCGCGCAAATAAAAAAGCCCTCCATAAAGGAGGGCAATAGTTACAACGGGATGTCAGTGGGTGGTCAGGCCCGCGGCATTCATGAACATGCGCATCAGGCTGGCCACCACGAACAGGGCCAGGACGCTGCCGGTCCAGATCATCGCCAGCCAGCCCAGGCGCTGCCAGAGCGGCTTTTTCTCGGCCTGTTCGATGTCGTGCAACGAAGGTTTGCCGGACATGAGTCAATCCTCCTAGTGATAACCGTCTTCGTGGGTGACCTTGCCGCGGAACACGTAGTAGCTCCAGAAGGTGTAGCCCAGGATGAACGGGATGATGAACAGGGTGCCCACCAGCATGAAGCCCTGGCTTTGCGGCGGCGCGGCGGCGTCCCAGATCGATACCGATGGCGGGATGATATTCGGCCACAGGCTGATCCCCAGACCGCTGTAGCCGAGGAAGATCAGCACCAGCGTCAGCAGGAACGGCGTGTAGTGCGCATTGCGGGCCACGGCGCGAATCAGTCCGTACATGGTCACCAGTACCAGGATCGGCACCGGCAGGAACCAGAACAGGTTAGGCAGAGTGAACCAGCGCGACGCGATTTCCGGGTGGGCCAGCGGCGTCCAGAGGCTGACGATACCGATCACCGCCAGCACCACGAAGGCCAGGGGCCGCGCCAGGTTATGCATCTTCTCCTGCAAACTGCCTTCGGTCTTCATGATCAGCCAGGTGCAACCCAGCAGCGCATACGCCACGATCAGGGCCACGCCGCAGAACATCGTGAACGGCGTCAGCCAATCCAGTGAGCCACCGGCAAACTGGCGGTCGACCACCGGAATGCCATCGATGAACGCCCCCAGCGCTACGCCCTGGAAGAACGTCGCCGCCAGCGAGCCGCCGATGAAGGCCTTGTCCCACAAGTGACGCTTGTCGTCCTTGGCCTTGAAGCGGAATTCAAACGCCACGCCTCGAAAGATCAGCCCGATCAGCATCAGCATCAGTGGCAGGTACAGCGCCGAGAGCACCACCGAATAGGCCAGCGGGAACGCGCCAAACAACGCCGCGCCGCCGAGTACCAGCCAGGTTTCGTTGCCGTCCCACACGGGGGCGACGGTGTTCATCATCACGTCACGGTCGGTCTTGCCCGGGATGAACGGGAAGAGAATGCCGATCCCCAGGTCAAAGCCGTCCATGACCACGTACATCATGATGCCGAAGATGATGATCACGGCCCAGATCAGCGGAAGATCAATACCCATGGCTCAGTTCCCCTTGTTCAAGGTGTCGCCGTGATCGGCATCGGCACTGTCATCAGCCGCCGACAACGGACGGGCCGGTGTGCGTTTCTGCCCAGGGCCACCGTGAGTAGGCTCGGTGCTTTCGTGGGTCACAGGCCCTTTGCGCACCAGGCGCATCATGTAGCCCAGGCCCGCGCCGAACAGCGCGAAATACACCACCACAAACAACACCAACGTAATGCTCATCTGCGCAAAGCTGTGGTTGGACGAGGCGTCCGCCGTGCGCATCAGCCCGTAGACCACCCACGGCTGTCGGCCGATTTCGGTGGTGAACCAGCCGGCGAGAATTGCGATCAGACCGGACGGGCCCATCCACAGCGCCAGGTACAGGAACGGCTTGGACGTGTACATCTTGTCGCCCTTGCGCAGCCAGAGGCTGAACAGGCCGGTGAAAATCATCAGGAAGCCCAGGCCCACCATGACCCGGAAGGACCAGAACACGATGGTCGAGTTGGGACGATCCTCAGGCGGGAACTCCTTGAGGGCCGGCACCTGCTTGTCCAGGGAGTGGGTCAGGATCAGGCTGCCCAGGTAGGGGATTTCCACCGCGAACTTGGTTTTTTCAGCCTTCATGTCCGGCCAGCCGAACAGGATCAGCGGCGTGGGCTCGTTGCCGATATTTTCCCAGTGGCCTTCAATCGCGGCGATCTTCGCCGGCTGATGCTTCAGGGTATTCAGGCCGTGGAAGTCACCGATGACCGCCTGGATCGGCGCGACAATCAGCGCCATCCACATCGCCATCGACAGCATGGTGCGGATCGCCGGGTTGTCCTTGCCGCGCAGCAAGTGCCAGGCTGCCGAAGAACCGACGAAGAACGCGGTCGCGACGAAGGCTGCCGTGGCCATATGCATCAGGCGGTAAGGGAACGACGGGTTGAAAATCACGGCCAGCCAGTCGGTAGGAATCACCCGGCCATCAATGATTTCAAAACCCTGTGGTGTCTGCATCCAGCTGTTGGAGGCGAGAATCCAGAAGGTCGAGATCAGCGTGCCGACGGCCACCATCACGGTGGCAAAGAAGTGCAGCTTGCGCCCGACCTTGTTCCAGCCGAACAGCATGACCCCAAGGAAGCCGGCTTCGAGGAAGAACGCCGTGAGCACTTCATAGGTCAGCAACGGCCCGGTGACAGCGCCGGCGAAGTCCGAGAAGCGGCTCCAGTTGGTGCCGAACTGATAGGCCATCACCAGACCGGAGACCACGCCCATGCCGAAGTTGACGGCAAAGATCTTCGACCAGAAATGGTAGAGGTCACGGTAGGTGTCGTTGTGGGTCTTGAGCCACAGGCCTTCCAGCACCGCAAGGTAACTGGCCAGGCCAATGGTGATGGCCGGGAACAGGATATGGAATGAGATGGTGAACGCGAATTGAATTCGGGCGAGATCTAGCGCCTCCAAACCGAACATAAGTCTTCCTCTGTCAGGTAATACCGAATGCTGGCTGGAGGCCTGCACCCACTGCCCCCACGGATATGGAGTGTGGCGAATTCAAATTCGTTTCTTTTTATAACCAACCACGCAGGGATTCTGGCCTTGCGGCCGCCAGAGCAATCCCGGCGAAGGTTTTGATCTGGATCAAGCATTGCTGAAAGAGTAGTCCCATTTTCGAGAGAGCAAGGCGTGGTCTTTTGCCGCGTGACAGGTTGCCTCAGTGGTCACTGGGCGTTGCCTCTGGTGAGATTGGGCGTGCTTTGGGTGTATATCCGTTATTTGGGTGATGGCTGGTATTGGTTCCGCTCTTACAGCGGCTCACTTTTGAACAGCGCAAAAGTAAGCAAAACGCTCTTGCCCCACCACTCGGCTCCTCGCCTAGGCTCGGAGTGCCCTCACTCCGGCTTTGGACCGTGGGCCGCCGTCATGGGCCATCCCTGGCCCAGGACGGCTAACCTGGCGTCCTGCCAGGTTACCCACGCTCCAAAGCCTGCGTTCGGCCAGCGTGGTTTAACGGGGCGCCTAAGATCAAAATCAAGATCAAAAGCAACAGCACAGCGGCCTACCGGCCGGCTTGAGTGTTAAAAGCAAAGTCAAAATCTAAAGCGGGCACGGTCCAAATGTGGGAGCGGGCTTGCTCGCGAAGGTCGTTAACGATGACGCGGGCATTCTGAATGAACGCGGCGCTCTCAGGTTTTTCGCGAGCAAGCCCGCTCCCACAGAAAAGCAGAGCCACCCCGCCCGTAGCAGCTGTCGAGCGCCAGCGAGGCTGCGTGCCTTTGATCTTGATCTGCTTTTGATTTTGATCTGTAGGCCCCGTCAACCACGATGGCCGCAAGTAGGCACGGTGGAGCGGGTAAATCGGCAGGGATGCCGATTTAGCCGCGCCGGGCCATGGATGGCCCGTCGCGGCGGCCCGCGGAGCCGTGCCGGAGTGCGGGCATGCCGAGCCTAGGCGAGGCACCGAGTGGTGGGGCAAAGACCTTTTGGTTACTTTTGGGGCGTTTGCCAAAAGTGACCCGCTGTAAGAGCGGAACCATAAGTGGCCGTTACCGAAGAAACGGATATGTACTCAGCCAGACTGAACATATCTCCCCCCCCCAACCCACCACGCAACTATTGGTTACAAGTTGGTGATAACCTCACCCTTCCCCCACCCAGACCCGTCTCCCCGATGCCCAGTGAACCCGCGCTGCTACTACGTCACCACCGCCCTTTCATCGCGTTCTGGCTGGCGCGGATCTTCACCGCCAGCGGCTTCCAGATGCTCACCGTGGCCATCGGCTGGAACCTCTACCAACTGACCGGCAACGTGCTGGACCTGGGCTTGGTCGGCCTGGTGGAATTCGTGCCACGGGTGCTGTTCATGCTGCACACCGGCCATGTGGCCGACCGCTATGAACGGCGCAAGGTTGCGGCCATCTGCCAGACCGTTCAAGCCTTGATCGCGCTGTCCCTGGCGATTGGCGGGCTGACCGGCAACGTCACCCGCGAAATGATTTTTATCTTGGCGTTCCTGCTAGGCGCGGCGCGTTCGTTTGAAATGCCCACCACCCAGGCCCTGCTGCCGAGCATCGTGCCCACTGCGCTGTTCCCCCGCGCCGTGGCGTCGTCGCAGTCGGCACAGCAACTGGCCACCATCGTGGCGCCAGCGTTGGGCGGTTTGTTATACGCCTTCGGCAGCGTCTGGGTGTACGGCCCTACGGTGGTGCTGTACCTGATTGCCTGCGTGCTGACCCTGAACCTGCCCGCACGCCAGACGCCCTTGAACAAGGCCAAGGCGACCATGGATTCGCTGCTGGCCGGGATTCGTTTTATCCGCAGCCGGCCGGACATCCTCGGGGCGATTTCCCTGGACCTGTTTGCCGTACTGCTGGGCGGCGCCACGGCGTTGCTGCCGGTGTTTGCCAAGGACATCCTGCTGACCGGGCCGTGGGGGCTCGGGCTGCTGCGGTCGGCGCCGGCAGTCGGGGCGTTGCTGATGTCGTTGTGGCTGGCGCGGTTTGCCGTAGACCGGCACGTCGGGCGGATCATGTTTACGGCGGTTGGGGTGTTTGGCGTGGCCACCATCGCGTTCGGCCTGTCGACCTCGTTCTGGTTCTCCTTGGCCGTGCTGGTGGTGCTGGGCGCCGCGAACATGATCAGCATGGTGATCCGCGCCTCGTTCGTACAGCTGGAAACCCCGGATGAAATGCGCGGCCGGGTCAGCGCGGTCAACGGGCTGTTTATCGGCGCGTCGAATCAGTTGGGCGAGTTTGAGTCCGGAATCACCGCCCACTGGTTCGGCACCGTCCCCGCCGTGGTCATGGGCGGCATCGGCACGCTGGTGGTGACCGGGGTCTGGATCAAACTGTTCCCGACCCTGGCCAACCGCGACCGCATGCATGTGCCGGTGGAAGAACCCGCCAAGGTTTAGAAGACCTTATCGAGGGTGATGGGAAAGTCCCGCACCCGCTTGCCGGTGGCGTGATACACCGCGTTGGCCACCGCCGCCGCGACCCCGACGATCCCGATCTCGCCGACGCCCTTGGAACCCAGCGCGTTGACGATCTCGTCGTGTTCTTCGACAAACAGCACGTCAATCTCGCCGATATCCGCGTTTACCGGGATGTGGTACTCGGCCAGGCTGTGGTTCATGTAGCGACCCAATGCATGATCAATCTGGGTCTCTTCATGCAACGCCATGCCAATACCCCAGACCACACCGCCGAGAATCTGGCTGCGGGCCATCTTCGGATTAACCACCCGCCCGGCCGCAATCGCACTGACCACCCGACTGACCTTGATGGTGCCCAGGTCTTCATCCACCCGCACTTCGACAAACACTGCCGAATGCGTGGCTGAGGCGTAGCCTTCGCGCTGTTTGCCCGGTTCACAATCCACCTGAACCTCCAGCGCCTGCTCACCGCTGTCCTGTACCAGTTGCGCCAGGGAGATGCGCTGGTCACCAGCATGCAGCTGGCCATTTTCGAACCGCGCCGACTCTGCATCTTTAAAAGCCGGATAAGTCTTGCGCGCAATCTCCAGCAGCTTGGCATTCAACGCCTCACACGCCTGCTGCACCGCACTGCCCACCGACGACACGGTAAACGAGCCACCCTGCAGCGGCGCCGTCGGCAGTGAGGAGTCCCCCAACAGGAACGTCACGTCACTCACCGGAACGCCACTGGCCTGGGCCGCAATCTGGGCCATGACCGTGTAAGTGCCGGTGCCGATATCGGTGGTGGCACTGCTGACCGTGAGCTTGCCCAGGTGATCGATCCGCGCCTTTGCGCTGGCCTTCATTTGCAAGGCCTCCCACACACCGCCGGCCATGCCCCAGCCGATCAGTTGGCGGCCATCACGCATGCTTCGCGGTTCCGGGTTGCGCTGGCTCCAGCCGAAACGCTCGGCACCTTCGCTGTAACACTCGCGCAAGGCTTTGCTGGACCAGGGCTTGTCTTCGTTCTGATTGCGCTCGGCGTAGTTGATCAGCCGCAGTTGCACCGGGTCGATGCCCAGGGCGCAGGCCAGTTCGTCCATCGCGCACTCCAGGCCGATCACCCCGAGCGCCGCTCCAGGCGCGCGCATGTCCAACGGCGTGAACACATCCAGTGGCACCAGTTTGTAGGTCAGCAGCACGTTATCGCAGTGATAGAGCATGCCGCTCCATTCCACCACGTGCTCGCTGAAGTCCTCGAAGCGCGAGGTCTGGCCGATCGCGGTGTGGCCCAGGGCGAGCAAGCGACCATTGGCGGCCGCGCCCAGTTGCAGACGCTGCAAAGTGCGCGGGCGATAGCCGAAGGTGAACATCTGCTGACGCGTGAGGGTGACGCGCACCGAACGCTTCAAGGCCAGCGATGCCATCACCGCCAGCGGCAACTGGTACTGCGGCCGCAAGCCTGAACCAAAGGCACCACCGACAAATGCAGCGAAGATTCGCACCTGGCTTTTATCCAAGCCGAAGACTTTCTGCACGTAGGCCTGGCAGTTCTGCGGGCCCTGGGTCTTGTCGTGGATATGCAGGGTGCCGTCCGGCTGGTACAGCACGGTGCTGGCGTGGGGCTCCATCGGGTTGTGGTGTTCGATGGGCGTGCTGTAGTGCAGATCCAGGCTCGTGGCGGCGCCGGTCCATTCGGCCTGGAAGTTGCCGCGCGGCTTGGGCGGTGTTTGTGGCGAAGGGTGCGCCTGGTCCTGCAAGGCCAGCAGGTCGGTCTCGGAAGGTTCGGCTGTGTATTCGATCTCAACCAAAGAGCCGGCATGACGCGCCAGCTCCAGGTTATCGGCAATCACCAATGCCAACGGCTGGCCGCTGTACAGCACGCGGTCGTTGTACAGCGGGCGAAATGGCGAGCCGTCGGCGGCATCGGCATCGGCGTAGCTGTCGTCGTAGCTGGCCAGTTTCGGGCGGTTGAGGTGATCGAGCACCATCACCACGCCCGGCAGCGCCAGGGCTTTGGAAGCGTCAATGCGGATGACCCGGCCCTTGGCGATGTTGCTCGACACCACACTGCCGTGCAGCAGGCCGTCTTCGGGAAATTCCCCGGCATATCGCGCTTGCCCGGTTACCTTGAGCAGACCGTCGACCCGGTCCAACGGTTTGCCGATCGCGCTCATGATGTGGCTCCCGCAACAGCGGCATCGCTCAGGGCGCGAACGATCGCGCGGCGTGCCAGTTTGATCTTGAAGCCGTTGTGTTCCAAAGGCTCGGCGTCCTGCAGCAAGGCTTCGGCGGCGCTGCTAAAGGTTTCGCGGCTGACGGACTGGCCGATCAGCGCGGCTTCCACCGCGCGATCACGCCAGGGTTTGTGGGCGACGCCGCCCAGGGCCAGGCGGGCGTCGACGATCACATCGCCGTCCAGCTCCAGCGCCGCCGCGATGGAAACCAGCGCAAACGCATAGGAGGCCCGATCACGGATCTTCAGGTAGTGGCTATGGGCTGCCAGGTGGTCGGCGGGTAACTCGATGGCGGTGATCAACTCATCATCGGCCAACTGGTTATCCCGCTGGGGCGCATCCCCCGGCAACCGATGGAAGTCGGCAAACTCGATCACCCGCGCACCGCCCCGGCCCTGCACATGCACCCGGGCATCCAGCGCGGCCAGGGCGACGCACATGTCCGAAGGATGGGTGGCCACGCACTGATCGCTGGCGCCGAGAATCGCGTGAATGCGATTCAAGCCGACCCGCGCCGGGCAACCGCTGCCGGGCTCGCGCTTGTTACAGGGCACAGCGGCGTCATAAAAGTAATAGCAACGGGTGCGTTGCAACAGGTTGCCGCCAGTGCTGGCCATGTTGCGCAATTGCGGCGAGGCGCCGGCGAGTATGGCTTGGGACAGCAACGGGTAGCGTTGCTCGATCAGTGGGTGCCACGCGAGGTCGGCGTTGCTCACCAGGGCGCCGATCATCAGGCCGCCTTCGGTGGTTTCTTCCACATCGCGAAGCGGCAGGCCGGTGATATCGATCAGGTGCTCGGGGCGGCTGATGTTTTCTTTCATCAGGTCCAACAGGTTGGTACCACCGGCAATAAACCGCGATGCCGGGCTGACTAGGTGCACCGCCTCCTGCACGTCCACCGGCTTGCTGTAATGGAAGGGATTCATTGCTCACCTCCCTGGGTACGGCACGCAGGCAAGGCTTCTTCGATGGCATCGCGGATGTTGTTGTAGGCGCCGCAGCGGCACAGGTTGCCGCTCATCAGTTCCTGGATTTGCGCGGTGTCGTGGGCACGGCCTTCCCGGGCCAGGCCCACCGCCGAGCAAATCTGCCCCGGCGTGCAATAGCCGCACTGGAAGGCGTCGTGTTTGATAAACGCCTGCTGCATCGGGTGCAGGTTTTCCCCCGAGGCCAGGCCTTCGATGGTGGTCAATTCGGCACCGTCGCACATCACCGCCAGGGTCAGGCAGGCGTTCACCCGTTTACCGTTGAGCAACACGGTGCAGGCGCCGCACTGGCCGTGGTCGCAGCCCTTCTTGGTGCCGGTCAGGTCCAGTTGCTCGCGCAGCAGGTCCAGCAGGGTGGTCCAGGGCAATACATCCAGTTGGATGTCTCGACGATTGAGAGTCAGGCGTATCGGATGGCTGACGAACGGCTTGGCCGCCGCGCCGGTGTGGGTCGCGCTCATAAACACCTCACGGATTGGTGTGCAATCGCGGCGTTCAGGAAAGTCGCCGTCTTAGCGGTCCGACTTCCGCAGGTTATGAGCGTTCAAGACAATTGATGGGTGGCGATCAACGAATGCTGAGGGTGGTGACCAACTGGTTGCGCGGCGGGTTGATCGAGGTGTTGCTGTACTGAAACGTGCCGCCGGCTTCGACATCCAGCTGGAACGTATAGATGTAGCCCATCAACGTGCCAGCGCCGCTGCATGCCTGGCTGGTGGAACCCACCTGGCAGATGGCAGTGCTGGTGCCGGACACCGGCGCGCCGTCGAAAAACGCCTGGGAGCTGTTGCCCAGGCCGACTTCCATCACGTACACCAGCGTCTGCCCACGGTGCGTGCACATCTGGGTGCTGGCCGCCCGTTCAGGGATGGTTTCCGTGCAATTGGCCGACTGCACCTTGAACACCCGCACCTCGCTCAACGCCGGTGCAGGCGCGCCCCACGCCGGTGCTGCACCGAGCCACAGGCCGATACAACCGAACAGAGCTAGACTCCAGGCGCTGGCTTTTTTCATGCTGTCGATGACCCTGTAATAAACGTCGGCGCAGTATGCCTCAAGGCCATGATCAAGCCTATGCGCCACTGGCCCTCGGCTGCTGGTATGATGCGCCGCTTTTTCCGATCCTCTCTGGAACCACAGCCGCTTGGCGCAGTTTGTGCTTTGACTTAGAGGTCAACAAATAACGACGCAAAATAGCGTCACAGGGAGCAGGCATGCTGGAAAAGCTGTTTCAACTCAAGGCACACAACACGAATGTGCGCACCGAGATTCTCGCGGGCGTCACCACCTTCCTGGCCATGGCCTACATCCTGTTCGTCAACCCGAGCATCCTCGGTGAGACCGGCATGGACAAGGGCGCGGTCTTTGTCGCGACCTGCCTCGCGGCGGCCATCGGTTCCACCGTGATGGGCCTGATCGCCAACTACCCGATTGCCCTGGCACCGGGCATGGGCCTCAACGCGTTCTTCACCTACACCGTCGTCCTGCACATGGGCCATACCTGGCAAGTGGCGCTGGGTGCCGTGTTCATCTCGGCGGTGCTGTTCTTCCTGCTGTCGATCTTCCGCATCCGTGAATGGATCATCAACAGCATCCCGCTGCCCCTGCGCTCGGCGATTGCGGCGGGTATCGGCCTGTTCCTGGCGTTGATCGCCCTGCACAACGCCGGCATCGTGGTCAGCAACCCGGCCACCATGGTGGGCCTGGGCGACCTGAAACAACCGGCACCGATCCTCGCCACCCTCGGCTTCGCGCTGATCGTTGCGCTGGAAGCCCTGAAAGTACGCGGCGCGGTGTTGATCGGCATCCTGGTGGTGACCATCGCCTCCATCGTGCTGGGCTTTACGCCGTTCGGCGGCGTGATGTCGATGCCACCTTCGCTGGCCCCAACCTTCCTGCAATTGGACATCAAAGGCGCCCTGGACATCGGCCTGGTGAGCGTGATCTTCGCGTTCCTGTTCGTCGACCTGTTCGACAACTCCGGCACCCTGATCGGCGTCGCCAAGCGCGCGGGTCTCATGGGCAAGGACGGCCACATGCCGAAAATGGGCCGTGCGCTGATCGCTGACAGTACGGCGGCCATGGCCGGCTCGCTGCTGGGCACCTCGACCACCACCAGCTACATCGAATCGGCTGCAGGCGTGAGCGCCGGTGGCCGTACCGGTTTGACCGCCGTTGTGGTCGCGATCCTGTTCCTGCTGGCGCTGTTCTTCTCGCCACTGGCGGCCAGCGTTCCGGCCTTCGCCACCGCGCCGGCGCTGCTGTTTGTTGCCGTACTGATGACCTCGGGCCTGGCCGAAATCGACTGGGACGACATCACCGTCGCCGCGCCGGTGGTGATCACCGCCCTGGCGATGCCATTCACTTATTCCATCGCCAACGGCATTGCCTTCGGTTTCATCGCCTGGACCGCCATCAAGCTGCTTTCGGGCCGCTACCGTGAGCTGAACCCGGCGCTGGTGATCCTGTCGATTCTGTTTGTGATCAAGCTGGGCTGGTTCAACGCATGACTTTTGACGCCGCAAGCTACACCGTTCAACTGGAAGAAAAGGTCACGCGCTTGCGTGACCTGCTGGCGCCGTTCGACGCGCCAGAGCCTCAGGTTTTCGACTCGCCGTTGCAGAACTTCCGCCTGCGGGCGGAGTTCCGCCTGTGGCGCGAAGAGGGTCAGCGCCACTACGCAATGTTCTCCCAGGACGACAAGCGCACGCCGATCCTCATCGAAGAGTTCCCGATTGCCAGCCTGCGCATCAACCAGTTGATGCCGCAACTCAAGGCCGCCTGGCAAGCCAGCGCCGCCCTGAGCCACAAGCTGTTCCAGGTGGAGTTCCTCACCACCCTGGCCGGCGACGCGATGATCACCCTGTGCTATCACCGCCCGCTGGACGAGCATTGGCATACGGCGGCGAACAAGCTGGCGGCGGACCTGAACGTCAGCATCATCGGCCGCTCCAAGGGCAAGCGCGATGTGATCGGCCGCGATTACGTGGTCGAGAAACTCGACGTCGGCGGTCGCATATTCAGCTATCGCCAGCCCGAAGGCGCATTCACCCAGCCCAACGGCACCGTGAACCAGAAGATGCTCAACTGGGCGTACGAAGCCCTGGGCGATCGCAGTGATGACTTACTGGAACTGTATTGCGGCAACGGCAACTTCACCCTGCCCCTGGCCACCCGCGTGCGCAAGGTGCTGGCCACCGAAATCAGCAAGACCTCGGTGAATGCGGCCCTGAGCAACCTCGATGAAAACGCGGTGGATAACGTCACCCTGGTGCGCTTGTCTGCCGAAGAACTGACCGAAGCCCTGAACGAAGTGCGGCCGTTCCGACGCCTGCACGGCATCGACCTCAAGAGCTACGAATTTGGCAGCGTGTTCGTCGACCCGCCGCGTGCCGGGATGGACCCGGACACCTGCGAACTGACCCGGCGCTTCGAGAACATCCTCTACATTTCCTGCAACCCGGAAACCTTGGCGGCAAACATTGCGCAACTGCATGACACGCACCGGATTACCCAGTGCGCGCTGTTTGACCAGTTCCCTTGGACGCACCACATGGAATCGGGTGTGTTACTGACCCGGCGTTAAATCCCCAGCACTGCACAGATCAAAATGTGGGAGCCGTCGAGCTTTAGCGAGGCCGCGATGGCGGTAGGTCAGACAGAAAAATGTCATCAGTCCCGCCGCCATCGCAGCCTCGCCAAGGCTCGACAGCTCCCACAATCGACCGGTGTGTTGGCAAATATCTCCATCATGCCGACGGCTGGAAATACCCCGCCAACGCCCGCAGGTCCTGCTCGTTCAGCAACCCCGCAAAATACTTCAGCTGTATCCGCGCCAGTAGATACGCATGCCGCGCATCCGCCAAGTCGCGGCGTGCCGTGAACAGTTGCTGCTCGGCATCCAGCACAAGGGCGCGCTGTTTGACCAGTTCCCCTGAACGCACCACATGGAATCGGGTGTGTTACTGACCCGGCGTTAAATCCCCAGCACTGCACAGATCAAAATGTGGGAGCCGTCGAGCCTTAGCGAGGCCGCGATGGCGGTAGGTCAGACAGAAAAATGTCATCAGTCCCGCCGCCATCGCAGCCTCGCCAAGGCTCGACAGCTCCTACAATGGATCGGTCTGTTGGCAAATATCGCCATCATGCCGACGGCTGGAAATACCCCGCCAACGCCCGCAGATCCTGCTCGTTCAGCAACCCCGCAAAATACTTCAGCTGTATCCGCGCCAGCAGGTACGCGTGCCGCGCATCCGCCAGGTCGCGGCGTGCCGTGAACAGTTGCTGCTCGGCATCCAGCACAAGTGCGCGCTGTTTGACCAGTTCCCCTGAACGCACCACATGGAATCGGGTGTGTTACTGACCCGGCGTTAAATCCCCAGGACTGCAAAGATCAAAATGTGGGAGCCGTCGAGCCTTGGCGAGGCCGCGATGGCGGTGGGTCAGGCAAAAAAATGTCATCAGTCCCGCCGCCATCGCAGCCTCGCCAAGGCTCGACAGCTCCTACAATGGATCGGTGTGTTGGCAAATATCGCCATCATGCCGATGGCTGGAAATACCCCGCCAACGCCCGCAGGTCCTGCTCGTTCAGCAACCCCGCAAAATACTTCAGCTGTATCCGCGCCAGCAGATACGCATGCCGCGCATCCGCCAGGTCGCGGCGTGCCGTGAACAGTTGCTGCTCGGCATCCAGTACATCGAGGTTGACCCGTTCACCACCCGTTACGCTTTTCTTCGTTGCCGTCACCAGGGCGGTGGCCGAGCTGACTGCCATTTCATACGCCCGCACTTTGGCCGCGCCGCTGGTGTTGAGGTTGAATTGCTTGCGCAGTTCGATCAGCGTCCTGGCGGTTTGCGCGTCCAGTTCATATTGCGCCTGGGATAGTTGATTGGCGGCCTGGCGGGTTGACGCCGACACCGAGCCGCCGGCGAACAACGGCAGGCTGACCTGGATGCCGACGCTGTTGGTGTCGTACTTTTGGTTGTAGCTGCTTTCCGAATCGGAACTGGTCTGGCGGCTGCTCGCGTACAGGCTGACCTTGGGCATGTGCCCTGCGCGCTTGCGCTCCACTTCGTACTCGGCGGCGTCCAGCGCGTGGTGCTGGGATTTGAGTTCCGGGTTGTTGGCCATCGCCATATCCCGCCAGGTTTCGAAGCGATTGGGTTCCAGCGGCGGGATGGCGAACTGTCGGGTCAGAGGCGCCAGCTCTTCTATCTGTAACGGCTCACCGACTATCGCTTCGAGTTCGCGCAAGGCAGCGTCCTGGGTGTCCAACGATTCGATCTCTTCGGCCTGGGCCAGGCTCAGGCGCGCCTGGGTTTCCAGCAGATCGGTGCGGGTGCCCTCGCCGCCTTTGAGCAGCCGTTCATTGAGTTGCAGGCGCTCGGCATACGCGCGTTTCTGGGCGCGGCTCAGTTCGATCCGCTCCTGGGCCAGCAACGCCTGGCTGTAGGCGCTCAACACCCGTACCGCCAGCTCCTGGCTCTTGCCGCGAAAGCGTTCATCGGCAAACAGCGCCTGCGCCGCGCCCTGGCGATAGCGCGCATAGGCTTCGTAATCGAGCAGCGGTTGCTGCAAGGTCAGGGTCGACGCATAGCTGCGGTAATCGCGGTCACTGGTGACATTGCCCAGCGCTGTCGACTGGGTGACTTCGGACGCGTTGCGCGAGTTGTTGTAGCTCCAGGACAGGTTCGGCAGCAGTCCGGCGCGACCGATGATGCGGTTTTCCTCGCCGGCCTCGCGTTCCTGGATCGCTGCCTGGAACGTCGGATCATTACGCAGCGCCAGGTCATAGGCATCAAGCAATCCCAGCGCCTGGACCGAACCGCTACAGGCACAGCACAGGCTGAATACCAGCGCCTTCATTCTTCCACCAACGCCATGTGAGTCCGATCCAGCAAAGGTTTGAACAGGTAGTTGAGCATCGAGCGCTCACCGGTTTTGACGAAGGCTTCCACCGGCATCCCCGGGCGAATCTGCAAGCCATCGAGCTGGCGCATGCCGGCGGCGCTGACTTGGGCGCGTACGGTGTAATACGGTTCATCGGTGCGCTCGTCGACCTGGCGGTCGGCCGACACCAGCGTCACTTCCCCGGCGATGCGCGGCGTGGTGCTCTGGTTGAAGGCCGAGAACAGCAGTTCCACCGGCAAGCCCGGGTGCACTTTGTCGACCATCTGTACCGGCACCCGCGCTTCCACCAGCAACGGTTCGCCCTGGGGCACGATATCCATCAACGCCTGGCCGGGCTTGATCACACCGCCCTCTGTGTACACATCCAGCCCAACCACCACGCCGGCCGCCGGCGCGCGCACCAGGCTGTTGGCCAGTTCGAACTCAGCCGAGGCCAGGCGATTGCGCAGGTCGTCACTGCGGGTACGGGTTTCCGCCAGTTGGCCACGCAGGTCTTTCTGGAAGTCTTCGCCAAGCTGGCGGATGCGCAAGCGCAGTTCGAGGACTTGCCGTTGCAACTGGCCGATGCGGCCGAAATCCTCGGCAATCGCGCCGTCGAGCTGGGCGTAAAGGCGCTCACTTTCCAGCAGCCGATTGCGCGGGATATAGCCGTCCCGCGCCAGCTCCCGCAGGCCCTGCAGTTGTTCATTCATCGCGGTGCGTTGCAGCACTTTGCTGGCCTGGGAATCCCGCGTGCCGCGCAGTTGCGCCTCGGCCCCGGCGATGGTTTCCCGCAGGCCTTGCTGCTCCGTGGCCAGTGCCTGGGCGCGACTGCTGAACAGTTGCCGTTGCAGGCTCAAGGTGGCGGCAGCCTCCGGATCGTTCAGCAGTTCGGGAGCGAAGACGATGGCCGACAAGCCTTCACTCTCCGCACTCAAGCGCGCTTCGCTGGCCTGGGACGCAATAAACTGGCTGCGCAACGACTGCATCTGCCCGCGCAACGGTGTCTCCTTCAAGCGGATCAATACCTGACCGGCGCTCACCACCTCGCCATCGCGCACTTCGATCCGCTCGACGATCCCGCCCGCCGGGTGCTGCACCGTCTTGCGGTGCCCCGAGACCATGACCTTGCCCGACACCGCCACGCCTTTGTCCAACGGCGCCAGTGCGGCCCAGCCGAGAAACCCGGCAAACCCGCCGAGCACCAGCCACCAGCCCAGGCGCGCGTATTTTTTATCGTCCAGCGCCAGTACGTTATTCACGGGCGGCACGCCGTTGTCCGCCACAAGCACAGGTCGGTTCATGCTTTTTTTCCTTCACCGAGGCGGTAGCTCATGCTCATCGTCGACACCGGTTTGGGCGGCGCTGCCGCAGGTTTCTGCGTGGCCTCCAACACCCGAGCAGTCGGCCCGAACGCTTGCAGCTGGCCGTCCCGCAGAATCAACAATTGATCGGTCAGGGTCAGCACGTTGGTCTTGTGGGTGATCAACACCAGCGTGCGGCGCTGCGCCTTGAGCGAGGTGATGGCCTGCAACAAGGCCTGCTCGCCGGCTTCGTCGAGATTGGAGTTGGGCTCGTCCAGCACGATCAGCGCGGGCAAGCCGTACAGCGCCCGCGCCAGTGCGACACGTTGCTTCTGCCCGCCGGACAAGCCGGCACCGCCCTCACCCAACTGGGTATCGTAGCCTTGGGGCAGTTGCAGGATCAGGTGATGCACCCCGGCCATTTGCGCGGCGGCCAGGACCTTGTCCGAATCCACGGTGCCGAAACGCGCGATGTTGTCGGCGATACTGCCGGCGAACAGCTGGATGTCCTGTGGCAGATAACCAATGTGCGGGCCGAGTTGCTGCTTGTCCCACTGCGCCAGGTCCGCGCCGTCCAGCCGCACCTTGCCAGACATTGGCGCCCAGGCCCCCACCAGCAGGCGCGCCAGCGTCGACTTGCCACAACCGGACGGCCCAATCACGCCCAGCACTTCACCGGAGGGAAGACTGAAGCCGAGGTTGGCCAACGCAGGTCGACGACTGCCCGGCGCACACGCGCTCACCTGCTCGACCGTCAACTGGCCGCTGGGCGTCGGCAAGCTCATGCGCTCCGTACGTGCGGGGTTGGCCGCCAGCATCAATGACAAACGCTCATAGGCCAGGCGTGCCGAACTCCACTGTTTCCACACGCCGATCAACTGGTCGATGGGGCTCAGTACCCGGCCCATCAGGATCGAACCGGCGATCATCATCCCCGGCGTAATCGCCCCTTGCACCGCCAGCAACGCGCCCAAACCGAGGACCAATGACTGCAACGCCAGGCGCACGCCCTTGGACCAGGCACTGATGGCCGCAGTCTTTTCACTGGCCAGGTTCTGCGCCGCCAGAAACGCCTGGTGCTGGGCAAACCAGCGTGCGCGCAAGGTCGCCAGCATGCCCATGGCTTCGATGGTTTCGGCGTTGCGCAGGTTGGACGTGGCCTGCTGACTGGCGCTGATGGACAGTTGCGTGGCCTGGGCCAACGGCGCCTGGCAGATGTGCTGGTTAACCCAGGCGAAGACCACCAGGATCACCGCGCCGGCCAGGGCCAGCAGGCCGAGCCAAGGGTGGAACAGGAAGATCACCAGCAGGTACACCGGGAACCACGGCGCATCAAAAAACGCGAACAGCGCCTGGCCGGTGGCGAACTGGCGCAAGGCCGTCAAGTCGCTGAGCGCTTGCCCCGCCGCCTGGGTGCCGCCTTTCAGTTGCGCCTCGAACGCGGCGTCGTACACCCGCTGGTTCAGGCGCATGTCCATCTGCGTGCCGAGGCGGATCACCACCTGGCTGCGCACCCACTCCAGCGCGCCCATCAAGCCGAACAAGCCGAGGATCATCAGCGTCAGCATCAACAGGGTCATCTCGTTGCCGGAGGCCAGCACCCGGTCATAGACCTGCAACATGTACAGCGCCGGGGCCAGCATCAGCAGGTTGATCACCGCCGAGAACAGGCCGATGTTAAGGAAGCCGCTTTTATAGGCGGTGAGGGCGGCCAGGGTTTCGTTGCCGGCATGGCGCATCGGGGAATTCTCATGGGGGAAATCGGGAAACACCGAAAGCCGATGAAGGCGTGATCCTTCATCGGCTTGTTTCATGCAGCCAAGGCGTCAGGCGGCCAGGGCAAAGTCCTGAGGCACGTCTTGCACACCTACCAGGGCCACGTCGGCCGCCGCGAACGACGTCGAATCCGCATGCGCCACACCCGCTGCGGCCAGTTGGTCGAAGGTGGAGTTGACCGACAGGCTTGGGTCGATGTCCTTGAGCAGGGAATCGATCGCCGAGGCGAGTGCCGAACTGTCGCCGCTCATCAGGCCGTAGACGATCTGGTGCACCTGGCCAGCACGACCTTCGGACTGCAGGCTCTCAAGGCCCAGGTTGGTAAAGCTGACTTCCTGGTTGGCGAGGCTGTAGCTACCGCCGGCAGCGCCGCCCGTCAGGACAGTGCCCAGGTTGAGGGCGTCGAGCGAACCCCACAACGTGTGCGACGGCGGGTTGAACAGGGTGTAATGCAGGTCGCCGTCAGCGACCACCGCCGCATTGCTGACCGTGCTGGACACGCCATATTGGGTACCGTCGAACGGCCCAGGATTGAAACCACCAGTGTTCGAACCCTCTTTGACCGAGCCTTCACGGTGGTTCAGGTCGCCAAAGTAAGCCGACCAGTCGCTCAGGTACTCGGCAACGGTATTAGCGGCATAGGCCGTGCTGTATGAAATAGAAATGCTCATGCAAAACTCCAAGTCATGGGGTGGTAACTCCGCAGCAAGCCAGTGCCTGCTGTGGCTTTGCCCGTCACTGGGCAAAATCGGTCAGAACTGATATTCAACGGTGCCCTGCAGGGTGCGCCCACGGCCGAGGGTGAAGGCCAGCACGTCGCCCAGCGGCACCAGGTACGCGCGGTCGGTGACGTTTTCCATGGCCAGGCGCAGCGTCAACTGATCAGTAGCGCGGTAGCTGCTGTAAAGGTCGTAGACGGTGTAGGGTTTCCAGTCAGCGGGGTAAACGCCGGTTTGCGAGGTGGTCACGCCGACGCCGCCTTTTACGTAGTAACCGGCGCTGTAGCGGGCGCGGACACCCACATCCAGCTTGCGCTCGAAGAAACGCGCGCCCAGTGTCGCGGTGCCACGGTCCATCGGCATGTGCTCGGAGGAACCGAGGATGGCGTTGCAACCCACGGCGGCATTGGCCACGTCGTCCGGCACCATGGCGTCCACCGGCCTACGGTTACCTGGCCGGCTCTGGATCTTGGTCACGCCGCCGAGCCAGGCGGTGTTGCTGCAGAACTTGTTGCTGCCGAGCATGCGGGTGTAGTTGACCTGGCCATAGGCAAACCCGGCGTCGTAATCCAGTTGGTACTCGAGACCGCGAAAACGGGTGGTCTCCAGGTTGTTCACATACGCCGCATTGCCAATGTTGGCGATGCCATAACCGGGCGGCTGCACCCCCAAGGCCATATAGGAGAAGTCATCGACGCGGGTGTTGAAGTAGGACACTTTCACGCCCACACGGTCGTCTGCGAACAGCAGGTCTTCCTTAAGCACGTTGAATCCGACCTCCCACGCCGTGGACTTCTCGGGCTTCAAGTAAGGGTTGGGCAGGATCGATTCCGAACCGCCGCCATGGGGCCGGCCGCTGACCAGGGTTTCGGTCACCGCCGGAGGGCGCCAGCCCTTGCCGTACGTGGCGAACAGCTGCAGCCAGTCGACACCCGGCTTGATCGACAGGCCGAAGGTCGGCGAGAAATGCCCCTCCTCCCGGTCAACGTCATAGGCCACGGGTACGCCGATCTGGCGGGTAGTGCCGATGATGAAGGTGCGGGTGTTCAAGCCGGTTTCGCCCCGCAACCGATAGCGGTCGTAACGCAGCCCGGCATTCAGGTTCAGCCAGTCGTCGTAGTCGTAATCCAGGCGACCGAACAGGCTGCCCATCGCCCGGTCACCTTTGGGGGTGATGCTTTCCAGCGCGGAAGCCTCAACCGCAGAGCCAGCCTCCACCGGTTGATTGGAGTCCGGCCGGACCTTGTCGTAGAAAAACTCCAGCCCATAGTTAGCCTTGAGCACGGACAGCTCGCTCAAGGCAAAGGTCGAGGTGTTCTGCGCCTGAACACCATAGGTGTCGGTTTGATAGGTCACGTCATAGCCGGGTGTGCGGCCGCGGGCCAGCGTGGACTGGTCATTGCGGGTGTCGACGGCGTAGAGCTTGGCCTTGAAGTCGATCAGCGGATTGTCCGGCGTGTAGCTGTAGTCCAGCGCGAGGTTCTGTGCCTTGACGTTGCTGCTGCCGAGCTTTTCCCATAATTGAGGTTTTTCGGCGGTCATCATGTTGACGTCGTCGTAGTCGACTTCGGTCAACAGGTAGCTCAGTTGCAAACGTTGATCAGCCGGCAAGTTGAGACCGAGCTTGAGCAGACGCGAACGCATCACCGAGCCCGAATAGGCGACCTGGGTATTCTTGATGCGATCCTGGCTGGCCGGTATGAACGCCGTGCCGGTACGCAGGTCGCCGATGCTGCCCTGGGTGCCGGGGTCGTAATCCCCCAGATGCCGCTCACTGGCCGCCACCAGCATGTCCCACACATCGGTGCCGACGGCAAACGCCGAACTGCCGATAAAGTGCGTACCGTTGCTGAGCCCGCCGAGGCCCGTGGTGACACGAATGCGCCCGCCGATTTGCTTGCCGTCCTTGAGCAGGTCAGCCGCCTCCACGGTACGAAAGTTGGCAATCCCGCCAATCACTCCCGCACCGCCCATGGTGGAGGTCGCGCCCTTTTCGATCACCACCTCGGACAGCAACTCAGGGTCGACATACAGCGTGCCGTTACGTTGCTGGTGACCGCTCTGCTGATAATTCTGGCGCATGCCGTCGACCGACATGTTGACCCGGCCATAGTCCTGGATTCCGCGGATATTCACCGACAGGCCTGGGTCCTGCTGACTGACCGCCGAGTAGACCCCAGGGGCCTCTTCCAGCATCTCGGCGGCATGGCGCGGCGGGTTGCGATCCAACTGTTCGCGCCCCACCACACTGACCGAACGCGGCGATGAGTACACCCAGTCATTCTTGTGCTGGCCAGTGATCGTGGTCGTCGCCAATGCCAGCGCAGCGTTGCCCGGCTGTTCAACCCGGGTCAGGGTGACCTGGCGGGCGCCGGTAAAGCGGTATTCCACCGGGGCGGCACCGAGCAAACGGCCCAGGCCTTCGTGCACACTGAAGCTGCCCTTGAGCGCGGTGCTGCTCAACCCTTGCAGGCGCTGGCTGTCGAACAGCACCTGCAAGCCTGCCTGGTCGGCGAAGCTCAGCACGGCGCTGCCCAAGGGTTGCGCGGCGATGTCGAACATCAAGGTAGCGGGCTGCGACGCACCAGCCGGCGCCTCGGCGGCCTGCACCTGGCAGGCAGAGGCGAACAGCCCCAAGTGAATGGCAAAGGCCAACCGGCTACCGGTATTGCGCCCCTTGGTGATTGCAGACATCGACGTTATCCCTTCGCTGACCATTCTTGTTTATGCGAATACTTCTCACTTAACAGGACGTGTCAGGCGTCGGAACTCAGTAAGGTTTTTTTGAAAGTTTTTTCGAAGGGCGTAAATGGGGCCCGGCGACCCCATCAATAGATCAGGCTCAGCCCCGCCAGATCGAAGCGCTGCACCTGCAATTCTTCGGTCAGGGTACCGAGGGCGGTGTCGAGCATGTCGAGACGGAACACGCCGCTGACTTCACGGGTGCCCAGGTCGGCGTCGGTCAGCACCACCTTGCCAGGCCGGTAGCGGTTGAGTTGCTCGATGACCTTGGCCAGTGGCAACCGGTCGAAGATCAGCACGCCCCGACGCCAACTGGTGGCGCGCTCCAGATCGAGGTCATCAAGGGCGACCACGCCGTTTTCGGGACTGTAGCGCGCAGCCTGGCCTTCCTTGAGCACGGTTTCTTTCTGCGGCAGCGCCTGGAGCGTCACTGCCACACTGTGCTGCAACACGCCGACCCAGGCCTGCCGGTCATCTTCCCGCTCGACCACAAACCGCGTGCCAAGGGCGCGGGTTTGCCCGCTGGCGCTCTGCACCACGAACGGCCGCTTTTCCTCGCCGGCCATCGGCGCCACATCAAAGATCGCCGAGCCCTTGATCAGGCTGATGCGCCGCTGCACGCCGTCAAACTCCAGCTTGATTGCACTCGCGGAATCCAGTTGCACGCTGCTGCCGTCGGCCAGGTGTACGGTGCGCACTTCGCCCTTGTGGGTGACGTAATCGGCCTGCAGGTGCAGCAACGCTTCGGGCCCGCGCACCCAACCGACGCCGGCCGCCACCAGCAACAGCGCGACACTCGCTGCCACGCGCCACGGCTTGCGGCGGCGGGAGCCGCGCACCGGCGCAGAAGCGGCGGCTGGCCGCTGGCGATGCACCGTCTCATCGCGATGCACCTCGCCCAGCGCCGCCCACGTCTGCTCGGCAAAACGCAGCGCAGCTTCATGGCGGCTGTCCCTGGCGATCCATTGGCGCAACTCGGCCTGTTCCTGATCGGTCAGGGCGCCGGCGTGCAGGCGCACCGCCCAATCGGCAGCCGCCTCGGTAATGCTGTGCTGTTGCGGACCTGGGCTATTCACGTGTGAATCTCGAATTTTTCGTTATGTAACGCTGTGACGTCTGACCCCAGGTTTGTCGGTAATTCATTCGTCGGATGGCCCCGCCTCGCCTTCCTGCAAACGCTGCATGACATACGCCAGCGCCTTGGCCAGGTGCTTTTGTACCGAGCTGTCGGAAATATCCAGGTGCCGTGCGACCTGGGCATGGGTCATGCCCTCGATGCGGTTGAGACGGAAAATCTGTCGGGTACGCTCCGGCAATTCCGCCAGTGCCTGCTTCAATGCCTGCCGCTGTTGCTGCGCCATTGCCTGAGCCTCCAACCCGGCCATTTCGTCTTCAATCTCGGCCAGCGCCTCATGGGGCACGGAGTCGGTCTTGCGCCGTGCTTCCTGGCGAATATGGTCGATCAGCAGATTGCTGGCCGTGCGATAGAGATAGCCCTGGGAGTTGTCGATGCGCTCGCCGACCGGCTTTTGCGCCAGGCGCAGGAAACTCTCCTGCACCAGGTCTGCGGCCAACTGCGGGTCCCGTACCTTGCGCGCGAGATACCCGCGCAGGGTATCGGCGTGCTTGAGAAACAGGCCTTTGAGATCCACGTCCGACAAACCGACTCCCTGGAATGTAAAGGAAACAGGCGGGCATCTTAAGCGTTGTCGAGAATGATTTTCAATTGATATCAACTCTGATCTGCATAACGGTGGTTTTCATTCTGCGTTCGATAATCGAACGCTTCCCACCCAGGTGATTGACCAAATTAACCATCCAGTACATTTTATCGACATACATAAAAACAACAGTGGAGAACCCTGTATGCCGCCCATCGTGCTGGTGCTCAACGGCCCCAATCTCAACCTGCTCGGCACTCGCGAGCCCGCCACTTATGGCCACGAAACCCTGGCCGACGTCGCCGCCCTGTGTGGCCGCAGCGCCGAACAGCTGGGACTGAAAGTCGAATTCCGCCAGACCAACCACGAGGGCGAATTGCTGGACTGGATCCATGGCGCCCGCACCCGTTGCGCCGGCATCGTGATCAACCCGGCGGCCTGGACCCACACCTCGGTGGCGATCCGCGACGCGCTGGTGGCCAGTGAAGTGCCGGTGATCGAAGTGCATTTGTCCAACGTGCATGCCCGGGAAGCCTTCCGTCATCACTCCTTTGTCTCACCGATTGCCAAGGCGGTGCTGGCCGGATTTGGCAGCCATGGTTACCACCTGGCCCTCGAACATTTCAGCAAGACCTTGAAGGGATGAGCCCGGTGTCCAAACGTCGAATTCTCGCCGGCCTGATAGGCGCCGGCATCCAGGCTTCCCGTACTCCGGCCTTGCACGAGCGCGAAGGCGATGCACAGGGCCTGCGTTACCTGTATCGCCTGATCGACCTCGACCAGTTGCAAACAGATACCCGCGCCCTGCCCGACCTGTTGATGGCCGCCGAGCAGATGAACTTCACCGGCTTGAACATCACCTACCCGTGCAAGCAGGCGATCCTGCCGCTGCTGGACGAACTGTCGCCCGAAGCGCGGGGCATCGGCGCGGTGAATACCGTGGTGCTTTGCGACGGTAAACGCATCGGCCACAACACCGACTGCCTGGGCTTTGCCGAAGGCTTTCGCCGGGGCTTAAGTGATGTGGCTCGAAAGTTCGTGGTGCAAATGGGCGCAGGCGGTGCCGGCGCGGCAGTGGCCCATGCGCTGCTGGGCGAAGGCGTGGAACGCTTGAGTATTTTTGACGTGGACGCCGAGCGCGCCCGCAGCCTGGCGGATAACCTCAACCAGCATTTTGGTGCCGGTCGGGCTCAGGCAGGCAATGACTTGGAAAGCGCCATGGCCGAAGCCGACGGCCTGGTGAATACCACACCGATGGGCATGGCCAAGCTGCCGGGCATGCCCGTACCACTGGACACCTTGCGCGCCGACTTGTGGGTGGCGGAGATTGTGTATTTCCCGCTGGAAACCGAACTGCTGCGCAACGCCCGCGCCCTGGGTTGCCGCACCCTGGATGGCGGCAACATGGCGGTGTTTCAGGCGGTGAAGGCGTTTGAGTTGTTCAGTGGCGAAGTGGCGGATGCCGAGAGAATGCTCGCGCACTTCCGAAGCATGAACATCTAACTGCAGAAACGGGATCAAAAATGTGGGAGCGGGCTTGCTCGCGAATGCGGAGTGTCAGCCACCGGATGTTTTACTGACCCACCGCCTTCGCGAGCAAGCCCGCTCCCACATTTGCTCAGTGTTGAACTCAGGCCTGCAAATAGCGCAACACCGACTCGCAGATCATCGCCCGATGCCGCTGCTTGACCGACTCATCCGACAACTCGATCTGAAAGATCTCGCTGAAGGTGTGGCGGTTCGACACCCGGTAAAAACTGAACGAGTTGATCAGCAGGTGCACGTCCAGCGGCTCCAGCCCTTCGCGGAACAGCCCCATCTCCGCCCCGCGGAGCAACGTAGTGCCGAGGGCCTCGAGGATGTTGCTGTTCATCGCCTTGATGGACGTCGACTGCTTTACGTACTCGGCGTTGTGAATGTTCTCGATGCTCACTATCCGCACAAAATCCACGTTCTGATCGTGGTGATCAAAGGTGAATTCCACCAGCCGGCGAATCGCTTCCCGGGGCTCCAGGGCCGTCAGGTTCATCCGGGTCTCGGTGTTGCGAATGTCGCCGTAAAGCTTCTCCAGCACCTCGACGTAGAGCTGCTCCTTGCTGCCGAAGTAGTAATAGATCATGCGCTTGGAGGTCTGGATACGCTCCGCGATCGCGTCCACTCGGGCGCCGGACAGGCCCTGCTGAACAAACTCGACGATGGCTTCCTGGAGAATGTTCTCGCGGGTCTTTTCCGGGTTGTTCTTGCGGCTCTTGCGCGGCGCAGTGGCCGCGGCGGGAAGCTCGGAAGTCAGGGTCATGGTGCGCTCACGGCCTTAGGTGCAGGCGGTGATTATGGGCCGCGCCGCACGCCGAAGGAAGCGCCAGCACCTTACAACCTGGCCTGGCGCACCGCACCGCTGCGGGACTTGGCCATGGCCGCCAGGCGCACCGCCACGTTGGCCGCGCCGTAACCGGTGTAACCGTTCTTGCGCTGGATGATCTCGAAGAAAAACCGGCCTTCGAACGGCTCGGTGTAGACGTGAAACAGTTCACCGCCCTGGGCATCGCGGTCGTACAGCACGTTGTAGTAGGCCAACTGGCTGAGGAACTCGTCGTCGAAATCAAACCGCGCCGCCAGGTCATCGTAGTAGTTGAGCGGGATATCCAGCAGCGGCACACCGGCGTCCTTGGCCCGGCTGACCTCGGCGAAAATGTCCGCGCAGTCGAAGGCAATGTGGTGCACGCCCGAGCCGCGATAGCTCGACAACGCGTGGGAAATCGCGGTGTTGCGGTTCTCGGAAATATTCAGCGGCAGGCGAATCGAGCTGCAGCGACTGCGCAGTGCCCGGCTTTTCACCAGGCCGTAGGGGTCGGGCAGCACCACTTCGTCATCGGCTTCGAAATCCAGCAGGCTTTTGTAGAACAGCACCCAGCTGTCGAGGCTGTCGGCGGGCAAGGCCATCGCCATGTGGTCGATGCGCAGCAGGCCGCCGCTGGCAGCGCTTGCAGGTTGCAGGTTGAAGTCGGTGTCGTAGAGGCCGCCTTCGTTCTGGTCGACGAGGTAGATCAGGCTGCCATCTGGTGCACGAACGGCCGCCAGCTCCAGCTCGTTGGGGCCGACCAGCCCGCGATACGGCTGGCCCTTGTAAGCCACCGCCCGCTCCAGGGCTTTGGCGCTGTCCTTCACGCGGATCGCCGTGGCGCACAACGACGGGCCGTGGGCCTCGAAGAAGTTGTGGGCGAAGGAATAGGGTTCACAGTTGAGGATCAGGTTGATATCGCCCTGGCGCAGCAGGCTCACGCTCTTGGAGCGATGCTGCCCGGCCTTGACGAAGCCCAGACGCTCCAGCCATGAAGTGAGCTTGGCACCGAGGTTTTCATCCACGGCAAATTCCAGGAATTCAATGCCGTCGTATTCGCTGGCGGCCGGGGTTTCGAACAGAATCTCGGGGACCGGTTTGGCTTCCTCCGCCAACCGTTGGCGAGTCTTCTCTTCGAGGTACAGCAGCGAGCGCAGGCCGTCGGCGGCGTTGGCCCGGGTCGGTGCGGCGCGGAAGCCGTCGTTGAAGATTTCCAACGACAACGGCCCGGTGTAGCCGCTCTTGATGATGGGGGCGAGGAAGCCCGCCAGGTCGAACTCGCCCTGGCCTGGGAAGCAGCGGAAATGCCGGCTCCACTCCAGTACATCCATCGCCAGGATCGGCGCGTCGGCCATCTGCACAAAGAAAATCTTGTCGCCGGGGATTTCGGCAATAGCGCTCGGGTCGCCCTTGAGGGACAGGGTGTGGAAGCTGTCGAGCAACACGCCCAGGCTCGGATGATCGATCTTGCGCACCAGGTTCCACACCTGTTGCCAGGTGTTGACGTGTCGGCCCCAGGCCAACGCTTCATAGCCAATGCGCAGGCCACGGCGGCCAGCGTGTTCGGCCAGCAGGCTCAGGTCATCCAGTAGAATGCTTTCATCGCCAACGGAATCGGCTGACGCGTTACTGCACACCAGCACCAGGTCGGTGCCCAACTCCTGCATCAAGTCGAACTTGCGCTCGGCTCGTTCAAGGTTGCGCGCCAGGCGGTCGCGGCGGCAGCCTTCAAAATCCCGGAACGGCTGGAACAAGGTGATGGCAATGCCGAGGTCGGCGCACATTTGCCTGACTTCACGCGGGCTGCCGTCGTAATACAGCAGATCGTTTTCGAAGATTTCCACGCCATCAAACCCGGCAGCCGCGATGGCTTCGAGTTTTTCCGGCAAGGTTCCGCTCAAGGAAACGGTGGCGATGGAGCGTTGCATGGGGCGACTCCCGGCAGATGAAGCAGGTCTTATTTACGGCAAATTATTGGCCGCCAGGTTCATCACAGCAATTGAAATGTACGAACCGGTTAGTTTTATGGGCGATTATCGAACAGAATGGCAATCGGCGAATTGACGATTTTTTAGCCTCTGCGCACCATCGACAGCACATTGAGTCCCGCTCGGGTTGAGTGGCCTCGGTTAACCAAGACCCTGAACACACCATAAAAATTTCAAAAAAAACGGGTACTTCCTCATGCCTTCGCAAAATCCCGCCGTGGCCGTGCGCCACAGCAATCCCCATAGCGGCATCGGCGACAAAATCCGTGGCGCCATGGCTGTCGGTAAAACCCGCTGGGGCATGCTGGCCCTGGTGTTTTTCGCCACCACCCTGAACTACATCGACCGCGCCGCCCTCGGCGTGATGCAACCGATCCTGGCCAAGGAAATGAGCTGGACGGCGATGGACTACGCCAACATCAACTTCTGGTTCCAGGTGGGTTACGCCATCGGCTTTGTGCTGCAAGGCCGGCTGATCGACCGGGTAGGCGTCAAGCGCGTGTTCTTCTGCGCGGTGCTGCTGTGGAGCCTGGCCACCGGCGCCCACGGCCTGGCCACCTCGGCGGTGGGCTTTATGGTCTGCCGGTTCATTCTCGGTTTGACCGAAGCCGCCAACTACCCGGCCTGCGTCAAGACCACCCGCTTGTGGTTCCCTGCCGGCGAGCGTGCCGTGGCCACCGGGATCTTCAATGCCGGCACCAACGTCGGCGCGATGATGACGCCGATGCTGCTGCCGCTGATCCTTCACGTGTGGGGTTGGCAGGCCGCCTTCCTGTGCATGTCGGCACTGGGCGGGATCTGGCTGCTGTTCTGGGGCCTCAAGTACTACAACCCGGAAGACCATCCGAGCGTGAAGCAATCGGAACTGGACTACGTGCAGCAGGAAGTCGAACCGGAACAACCCCGCGTGCCGTTCAGCCGCATCCTGCGGATGCGCGGCACCTGGGCCTTCGCCCTCGCCTACTCGATGACCGCACCGGTGTTCTGGTTCTACCTGTATTGGTTGCCGCCGTTCCTGAATCAGCAATACAACCTGGGCATCAACGTGACCCAGATGGGCATCCCGCTGATCATCATTTATCTGACGGCGGACTTCGGCAGCATTGGCGGCGGGATTCTGTCTTCGTTCCTGATCGGCCGTGGGATGAATCCGATCAAGGCGCGGTTGTTGTCGATGCTGCTGTTCGCCTGCTGCATCGTCGGGGTGATCATGGCCGCCGGTTCCAGCCAGCTGTGGGTCGCGGTGTTTGCCATCTCCCTGGCCATCGGCGCGCACCAGGCCTGGACGGCCAACATCTGGAGCCTGGTGATGGACTACACGCCCAAGCACATGATGAGTACGGTGTTTGGTTTTGGCGGCATGTGCGCGGCCATCGGCGGGATGTTCATGACCCAGATCGTCGGCCATATCCTGACCGTGACCAACAACAACTACACCGTGCTGTTCACCCTGATTCCGGCGATGTACTTCATCGCGCTGATCTGGATGTACTTCATGGCGCCGCGCAAGATTCCGACCGTCGAGGTCTGAATTTCCTACCTGCGCCGCTGCTGCCAGGCAGCGGCCAACCCGCTCAGGCAAATCACCCCGATCCCGACCACCGTGGTCAGGTCCGGGGTGTGATTGAACACCAGCCAGCCCAACAACCCCGCAAACACGATCTGGCAATAGCCGAACGGCGCCAGCAAGGCCGGCGCCGCGAAGCGGAAGGCCTGGGTCAGCATCAAGTGCGCGGTCATCCCGCAACTGCCCAGCGCCAGCATCAACACCCCATGCCACAGGCTCGGCACTTGCCAGAAGAACGGCACCAGCGCACTCATCACCAAGGTGTTGCACAGCCCGGCGAAGAAGTTGCTGGTGGTGGACGTGTCGTACTTGCTGAGGATGCGGGTAAGCAGTTGGTAGAAGCAGAAGAACAGCGCGGACGTCAGAGGCAACAACACCGCCGGGGTGAACAGCTCACCGCCGGGGTGCACAATGATCAACACCCCGATGAACCCGCAAATCACCGCCAGCCATTGGCCACGGGTCACGTGCTCACCCAGCAGCGGCACCGACAAGGCGGTGACCAGAATCGGCGCAAGAAAGTTGACCGCCGTGGCCTCGGCCAACGGGATAAAGTGCAACGCCGCCGTGAAAAACAGGCTGGTGCCCAGCAGGCACAAGGCCCGCGCCACCTGCAGCAACGGTCGTTTACTGCGCAGTACCCGCAGCCCTGATTGCGGCAGGAAAATCCCGGCCATCAAGAGTGTGTGCACCAGGTAACGGGCCCACACCACCATCACGATCGGGTAGAACCCGGCCAGGTATTTGGACAGCGCGTCGTGGCTGGAAAACAGAAAAGTGGCCACCACAATCAGCAAAATGCCTTTGAGGGGGTGGTTGACGCCGGAAAGTGGGGTGCT
Organism: Pseudomonas yamanorum; assembly: GCF_900105735.1. NCBI lineage: Bacteria > Pseudomonadati > Pseudomonadota > Gammaproteobacteria > Pseudomonadales > Pseudomonadaceae > Pseudomonas > Pseudomonas yamanorum. Next base: position 4,308,240 of record NZ_LT629793.1, on the reverse strand, counting down.
GAGGGTCATTGCATTCTCTTGAGTGGCAGGCTGAAATGACCGCCGCATACCGCGGCATAATCTAGAACGGGTAAAGCGCCTCGCTCAAGAGCATAACCAAACACTGTTCGAACAGCGCACTAAATTGCGGTTTTCCAGTCCAACGCTTCACGCCGCCCCGCCCACTGCGCGTTTTTTAACCAAGGCCTTCGTACCATGAAAAAAACCCTGTTGATTCTTTCGACCCTGGCGCTGCTCAGCGCCTGCGACAAGCAAGCCGAGACCGCCAAGGCGCCGGCACCGCCCTCCGTCCAAGCGACGCTGGTACCGGAAGTGCTGCCCACCGACAAATGGGTCGGCAAATGGATTGGTGTCGAAGGCCTGAACCTGACCATCGCCAAGGACGACAGCATCGGCCGCGGCCACTATGTACTGACCATGAAATACGGCCTGGATGACGATGATTCCGGCACCTTCAAGGGCCAGGCATCCGAAGACGGCATCACCTTTGAACGCCCGGACGGCCCGCAGATCCTGAGCGCCGGCGACGGCGAAGCCACTGGCCTGAAATGGCTGGCCGACAAGAAGGACTGCCTGATCGTCGACACCGGCGAAGGCTATTGCCGCGACTGACAGAAGCTTCATACAGGCCGGCCGACACAGCGTTTAGCATCGTCAGACAGCCGGACTGGCGCCAACCCTACACACCAACAACACTGAGCTGCAGAACCATCAAGAGGATTGCCACATGCTATGGAAAAAAGGCCGACGCAGCGACAACGTGGTGGACGCCCGCGATGACAGTGGCGGCGGTGGCGGTGGCATGCGTTTTGGCGGCGGCAAGGGCCTGAGCCTGACGGCCATCGTGCTGATCGTCGGCATCGGCTGGCTGACCGGCCAGGACCCGATGCAGATCCTCGGGCAACTCAGCGGCCAGCTCACCGAGCAAGCGCCCTCCGTCAGCCCGCAAACCCGCCAGGCGCCACCGGCCAATGATGAACAGGCCGACTTCGTGCGCGCCGTCCTCGGCGACACCGAAGACACCTGGGCCCAGGTGTTCCAGGAAAACGGCCTGACCTACAAGAACCCCAAATTGATCCTGTTCCGCGGTCGGGTGAACTCCGCCTGCGGTGGCGCCACCTCCGCCAGCGGGCCGTTCTATTGCCCGGCAGACCAACAGGTATACCTGGACCTGGATTTCTTCCGGGAAATGTCCCAACGCTTCAAGGCCGCCGGGGATTTCGCCCAGGCCTACGTGATTGCCCATGAAGTCGGACACCACGTTCAGACGCTGCTGGGCATCTCGGCGAAGATTCAGGCAGCCCGCCAGCAAGGCCGGCAGATGCAAGGCGACGGCGGCCTGTTGGTGCGCCAGGAACTGCAAGCCGACTGCTTCGCCGGTGTGTGGGCCAACCGGGCGCAAAAGCGCCTGAACTGGCTGGAGCCTGGCGACATTGAAGAAGCATTGAATGCGGCCAACGCCATCGGCGATGACCGCTTGCAGCAACAGGGCCAGGGCCGCGTGGTACCTGACTCGTTTACCCACGGTACCTCGGCACAGCGGGTTCGCTGGTTTAAGACCGGCTTCGCCCAGGGCCAGATCACTCAATGCGACACCTTTACCGCCAAGAGCCTTTAAATGAATAAACGACTGGGTCTGCTGTTAGGTTTGTTGATCACCTGTTCCTCCTCCACCTGGGCCGCCGAGCACGGCGTAAAGGTGGTCAGCCCCGATCGTTTTCACCTGGATGCCGGCGACCTGAGCGTCGGCTTGAGCCAGGACTGGCGCCAGCCGCTGCCTCAAGTCACCCGCGCGCTGATCATCGTGCATGGCCGCTTGCGCAACGCCATGACCTACCTGGACAGCGGCGAAAAGGCCGCCAAAGACGCAGGACAAAACGCCAACACCCTGGTAATTGCGCCGCAGTTTCTCAACCAGACCGACATCAAGCGCAACCAGGTCGACAACCAGACCCTGCGCTGGAACAGCAATGACTGGATGGCCGGCGAGCCGTCCACCGGCCCGGGCCAGATCAGCTCCTACGGCGCGCTGGACCAGATCATCAAGCACCTGGGCAACCGCAAGCTGTTCCCGAACCTGAAGGAAATCGTGGTGGCCGGTCATTCCGGCGGCGGCCAGGTGGTGCAGCGTTTTGCCCTGACCGGGCATGATCACCCGCTGCTGCAAACCGAAGGCATCAGCTTGCGCTACGTGGTGGCGAACCCTTCGTCCTACGCCTACTTCAGCCCGCAGCGTCCGGTGAAGTTCGATGTTTCCAGTTGCCCTGATTTCAATGACTGGAAATACGGCATGCAAAACCTGCCGGCCTATGCCAAGGGGCAAAGTGCCGAGCAACTCGAGCAGGCTTACGTTTCGCGTAATGTCACTTACCTGCTGGGCCAGCAGGACACCGACCCGAATCACCCGGCGCTGGATAAGAGCTGCGGGGCTGAAACCCAGGGCGCGTATCGCTTGATTCGCGGGCACAACTACTTTGACTACCTCAAGCAGCGGCACCCGCAGTTGGGCCACAAGCTGGTGGAAGTGCCGGGGGTTGGGCATGACGGGGACAAGATGTTTACGTCGCCTGAAGGGCAGAAGGTGTTGTTTCCATAACCACTGAAGAAACCGGATCAAAAATGTGGGAGCTGGCTTGCCTGCGATGGCATCACCTGGGTGTTACTGATACACCGCGGTGTCTGCATCGCAGGCAAGCCAGCTCCCACATTTGATCTTCATTGCCTGGGGTTAGAGCATCCGGCGCAATACCGCGCAATCTTCGGCATGCCAATCCGCGAGCTCCGGCCACGGGTTATCCGGCAAGTTAACCAACACCGTCTTGGTCCCCGCCGCCCGCCCACAATCCAGATCAAAGCGGTAATCACCGACCATCACCATCTCTTGCGGCGTCACTTCCCACGCTCGCGCCAGCTTCAACAAACCACCCGGATCAGGCTTGGGCGGCGCATCATCGCGCCCCAACACATCCTCAACCGCAAAGCAGTCCGCCAGGCCGATCGCCTGCAACGTCACATGGGCCAGCTCCCACGCATTGCGCGTCAGGATGCCCAGCCGATAACCGCGCCCGGCCAATTCCCGCACCAACTCCACCGCACCGGTCGCCGCCACCGAGCCCAGCGCCAACTCGCGCTCATGCTCCAGCAGCCACGCATGCTTGGCTGCTGCTTCGTCGGCGGGCAATGCCGCCAGGTGGGTAAGAATGTCGTCAGTCGCCGGAATATCCAACGCTACGCGAATCGCCGCAAAGTCATGCACGGCCACCGTCAGGGTGCCATCCATGTCGAACACCCAATGCTTCACATCACTCAGGCTCATGCCCAATCCTTGCGATGACGAATCAAGCCTTCCTGGGTGACCGACGCCACCAGTTGCCCGGCGCGGTTGTACACGCTGCCCCGGGAGAACCCACGGGAATTGCCGGCCCACGGGCTGTCCATGGCGTAGAGCAACCAGTCATCGGCACGCAGGTCGGCGTGGAACCACAGCGCGTGGTCGAGGCTGGCGACTTGCATGTCTTTCTGCCAAACCGTCTTGCCATGGGGCAGCAGCGAAGTGGTCAGCAGGCCGAAATCCGAGGCGTAAGCCAGCAGGTATTTGTGCAGCGCCGGTGAGTCAGCCAACGCGCCATCCGCACGAAACCACACGTATTTGACCGGGTCGGACGGCTGCGGGTTGTACGGGTCTTTCTCGGTCACCGGCCGCACTTCGATCGGCTTGGGGCACAGCAGTTTTTCGCGCATGTGCTCAGGAATCAGGTGCGCGCGCTGCTGGGTCAGCTCCAGCTCCGAGGGCAGGTTTTCCGGGCCGACCACCACGGGCATGGTGGTCTGATGCTCGAAGCCTGCTTCGTCGTACTGGAACGAAGCGCTGCAGGTGAAGATCGGGTTGCCCTTCTGGATCGCCGTCACCCGGCGCGTGCTGAAACTGCCGCCATCGCGCACCCGGTCGACCGAATACACCACCGGCAACGCCGCATCGCCCGGGCGCAGGAAGTAACCGTGCAACGAATGCACATGCCGCGCCTCTTCAACGGTCTGGCTGGCCGCCGACAGCGACTGGCCGAGCACTTGGCCGCCAAACAGCTGGCGAAAGCCCAGGTCCTGGCTGCGGCCGCGAAAGAGGTTTTCCTCGATCGGCTCCAGGGTCAGCAGGTCCACCAGATCTTCCAACACTTGGCTCATAGAGCATCTCCTACAACAATCTATTGGGCATTCCGGGCTGCTTATCCGTGCAGCGTGTCCAACCATTGGGCGCGGGTGATGCGATACAACACATGATGCCGCACCGGGTCATCCGCTGCGACCTTGGGGTGTTCAAAATCTGCCAGGGGATCGTAATGCATACCGATGGCCTGCATGACTTTTTGTGATGGCAGATTGGCTTCAGTGGTAAACGAAACGATCTCGTCCAGCTTCAGCCGGTCGAAACCACAGCGCAGGGCGGTCCAGGCGGCTTCGCTGGCGTAGCCCAGGCCCCAGTGTTCCTTGGCCAGGCGCCAGCCGATTTCCACCGCCGGGGTGAACGGCGCCTCGAAGCTGACATTCAGCAAGCCGGTGAGGCCGATGAATTCGCCGCTATCTTTACGCTGCAACGCCCACAGGCCAAAACCGTATTCGGCAAAATGGCCGCGAATACGCCCGATCAGCGCAGCGCTTTCCAGGCGGCTCAAGGTGGCCGGGAAATAACGCATCACCTGCGGGTCGGCGCACATGCGCGCAAACTCCGGCAAGTCGGCATCGCTCCATTGGCGCAGCACCAAGCGTGCGCTTTCCAATTGCAGTATTGGCTCCATTGATCCCCCTCCCTTGCCATGTGCGTGAGTGTAACGCGCTGTTAAGATCCGTCGCTGGTTCCCGTCAGAAATCGCCATGCCTTTGCCACTGATCTACCACGACGACTACAGCCCCGAGTTCCCGGCGGACCACCGCTTCCCCATGGATAAATTCCGCCTGTTGCGTGACCATCTGGTGGAGAGCGGCCTGACCCGGGACAGCCAACTGCTGCGACCGGAACTCTGCCCTGCCGAGATTCTGGCCCTGGCCCATGAACCTCGGTATATCGAACGCTACATGAGCGGCGAGTTGTCCCGCGAAGACCAGCGGCGCCTCGGCCTGCCCTGGAGCGAAGCCCTGGCCCGGCGCACCGTGCGCGCGGTGGGCGGCTCGTTGCTGGCGGCCGAGCAGGCCCTTGAGCATGGTCTGGCCTGCCACCTGGCCGGCGGCACCCACCACGCCCACTACGATTACCCGGCGGGTTTCTGCATCTTCAATGACCTGGCGGTGATCAGCCATTACCTGCTGGCCAGCGGCCGGGTCAACCGGGTGCTGATCTTCGATTGCGACGTGCACCAGGGCGACGGCACCGCGCGCATCTTGCACGACACCCCGGACGCGATCACCGTGTCCCTGCACTGCGAAAAGAACTTCCCCGCCCGCAAGGCCGAAAGCGACTGGGACATCCCGCTGCCGATGGGCATGGGCGACGCGGACTACCTCAAGGTGGTCGACGATGCCCTCAATTACCTGCTGCCGCTGTATCAGCCCGACCTGGTGCTGTATGACGCCGGCGTAGATGTGCACAAGGACGACGCCCTCGGCTACCTCAAGCTGACAGACCAAGGCGTCGCCGCCCGCGATGAAAGCGTGATGCGCCACTGCCTGGGCCGCGATATTCCGGTGGTCGGCGTGATCGGCGGCGGCTACAGCAAAGACCGCCCTGCCCTGGCCCGTCGCCACGGAATCCTGCACCACAGCGCGCAGCGGGTCTGGACGTCATCAGGTTGTCATTGAGTTATGCACCTTACCCACAATCGCTGTGGAACTGCCTGTGGATAACCTGAGTGAAAGCCTCTGCAAGCCATAAGCTGTATGGCCTGCAGAAGGCTGTTCATTTTTTGATCAGGCAGGTTCGCCGTCCTCGGGTAGAATGCTCGGCCTACTTTGCCGAACCGCAGTTATCCCCATGCCCCAGACTCAAACCTCACCTCAACACGTCATCATCATCGGCGGCGGCCCCGCCGGGCTGATGGCCGCGGAAGTGTTGATCCAGGCCGGGGTCCGGGTCGACGTGTACGACGGTATGCCGTCGGTGGGCCGCAAGTTTCTGCTGGCGGGCGTCGGCGGCATGAACATCACCCATTCCGAAGCCTACCCGGCGTTTTTGTCGCGCTACGCCGAGCGCGCGCCGTTCATGGCGCCATTGCTGCGTCAGTTCGGTGCCGAAGCGTTGTGCGAATGGATACATGGGCTGGGGATTGAAACCTTTGTCGGCAGCTCCGGCCGGGTGTTTCCTACCGACATGAAAGCCGCCCCGCTGCTGCGCGCCTGGCTCAAGCGACTGCGAGACCAGGGCGTAGTTATCCACACCCGTCATCGCTGGCTGGGCTGGAATCCCGACGGTAGCCTGCTTATCCACAGCCCCGAGGGCGACAAAAGTGTGCACGGTGATGCGGTGCTGCTGGCGTTGGGCGGCGGCAGCTGGTCGCGGCTGGGCTCGGACGGGGCATGGTTGAAATTGCTGGAAGACAAAGGCGTGCCTTACGCAGCATTGCAACCGAGTAACTGTGGCTTCGAGGTCTCAGCCTGGAGCGAGTTGATGGTCAGCAAATTCGCCGGGGCACCGTTGAAAAACGTCGCCATCGGGTTAGCGGACGATAAACCTCGGCTGGGTGAATGCGTGATCACCGCCACGGGCATCGAAGGCAGCCTGATCTACGCGTTGTCGGCGCCGATTCGTGAGGCGATCAACCGGGATGGATCAGCCACGGTGCATATCGACCTGTTGCCGGGCAAGCCGCTGGACAAGGTGATTGCGGCGTTGAGCAAGCCACGTGGCTCACGCTCGATGAGCAAGCATTTGCACAGTCAGTTGGGAGTGGACGGGGTGAAGGCGGCGCTGCTGCGGGAATTGACCCCGGCCGAGCATTTCAACGATCCAGCTCAGTTGGCGGCGGATATCAAGGCGTTGCCGCTGACGCTGGTGAAAACCCGGCCGATGGACGAAGCCATCAGTACGGCGGGCGGTGTGCCGTTTGAGGTACTGGATGAACGCTTGATGATCAAGCAATTGCCGGGTGTGTTTTGCGCAGGCGAGATGCTGGATTGGGAAGCACCGACGGGCGGGTACTTACTGACGGGGTGTTTTGCCAGCGGGCGAGTGGCTGGGCGCGGCATGCTGGAATGGCTGAAGAACTGATCGTTCCCACGCTCCGCGTGGGAACGCCGCTCAGGACGCTCCGCGTCCGCTTCTGAAGCTGACGCAGAGCGTCACAGGATGCATTCCCACGCAGAGCGTGGGAACGATCCTTAAGGCTTACTTCTTCTTACGCGGCCCAGTATTAAACGCAGGAACCTTGCGCACCGGCTTGATCGACGGCTCCGCCACCGACACTTCACCGCTCTCCACCCACTTGCCCAGGTTGCGCTTGCCGCCACCGGACGCCTTGGGTTTCTTCGGCTTTTTCGGCTTCTTCACCACCTGGCCAGTGGCATCGGTATCCGGCACGCGATGCTCCGGTTCGAAGTCCTGCTCCATCTTCCGGGTCAATGTCTGACGGGTCAGCATCTCGATGGCCGACAGCATGTTTACTTCATCCGCACACACCAGGGAAATCGCCTCACCGGTGTTGCCCGCACGACCAGTACGGCCGATGCGGTGGATGTAATCCTCGGCCACGATCGGCAGGTCAAAGTTGACCACCAGTGGCAAGTCTTCGATGTCCAGGCCACGGGCCGCCACGTCAGTAGCCACCAGAATCTGCACGTCACTGCTCTTGAAGCGATCCAGCGCGCGCTGGCGAGTGGCTTGTGGTTTGTCGCCGTGAATCCCGTCGGCATTGATGCCCAGGCCTTGGAGCTTCTCTACCAGCGCATCCACGCCGTTGCGGGTCTTGGCGAACACCAGCACCTGCTTCCAGCGGCCCTTGCGCATCAGGTGCACAAACAGTTCCGCCTTGCGCTTCTTGTCCACCGGCACCACCCACTGCTTAACAGTATTGGCGGCAACGTTGCGCGGGCTGACTTCGACGGTCAGCGGATCAATCAGCATCTGCCCCGCCAACTGGCGGATCTCGTCGGAGAAGGTCGCGGAGAACAGCAAGGTCTGGCGCTTTTTCGGCAGCATGCGGTAGATGTTCGCCAGTTCTTCGGAGAAGCCCAGGTCGAGCATGCGGTCGGCTTCGTCCAGCACCAGGGTTTGCAGCTGGTTGAGTTTCAGCGCGTTCTGGCGGAACAGGTCGATCAGGCGGCCAGGGGTGGCGACCAGCACATCAACACCCTTGCGCAGCTTCATCATCTGCGGGTTGATGCTCACGCCGCCGTATACGGCGTACGTGGTCAGCGGCAGGTGTTGGGCGTACTCGGCGACGCTGGCGTGAACCTGCTCGGCCAACTCGCGAGTCGGGCACAGGATCAGCGCGCGCACCGAGTTGGCGCTGACTTTCGGCCCTTCCATGGTCAGCAGCTGCAGCAGCGGCACGGCGAAACCGGCGGTCTTGCCGGTGCCGGTCTGGGCCGCAGCCATCAGGTCGCGACCGGCCAGCACCGCCGGAATGGCTTGCGCCTGCACCGGCGTCGGGGTCTGGTAGCCAAGCGTCTCAAGGGCGCGCAGCAAGGGTTCGATCAGGCCAAGTGTGGCGAAAGTCATGGAAATACCGTAGGAAAAAGTCAGCGCAAGGTCGCAATGCGCGGCAGTTTACCTTATTTCCGGTTTCGGCTTTCGCCACTGTGGCAGGCTGATCAGCAGCACGGCGCTGATGATCACCAACATTGCCAGAGCTTCTTCCATGCCGATGGTCTCGCCGACAAACACAATCCCGAGCAACACCGCCACCGCCGGGTTGACGTAGGCATAGCTGGTGGCCGCCGCCGGGCGTACGTGCTTGAGCAGATACATATAGGCATTGAAGGCGATGATCGAACCGAACACGGTCAAGTACGCCAGGGCCAGCCAGCCTTCCAGCGGTGGCATGGCTTGCAGGTGTTCACCGCTGACGGCACTCAGCACCAGCAGCACTACACCGGCAATCAGCATCTCCGCCGCACTGGCCATGGCGCCTTGCGGCAGCGGCAAATGCTTGCTCCACACCGACCCGAACGCCCAGGCCGCCGCGGCAAAAATCAGCAAGGCCGCACCGGTGGGGCTCGATTGCAGGTTGGAGCCCATGTTGAGCATGGCGATTCCGATAATCCCCAGCACCACCCCGGCCCATTCCAGACGGGTATTACGCGCGCCCCAGAAATAACCACAGAGCAAGGTGAACAACGGCACCGTCGCCACCGCCAACGCGGCAACCCCGGACGCCACGCCCGTATGTTCGGCCACACTGACCGCACCGTTACCGAAGGTCAGCAGCAAAATGCCGATCTTCGCGGCAGCCTTCCACTGCACCCAAGTCGGCGCCGGCGCCCCGCGCCAGCGCAGGAAGGCATACATCAGCGCACCCGCTGTCATAAAGCGAATCCCCGCCAGCAACAACGGCGGCCAGTACTCCACACCAATGCGAATCACCAGGTAGGTAGACCCCCAGATCACATACAGCGCAAAAAAGGCGGCGATCAACGGTAAGGGAAAGCGACGTGGGCCAGGCATTGGGCAGCTCTGCGGCAGGACAAGGGAGCGTTATTTTAGAAATCTCCGGCCGTAAACATAAGTTACAAAACCTGTTTAAAGCGCCAGTACACTTTTCAAAACACGGTTATCAAGGCTATAAACCGTGCTTTCGAAAGCTATGGATTCCCGGAGCCTTATCATGGACAAATACGACCGCATGCTTCTCAGCGCCCTGCTGGAAGACGGCCGCGCGTCCTACGCGCAATTGGCGCGCACCGTGAACCTCTCGGCGCCCGCCGTGGCCGAGCGGGTGGCGAAACTGGAAGCCAGTGGTGTGATTACCGGGTATCAGGCCAAAGTCGACCTTTCGAAGGTGGGGCTGCCGATCCAGTGCGTGATTGAGTTGCGGTTGACCAATCATGGGAGTCAGAAGGTGTACGACGCCCTGGCGGAAATCCCCGAGTTGACTGAATGCCATCGGGTGACCGGGGATCCGTGCGTGATCATGCAGGCGGCGGTGGGGTCGATGCCGGAGCTGGAGAGCCTGATCAATCGGGTGGCGAAGTTCGGGTTCAGCAAGACCTCGATCATCTTGTCGAGCGCGATAGAGCGGCGGGTGCCGTTGGGGCAGTTGGAGGGGAATGGGAAGAATGGTGGCTGATCTATCCCCATCGCGGGCAAGCCCGACTCCCACAGTTGACCGAGTTGCCTGAAACACCCGCGCTCAACTGTGGGAGCTGGCTTGCCTGCGATGATGTCAGTAGCGTCACCACTTCCCTTTGTTCGAAGCTGCCTGGCACGGGCAGCAGCGGGCGGTGATGCTTTGGTGGGGATGGCGAAGGTGGTGGTGGATCGGTCGCTGGACTGCTTACAGCCTCGATAACACCGCAAAACTAATGTGGGAGCGGGCTTGCTCGCGAAAGCGGTGTGTCAGTAGACACATGTGCTGACTGACACGGCGCATTCGCGAGCAAGCCCGCTCCCACATTTGGATCTTCGCCATGTTGAAGAGGGCATTCGGCTTGAGCGCCTTAGAACCCGCGATGCTTCTTCAAATGATCATTGATCTTCGCCGCCGGAACCTTCTGCAAGCTGCACAGCAATTCGTGCGACAGCTCCCGCAACCCGTGGGTGCGGCGCAGTTCCTGGGCTAAATGCGCGGTAAGGTTCGCCGCCATCTCCGCATCCGCCATCGCCCGGTGAGCCTTGCCGGTGTGGGGCAGTTGGGCAAATGAGGTCAGGGTGCCCAGCTTGTGGTTCGGTGCCGCCGGCATCAAGCGTCGCGCCAGCAACAACGAACAGGCAAACTTCTGCAAACGGGTGCGCCGGATCAACCCCAACTCGAAATCCCAGAACTTCTGGTCAAACGCGGCGTTGTGGGCCAGCAGCGGTGTGGTGCCGACAAACTCGTTCACCTCATTCATCACCCGCTCCGCCGTCGGCGCGGTGCGCAGCATGGCGTTGCTGATGCCGGTCAGTTGTTCGATAAACCCCGGCACGCGCACGCCGGCGTTCATCAGGCTCTGGTAGCGGTCCACTATCTGGCCCTGCTCCAGGATGACCACGGCGATTTCCGTGGCCCGGCAGCTGCTGCTCGGCTGGATGCCGGTGGTTTCAAAGTCGATGACCGCTATACGTTCCAAACCTGTTCCAACTCCGTCGTAAATCTATTTAAGCAGCAACGCGCCTTCGATCGGCACGTAGCGGCTGGCGGCGCGTATCAGTGAGTTGGCCGTCAGCCCCGGCACGCCGTAGGCCACAGCCTCGACGCCGTGCTTGTTGATGATGCGGTCCAGCAGCATGTCGAAATCACCGTCACCGGAAGCCAGCACCACTTCGTCGACATGGGCGGCGGCGTCCATGATGTCGATGGTGATGCCCACGTCCCAGTCACCCTTGGCCGAGCCGTCGCTGCGCTGGATGTAAGGCTTGAGCTTCACGGTAAAACCGAGGTTGCGCAGGATTTGCTGGAACTGCTGCTGCTTGCTGTCGCCACGGTCGATGGCATAGGCGTACGCCTCGACAATCTGCCCGCGCTGGCTGATGTCAGCCCACAGGGCGGCGTAGTTGAAGTGACAGCCGTACGCCTGGCGCACGGTGTAGTAGAGGTTTTGTACATCGGCGAACACGGCTATCTTTTTCACCGCAAATCCTCATGACACGCGCATGGACCCCGGGCTCAAAGGCCCGGAAAGGTTGCCAGTATGCCAGCCACAAGGCAGTTTCCGAGAAAAATCAGCCCGGGGCGACGAAGCGCCCCGGCTGAGTGTGGGTCAGACGAAGGAATCGTCGTCGCCAAAGGAGGAGGAGTCGTCGGAATAGTCGTTGTCGGCGAAGCTGTCGGAGCCGTTGTCGCTGCCCCAGCTGTCGTTGCCGGCAAATTTCTGGTCGTCGTTACCCCAATTGCCGTTGTCGCTGGCCGGCGCCGGTTCTTCGCGGATGATTTCTTCCACCACTTGCGGCTGCTGCGAGTTGTGGTTGAACAGGCTGCTGATGCCCTCTGCCAGCATCACACCACCGGCCACGCCGGCTGCAGTTTTCAGTGCGCCGCCGAGGAAGCCGCTGCCGATTGGCGCTGCGGGGGCCTGTTGTGGCTGCTGGTAATTCTGCTGTGGGGCACCGTAGTTCTGCTGTGGCGCGGGTTGGCCACCAAACGACGGACGCGCCGGTTCACGCCAGCCACCCTCGGAAGATGCAGGCGCACTCTGGGCAGGCTGCGGGTCGCGGGAGCCACCACCAAAGATGCTCGACAGGAAACCGCCACTGCTCGGTGCAGGCTGCGCCGCCTGGGACCTGGCCTGTTGCAGTTCGTCCTGCAATTGCTGGATTTGTTGGGCCTGCTGCTTGTTCTGCGCATCAAGGCTCTTGATTGCATGCTCTTGCACCAGAATCGACTGGGTCATGTAGTACGCAGCGGCCGGTTGGCGAGTGACGTGCTCCTTGATCCGCGCTTCAGCCTGGGCGTCGCGGGGGGCTGAGTCCGTTTCGGCTTGCTGCAACCGTGAAAACAGTCCATCGATCAGGGTTTGCTCTTCGCTGTTCATGGCGACCTCGTTAGATTGCCGGTAGAAATCTTCGCCTTGCGCACGATGTGCAAGGTACAGCCTAGTTATGGGGCTGTTACTGATTGTTTCAATGGTCTTTACGCAAGGTTTACGTTTGCTTGCATCTGCTCATGATCGGTTAAAGTAACGCCCTTGCTTTTCGGCCTGTGAAGACCCTGATGAATCCGTTAGACGTACTGCGCGACTCCTTCTTCTTTTTCAAGCGCAACCTGGGCGCCATCGTGCAGTTGTGCCTGCCATTGGTGATCCTCGAGGCCCTGCTGCAACAGGTGCTCGACCACACCCTCGGCCCTGATGCATTTCCCGGCTACAGCGTGATCGTCGGGCTGCTGGTGTATCCGCTGTACACCGGCGCACTGATCCTGTTCCTCGACGCCCGCACCCGGGGCGAATCGCCGCGCACCCTGGATGTGCTGGCCATGGCCCTGACCCTGTGGCCGCGCTTCGCCTTGCTGACGGCAGTCAGCACGCTGCTGATCCTGCTGGGCCTGTCTCTGTATTTCCTGCCGGGCTTGTGGCTGATGGTGGTGCTGGCCTTCGCCGAATACTTGCTGGTACTGCGGGGCATGTCGGCGCTGTCGGCCATGAAGGAAAGCATGCGTCTGACCCGTGGGCATTTCTGGCGCATCCTGGTGTGCCTGCTGTGCGTCATGACCCCACTGTGGTTGCTCAAGGGCGCCAGCGTGGCAGTCTACCCGGACCCAAACCCGCTGCTTGGCCTGCTGATGGACAGCGCGCAAAGCTTTTTGCAGCTGTTCACCAGCGTAGTGTTGTTCCGCCTGTTCATGTTGATTGGTGGCGACGCCGACGCGCGGTGATATGCTCCGGGCCTTGTCCTGCAACGCCATAAGCCGAGCCGATGACCCGACTACTGCGCATTACCTTGCTGGGCCTGCTGATCCTCGCGGCCCTGCTGACCGGCTTGATCTACAGCCTGACCTGGCGCCCTGCCGACAAGGAAACCCTGCCCATCCGCTGCGTCGCGCCCCGAGCGCCGACGCTGTTGCCGGGCCAGGCGCTCAAAGTCATGACCTGGAACGTGCAGTACCTGGCCGGCAAGAACTACGTGTTCTGGTACGACACCCCGGACGGCAGCGGCCCGGACGACCGCCCTACCGTTGAAGACATGGCTTCAAGCCTGGACGAAGTGGCCCGGGTGATCCGCGACGAACAGCCCGACATCCTGCTGTTGCAGGAAGTCGACGAAGGCGCAAAGCCGTCCAGCTACCAGGACCAACTGGCCTTGCTCCAGGAACGCCTGGCCGACCTCTACCCGTGCAGCGCCCAGGCCTTCGACTGGAAAGCCGACTTCGTGCCCGACCTGCACATCTTCGGCAGCGTCGGCCGCAAGCTGGTGACCATGAGCCGCTACCAGATCGAACACGCCGAGCGCCTGCAATTGCCCGTGGCCCGCGCCAACCTGATCAGCCGTCAATTCCAGGCCAAACCCGCATTATTGCTGACCTACCTGCCGTTGAGCGACGGCGGCCAGTTGGCCGTGCTCAATACCCGCCTGGACGGCACGGCCCCCGGGCACAACGCGGTGCTGGAACAAGTGAAGGCGACCGTCAAGCTGGTGGATAAATTCGAAAGCCGTGGCACGCCATGGCTGATGGGTGGGGATTTCAACCTGTTGCCGCTGGGGCAATTCCTGCGCCTGGACGCCGGCAAACGCGGGCAATATTCACCGGACAGTGAGCTGCACCTGCTGTGGGAAAAGTACCCGATGGTCCCGAGCAACAGCCAATCCAGCGGCATTGATCGGGATAAATGGCTGACGTATTTCCCGAATGACCCGACCGTGGACGGACCGGATCGTACGCTGGACTACCTGTTCTACAGTTCGCGTATCAAAAAGGTCGAGAGCACGGTGCGGCAGAGCGATACGGTGCTTATCTCCAATCACTTGCCGGTGATTGCGCGATTCCTGTTGCCGGCCGCGCAGTAACTAACACTGCAAAATGGTGTGGGAGCTGGCTTGCCTGCGATAGCATGGCCGCGGTGCCACTGAAAAACCGAGTTGCCTGCATCGCAGGCAAGCCAGCTCCCACAGTTGATCTTCATCGCGCTTACTTTCTCGGCTTGATCCGGGCCGTCGGCTCAGCGATCAACGGATCATCCGGCCAATAATGCTTCGGATACCGCCCCTTCAAGTCCTTCTTCACCTCGGCATAAGTACTGCGCCAGAAGTTGGCCAGGTCCTGGGTTACCTGCACCGGGCGCCTTGCCGGTGACAGCAGGTGCAGCTTGACCACCTGCCGCCCGCCGGCGATCCGTGGGGTGTCCGCCAGGCCGAACAACTCCTGCAAACGCACCGCCAGAATCGGCGGCTGCTCGCTGTAGTCCAGCCGCACCGACGAGCCCGACGGCACCTTCAGATGGTGCGGCGCCAACTCGTCCAACTGCGCAGGCAACGGCCACGGCAGCAGGTTATGCAGGAAGCTGGAAATATCCAGATTGGAAAAATGGCTCAGGCGCGACACCTTGCCCAGGTACGGCATCAACCAGTGTTCCAGGCTGGCGAGCAGGGCGCTGTCGCTGACATCCGGCCATTCACTGGCCTTGCCGGTATCCAGATCACGCAGCAGCATCACCCGCGCCTGCCATTGGCGCAGCTCCGGGGTCCAGGGCAACAGTTCCAGGCCTTTGCGCCGCACCAGGTTAACCAGCGCCTGGCTGCGGGCGGATTCGTCGAGGCCGGTCAGCGGCTCGCGGCTGAGCACCAGTTCGCCGACCTTGCGCTGGCGTTCGGCCCGCAGCACGCCTTCGCGCTCATCCCAGTCAAGCTGGTCGACATTACGCACCTGCTCGGCCAACACCGAGTCAAACAGTGCCGGATCAAAATCCGCCGCGAGGTAAATCCGTTCTTCGCGCTGGCCCTGGCGGCTGCCCAGATCGGCGATCACCAGCCAGGGTTGTTTCATCAGGCTGTCGGCTTCGGCGAACAGCGCGGCGCGGCCGTTGGCGAGGCGGTATTCGGCACCGCCGGCACGGCGCTGCTGTGCGACACGGTCCGGGTAGGCCAGCGCCAGCAACGCGCCGAGCCAGCGCGGGTGATCGGGATCAGCGACCGGTTGCTCAGCCTTGCCTCTTAAATAACTACGGTATTGCCGGGCCAGTTGCTTGGCGCGCTGCACGCCACCCTGGGTGCCACGGGCTTTTTCCTCGCCGGATAACAACGCCAGGCGACTGTGCAAATCCGCACCGGCGCCGCGCAAGATATCGCGCTCCCCCAACAGTGCCGCCACGTCACAGGCCATGTTAGCCAGGCCCAAATCCTGACCTCGCAACAGCAAATGAGCGATACGCGGGTGCGCGGGTAACCCGGCCATTTTCTGGCCGTGGGGGGTCAGCTTGGCATCGCTCAATGCGCCCAATCGCTCAAGCAAATCCTGAGCCTGTGCATAAGCGGCGGTGGGCGGCACGTCGAGCCACACCAACTGAGTCGGCGCCACGCCCCAGCGGCCCAATTGCAGCGCCAGACCGGAAAGATCCGCCGAGAGAATTTCCGCGCTGGAATAGGCCGCCAGTCCTTCATGCTGATCCTCGGACCACAACCGATAACACACCCCCGGCTCCAGTCGCCCTGCCCGGCCGGCACGCTGAGTGGCGCTGGCGCGGGAGATGCGCTGGGTGTCCAGGCGGGTCATGCCGCTGCCCGGGTCAAAACGCGGGACCCGCGCCAGCCCGGCATCGATCACCACCCGCACTCCGTTGATGGTCAGGCTGGTCTCGGCAATGTTGGTGGCCAGCACCACTTTGCGCTTGCCGGCGGGCGCCGGGTCGATGGCGGCACGTTGGGCGGCCAGGTCCAGTTCGCCGTGCAGCGGGCATAGCAGCACCTCGGTGTTATCGCCCAGCGCGTCAGCCAATTGCTGATGAACCCGACGAATCTCGGCCTGCCCCGGCAGGAAAACCAGCACGCTGCCGGTTTCATCATGCAGGGCTTCAAGGATGGTCTGCACCAACCGTGGCTCGATAAATTCGCCGGGCTGGAATGGCCGACCCCAGCGCATTTGCACCGGGTACATGCGCCCTTCGCTGCGCAGGATCGGTGCGTCGTCCAGCAACCCGGCCAGGCGCTCGCCTTCCAGGGTGGCGGACATCAGCAGGATCTTCAGTGGCTGCTCGTCGCGAAACAGGTCTCGGCCATTGAGGCTCAGGGCCAGCGCCAGGTCGGCGTCCAGGCTGCGCTCGTGGAATTCGTCGAAGATCAACAAACCTACACCGTCCAGCGCCGGGTCATCCTGCAAGCGGCGGGTGAGGATGCCTTCGGTGACCACTTCGATCCGCGTATTGGGGCCGACTTTACTGTCCAGGCGAATGCGGTAGCCGACGGTTTCGCCGACCTTTTCCCCCAACTCGCTGGCCAGCCTTTCTGCCGCTGCGCGGGCGGCCAGGCGGCGGGGTTCGAGCATCAAGATGGTTTGCCCGGCCAGCCAGGGTTCATTCAACAGCGCCAACGGCACCCGTGTGGTTTTACCGGCGCCGGGCGGAGCTTCGAGCACGGCTTCATGGCGCGTCGCCAAGGCGTCACGCAGGGCGGGTAAAACATCATCGATTGGCAACGAATTCATACTGGCTCCAAAGCAGAGCGGCGAGTATAACGGCGAACTGCCGGGTGCCGGTGGTGGTCTCAACGACACGGCCCTGTCCTGACTGGAATGCGGTCAAAGGTGGGAGCTGGCTTGCCTGCGATAGCGGTGTGTCAGCCAACACACCTGACACTGAACGACCGCCATCGCAGGCAAGCCAGCTCCCACATTTGATCATCATCGCCTTGTAGACTGGCTTATAGTCACTTTCATTATGTTCAAGGAGAGTCCCATGCGTGTTGCTTCCCGTGTCATCGGCGGTGTTCTGGCCGTCACCCTGCTGAGCCAGTTGACGGCGTGCGGCTCGATTTTCTACCCCGACCGCCGTGGCCAGATCGATGGCAAGATCGACCCGGCAATTGCCGTGCTCGATGCGGTCGGCCTGCTGTTCTACGTGATCCCGGGCCTGATCGCCTTCGGTGTCGACTTCGCCACCGGCGCGATTTACTTCGAGCCTGGCAAGACCGCCCAGGTGGCCCCGGAAAAACTCCAGCAAGCCATCGGCGCCGACGGCAAGGTCGACAACGCCAAGCTGCAAACCATCATTCAGAAAGAAACCGGCCATAACCTGCCGCTGGACGACCCACGCATGATCCAGTTCAAGGGCAGCGTGCAACAGCTCGCCACCCTGGGCCTGCGACCTGCCGCTTAAGGACTGACTGACCCCATGACCACCAGTCCCGAACACGCCCGGCTGTTGCGCCTGGCCACCCGCGCTTCTGTCGGCGTGGCCTGTGTGCTGATTGTGACCAAGGCCATCGCCTGGTGGCTCAGCGGCTCGGTGAGCATGCTCGCCGGGCTGACCGACTCGCTGCTCGACGGCATCACCTCGCTGCTCAACTTGCTGGCAGTGCACTACGCGTTGCGCCCGGCCGATGACGATCACCGTTATGGCCACGGCAAAGCGGAGTCCCTGGCGGGTATGGCGCAGGCACTGTTTATCGCCGGCAGTGCGGTGTTGATCGCCTTCCAGGCGTTCCAGCGCCTGCAGCATCCGGAACCTGTGGGCGCGCCGTGGCTGAGCATCGGCGTGATCATTCTGTCCCTGGCGCTGACCGCGGCGCTGCTGATCCTGCAACACCGGGTGATCCGCGAAACCGGCTCCAACGCCATCCGCGCCGACTCGCTGCACTACCGCTCAGACATGATGCTTAACGGCAGTATCCTGGTGGCGCTGGTGATGGCGGCATTCGGTTTTCACCAGGTGGACGCCTGGTTCGGCCTGGGCATCGCGGCCTACATCTTGTGGAGCGCCATCCAGATCGCCCGGGAAAGTTTTTCGGTGTTGATGGACGAGGAACTGCCGCCGGATGTCAGCCAGCACATGCTGGAGCTGGCGTGCAGCGTGCCCGGCGTACTGGGTGCCCATGACTTGCGCACGCGGATTTCCGGCAACCACTGGTTTGTGCAGTTGCACCTGGAGTTACCGGGGGAATTGAGTCTGTCCGTGGCGCACGGCATCAGCGACCAGGCCGCCGATGCCATCCACAAAGCCTACCCGCGAGCCGAGGTGCTGGTGCACGCCGACCCGCAGGAAGTGGTCAAGGGCGAGAAGCCCTAGTACTGCACCTGATACCCGCGACTGCTCAGGCAGTTGCCCTGGGCCTGGCGGTAGGTTTGCACCACGGCCGGGTCTGGCGCGTAGGTGACGGTTCTCGGGTCAAAACCACTTTGTTGCACGGCCCAGCGATAGCAGTCGTAACCATCTTGCTGGACTTGCGCCGGTGACTGGCCGTTGGCCGGGTAAGCCACCACGTCATACCCATTGCCCTGGGGCACTGGCTGCGGCGCTGGCGCGGCAGGCGGAGGCTCGACCACCACGTACTGCTGAGTGCTTTCTTCGTAGGTGTAATAGGCTCCGGCGGCGAGGAAAAACAGCGCACTGCCTACCCATACTTCCCGCGCGTAGTCCGGCAGGTATTGCACGCGGATCCCGTAAGGTGGCGCCACTACGACATAACGCGGGCCTTGTGGGCGATACCAGTAGCCACCCGAGAAGAAGTAGTCCTGGCCACGGTACGGCACGCGGTAATTGCGGTCGGGGAAGCGGTCGACGATATAACCCGGACGGTATTGCGGGCCGGGCCCCCAGCCATTGCCGTGCCCGTCGGGGCGACCTGGCCAGCGGTGATCGTTGGGATGGTTATTGCCACCGCCATTGAAGCCGGGCCGGCCGGGGCCACCCTGGCCACCATTGCCGGCCTGCCAATGCTGATTGCCATCGTTGCGACGCGGAATGTCCTGATAGTTGCCGGGACGTGGTTCCTGGGTCTGGCGCACGGTATCCGGGCGCCCCTGAATCGGCAGGTTATTCGCCGGCTGAGGTGCCGGGTGCGGGGGTTGCTGCTGGTTGCCTTGCGGGCGACCTTGCCACTGGCCACCCCCATTAGGCCGCTCAAAATGCTCATTCTGCGGCCGTGGCTGATTATTTTCGAAATGCGGGTTCTGCGGACGCGGCTGATTGTTCTCGGGACGAGGGGCTTCGGGACGCGGTTGATTATTTTGCGGTCGAGGCTGGTTGTTCTGCGGCCGAGGCTGATTATTGCCTGGATGCCCTTCCGGGCCTTTTTCATGCTGGCCACCGCCTTCAGGGCGTGGCTGTTCGTCGGCCATCACTTGCGCACCAACGGTGACCATCAGCAAACCAACACCTGCCAAACGCCAGATGCGCTTCATGCTATTCCTCACTGCGGATTAGGGCCTACACGTAAGACTGGAAAACCGGGGCCCGGTTCTGCGACAGGTTATCAGTCACGAGAACTATTTTCGCAGGCAATAAAAAGGGGCGACCCGTCGGTCGCCCCTTGAGAACTTCGTCCTGGCTCAACGCTTTTGACGTTGGCTCACCTCACGCCGTCTTGTGGACAGTGTGCAGCCCGGGGGCCGGGGCAACCCTGTGGGGTTGGCGGCCGCAGCCGGCGGTATGAGCGGGCTGCAGTGGACTGTATGTCCGGGCGGTGATTCTGTTGATAACTTTACGCGCCAAGCCCGAGCAGATGATTGCGAAGATTGCGTCAATAAACAGTGCTTGCGCAATTTTTAACCCTGGATAGATAATTCGCCGCAATAGTTACGACAAAGGCCAGCCCCATGAGCAAACTTGACCGATACGACCTGAGTATTTTGGCGGAATTGCAGCGCGACGCGAGGATCTCCAACCAGGAGTTGGCCGAGCGGATCGGCCTGTCGCCTTCGCCGTGCTCACGCCGGGTCAAGCAATTGGAAGACGACGGCTACATTGCCCGCCAGGTCGCCTTGCTCGACCGCAAGATGCTTGGCCTGAGTCTCACGGCCTACGTACTGATCGGCATGGACCGACACACACCCGAGCGTTTCGAGAACTTCGAAGCCGCCATCCGCACCTTGCCGCAAGTGCTGGAGTGCAGCCTCGTGACCGGGATGGACGCCGACTATCAACTGAAGGTGGTGGTGCCAGACATGGATCACTACCAGAAACTGCTGCTGGGGCACCTGACCCGCATCGAAGGCGTCACCAGCGTGCGCTCGAGCTTTGTGCTGAACCAGGTGCTCAACAGCACCGAGTTGCCGCTGACCCACTTGCGTACCTAAGACCAGCGCGGAACAAATGTGGGAGCGGGCTTGCTCGCGAATGCGGTGTGCCAGGCGCCGAATGTGCTGACTGATCCACCGCATTCGCGAGCAAGCCCGCTCCCACATTTCGACTGTGTTTCAGCAGAGTGATAAGTCTGCGGCAGACCGACGCAGGTCAATGATGAGCTGATGATGCTGGCGTATACTTCCCGCCCTGTCCTAGCCGGAAACCACCCAATGAACTCGATTGATCCCGCCGTGTTTGAAGAATGGATGATGACCGGCCTGGTCAGCATCCTGATCATTTTCATGGGCTTTATCGTCTGGGACCTGGCGAAGAAATCCAAGGCCGGGCGCTTTGGCTCGATGATCCTGTTCTTCGTGCTGGGCCTGGGCGTCGCCGCGTTCATCATCAAGAGCGTGGTCATCGGCCTGATCGAGTCCGGCGCCTTATAAGCGCGCCGGCACTTCCTTCCATTGGCCTTGATCCAGGCCGTCGATCGACCAGTCACCAATGCGCACCCGCACCAGACGCAACGTCGGCAAACCAACCGCGGCCGTCATGCGCCGCACCTGGCGGTTACGCCCTTCCCGAATCACCAACTCCAGCCAATAGGTGGGCACGCTTTTGCGAAACCGCACCGGCGGGTTGCGCGGCCACAGTTGCGGCTCGTCCAGTTGTCGGGCTTCGGCGGGCAGGGTCATGCCGTCGTTGAGTTCCACGCCGTCGCGCAGGCGTTGCAGCTGTTCCTCGGTCGGCTCACCTTCCACCTGCACCCAGTAGGTTTTCGCCAGCTTGTGCTTGGGGTCCGCGATGCGCGCCTGCAACTGCCCGTCATTGGTCAGCAGCAACAGGCCTTCACTGTCACGGTCCAGGCGTCCGGCCGGGTAAATACCGGGGATGTCGATGAAATCCTTGAGGGTCGCGCGCCCGCCTTCGTCGCTGAACTGGGTCAGCACATCGAAGGGTTTATTGAACAGGACCAACTTGGGCTCAGCCGGTGGCGCCTTGGCGACACGACGCGGGGCTGACGAAGTTTGCGGACTTTTCACACCAGGGCGGCGGGAAACGGGACGGGCAGGACGGGACATGGCAAAGGAACATCTAACGGTCAGGACCGACAATGCTAGTGGCCTGACCGTTAAATAACCATCCCAACCGTTTAGCGGAACGGCGGCTCGTCGAAGCTGCGCAGTTTGCGCGAGTGCAACGAATTGAGTTCGGTGCGCAACAGATCCACCGCCTCGATGCCGATCTTCAAGTGCTGGCTGACCGCACGCTCATAGAACGCGTTGGCCGAACCCGGCAGCTTGATCTCGCTGTGCAGCGGTTTGTCCGACACACACAGCAACGTGCCGTACGGCACCCGCAGGCGGTAGCCCTGGGCGGCGATGGTGCCGCTTTCCATGTCCACGGCCACGGCGCGGGACAAGTTGATCAGCGGACGCTCCTGGGCCCAACGCAGCTCCCAGTTGCGGTCGTCGTAGGTCAACACGGTGCCGGTGCGCAGGCGCTTTTTCAGCTCCTCGCCCTTCTCGCCGGTGACGTTGGCTGCCGCTTGCTGCAAGGCCATCTGCACTTCGGCCAGGGCCGGGATCGGGATGTTCGGCGGCACCACCCGGTCGAGAATCCCGTCGCGACGCATGTAGGCGTGAGCCAGCACGTAGTCGCCGATGGTCTGGGATTGGCGCAAGCCGCCGCAGTGACCAATCATCAGCCAGCAATGCGGACGCAGTACCGCCAGGTGATCGGTGATGTTCTTGGCGTTGGACGGGCCGACGCCGATGTTCACCAGAGTGACACCGTGGCCATCGCTGGCCTGCAAATGGTAGGCCGGCATCTGGTAGCGGTGCCAGACCACGCCCGCGGCGATGGCAGACGCTTCGCCGTGGTCCATGCTCTTGTCGATGATCACGTTGCCCGGCAGCACCATGCGGATAAAGCGTGGGTCGCTGCGCAACTGCTCCAGGCCATGCACGATGAACTGGTCAACGTAGCGGTGGTAGTTGGTCAGCAAAATCCACGGCTGCACATGGCGCCAGTCGCTGCCGGTGTAATGCACCAGGCGGCGCAGGGAGAAATCGACACGGGCGGCATCGAACAGCGCCAATGGCAGCGGATCGGTGTTTTCCCAGTCGTAGAGACCGTCGGCAATGCCATCGGTGGCGGCGGACAGGTCGGTGCTCGGAAACACCCGCGCCAGCGTGGCGGCGGTCACGCCGGAGCCGGCGAGCTCGTCGCCCTGCTCCACCACGTACGGGTAAGGAATGTTCTGTTGGCTGACGCCCACTTCCACCGTCACGGTGAAGTCGTGCATCAACGGCACCAATTGCTCCAGCAGGTATTTGCGGAAGGCTGACGGATGGGTGACGGTGACGCTGTAGGTCCCCGGCAACTGGACCTTGGCATACGCTCGGGTGGTCTGTGGGACTTCGCCCTGCACCAGGTAGGTCAGGCGAAGTTCCGGGTAGCGA
Source organism: Pseudomonas yamanorum (assembly GCF_900105735.1). Taxonomy (NCBI): domain Bacteria; kingdom Pseudomonadati; phylum Pseudomonadota; class Gammaproteobacteria; order Pseudomonadales; family Pseudomonadaceae; genus Pseudomonas; species Pseudomonas yamanorum. Next base: position 4,285,003 of record NZ_LT629793.1, on the reverse strand, counting down.
AACATCGCACGTTGTTCGGCGTCGGGTTCGACGCGGTCTTTGAGGTAGCGCTTGAGGGCTTGATTGAGCGCGCCAGTGGCACGCTCATGGAGAGCCGCCAGCCGATCCACGGCTTCTTCGGCGGTTTGAACGACAACAAAAGCTTCGGTCACGGTAAGCATCCTGTGTTCTGACTTGCAGGCCTTCATCTTGCCTGTATCCCTGGCGCACTGGAACACCGGAATTGGAATGCGATCAATAATGTGGGAGCGGGCTTGCTCGCGAAAGCGGTAGGTCAGTCAGCACATGTATTGTGCTGATCCACCGCCTTCGCGAGCAAGCCCGCTCCCACATTTTGACCGTGTTTGTTCAGGAAAAAGGAGGTGTCGAGCGCGCGACAATCGCTTCCACATTCACACCGCGCGGCAAGGTGCCATAGACCCGGCCAGACGACTCACCCAGTCGGCTGGCGATAAAACCATCACTCACACTGGCATTACCCGCCTCCAGCAACAACTTGGCCTGCAACGCCACGGCAATGTCCTCGGTCAGTTGTCGGGCACGGTACTGGATGTCCTGGGTGTCCATAAAGGCCGACTTCAACTGCTCGATGTGCCGCGCCAGGTGCTTGTGACCATGACCATCCCCCAGCTCGACAAACAGCGCCTCCAGCACGCCCGGTTCTTTCGACAAGGCCCGCAGCACATCCAGGCACTGCACATTGCCGGAACCTTCCCACGTGGAGTTGACCGGTGCCTCACGGTATAGGCGCGGCAGGATGCTGTCCTCCACATACCCGGCCCCGCCCATGCACTCGGCGGCTTCGTTGATCATCGCCGGGGCGCGTTTGCAGATCCAATACTTGCCCACCGCCGTTACCAGACGGGCGAATTTGGCTTCCTGTTCGTTATCCAGATGGTCCAGCGCGCGGCCCATGCGCATGCTCAAGGCCAGGGACGCTTCGCTTTCCAGGGCCAGGTCGGCCAGTACGTTTTGCATCAGTGGTTGCTCGCTGAGCACCCGGCCGCCCACCAGACGGTGGGCACAATGATGGCTGGCCTGGGTCAGCGCCTGGCGCATCAAGGCGCTGGAGCCGACCATGCAATCGAAACGGGTCATGGCCACCATTTCGATAATGGTCGGTACGCCGCGCCCTTCTTCGCCGATCATCCAGGCCAGCGCCCCGCGAAACTCCACTTCACTGGAAGCGTTGGAGCAGTTGCCGAGCTTGTTTTTCAGGCGCTGGATGTAGAACTCGTTGCGGGTGTCATCCGGGCGGTGCCGGGGCAACAGGAAACAGGTCAGGCCCTTGTCGGTCTGGGCCAGGGTCAGGAAGCCATCGCACATCGGCGCCGAGCAGAACCACTTGTGCCCCACCAACTCATACGCCTGGCCGGGGCCACCGGCGCCTACCGGGTAAGCGCGGGTGGTGTTGGCGCGCACGTCGGTGCCGCCTTGTTTCTCGGTCATGGCCATGCCAATGGTGGCGCCGGCCTTGTGGGCGATGCCGACGTTGCGCGGGTCGTATTTGGTGGCGAGGATTTTCGGCAGCCAGGTTTCAGCCAGGTCCGGCTGCAAGCGCAGGGCCGGGACGCAGGCGAAGGTCATGGTCAGCGGGCAGCCGGTGCCGGCTTCGGCCTGGCTGTGCAGGTAAGTCATGGACGCGCGGGCCACATGGGCGCCGGATTGTGGGTGGGCCCACGGCAACGACGGCAGGCCATGCTCGACGGCGGTGCGCATCAGCTCGTGGTAGGCCGGATGAAATTCCACCAGGTCGATACGATGACCAAAACGGTCATGGCTGTTGAACACCGGCTTGTTCTGGTTGGCCAGGAAACCGGCCTCCATCAGCGGCCCGCCTGCCAAGGCACCGTAGGTATCGATACGCTGCTCGGCCCAGCCGGCCCCAAAGCGCCGGGACCATTCTTGCAGGGGGAGATCGATACGGTACAGGTTGGTGCCGTCCAGGGACGGTGGCTGGTTGGTGACGTCGTGGGTTTCGGCGAACTGGTGCAGGTTCATGACGGGCCTCCTGAAAAAAGGCCACGTTCATTGAGGCCTGAATTTCAGTTAAGCACCGTCAACCGGGTTAAAAAAGTGGCATAAGCGCCTAAGTGGCGGCGCTTTCACCCTCGACCATATGCAACAACCGCAGTTGCAATACTAGCTGCAAGGCCTCGAAGCGTACTGGCTTGGCCACTCGATCAGTGACACCCACACCATGACAGCCCTCACGCTCCGGAGCTTGCAATGAAGTGCTCAAGGCGATCACCGGCAGCTCGCCACAGCCAGGCAATGCACGGATCTGGCAACACAGCGAGAACCCGCCCTCCGGCACATCCAGCAGCACCGCATCGAAGGATTCACTCTGCAACAGCGCCAGGGCGGCCGGTCCGTTGTCGACGGTTTTCACGCGGTAACCGAGCTTGAGCAACATGCCGCGCACCACCAATTGCGCCACGCTGTTGTCGTCCACCAGCAACACCGTGCACTCCTGAGGCGTACGTTGCGCCTGCGGCACTCGTCGTACGGGCTCAGGATGCACCGGGCTGACGGCCAGCTCCAGCTGGAAGCGACTGCCGCGTCGCGGCTCGGAATTATGCGTAAGGCGACCTCCGAGCAACTCGATCAATTGCCGGCAGATCGCCAGGCCAATACCCATGCCGCCGTATCGGCGAGTGGTCGAGCCATCGAGCTGGAAGAAGCGCTGATAGAGGGTCGCTTCATCGAGGTAGGCGAAACCGATGCCGGTGTCGGTGACAATAAAGGTCAGGCGCAGGGTTCCGTCCGCCTGGGGCACGCCAACCACCCGCACACGTACCGAACCCTCGTGGGTGAACTTGAAGGCATTGTCCAACAGGCAATCCAGGCATTGCGCCAACTTGCCGGCGTCACCGTTGATGCGGTCCGGCAGGTCCTCCGCCAGATCAATGGAGAACTCCAGGCCCTTGCTCTGGGCGCTGGCGGCAAACTGCTGACGCAAGGTGTCGAGCAACCCGCGCAGGCTGAACACCTGGGGTTGCGGGCTAAGGCGCCCGGCCTGCAATTCGGTGAGGGTGAGGATGCCGTTGACCATGCGCATCATCTCGCGCGCCGCACCAGCGGCGGTTTGATGGTACTGCGCAAGGTCACCCGGCAGCGGCTCGGTCTGCATCAACTCCAGGGAGCCGATCACGCCGTTCATCGGAGTGCGCAATTCGTGGGTCAAGGTGGCGAGGAATTCGTCCTTGAGCTGGTTGCTGCGAGCCAGTTGCGTGTTGAGCACTTCGAGCTTCTGGCTGGCATCAAACAGGATTTGCGCCTGTTGCTCGCGCATCGAATTGATCCGGTCGGCCAGGGCCAGGGACAGCAAGGCCACTTCGAGTGCCGAGCCGATCTGGCTGGCGTACATCGTGAGAAACACATTGGGCAGGTAGCCCAGGACCATCATGGTATTGACCACACCGCCCAACAGGAACGCGGTCCAGGCGATGATGAAATAGCGCGCCATCCGCTGGCCGCAATACCAGGCCTTGATGGCTGCCACAAAGATGGTCACGGTGAACACCAGCGCCAACCCGGTGGCCAGGCGCAACGCCAGCGCATAGCTGGTGAACAGCGCCAGCACCATCACTCCCGCGCCGCAGACGGCCAGCGCCACCAGCAGCCGGTTGATCCAGCGGCTGTAAAGCGCGGTGTGCAGGAAGCTGCGGGCAAACAGGCTGCCGAACAGCGCCGCCGAACCGATCAGGAACGGCACCGCCGCATTCGCCCACCATGGGTTGTTGGGCCAGAAGTACTGCACGGCCACGCCGTTGACCGACAGCTGATACAGGCCGAACGAGGCGATATAAAGGATGTAATAGAGATAGCTGGTGTCGCGCACGCTCAGGTAGATGAACAGGTTGTAGATCAGCATGCCAAGCAACACGCCGTAGATCACACCCAGCACATAGAGGCGCAATGGCTGTTCTTCGAGGTACGCGGTGGTCGACCAGAGGGTCAGCGGCGCCTGGATCGAGCCCTGGCTTTGCAGGCGCAGGTATAGGGTTTCTCGTTGGTCCGGCGCAAAGTCGAGCTTGAACAGGTAGTTGCTCTGACGAATTTCGCGGCTGGAAAACGGCAGGATGCTGCCGGTGCGCGACACCAGTCGATAGTTGCCGACGCTGTCGGGCTGGTACAGCTCCAGTTGGTTCAGCGGCGGATAGGCCAGTTCCAGCAGCCAGTTGCGCGAGGCATCCGGGTTTTTGGGACGGTAATGAAGGTCGATCTTGAGCCAGAACACCGAGCGTGAATAGCCGGCATTCAGGGTGGCTTTGTCATGGGGTTTGAAGCGGCTGGCCAGGATCGGGGAGCTGATATCGCCAATCGTCAGGGCACCCGTTGGGTCTTCAAGGACTTGCATCACTTGGCCCAGGGGCAGGCGGGAGGTGGACTCGTTGAACTCGACTGCGCCGGCCAGCATCGGCAGCCCGCTCAACAGTAACATCAGCAAATAGCGCATAGAGCCCCAGCGTGACCTGTCCGGTTATGTCAAAAGCCTCCATTCCTTTTGAGTAGACGTATACCGGCGATACAGTTATTGGTTTTAATCCACTCTAGCATAGCCATTACAGGCCAAAAGACACCATTGAAATAATTTTTTGAAAGGCTCTAGAGCGGGCATTACAGAGCATTTGACCTGCTTTCTACGATGATAGCAAACAGCCATTTCAGCCTATTCATCCGTTAAAAATTCAACCATCGCCCGACAGCCACCCAAAAAGCGTTTGGTGGTAAGCTCGCGCACCATGAATATCTACAGCTCTCGCCCCGTTGTCCTCTGTCTCTCCGGCCATGATCCCAGTGGTGGCGCCGGCTTGCAGGCAGATATCGAAGCCCTGCTCGCCCAGGGTTGCCATGCGGCCCCGGCCGTCACCGCGTTGACCGTGCAGAACACCGTCAACGTCAGCGATTTCCGCGTGCTGGACCGCGAGTGGGTGCTGGCCCAGGCCAACGCCGTGCTCGGCGATTCCGAAGTGGCGGCCGTGAAACTGGGCATGCTCGGTTCCCTGGAAATGGTCGACACTGTGGTCGAACTGCTCAAGGCGCACCCGCATCTGCCGGTGGTCTGCGACCCGGTGCTGCGCGCCGGTGGCGGCGGCAGCCTGGGCAAGGACGAGGTTGGCTACGCCATGCGCGAGCGGCTGTTGCCGCTGTCGCTGATTGCCACGCCGAACCTGCCCGAAGCCCGCATCCTCGCCGAACTGCCCGAAGGCTCGGCGGACGAGTGCGCCGCGAAACTGCTGCCTTTCATCAAGCACCTGCTGATCACCGGCGGCCATGGCGACGAGCACGAAGTGCACAACCGTCTCTACAGCCGCGACGGCACGCACCAGACCTTTACCTGCCAGCGCCTGCCCGGCAGCTATCACGGTTCCGGCTGCACCCTGGCCAGCGCATTGGCCGGTCGACTGGCGCAAGGCGAAGGTTTGGTCAGCGCGGTGCAATCGGCCCTCAACTACACTTGGCGCACCCTGCGTGACGCTGAACAACTCGGCCGGGGGCAATTCGTGCCTCGTCGTCTGCCGTTGGATTTCTGCTCGTAACACCAAGAGGCCTGCCCGATGAAACTACGTGGCCTTTATGCCATTACCGACAGCCAACTGTTGGCCGGCAAGTTCCTGGCCTACGTCGAAGCGGCGTTGGACGGTGGCGTGACCCTGCTGCAATACCGCGATAAAAGCAGCGACGAAGCGCGCCGCCTGCGGGAAGCCGAAAAACTGCGGGAACTGTGCTCGCGCTACAAGACGCAACTGATCATCAACGATGACGCCGAACTGGCCGCGCGCCTCGGCGTCGGCGTGCACCTGGGCCAGACCGACGGCCCGCTGACCCCGGCCCGCGCGCTGCTGGGCTCCAAGGCGATCATCGGCTCCACCTGCCACAGCCAGATCGAACTGGCTGAGCAGGCTGCCAAGGAGGGCGCCAGTTACGTCGCCTTCGGCCGTTTCTTCAACTCCAACACCAAGCCCGGCGCGCCGGCTGCCACCGTTGAACTGCTGGCCCAGGCTCGCGCGCGGTTGCACCTGCCGATCTGCGTGATCGGCGGCATCACCCTGGAAAACGCCGAGCCATTGGTAGCCCACGGTGCCGACCTGCTGGCGGTAGTCCACGGCCTGTTTGGTGCCGACAGCACCCAGGAAGTCACACGCCGCGCCCGCGCCTTCAACGAATTGCTCAAGCCTCAATAATCGATTTCAGAGAGCCCGATCATGTCCCGTTCCGAAACCCTGTTTGCCAATGCCCAGAAACACATCCCCGGCGGTGTGAACTCCCCCGTGCGAGCGTTCAAGAGCGTTGGCGGCACCCCGCTGTTCTTCAAACACGCCGAAGGCGCCTACGTCACCGACGAAGATGACAAGCGCTACGTCGACTACGTGGGTTCGTGGGGCCCGATGATCCTCGGCCACAGCCATCCCGACGTGCTGGACGCGGTGCGCCAGCAGCTGCAACACGGCTTGTCCTATGGCGCACCGACCGCCATGGAAACCGAGATGGCCGACCTGGTCTGTTCCATCGTGCCGTCCATGGAGATGGTGCGGATGGTCAGCTCCGGCACCGAAGCCACCATGAGTGCGATTCGCCTGGCCCGTGGGTTTACCGGTCGCGACAGCATCATCAAGTTCGAAGGCTGCTACCACGGCCACTCCGACAGCCTGCTGGTCAAGGCCGGCTCCGGCGCGCTGACCCAAGGCGTACCGAGCTCCGCCGGTGTACCGGCCGCGTTTGCCAAACACACCCTGACCCTGCCGTTCAACGACATCGCTGCCGTCGAGCAGATGCTCAGCGAAGTCGGCCAGGAAGTGGCGTGCATCATCGTCGAGCCGGTGGCCGGCAACATGAACTGCGTGCCGCCGGCGCCGGGTTTCCTGGAAGGCCTGCGGGAACAGTGCGACAAGCATGGCGTCGTGCTGATTTTTGATGAAGTGATGACCGGTTTCCGCGTTGCCCTCGGCGGCGCCCAGGCTTACTACGGCGTCACGCCGGACCTGAGCACCTTCGGCAAGATCATCGGTGGCGGCATGCCGGTGGGCTGCTTCGGCGGCAAGCGCGAAATCATGCAACACATCGCGCCGCTGGGCCCGGTGTACCAGGCAGGCACTCTGTCGGGCAACCCGTTGGCCATGGCCGCCGGCCTGACCACCCTGCGCCTGATCAGCCGCCCGGGCTTCCACGCCGAGCTGACCGACTACACCACTCGCCTGTTGGACGGCCTGCAACAGCGCGCCGATGCCGCCGGTATTCCATTCGTGACCACCCAGGCGGGCGGCATGTTCGGCCTGTACTTCAGCGGCGCTGACGACATCGTCACCTTCGACGACGTGATGGGCAGCGATGCCGACCTGTTCAAGCGCTTCTTCCACCTGATGCTGGAAGGTGGTGTGTATCTGGCGCCGAGCGCCTTTGAAGCCGGCTTCACCTCGATCGCCCATGGTGATGCCGAGCTGAAACTGACCCTCGATGCCGCCGAGCGCGCCTTCGCCGCCTTGAAATAAGCGGCGCAAAAATCCGACGTCGCCCCTGGCGGCGTCAGATTTGCTACTTTGCTTACAGGCATTTCCGTCTTTTTTCGAGAATTCACCTGCAATCCGGCAGATAACTTGCCCACGCAGCAGAAAAACGAGTAAAGACTTTGTAAGCAGGTGCCTGCTTATTTCATAATGCGCGCTTATTGGATCCCCCCGTGGGTCCCGCGCCCCGTCAGAGGTAAGTCGATTCCCATGAAACGCACCGGCCGCACCCTGGTTCTGGGCTGCCTGTTGCTCCTTCAGCCGCTGCTGGCGTTTGCCCAGGCAGGCGGCAACTCGTTGTTAATCCCAGCGATGGGTCGTTGCACCCTCAATACCCAGCCAGAAAGCCAGGCCGAAGCCTTGAGCGCGTGCCAGAAACAGGCCGACGGTGGGGATGCGCAGGCGCAATACGAGTTGGGCGAGTACTTCTACGACAGTAAAAACCCCGCACGCGACCTCAACAAGGCCTTGAGCTACTTCGAGAAAGCCTCGTTGCAGGGCCACGCCCAGGCGCAATTCCAGCTGGGCACCATGTTTTTCCACGGCGAAGGCGTACCGGCCAATAACGTTCAGGCGTATATCGTGCTGAAAATGGCGGCGGTCAACGGCGCCGAAGATGCACTGGACACGGCCGATGAAGTGGCCGAGCACATGCAGCGGGACGAACTGGAAGTGGCGACTCAGGTACTGGGACAGATTTTCCGCAACTACCTGCAGGAACTGCAGAGCGCAGATGGCAGCTCGCCATTTTCGCCACTGCCGGATCCTTCACGCTGATTGATTGCTCCCATCCCCCGCATGGGAAGGTTCAGCGCTCTTACTTCTCAGGCATCGGCATCGGAAACGGCATGACATTGCTCATGCCACGGGCTTCGCTGATTTTCGGCGTGCCCAGGCGCTCGACTTCATCGATGCGCACGATCGAATGCATCGGCACAAAACTGCGCACCACGCCTTCGAACTGGGCCTTGAGTTTTTCCTCGCCCGGATCGACAACCAGCTGTGTGCGCTCGCCAAAGACGAACTCTTCCACTTCCAGGAAGCCCCACAGATCACTTTGATAGATCTGCTTGGCGTACATTTCGAACACCTGGCCCTGGTTAAGGAAAATCACCTTGTAGATTGGAGCTTCACGTTTGGTCATGGTGGGCGGGTAACACATCGGGGGATATAAAAGAGGGCGCGAACTATAGCATGGCGTCCGATGCACAGTGCTAGGAACCTATCGGCATGCCCCCTATAATGCGCGGTTCTTTACCACCAGTTGACGATCCCCATGGCCAAGAAGCTTTACATCGAAACCCACGGTTGCCAGATGAACGAGTACGACAGCTCGCGCATGGTCGATCTGCTGGGTGAACATCAGGCCCTGGAAGTCACCGCCCGCGCTGAAGACGCCGACGTGATCCTGCTCAATACCTGCTCGATCCGCGAGCGAGCCCAGGACCGGGTCTACTCGCAGTTGGGCCGCTGGCGCGAACTGAAACTGGCCAACCCGGACATGGTGATCGCCGTCGGCGGTTGCGTGGCCAGCCAGGAAGGCGCCGCCATTCGCGACCGCGCACCGTACGTCGACGTGGTGTTCGGCCCGCAAACCCTACACCGCCTGCCGGAAATGATCGACGCCGCGCGCATCACCAAGCTGCCGCAAGTCGACGTCTCGTTCCCGGAAATCGAAAAGTTCGACCATTTGCCCGAGCCGCGTATCGACGGCCCGAGCGCTTATGTGTCGGTGATGGAAGGCTGCAGCAAGTACTGCACCTTCTGCGTGGTGCCCTACACCCGCGGTGAAGAAGTCAGCCGCCCGTTCGACGACGTACTGGCAGAGATCATTCACCTGGCCGAGAACGGCGTGCGTGAAGTGACCCTGCTGGGGCAGAACGTCAACGGCTATCGCGGCCAGACCCATGACGGGCGCCTGGCGGACCTCGCGGAGTTGATCCGCGTAGTCGCCGCCGTCGATGGGATCGAGCGGATTCGCTACACCACCTCGCACCCGCTGGAATTCTCCGACAGCCTGATCCAGGCCCACGCCGAAGTGCCGGAACTGGTCAAACACCTGCACTTGCCAGTGCAATCTGGCTCGGACCGCATCCTCTCGGCGATGAAGCGCAACCACACCGCCCTGGAATACAAATCCAAACTGCGAAAATTGCGTGCGGCGGTGCCGGGGATCTGCATCAGCTCGGACTTTATCGTCGGCTTCCCGGGGGAAACCGAGAAAGACTTCCAGCAGACCATGAAGCTGATCGAAGACGTTGGTTTCGACTTCTCCTACTCCTTCGTCTACAGCCAGCGCCCGGGCACTCCGGCGGCGGATTTGGTGGACGAGACTCCGGAAGCGGAGAAGAAGGAGCGCTTGAACGCGCTGCAGCATCGCCTCAACCAGCAAGGCTTCGAGATCAGCCGACAGATGGTGGGCTCGACCCAGCGTATCCTGGTGACCGACTACTCGAAAAAAGACCCTGGCGAATTGCAGGGCCGGACCGAGAACAACCGGATCGTCAACTTCCGTTGCGATAATCCGACACTGATCGGGCAGTTCGCCGACGTGCACATTGACGCGGCACAACCGCACTCGCTGCGCGGCTCGCTGGTGTAACAATAATTCGGCCACCGGGAACCCATGTGGGAGCGGGCTTGCTCGCGAAGGCAGTGTGTCAGGCAACGAATAGGCTGACTGAACCACCGCATTCGCGAGCAAGCCCGCTCCCACATTAGAACGGTGCCAGCTTCGGGATATATAAGTGCTTTCGCACACCGCCTGCTGGCGTTATCCTTGATTTCATCTTAATTGCCCCAGGGCGGCTAAAAACGACCTTGAACGCACCCATAGAACCACATCGTTTCCTCCTCGAGCCCTTTGAGGCTCGCCGTTTCGCCAATCTGTGCGGACAGTTCGACGAGCACCTGCGCCTGATCGAACAACGCCTGAGCATCGAGATCCGCAACCGCGGGAATCAATTCGAGCTTATTGGTGAACCCCAACACACCACCTCGGCAGAAAACCTTCTGCGCCGCCTCTACCGGGAAACCAAAGGTAGCGAGCTGTCGCCGGAAACGGTGCACCTGTACCTGCAGGAATCCGCCGTGGAAGACCTGGCGAATAACCCGGTAGCCGAAGCCAGCGTCGCGTTGCGCACCAAGAAAGGCATGATTCGCCCTCGCGGCTTGAATCAGCAGCGCTACGTCAAAGAGATTCTGGGTAACGACATCAACTTCGGCATCGGCCCTGCCGGTACCGGCAAGACCTACCTGGCCGTGGCCTGTGCGGTCGACGCCCTCGAGCGTGAGCAGGTGCGACGCATCCTGCTGGTGCGCCCGGCGGTGGAAGCCGGCGAAAAACTGGGCTTTTTGCCCGGCGACCTGGCCCAGAAGATCGACCCGTACCTGCGCCCGCTCTACGACGCGCTCTACGAGATGCTCGGCTTCGAATACGTGGCCAAGCTGATCGAGCGCCAGGTGATCGAGATCGCCCCGCTGGCCTACATGCGCGGCCGGACGCTGAACAACAGCTTCATCATCCTCGACGAAAGCCAGAACACCACCGTCGAGCAAATGAAAATGTTCCTGACCCGGATCGGCTTCGGCTCAACGGCCGTGATCACCGGCGACGTCACCCAGGTCGACCTGCCCAAAGGCACCAAGTCGGGCCTGGCCCAGGTGATCGACGTGCTCAAGGACGTGCCGGGGATCAGCTTCACCCACTTCATGCCCAAGGACGTGGTACGTCACCCGCTGGTGCAGCGCATTGTCGAAGCCTACGAGCGCTTCGAACACCGCGATGACCAACCGGCCAAGGACACTCGCCGCGATGCTTGAGCTTGACCTGCAGCTGGCCACCGAAGCGCCCGCCCCCAGCGAAGAACAGTTCCGCCAATGGTGCGCCCTGGCCCTGCGCCAGCGCACCGCCGACTCGGAACTGACCATTCGCCTGGTGGACGAGCCCGAAGGCCGTGAACTGAATCACACCTGGCGACAAAAAGACTACGCGACCAACGTGCTGTCCTTTCCCGCTGACGTCCCCGACGAGTTGCTGGATATCCCATTGCTGGGCGACCTGGTGATCTGCGTCGAAGTGGTCGAGCGTGAAGCGAAGGAACAGGGCAAGGAACTTGAGGCCCATTGGGCCCATCTAGTCATCCACGGCTGCTTGCATCTCTTGGGTTACGACCATATAGACGATGACGAAGCCGAAGAAATGGAAGCACTGGAACGAACGTTGCTTGCAGAACTGGGTCATCGCGACCCATATGCAGATGACGAAATAGAAACTACACCTAACTGACACAACAAAGGATTTAGAGTAATCGCTATGAGCGAAGACCGATCGAGCAACGGGCAAAAGTCATGGCTGGGGAAACTCACCCAGGCCTTTGCCCACGAGCCGAAAAACCGCCAGGAGCTGCTGGAGCTGCTGCGCGAGGCACATCAGAACAAGTTGCTGGACAGCGAAGCGCTGGCCATCGTCGAAGGCGCCATCCAGGTCGCTGACTTGCAAGTGCGGGACATCATGGTTCCGCGCTCGCAGATGGTCAGCATCAAGGCGACCCAGACCCCACGGGAATTCCTCCCGGCCGTTATCGATTCGGCGCACTCGCGCTACCCGGTGATCGGCGAAAGCCATGACGACGTCATGGGTGTCCTGTTGGCCAAGGACCTGCTGCCGCTGATCCTCAAGGAGAACGGCGACAGCTTCAACATCAAGGACCTGCTGCGTCCTGCCACCTTCGTCCCCGAATCCAAGCGCCTGAATGTGCTGCTGCGCGAATTTCGTGCGAACCACAATCACATGGCCATCGTGATCGACGAATACGGCGGTGTGGCCGGCCTCGTGACCATCGAAGACGTGCTGGAACAGATCGTCGGCGACATCGAAGACGAACACGATGTGGAAGAAGACAGCTACATCAAGCCGCTGCCCAGCGGTGATTTCCTGGTCAAGGCCCTGACGCCGATCGAGAACTTCAACGAGTTCTTCGACAGCGAATTCTCCGACGATGAGTTCGATACCGTTGGCGGCCTGGTGATGAGTGCGTTCGGGCATCTGCCAAAACGTAACGAGACCACCGAGATCGGTGCTTACCGCTTCCGCATCCTGAATGCTGATAGCCGCAGGATCCATCTGATTCGCCTGACACCTATTGCCCGCTAAGGACTGACATGCGCCGTATGATTGCACCCGGCTGGCCCGGTAACCTGCTGGCCGTGGTGGCCGGCGCCATCACTACCCTGGCGCTGGCGCCGTTCGACCTCTGGCCGTTTGCGCTGGTAGCCGTCGGGTTCTTTTATGCGGGATTGCGTGAACTGACACCACGCCAGGCCCTGGGCCGTGGCTGGTGTTTCGGTTTCGGCCTGTTTGGCGCCGGTACCAGCTGGATTTACTACAGCATTCACCATTTTGGCGGCGCTTCGGTGCTGCTGGCTGGCATGCTGATGCTGGCGTTTACGGCGGCAATAGCCTGGTTCTTTGCCCTGCCCGCCTGGCTCTGGGCGCGCTGGCTGCGCCGCAACGAAGCGCCACTGGCCGATGCCCTGGCCTTCGCGGCACTGTGGGTTGGCCAGGAAGCGTTTCGCGGCTGGTTCCTCACCGGTTTCCCTTGGCTCTATTCCGGTTACAGCCAGCTCGACGGCCCTCTTACCGGCCTCGCGCCGCTGGGCGGGATGTGGCTGATTTCCTTTGCCCTGGCGCTGACCGCCGCACTGATCTGCAACCTGCCGCGTCTGCTGGCGGCTAAGCGCAACCTGTTCATCGGTGCCGGCTTGCTGCTGTTGGTGGCGCCATGGGCCATCGGCCTGGCACTCAAGCATCACGCCTGGACCACACCCGCCGGCGCGCCGCTGACGGTGGCGGCCGTTCAGGGCAACGTCGAGCAAAGCATGAAGTGGGACCCCGAGCAGCTCAATGCACAGCTCGCCCTGTACCGCGACATGAGCTTCAGTTCCAAGCCTGTTGACCTGCTGGTATGGCCAGAAACCGCCGTGCCGGTGCTCAAGGAATCTGTTGAAGGCTACCTGGGCATGATGGGCAAGTTCGCTGCCGACCGGCACACCGCGCTGATCACCGGCGTGCCGATTCGCCAGGAAGTGCACCACCACAAGCGCTTCTTCAACGGCATCACCGTGGTGGGTGAAGGCGACGGTACCTACCTGAAGCAGAAGCTGGTGCCATTTGGCGAGTACGTGCCGCTGCAAGACATGCTACGCGGCTTGATCGCGTTCTTTGACCTGCCGATGTCGGACTTCGCCCGTGGGCCGTCCGACCAGGCCCTGCTGCAAGCCAAGGGCTATCAGATTGCGCCCTTCATTTGCTATGAAGTGGTGTACCCGGAGTTCGCCGCTGGCCTGTCGGCCCGCAGCGACTTGTTGCTGACCATCAGCAACGACACCTGGTTCGGCCGCTCCATCGGCCCGCTGCAGCATTTGCAGATGGCCCAGATGCGCGCCCTGGAAGCCGGTCGCTGGATGATCCGCGCCACCAACAACGGCGTGACCGGCCTGATCAACCCGTACGGGCAGATTACCGTGCAGATCCCGCAGTTTGAACGCGGGATTCTCTACGGTGAAGTGGTGCCGATGCACAACCTCACGCCGTATCTGGAATGGCGCTCGTGGCCGTTGATCATCCTGTGCTTTGGCCTGTTTGGCTGGGCGCTGTTGGTGGGCCGGATGTCGAAAACGGTTTAACAGGCATACTCGGATGAATGTGGGAGCTGGCTTGCCTGCGATAGCATCACCTCGGTGTAACTGACACACCGAGGTGCCTGCATCGCGGGCAAGCCCGGCTCCCACAGAAGCCCGCTCCCATATTTGCCCGGCGGTGTTACCTGTAAAACATCCGATAACCCACCTGCCCCACCGCCTCATTGAGCAACTGCCCGCTCTGCCAGACCGACTTGAATTCCGGCATCCAGCCACCCAGCGGCCGGGCGTTGTCCAGGCCCAGGAATCCCACCGGCGCCGGAACCACCGTAAACCCGGCCTTTTCGAAGCTCCAGCGCGAACGCGGCATGTGCCAGGCCTGGGTTACGACGACCACACGTTTGATCCCCTGGGGCAGCAGAATCTCTGCACTCATTTGCGCGTTTTCCCAAGTGGTACGGCTGCGTTCTTCCTTCCAGCGTACGCTCACGCCAAAGTCATCCTGCATCGACACCGCCATCACCTCCGCCTCGCTTGGTGGCGTGCCGTAGTGCAAACCACCGCTGGTCAGCACCGGCAAGCCCGAAGCCTTGGCCAAGCGGGCCGCATAGCGCTGGCGCTCAAGACCGATACCCGTCGGCTGATCGGAGCCCCACGCCGGATCCCCGCGTTCACGCCCGGAGCCCAATACCACAATGGCATCAGCCCGCTGCGCCAGGGTTGCCCATTCGTCACGCGCCAAAGGCGGCTCGGTCTCCAGGGCCTTGGCCCCCCACTGCACCACCACCGGCAGGCTCATCAACCACATCCCGCCGAACCCCAGGGCAAAGCACACCGCCGCCAGTCGCGGCCGGTTGCGACGAAACCACCAGGCAAGCGCCAGCAACAGCAACAGAATGCCGGGCGGCAACAACAATTGTTTAATGAAATAACGAATAGGCATCGGGCATCTCCAAAGATGCCCGAAGCCTAAGGTGTAACGAGGTTTAGCGACAATCTTTACAAGAACAAACGTTGAGAAGGCTACAGATCACTAACGCGGTACTTCACTTGAAACGCACGGACCGGAGTTTTTCCGGGCCGCGACCGGCCGACAGATCCTTGAGCCATACCACCTTGGCCGAGCGCGAAACCTCCTGGGCCGGCGGGGAGGCCATGCCATGGGGCGCGCGATGCTCATTTAACTCCAGATACACCTTGATCACGTCCAGCTCTGCCTGGCTCAAGCCACGCAGTTCCAACTCCAGAGGCCGCTCATCACACAATCGGCCTGCGGTTTTTGCTGCATCCAGTGCTCGACCCAAACGGTCGATCAGTCCTTCGTACACCTGCGGTTTCGTTAAAGTTCTCTGCAAATCAACCATCCCTCACCTCATTGAAGATAAGACTCACTCCCCAATAAACAGCGTAGTCCTGCTGGCCCCGCCTGCCTGACGCCGCGACCAACGGCCTCGGCCGCGCAATCAGGGTTTCCCTCGATAGAGTGGGGTCATGTATGCTACGGCGCTTCCTGTAACTCCACTTCCCGCAGGGTTTGGGCACGGACGCGCCGCTTTTTGGTGTCGATCAACCTGAACGTTGCACCGAAGAGGATTAGGCCACCCCTATTCAGTTCAAAAGTAGCCATGCACGAACAATATCAGCCCCGTGAAATAGAAAATGCCGCCCAGTCGTTCTGGGATGAGCAAAAGTCCTTTGAAGTCAGTGAACAGCCAGGCAAGGAGACTTTCTATTGCCTATCGATGTTCCCTTACCCCAGCGGCAAGCTACACATGGGGCATGTGCGCAACTACACCATCGGCGACGTCATTTCCCGCTACCAGCGCATGCTGGGCAAGAACGTCCTGCAACCCATGGGTTGGGACGCCTTCGGCATGCCGGCGGAAAACGCCGCGATGAAGAACAACGTAGCGCCCGCCAAGTGGACCTACGAAAACATCGCCTACATGAAGACCCAACTGCGCAGCCTGGGCCTGGCGGTGGACTGGTCCCGCGAGGTGACCACCTGCAAGCCCGACTACTACCGCTGGGAACAATGGCTGTTCACTCGCCTGTTCGAAAAAGGTGTGATCTACAAGAAGAGCGGCACCGTGAACTGGGACCCGGTGGACCAGACCGTACTGGCCAACGAACAAGTGATCGACGGCCGCGGCTGGCGCTCCGGCGCGCTGATCGAGAAGCGCGAAATCCCGATGTACTACTTCAAGATCACCGCCTACGCGGATGAACTCTTGTCGAGCCTCGACGATTTGCCGGGCTGGCCCGAGCAGGTCAAGACCATGCAACGCAACTGGATCGGCAAGTCCAAGGGCATGGAAGTGCAGTTCCCGTACAACGTCGACTCCATCGGCGCCGAAGGCGTACTGAAAGTCTTCACCACCCGTCCGGACACCCTGATGGGCGCGACCTACGTCGCCGTGGCCGCTGAGCACCCGCTGGCCACCCAGGCCGCACAGAACAACCCCGAGCTGCAGGCGTTCATCGCCGAATGCAAAGGCGGCAGCGTGGCCGAAGCCGACGTCGCCACTCAAGAGAAAAAAGGCTTGCCGACCGGGCTGTTCGTCGAGCACCCGTTGACCGGCGAGAAGTTGCCGGTGTGGGTCGCCAACTACGTGTTGATGCACTACGGCGATGGCGCGGTAATGGCCGTGCCAGCCCACGACGAACGCGATTTCGAATTCGCCACCAAGTACAGCCTGCCCATCAAGTCCGTGGTGCGCACCAGCTCCGGTGACACCAACCCGGCCCCGTGGCAAGACGCCTACGGCGAGCATGGCACCCTGATCAACTCCGGCGAGTTCGACGGCCTGGATTTCGAAGGCGCCTTCGACGCTATCGAAGTCGCGCTGATCAAGAAAAACCTCGGTGCCTCGCGCACCCAGTTCCGCCTGCGTGACTGGGGCATCAGCCGCCAGCGCTACTGGGGCTGCCCGATCCCGATCATCCACTGCGAAACCTGCGGTGACGTGCCGGTGCCGGAAGACCAACTGCCCGTCGTGTTGCCGGAAGATGTAGTGCCGGACGGCGCCGGTTCGCCCTTGGCGCGCATGCCAGAATTCTACGAGTGCACCTGCCCGAACTGCGGCGCCCCAGCCAAGCGTGAAACCGACACCATGGACACCTTCGTGGAGTCCTCGTGGTACTACGCCCGCTACGCCTCGCCGCACTATGAAGGCGGCCTGGTGGAAAAATCCGCGGCCGACCACTGGTTGCCGGTAGACCAGTACATCGGCGGTATCGAACACGCCATCCTTCACCTGCTGTACGCGCGCTTCTTCCACAAGCTGATGCGTGACGAAGGCCTGGTGAGCTCCGACGAGCCGTTCAAGAACCTGCTGACCCAAGGCATGGTGATTGCCGAGACTTACTACCGTCGCGAAGCCAATGGTGCCTACACCTGGTTCAACCCGGCGGACGTCGAGCTGGTGCGTGACAGCAAGGCCAAAGTGATCAGTGCCAAGTTGATCTCCGACGGCCTGCCGGTGGAAATCGGCGGCACCGAGAAGATGGCCAAGTCGAAGAACAACGGCGTCGACCCACAGTCGATGATCGACCAGTTCGGCGCAGATACCTGCCGCCTGTTCATGATGTTCGCCTCGCCGCCCGACATGAGCGCGGAATGGTCCGACTCCGGCGTAGAGGGTTCGCACCGTTTCCTCAAGCGCGTCTGGCGCCTGGCGCACGCCCATGTCAGCCAGGGCTTGCCGGGCAAACTGGACGTTGCAGCCTTGAGCGATGAGCAAAAAGCCATTCGCCGCAGCACCCACCTGGCTATCAAGCACGCCAGCCAGGATGTGGGCCAGCACCACAAATTCAACACCGCCATCGCCCAGGTGATGACGCTGATGAACGTGCTGGAAAAAGCACCGCAGGTCACCGAACAGGACCGCGCGCTGGTACAGGAAGGCCTCGAAACGGTCACCCTGCTGCTGGCACCGATCACGCCACACATCTGCCACGACCTGTGGAGCCGTTTGGGCCACAGCGGCGCAGTCATCGATGCCGGCTGGCCGGTACAGGATGACAGCGCCCTGGTACAGGACACGCTGCAACTGGTGATTCAGGTCAACGGCAAGCTGCGTGGCCAGATCGACATGCCAGCCAGCGCCAGCCGTGAAGAAGTCGAAGCCGCCGCCCGTGCCAATGAGAACGTGCTGCGCTTCACCGAAGGCCTGACGATCCGCAAAGTGATCGTGGTGCCCGGCAAACTGGTCAATATCGTCGCTAGCTAATCGGATCGGGCGCCAGGGCATTACCTTGGCGCCGAACAAAACCTCCAGGGCCTCGATAAGGCCCACATGGTTTCAAGGGGAGCATCAAAATGATCAAACGCAATCTGCTGGTTATGGGCCTTGCCGTGCTGCTGAGCGCTTGCGGCTTCCAGCTGCGCGGCACCGGCCACACCGAACTGGCGATCAAGGAACTGGACGTCACCGCCCGTAACTCATACGGCGAGACCGTTCAACAGCTGCGCCAGGTCCTGGAAAACAGTGGTGTCAAAGTCTATTCAGGCGCGGCTTACAAACTGAACCTGCTGGATGAGAAAGAAGAGCAGCGCAACCTCAGCTATGCCAGTGCCGGGCGTGCTTCGGACATCGAGCTGAGCACCACGCTCTTCTTCGAAATCCAGGGCCACGACCACCTGCCGTTGATGGGCGACAAAATCCAGGTACAGAAAGTCGTGAGCCACGACGGCAACAACCTGGTGGGCTCGGACTCCGAAACCATCCAGGTGCGCAAGGAAATGCGTCGTGAGCTGGTACAGCGCATGCTTCTGCGCCTGCAGCTGATCACCCCGGAAAAACTGGATCAACTGCAGCAAACGGCAGATAACAAGGCCAAGGCAGATGCCGATGCGCTGAAAGCGGCGCAAGAGTATGAAAATAGCCAGCCGAAACAATCGCCTGTCGAAGTCCCAGCTGAGTAAGCCAGACGGGGCGCCCCTGGCGCCCCGTTCGCCCTGCCTATGAAACTTGCCCCCGCCCAACTCGCCAAGCACCTGCAAGGCAGCCTCGCGCCCGTCTACATCGTCAGCGGTGATGACCCGTTGCTCTGCCAGGAAGCTGCGGACGCGATCCGCACGGCCGCCCGTCAACAGGGCTTCGATGAACGCCAGGTGTTCAGCGCCGATGCCAGTTTCGACTGGGGGACGCTGCTGCAAGCCGGGGCGAGCATGTCGCTGTTTGCCGAGAAACGCCTGCTGGAACTGCGCCTGCCTTCGGGCAAGCCCGGCGACAAAGGCGCGGCGGCATTGATGGAATACTGCGCACGCCCTGCCGAAGACACGTTGCTGCTGATCAGCCTGCCCAAGCTGGATGGCAGCGCGCAGAAAACCAAGTGGGGCAAGGCGCTGGTGGAAGGCGGCCAGACCCAATTCATACAGATCTGGCCAGTGGACAGCAGTCAGCTGCCGCAGTGGATCCGTCAGCGCCTGTCGCAATCCGGGCTGAGTGCCAGCCAGGACGCCGTAGAGCTGATCGCGGCGCGAGTGGAAGGCAACCTGCTGGCCGCCGCCCAGGAAATCGAAAAGCTCAAGCTGATGGCAGAAGGCGGCCAGATCACTGTCGAAACCGTACAAGGCGCCGTGGCTGACAGCGCGCGCTTTGACGTGTTTGGTCTGGTGGATGCGATCCTCAACGGCGAACCCGCCCACGCCCTGCGCATGCTCGAAGGGCTGCGCGGCGAAGGCGTCGAGCCACCGGTGATTCTCTGGGCCCTGGCCCGGGAATTACGCCTGCTGGCCAATATTGCCCTGCAATACAGCCAAGGCATCCCGCTGGACAAGGCCTTCAGCCAAGCACGGCCACCGGTATGGGACAAACGCAAACCGCTGATCAGCAAAGCCCTGCAACGGCACTCGGCGCAACGCTGGGCGCAATTGCTGCTGGAAGCCCAGCGCATTGACGCGCAGATCAAGGGCCAGGCGGCGGGATCGCCCTGGATGAGCTTGAGTCGTTTGTCACTTTTGATGTCAGGACAGCGCTTGGCGCTGCCTGCTGAATAGTCCTACGTCTCGCCGGGCTGGACAGAATCCAAACTTCGGCCGATGATTCGCACCGCATCATCAACCCGCCAAAGAGTACCTATCATGAGCAAAAAGCCATCCAAGCATGGCCCCAACAAGGCCAAATCCATCATCGCCCAGCCGTTGTTCCGCAGTCGCCAGGAACGAGCCGGCAAAGGCAAAGGCAGCTACCGCCGCGAAGCCTTCCAGTCTAATAGCTGGGAGGCTTCTTACTTTCTGGCTGCCTGAAGGCAAGCGCCCCTCTGGCATGATAAGGTCTGTACCTGATTCGTACTCCCTGGACCTGTGCATGCCCTCTAGTCTTTCCCGTCGTTGGCACCTTCGCCAACTGATCGCTGCCTCCAGCCTCATTCTGTTAGTCGCCTGCGCGGAAAAACCCACCGCCGCCGATGCTCAACCCCTGCCCCCGCTCCAGACTGCACCGGTAGCTGCGCCTGCCGTCGTTGCGCCACTGGCGGTGGACAACCTTGATATCCAGCCGACCCAGACGTTTGCCGAATGGCAGGCAGGCTTTCGCGTGGAAGCCCTGAAGGCCGGTATCACGCCCCAGGTTTTCGACACAGCCTTTGCCAATGTCGTCCCCGATATGGCGGTGATCCGTGCCGACCGCAGCCAGCCGGAGTTCTCGCGCCCGGTGTGGGAATACCTCGATGGCGCCCTGTCGCCGCTGCGCGTGCGCAATGGCCAGTCGCTGCTGGTGAAATACGCTGACACTCTGCAACGCATAGAGGACCGTTATGGCGTCGACCGCCAGGCACTGGTCTCGGTGTGGGGCATGGAAAGTAACTTCGGCCAGTTCCAGGGCAACAACTCGGTGATTCGCTCCTTGGCGACCCTGGCATATGAAGGCCGTCGCCCGGCATTCGCCCAGGCCCAATTGCTGGCAGCACTGCAAATCATCCAGCACGGCGATATCTCTGCTGACCAGATGAAAGGCTCCTGGGCCGGGGCCATGGGCCAGACCCAGTTCATTCCGACCACCTACAACACCCACGCCGTGGACTTCGACGGTGACGGTCGCCGGGATATCTGGAACAGCCCGGCCGACGCCCTCGCCTCCACCGCGCACTACCTGCAAAGCTCCGGTTGGCAGAAAGGCCAGCCGTGGGGTTTTGAGGTGCAGCAACTGCCGTTGAACTTCGATTACGCCCTGGCCGATGGCAGCGTGCGTAAAACTGTAGGCGAATGGTTGAAACTGGGAATCCAGGTGCCGCCTGGCGCCAGTGTGCCGGCCAACGTGGACCAGCTTTCCGCGGCCCTGCTGCTGCCCGCCGGCTATCGTGGCCCGGCGTTCCTGGTGCTGGATAACTTCCGCGCGATCCTCAAGTACAACAACTCTTCGTCCTATGCGTTGGCGGTCGGTTTGCTGTCGGAACGGTTCGGCGGGGGTGGCTTGATTCGTGGGAGCTGGCCGAAAGATGAGCTGCCGTTGACCCGCTCACAGCGGATTGATTTGCAGACGGTGCTCAGTGCCCATGGCTACGATGCGGGCAACCCGGACGGGATCATTGGCGCCAATACCCGCAAGGCGATTCGTGCAGCGCAGCAATCCCTGGGCTGGCCGGCGGACGGGTATCCGACGGTGAAGTTGCTCGAGTCGCTGCAAAGCCGATAGATTGGCGTATGGCTGCTACCGCATTCGCGAGCAAGCCCGCTCCCACATTTTGACCGTGCACTTCCTGAAGGAACGCGATCGAAATGTGGGAGCGGGCTTGCTCGCGAAGAGGCCTTTACCGGCGCTACAAAGTTCAGGCCTTAAACACCACATCCTGCTCCAACACCAACCGCCTCTCCCCCGCATCCAACCGCACCCTCGCGCCCATCGGCAAGGTCAGGTTCGGATTGCAGTGCCCACTGCGCCAGCCGGACAGCACAGGAATGCACAACGGCTCGAAGGTCTGCTTCAGCAAGCGCTCAAGCGCAAGGCTATCAACCCCAGCCACATCCCCCACCACCACACCCGCCACCTGAGCCAGCTTGCCGGCCAGGCGCAAATGGGTGAGCAACCGATCAATGCGGTACAACGGCTCGTTAACATCTTCGATAAACAGAATGATGCCCTCGGCGTCAATCTCGTACGCCGTGCCCATCACCGCTGCGATCATCGATAGATTGCCGCCCAGCAGACGCCCACAGGCGATGCCTGGCTCGACGGTGGTCAGCGGGTAGGCCACCGGGTGAGTCAGCTGGCTACCGGCTTTCACTTGCCCCCGCAGCATGCTGAACAGCGACGACTCGGTAGGCTGTTGCTTTTCGCCTAACAGGTCAGCGTTGTACATCGGCCCGTGAAAGGTGACGAAACCGGCATAGCGGTTGATCGCCAGGTGTAAGGCGGTGATATCGCTGTAGCCTACGAATGGCTTGGGGTTGGCCCGCAGCAGGTCAAAGTCCAGGCGGTCCAGCAGGCGTGGGGTGCCGTAGCCGCCGCGCAGGCAGAAAATCGCGTCGATGGTCGAGTCGGCAAACGCCGCGTGCAGGTCATTAAGGCGTACGTCATCACTGCCGGCGAGATAGCCATCACGCTGGCTCACGCCCGGAAAGATCCGCAGTGTGTAGCCCCGGGCGCGCATCCATTGCGTGGCCTTGTCGATATCCAGCTCGGCCGGCCCGGCAGGGGCAATCAGCCCGATCACGCCTTCGGCGCGCAGCGCAGGTACCGCACAAGTGGTCAATTGAGTCGTCATCCATGGTTCTCCTCGTGTGGATTGCCCAAGGCACTCTAAACAGCAATGGTTGCAAACAGAAGAGGAAGAGTCAGTAGCAAATGTGGGAGCGGGCTTGGGTGGGAGCGGGCTTGCTCGCGAAAGCGGTCAGTCAGTCACCGGATAGGTCAACTGATCCAACGCATTCGCGAGCAAGCCCGCTCCCATCCAGGCCCGCTCCCACAAGGGTCCTGCAGTGTCCGGCGTTCCGCGTATCAGGAAACCAGGCTGGCCTTGACCAATTTCGCCTGCTCGTCGGCGTGGTACGAGGAACGTACCAGCGGGCCGGAAGCGACGTTCTTGAAGCCCATCTTGTAGCCTTCTTCGGCAAACCAGGCGAACACGTCCGGGTGCACGAAGCGCTGTACTGGCAAGTGGCTACGGGATGGCTGCAGGTACTGGCCGAGGGTCAGCATGTCGATGTCGTGTTCGCGCATGCGCTTCATGACTTCGATGACTTCTTCGTCGGTTTCGCCCAGGCCCAGCATCAGGCCGGATTTGGTCGGAATGTGCGGCATCATCTGCTTGAATTTCTGCAGCAGGGTCAGCGACCACTGGTAGTCCGAACCCGGACGCGCAGCCTTGTACAGGCGCGGTACGGTTTCCAGGTTATGGTTGAACACATCCGGCGGCTCGGCGGCGGTGATTTCCAGCGCCACGTCCATACGGCCACGGTAGTCCGGGACGAGGGTCTCGAGCATCACGTTCGGCGACAGCTTGCGGATCTCGCGGATGCAGTCGGCAAAGTGCTGGGCACCGCCGTCGCGCAGGTCGTCACGGTCTACCGAGGTGATCACGACGTACTTGAGTTTGAGGTCGGCGATGGCGATGGCCAGGCTTTCCGGCTCGTTGACGTCCAGCGGTTTCGGCCGGCCGTGGCCAACGTCGCAGAACGGGCAACGACGGGTGCAGATGTCACCCATGATCATGAAGGTCGCAGTGCCGCCGGAGAAGCACTCGCCCAGGTTCGGGCAAGACGCCTCTTCGCAGACGCTGTGCAGCTTGTGTTTGCGCAGCAGGGCCTTGATGCGGTCGACTTCCGGCGAAACCGGGATACGCACGCGAATCCAGTCAGGCTTTTTCGGCAGTTCGGTGGTCGGAATGATCTTCACCGGGATGCGTGCAACCTTCTCGGCGCCGCGCAGCTTGACGCCGGCTTCTACCTTGGCACGCGGGGCCGGACGCTCGGTAACATCCAGCGTCGGGATCATGGTTTGCACTGCATCAGTAGTCATAATCAGTCGATTCCGCCCGTTAGGGTCGTCTGCTCAGCATAGTCGAGGTGTTTGACGAGCTGCGCGCGCAGCCGGGCACTTACCTCGGCAAATTCTAGTGGTGTTGCGTGATCGCTCAACTGGGTCATCGCCAAACCGGCGTAACCGCAGGGATTGATCCGTCGAAACGGCGCCAGGTCCATGTCCACGTTCAAGGCCAGGCCGTGAAAGGAACAGCCGTGGCGAATCCGCAGGCCCAGGGAGGCGATTTTCGCGCCCTCTACGTAAACCCCCGGAGCATCCGGCTTGGCCGCTGCGGTCACACCGTAGCTGGCCAGCAACTCGATCAGGCATGACTCCATGCGACTGACCAGCTCACGTACGCCAAAACCTAGCCTGCGCACGTCCAGCAACAGATAAGCCACCAATTGGCCTGGGCCATGGTAAGTCACCTGCCCGCCGCGGTCGACCTGCACCACCGGGATTTCTCCCGGCAGCAACAAATGCTCGGCCTTGCCGGCCTGGCCCTGGGTGAAAACCGGCGGGTGTTCCACCAGCCAGATTTCATCCGGGGCTTCGGTGCCGCGCTCGTTGGTGAACCGCTGCATGGCGTGCCACACCGGTTCATATGCCATTTGGCCGAGCTCGCGAAAGCCCAGGGTCTGTGACATCACAACACCATGTGCACGAAGCCGGTGGCCCGCAGTTCGCTGTTGATGTTGTAGAGCTGGTCCTGGTCAGTTGCAACGATGTGCAACTGAATGGTGGTGTACTTGCCGTTGGTGCTTTGACGCTCATCCACACGGTCATGGTTGATCGTCGCGTGTTTCTTGACGATCTCGATGATCTTGTCTTTGTTGCCCACACCCGTATCGCTGATCACCTTGACGGGATAGTCCACGTTTGGGAATTCGATCTTTGGCGCCTTTACTTCGGTATCGGTCATGGCGTAACGGCCTCGTAAGCGTAAGCCGTGGCGACGGGCATAACCCCGCGCCGGATCAGCGCGGGGTCATGCAGGTGCACACTATCAGTTGAACAAGCTGTAGAAGAATAGACGGATGCTATCCCACACGCGTCGGAAGATACCACCTTCGTCGACGGCGTCCAGAGCGATCAGGTCGGCGCTGTGCACCACCTTGTCGTCCAGCTTCACTTCGACCTTACCGATGACATCGCCCTTGGCGATCGGTGCGACCAGCTGCGGGTTCATGGTCATGCTGGCCACCAGCTTCTTGAGCTGGCCTTTAGGCATGGTCAGGGTCAGGTCTTCAGCCAGGCCGGCCTTGACTTGATGGGTCGCGCCTTTCCACACAGGGGCTTGAGCCAGCTCGGTGCCTTTCTGGTAGAAGGTCTGGGTTTCGAAGAAACGGAAGCCATAGGTCAGCAGCTTCTGCGTCTCGGCCGCACGGGCCTGCTCGCTGTTGGTACCGAATACCACGGCAATCAGGCGCTGGCCGTCACGGACAGCGGACGACACCATGCAGTAGCCCGCTTCGTCGGTGTGACCGGTTTTCAGACCATCGACGGTCTTGTCACGCCACAGCAACAGGTTGCGGTTAGGTTGCTTGATGTTGTTCCAGAAGAACTCTTTCTGGGAGTAGATCGCGTAGTGCACCGGGTCGACACGAATGATCGCGCGGGCCAGGATGGCCATGTCGTGAGCCGACGAGTAGTGCTCCGGATTCGGCAGGCCGGTCGGGTTCATGAAGTGGCTGTTGGTCATGCCCAGGTCGGCCACGGTTTTGTTCATCATGTCGGCGAACGCGTCTTCGCTGCCGGCGATGTGCTCGGCCAAGGCCACGCTGGCATCGTTACCGGACTGGATGATGATGCCGTGCAGCAGGTCGCTGACAGTCACCTGCGAACCGACCTTGATGAACATCCGCGAACCGCCGGTGCGCCAGGCGTTTTCGCTGACGGTCACCGGATCGTTTTCACCGATCTGGCCGCGACGGATTTCCAGGGTCGCGATGTAGGCAGTCATCAGCTTGGTCAGGCTGGCTGGGGGCAGGCGCTGGTCACCGTTGTTCTCCACCAGCACGTTGCCGCTGGCGGCGTCCATCAGGACCCAGGCCTTGGCAGCCAGTTGCGGGGAAGCTGGCACCATTTCAACCGCCCAGGCGGCCGGGGTGATGATCAGCGAAAGAAGCAGGCACGTGCGTTTGGCTAAGGTGGTGATGTTCATCCGTCTCTCGAAATTGCTTATGGAAACTTGCCCTCGCGGGCAAAACTATTCAGACAGCCCGTCGCCAGACTGTCGCGTGTTCGGTTGTACGCCCACCCCTTGCCCCTGGGTTTTTATTGTTCAACGAGCCAACAACCAAGGCTCAAACCCGCATGCGAGCCTGAGCCATCAATCCTTTGTACTGCTTATTCGGCGGTGACCACGCTGGGTTGCCCCAGGTTGGCCATGCGCACACTGTTCTGCACTTGTGCAACTTCGCTCGGCGAGCCGATCGGCCCCATGCGCACACGGTGCAAGGTTTGCTGGTTACGCACAATAGAGCTGATAAACACCGGCGCACTGACCATTCCGCTGAGCTTGGACCTTAACAGCTCTGCCGCGTCAGGGTTGGCGAAAGCGCCCACTTGCAGGTACTGGCCGCCCACGGTAGAGGCTCCCGGCGCTGCATGGGGGATGACGACCGTGTCCGGGGCATGCTGCGCCGGTGGCGGTGTCCACTGCTCGATCTTGCCGGCCGAGGCGGTAACTTGTGGTTGCGGGGTTTGCGGTTCGTTGAGCATCAACGGCGCCGGCTTGCCACGCTGGGCCCAATACTGGGCAGGGTCGATACCTTCAACCTTCACCCGCGCCGTGCCGATCTCGGCATAACCGAGCTTCTTCGCGGCGGCGTAGGACAAGTCGATGATCCGGTCCGAATAGAACGGCCCACGGTCATTGACCCGCAGGATCACCGAGCGGTTGTTGTCCAGGTTGGTCACGCGTACATAGCTGGGCAGTGGCAGGGTCTTGTGCGCCGCGCTCATGCCGTACAGGTCATACACTTCGCCGTTGGCGGTGTTCTGGCCATGGAATTTGGTCCCGTACCAGGACGCCGTACCCGATTGCACGTAGGTCTTGGAGTCTTGCAGCGGGAAGTAGTTTTTGCCCAGCACGGTGTAAGGGTTGGCCTTGTAAGGACCGGTGTGCAGGGTCGGCGTGGCATCCGGGATTTTCGACACATCCACATCCCACCACGGCGCGCCGTCTTTGTGGGCGCGGTTGATATCCAGCCCCGGTTGAGAGCGGATGGCCGTGCCACCGGACTTTTGCACCGGTGCACGACTGGTGGAGCAACTGACCACCAATAACGACAATGCGGCGTAAGCCACCAGCTTCAGGGGTTTGTACATCGGTGATACCGGCATTACTTGACGCCCCGTGCTTGGACCAGCATGTCTGACAGCTGATGCACGGCCATGGCGTACATCACACTGCGGTTATAACGCGTGATTGCGTAGAAATTCTTCAGGCCCATCCAATATTCCGGGCCATTTTCGCCTTCGAGGCGGAACGCCGTCACCGGCATATCATCGCGTGGCGCATTCTGACTCGACCAGCCCAGCGCCCGCAACTCCCCCACTGTCTTGACGGGCTCGATACCCTGGGTCAGGCCTTCGTCGGCGCTGTCACCGGTCACATCGGCGCGAATCACCACCGGCTCGCCGGCTACCCAACCGTGACGCTTGAAGTAGCTGGCGACGCTGCCGATGGCGTCATCGGGGTTGCTCCAGATATTGATATGGCCGTCGCCGTCGAAATCCACGGCGTAGGCGCGAAAGCTGCTCGGCATGAACTGCGGCAAGCCCATGGCCCCGGCGTAGGAACCCTTGAGGGTCAACGGGTCGACCTGCTCTTCACGGGCCAACAACAGGAATTCGCGCAGCTCTTTGCGGAAGAATTCGGCGCGCGGCGGGTAATCAAAGCCCAGGGTCGACAAGGCGTCGATCACCCGGTAGCTGCCGGTGTTGCGGCCGTAGAAGGTTTCGATGCCGATGATGGCTACGATCACTTGGGCCGGAACCCCGTATTCCTGCTCGGCGCGGGCCAGTACGGCTTCGTGCTGGCGCCAGAAGTCCACACCACGCGCCACGCGGGCGTCGGTCAGGAACATCGGGCGATATTCCTTCCACTGCTTCACGCGTTCGGCGGGCCGGGAGATGGCGTCGAGAATTGCCTGCTTGCGCTGGGCCTCGCGGAACACGCCCATCAGCTGTTCACCGGCGAAACCATAGTCACGGGTCATCTCACCGACAAATTCGGCGACCTGGGGCGAGCCGTCGTAGTCGCCGGCCTGCGCTTCCTGCACAGCGGCCCCCAGCAGGCCCAACAGGCCCATCCAGGACACGTGCCGAGCAGCCCAGCCGCGCATTACTTGCATTGACATCTTCACCTTATTCAAACCTGTGCGATCCACTTACGATGGGTATGGATCGACATCAAAACCCCAAACGCTGACATCAATGTCACCAGCGAAGTTCCGCCGTAGCTAATGAACGGCAACGGCACCCCAACCACCGGCAACAGGCCACTGACCATACCGATGTTGACGAAAACGTAAACAAAAAACGTCATGGTGAGGCTGCCGGCGAGCAATTTGCCGAACAGCGTTTGCGCCTGGGCAGTAATCACCAGGCCACGACCGATCAGCAGCAAGTAAATCAGCAACAGTGCGCAGATGCCCACCAGGCCGAACTCCTCGCCCATCACCGCGATAATAAAGTCGGTGTGGCTTTCCGGCAAAAAGTCCAGGTGCGACTGGGTGCCCAGCAGCCAGCCCTTGCCGAATACGCCGCCGGAACCGATGGCAGCCTTGGACTGGATGATGTTCCAGCCGGTGCCCAGCGGATCGCTCTCCGGATCGAGGAACGTGAGGATTCGCTGCTTCTGATAGTCGTGCATGAAAAAGAACCACATGGCCACGGCCACCGGCACGGCGGCGGCCAGCACGCTGAGGATCCAGCGCCAGCGCAGCCCCCCCATGAACAGCACGAACGCGCCGCCCGCGAGGATCAGCAGCGAGGTGCCGAGGTCGGGCTGGCGCACGATCAGGATAAACGGCACGCCGATCAATATCAGGCTGATGCCCACGTGCTTGAGCTGCGGCGGCAATGTGCGTTTTGACAGGTACCAGGCGATGGTCGCCGGCATCAGGATCTTCATGAATTCCGACGGCTGGAAGCGAATCACCCCCGGGATGTTGATCCAGCGGGTGGCACCCATGGCGTTGTGCCCCATGACATCCACCACCACCAGCAGCAACACCCCGGCGACGTACCCCAGCGGCACCCAGCGCGCCATGAAGCGCGGCTCCAGCTGAGCGATCACCACCATCGACAACAGGCCCAGGCCAAACGAAGACGCCTGCTTGATCAGCAGGTCCCAGTTTTTGCCACTGGCCGAATACAAAACAAACAAGCTGCCGGCCGCGAGGGTCAGCAGCAGGATCAGCAACGGGCCATCAATGTGCATGCGCTGCAGCAAGGTGGCGCGACGGCGCATCACATCCTCGCTGGAGAGGATGCGGTCAAAATTACTCTTCACGGGCCGTAGCCTCCACGCTGGATGGGGTGCCGCCATATTCGGGCTTGAGCTTGCCGTCTTCGGTCAACAGCCAGGCATCCATGACTTGACGCACCACGGGTGCTGCCACGCCGGAACCGGATTCACCGTTCTCGACCATCACCGCCACGGCGATCTTCGGGTTGTCGGCCGGGGCAAAGCCGACGAACAAGGCGTGGTCACGGTGGCGCTCCTGAACCTTGGAGCGGTCGTACTTCTCACCCTGCTTGATCGCGACCACCTGGGCCGTACCGCTCTTGCCGGCAATCCGGTATTGCGCGCCGGCCGCCGCTTTACGCGCGGTACCCCGGGCGCCGTGCATCACTTGCTGCATGCCGTGGTTGACCTTGGTCCAGTCGGACGGGTCGCGCAGCACAATGTCGGGAATCGGGTTTTCATCCACCGGGCGTTCGCCCTCGATGGTCTTGGCCAGGTGCGGACGGTTCCATACACCCTTGTTGGCCACCAGCGCGGTGGCCTGGGCCAGTTGCAGCGGCGTGGCCTGCATATAGCCCTGGCCGATCCCCAGAATCAGGGTTTCACCTGGGAACCACGCCTGTCGACGGGTTGCTCGCTTCCACTCGCGGGACGGCATCAGGCCTGGGGATTCTTCGAACATGTCCAGGGAGACTTTCTGACCGAGGCCGAACTTGCCCATGTACTCCGACAGCCGATCAATCCCCAGCTTGTGGGCCAGGTCATAGAAGTAGGTGTCGTTGGACCGCATGATCGCCGTGTCCAGGTCCACATAGCCGTCGCCGGTACGGTTCCAGTTACGGTATTTGTGATCGTAATTGGGCAGCATGTAGTAGCCGGGGTCGAACACGCGGCTCGACGCCGTGACCACACCCGAGTCCAGGCCGGCAATGGCTACCGCCGGCTTGATGGTCGAACCCGGTGGATACAGGCCGCGCAACACACGGTTGAACAACGGACGATCAATGGAATCGCGCAGCTCGGCGTAGGCCTTGAAGCTGATCCCGGTGACAAACAGGTTCGGGTCAAAACTCGGCTGACTGACCATCGCCAGCACTTCGCCTGTGCTCGGGTCCAGCGCCACCACGGCACCCCGACGCCCGCCCAGGGCCATCTCCGCCGCTTCCTGCAACTTGATGTCCAGGCTCAGCACGATGTCCTTGCCGGGCACCGGATCGGTACGCTTGAGCACCCGCAGCACGCGTCCACGGGCGTTGGTCTCGACTTCCTCGTAACCCACCTGGCCATGCAGTTCCGGCTCGTAAAAACGCTCGATGCCGGTCTTGCCGATATGGTGGGTGCCGCTGTAGTTGACCGGATCGAGGGTCTTCAGCTCTTTCTCGTTGATCCGGCCCATGTAGCCGACCGAATGCGCGAAGTGCGCCCCTTGCGGGTAGTGCCGCACCAACTGCGCCACCACTTCCACACCCGGCAGTCGGAACTGGTTCACCGCGATCCGGGCGATCTGCTCTTCGGTCAGCTCGAACAGGATCGGCACTGGCTCAAACGGCCGGCGCCCCTGCTTCATGCGTTTCTCGAAAATCACCCGGTCTTCCGGTGTCAGTTGCAGCACCTCGACGATCACATCGAGGATCTGCTGCCAATCGCCGGAACGTTCGCGGGTCATGCTCAGGCTGAAGCTGGGCCGGTTATCCGCGACCACCACGCCATTGCGGTCGAAAATCAGCCCACGGGTCGGCGGAATCGGCTGCACGTGCACCCGGTTGTTTTCCGACAATGTGGAGTGATAGTCGTACTGGATCACCTGCAGGAAATACAGGCGCGCAATCAGCACCCCCAGCAACGCCACCACCAAAATCGCGCCAAACACCACCCGCGCGCGTACAAGACGTGCGTCTTTCTCGTGGTCCTTGATGCGGATCGGCTGGGTCATCAGGCAGGGCGCAGATTATTTGTGGTAAGGGTGCCCGGACAGAACTGTCCAGGCGCGATACAGCTGTTCACCGATCAGAATTCTTACCAGCGGGTGCGGCAGTGTCAGGGGCGACAGCGACCAGCGCTGATCCGCCCGCGCGCACACTTCCGGCGCCAGCCCCTCGGGGCCGCCGACCATGAAGTTGACCGTGCGCGAATCCAGGCGCCAGCGATCCAGTTCCACCGCCAACTGCTCGGTGCTCCAGGGCTTGCCGTGCACTTCGAGGGTCACGATCCGCTCGTTGGGCCCGACCTTGGCCAGCATGGCTTCGCCTTCCTGACGGATAAAGCGGGCCACGTCGGCATTCTTGCCCCGGGTGTTGAGCGGTATTTCCACCAGTTCCAGCGCCAATTCGGATGGCAGGCGCTTGGCATATTCATGCCAGCCTTCTTCCACCCACTTGGGCATGCGTGAACCGACAGCGATCAGACGCAGGCGCACAGCCGTTCCTTATTCCTGGTCTTTGTTGAGCTTGTCGAAGTGCGCGTGGCCGACTTCAGGGCTGTGGTGCTTGCCATCCGCAGCACGGCTCTGCTCGGCGCCTTTCCACAGACGCTCAAGGTCGTAGAACTGACGGGCGTTGCTGGTCATCATGTGAACGATCACGTCGTCCATGTCCAACAGTACCCAGTCGCTGTCGCCCTTGCCTTCTTCACCCAATGGCTTGACGCCCTGGGCTTTGACCGCTTCGCGTACCTTGTCCAGCATCGCGCCGATCTGGCGGTTGGAGGTACCGGTGGCGATGATCATGAAGTCGGTGATGCTCTGCTTGTCGCGCACGTCCAGGACTTGAATGTCCTGAGCCTTCACGTCTTCCAGGGCAGCCACGGCAACCTTGACCAGCTCTTCGCCGGCCAGCTCAGGGCCGGTGTGGGCTTCTACTGGCAGAGGAGCGCTCTTGAACGTGCCTTTGCGCTTAACTTTGCTTACGTCTTTGTTCGTCATATAAAACTCGTTTTGCTCGTATGTTCGGGCGCTCGCTGCACGACTGTTCGTGCGTTCAAGCGCGCCTTTTCAGTTCGACGCACGGTAAAGCCCGTGCGCATCGATGTAGGCCAGGACCGCGTCAGGCACCAGGAAACGTACCGACTTCCCGCTGGCCAGCAGTTGACGGATCTGGGTGGCAGACACCGCAAGCGGGGTTTGCCAGACGAATGCAATATTCCCGCTCGGCCCGGTCAGGGCCAAAGGGTCACTTACCGACCGCGCTGCCAGCAGGTTGCGCAAGGCATCCGGCGATTCTGCGTCGGCATCCGGGCGTTGCAGCACCAGGATGTGGCAATGCTGGAGCAACTCTTCCCAGCGGTGCCAAGTGGGCAGGCCGCAAAACGCGTCCCAGCCCAAAAGTAGAAATAACTGGTCATCCGCGGCCAACTCGGCCCGCATCAGTTCCAGGGTGTCGACAGTGTAGGACGGTTTGTCGCGTTTGAGTTCGCGGTCGTCCACCACCAGTGGTGCGATGCCGGCCACCGCCAGGCGGACCATCTCCAGGCGCTGCTGCGCAGACACCTGCGGCGTGTCGCGATGGGGCGGCCGGGCATTCGGTGCCAGGCGCAACTCATCCAGCCCGAGGGCGTCCGCGACTTCCAGAGCACTGCGCAAATGGCCGATGTGCACGGGGTCGAAGGTGCCGCCGAGCAGCCCGATGCGTTTACCCATCAAGTGCGCACATGACCGTCACCGAACACCACGTACTTCTCGCTGGTCAGCCCTTCCAGGCCAACCGGGCCGCGTGCGTGGAGCTTGTCGGTGGAGATACCGATCTCCGCCCCCAGGCCATACTCGAAGCCGTCGGCGAAGCGCGTCGAAGCGTTGACCATCACCGAAGCGGAATCCACTTCGTTGAGGAAACGCCGAGCGTCGCTGAAATGCTCGGTGACAATGGCGTCGGTGTGCTTGGAGCCGTATTGGTTGATGTGTTCGATGGCCTGATCCAGGTCGTCGACAATGCGGATCGACAGGATCGGCGCCGTGTATTCGGTGTACCAGTCTTGCTCGGTGGCTTCAATCACGTCGCTGCCGAGGATCGCCCGGGTACGTTCGCAGCCGCGCAGTTCAACGCCCTTGTCGCGGTAGATGGCAGCCAGCGGCGGCAGCACGCGATCGGCAATGCCGGCGTGCACCAGCAGGGTTTCCATGGTGTTGCACGGGGCGTAGCGGTGGGTCTTGGCGTTGTCGGCGATGCGGATCGCCTTGTCCAGGTCGGCAGCGATGTCGATGAACACGTGGCAGACGCCATCCAGGTGCTTGATAACCGGCACCTTGGCATCACGGCTCACGCGCTCGATCAGGCTCTTGCCGCCGCGCGGCACGATCACGTCAACGAATTCAGGCATGGTGATCAGCGCACCAACGGCAGCGCGGTCAGTGGTCTCGACTACTTGCACCACTTCGGCCGGCAGCTCGGCTACGGCCAGGCCCTGCTGAATGCACGCGGCGATGGCACGGTTGGAATTGATGGCCTCGGAGCCGCCCCGCAGGATGGTGGCATTGCCGGACTTGAGGCACAGGCTTGCGGCGTCGATGGTCACGTTCGGGCGCGACTCATAGATGATGCCGATCACGCCCAGGGGCACGCGCATCTTGCCCACCTGGATACCCGAGGGCAGGTAGCGCATGTCGCGGATTTCACCGATGGGGTCAGGCAGCTTCGCCACCTGGCGCAAACCTTCGATCATGTCGTCGATGCGTTCCGGCGTCAGCGCCAGGCGATCCAGCAAGGCAGGCTCCAGACCATTTGCCCGGCCGTTGGCCAGGTCTTGCTCGTTGGCGGCGGTCAGCTCGGAGCGCGAAGCATCCAGAGCGTCGGCAGCCGCCAGCAAGGCGCGGTTCTTCTGCGCCGTGCTCGCACGGGCGATCAACCGCGAAGCCTGACGGGCAGCGCGACCCAGGCGGGTCATGTAGTCAAGAACGGACTCAGTCATGGTCTGGTGGGGTCTTGGCAAAGAGGAAAGCGGCAGATTATAGCTGTGACGCCGTCCTACGGACAGCGGTGAGGGGCGGATGGTCGAAATGAACTGTAAAAACCCGACGTTCAGCGGGAATTAAGGCTGGAGTTGTTATCATCCTGTCACATTTAGCTGCATTACCTTTGATCGCCATGTCCAGTTTTTCGCCACTGATCCCCGCCAACGCCCTGCCCGACGGCTTTTTCGACCGTGACGCGCAACTGCTCGCGCGCGAATTGCTGGGAAAAGTCATTCGCCACCGTGTCGGTGATTTGTGGCTGTCGGCGCGAATTATCGAAACCGAAGCCTATTACCTCGCCGAAAAAGGCAGCCACGCGTCCCTCGGCTACACAGAAAAGCGTAAGGCTTTGTTTCTGGATGGCGGCCACATCTATATGTACTACGCCCGTGGCGGTGATTCGCTGAACTTCAGCGCCCAGGGCCCAGGCAATGCGGTGTTGATCAAATCGGCCTATCCGTGGGTCGACGAAGTGTCCGGCCCGGCCAGCCTGGCGCAAATGCTGTTGAACAACCCGGACGCCAGCGGCAAGCCGCGCCCCTCGCAAAAGCTGTGTGCCGGCCAGACCTTGCTGTGCAAGGCGCTGGGTTTGAAGGTGCCGATGTGGGATGCCAAACGCTTCGACCAGGAGCGGCTCTACGTGGAAGACGTGGGGCTTGCGCCGGCGCAGATCATCCAGACCACCCGCCTGGGCATCCCCGGCGGGCGCGATGAACACCTGATGTACCGATTCGTGGATGCCGGGTACGCGCCGTATTGCACACGGAACCCGCTGCGCCGGGGCCAGGTCGAAGGCCGCGACTATTTTTTGATTTGAAACACACTAGCCCCCCTGTAGGAGCGAGCTTGCTCGCGAAGAACCCGAGAGCGCCGCGCAAAACCAGATAGCCCGCGTTAGCGTTAACGACTTTCGCGAGCAAGCTCGCTCCTACAGAGGGGGCAATATTCACAAAGGGAGTTTGATTGTATGGGCCCATGGCTCGATGGCATTACCGGCTGGCTGACCCTGAACCCGCAATGGCTGGCCGTAGCGGTGTTTATCGTGGCGTGCGTGGAGTGCCTGGCCATTGCCGGCCTGATCGTACCGGGTACGGTGTTGCTGTTTGCCATCGCCGCATTGGCCGGCAGCGGCGCACTGTCCCTGGGAGAAACCCTGTTACTGGGCTTCCTCGGTGGTGTGGTGGGCGATGTGGCTTCCTACTTCCTCGGTCGCCATTTCCACCAGAACATCCGGCGCCTGCCCGGCCTGCGGCACCACCCTGAATGGATGAGCGGCGCCGAGACTTACTTCCACAAATACGGCATTGCGAGCCTGCTGGTAGGACGCTTCATTGGCCCGCTGCGGCCGATGTTACCGATGGTTGCGGGCATGTGCGACATGCCCTTCCCACGCTTTGCTGCCGTGAGCCTGCTGGCCGGCGCGGGATGGTCGGTGGCGTATCTGCTGCCGGGCTGGGCCACCGGCGCGGCCTTCCGCCTGCCACTGCCCGAAGGTTTCTGGCCGGAGGCCGGGATTGTCGCCGCGTGCCTGGCGGTGCTGATCGGTGTGAGCCTCAACAGCAGCCTGCGCGGCCACCGGCGCGCCACCCTGTGGATTGGCTGCATCGGCGGCACATTGCTGCTCGCGCTGTTTATCGGCTATCCCTACCTGAACGACTTTGACCAAGGCTTGATGGCGCTGGTGCAGGAACACCGCGGCCCGGCGATTGATCGGGCGATGGTGATGGTGACCCAGCTCGGCGAGTTCAAGAAGATGTTTGTGGCCAGCGCCGTGTTGACCGGCCTGCTGGTAGTGGCGCGGCAATGGCGCCAGGCAATCTTTGTTGGCGCCACCCTGCTGGGCGCTGCGCTGATCAATACCGGGACCAAGCTGTTTTTTGCGCGGATGCGCCCTGAAGTGCTGACCGACCCGCTCACCAGCTTCAGCATGCCCAGCGGCCATGCGTCCGGCTCGTTCGCATTCTTCCTGGCATTGGCAGTGCTGGCCGGCCGTGGTCAGCCGACCCGCCTGCGCCTGACCTGGCTGGTGCTCGGCTGCATCCCCGCCGCCACCATCGCCATCTCCCGGGTCTACCTGGGCGCGCATTGGCCAACAGACATTCTGGCCGGCACTCTGCTGGCAATGACGGTCTGCGCCTTCAGCCTGACGCTAAGCCAGCACCGCAGCCCGCTGCCACCGATGCCGCCGAAAGTCTGGTGGCTGATCTTGCCGGCGTGTGGCGCGGTGCTCGGGTTCATTGCGTTTACCGGCACCTCCCACGCGCTGCTCAGGTACGCCTACTGAGTAAACAGTTCACCCTGCAACTCATCCAACAACAGCTGGATCGCATCCAGACGCTGTTGCGGGTCATCGAGTTGCAGCAGGTCGATCTTGTCAGCCTCGGTAAAGGGCAGCAGATACGCCAACTGATTGGCCAAGGCCTGCTGGCCATCGGCGTGGGTGCCCATGTCCAGGGACGCCACCATCGGGTGCTCGGCCAGGGCATGGAGCAACGCCAACAAGTCGGCGTCTTCCTCTTCCAGGGGCTGCTCGGGATGTTCGTCCAGCCATTGCACCTCAGCCACCAGCAGTTGGTCTTTCTGCACACCGGCATCACGCACACGGAAGCGCCGACCGCCCTCGACCCGAATCCCCAGCAGGCCATTGTCCTGCTGCTTGAAGTCGCGGATCAGCGCTTCGCAGCCAATCAACGCATAGCCATCCGGCGCAAGCCCGACTTCCTTGCCGTCGAGGATGCACACCACGCCAAAGCTTTCGCCCTTTTTCATGCAGCGGCTGATCATGTCCAGATAGCGGGCCTCGAACAATTGCAGGTCGAGGGTGCACCCGGGAAACAGCACGGTATTGAGCGGGAAAAGCGCCAGACTCATAAAGGTTTCCTTAAACCCGACTTAAATAACCAGCGACACGGCCAACGGCAAGAACACCGCCGTGGCCACGCCCATCAAACTCATGGCCAGCGCCGCAAAGGCGCCGGTCTCTTCGCTTTCCTGCAAGGCCACCGAGGTACCCACCGCGTGGGCGGTCATCCCCAGCGCCATGCCGCGCGCCTCGGGGCTGTGCACGCCCAGACGCGATAAATACGCCGGGCCGATCATCGCGCCGATCACTCCGGTGATCAGCACAAACACCGCCGCCAATGCCGCCACGCCGCCAATCTGCTCGGCCACCAGCATCGCAATCGGTGACGTCACGGACTTGGGCGCCATGGTCATCAGCATCATGTGTTCAGCGCCAAACCACCAGCCCAGCAGCACGCACAGGCCGGTCGCCAATACGCCTCCCACCACCAGCGTAGTAAAAATCGGCCAGAACAATTGGCGAATCCGTCGCAGATTCAGGTAAAGCGGCACCGCCAGGGCAACCGTCGCCGGGCCCAGCAGGATGCTCATGATCTCGGTGCTCTTGCGGTACTCGACGTAGGTCAGGCCGCAACTGAGCAACACGCCGATCACCAGCAGCATCGACACCAGCACCGGCTGCAGGAAAATCCAGCGGGTTTTCTCGAAGCCGGCCAGCACCAGTTGATAGGCGCCAAGGGTGATGCCGATGCCGAACAGCGGGTGATGGATGACCGCCGTCCACGCGCCGTGCCAGTCGAAGATCATTGATCCTTCTCCTTGCGCTTGACCATCTGCTGCATCAGCACGCCGACAAAGCCCATGGCAATCACCAGCGACAAGACCAACGCGCCGACGATGGCCCAGAAGTCGGCGGCGATGTCCTTGGCATACACCATCACGCCGACCGCAGGCGGCACCAGCAGCAACGGCAAATAACGAAGAAGACTGCTGGCCGCCAGGCTCAGGGGTTCACCGACTTCGCCGCGCCACACCAGAAAGGCCAGCATCAGCAGCAGCCCGATAATCGGCCCCGGCAGCACCGGGACAAACAAATGATTGATCGCCGTGCCGAGCAATTGAAACAGCACCAGCCATGTCAGACCGCGTAACAGCATCCGTTCTTCCCCCCCAAAAGCGTGTCGGCATTATAAGCACGCCGCCTCTATGGAACGGCATTCGCCAAAAGCATGGTGGGTTGACCGGGCCAAGTCCCCGTGATGATCTACATTGGTTCTCTGGACCTGTCCAAAAATACAAAACGATGAAGCCAATCGAACAAAGAAGGAGAGTCGCAATGCCCTCAGTACCCGTAGAGCAACTCAAGGATTATGTCGGCAAGGAACTGGGACGTTCCGCATGGCTCACCATCGACCAGGAGCGCATCAACCTGTTCGCGGAGGCCACCGGCGATTTTCAGTTCATCCACGTCGACCCGGTGAAAGCCGCCAAGACGCCGTTTGGCAGCACCATCGCCCACGGTTTCCTGTCGCTGTCGCTGATACCCAAGCTGATCGAAGACATCCTGATCATGCCCGAAGGCCTGAAAATGGCCGTCAACTATGGCCTGGACAGCGTGCGCTTCATTCAGCCGGTGAAGGTCGACTCCAAAGTGCGTCTGGCCGTGACCCTCACCGCCGCCACCGAGAAAAAACCCGGGCAATGGCTGCTTAAGGCCACCTGCACCCTGGAAATCGATGGCCAGGAGAAACCGGCGTATATAGCCGAGTCGTTGTCACTCTGCTTCGTCTGAGCCTGGCTGTGGTGAGCCCGTCTGCTCACCACAATTCATGTAAATTTATGTATAGATCTCGCAGCTGCGGCATACTCGGCGCTTAATTATCCGGATCCCGCTATGCGCCCACTCGCTCCCCTTGCTCTTGTCCTGTTGCTCACCGCGTGCGGCGACGGCGAATCGCTGTTGCCGCCCGATGCGCGGCTGCCCGATGGCGGTCGTTACCGTGGCGATGTGGTCAATGGCTTGC
Organism: Pseudomonas yamanorum; assembly: GCF_900105735.1. NCBI lineage: Bacteria > Pseudomonadati > Pseudomonadota > Gammaproteobacteria > Pseudomonadales > Pseudomonadaceae > Pseudomonas > Pseudomonas yamanorum. The sequence continues at coordinate 4,245,638 of NZ_LT629793.1, read as the reverse complement.
TGCAAGGCCAGGGCCGAGTGGACTATCCCAACGGCAGTTGGTACGCCGGCCAGTTCGATAAAGGCCAGTGGCACGGCCAGGGCGAATGGCATGGCAGCAACGGCGAGGTCTATAAAGGCCAGTTCCAGCAAGGCCTGTTTGACGGCCAGGGCAGCCTGACCACCGCGGGCAACAGCTACGTCGGCGGGTTCAAGCAAGGCAAGCGCAACGGCGAAGGCACCCTCAAAGAAGGGCAGATGACCTATCGCGGCGAATTCAAGGACGACCAGTATTCCGGTCTCGGCCGTCTCGAACTGGCCGACGGCAGCCAGTACCAGGGCCAGTTCGCCCACGGCAAGCCCAACGGCGAAGGCCAGCGCAACGACGACAGCGGCAACCAGTTCAGCGGCCACTTCGTCGATGGCCAGTTGGAGGGCAACGGCACCTTCAACAGCGCCGAAGGCGACATGTACATCGGCCACTTCAAACAGAACCAGCTCAATGGCAAGGGCCGTTATGAAAACGCCGACGGCGACGTGTGGATCGGCGAATTCAAGGAAGGCGCCCTCAGCGGCAAGGGTGAACTGATCGGCGTCGACGGCAGCCACTACGTCGGCCAATTCGTCGACTGGCGCTTCACCGGCCCAGGCCGCCTGAACCTCACCGACGGCAGCTTCTATATTGGCGGCTTCGACAGCGACAGCTATCAAGGCCGCGGCACCCTGGTGCTCACCGACGGTACCGTACAGGCCGGCACTTGGGTCAACGGCATGCGCGTGCGCGACGCCGATGGCAAATTATTGCCTGACCCATTGGAGATCGGCCTGTTTGCCCAGGGTCGCTTACTGGATGAGGCCCTCGCCGCCGTGCCCGCGTCCAAATCGGGCGTGGAGCTGTACAGCCTGGTGGTGGCCGGCGACGGCAAACAAAGCGTATTCCTGCGTGAAGCCGACTACGTCAGCAACATGCTCGCCACCCGTTTCGGCGCCTATGGCCAGATCCGCCTGGTGAACCATCGCGACCATATCGCCGACCGCCCGATGGCCACTCGTGAAAGCCTGCGCCGTGCGGTGCAGACCCTGGCCGAACGCAGTGGCCCGCAAGACCTGGTGTTCATCTACCTGACCAGCCACGGCACCCACGAACACGAACTGGTGCTCGACCAGCCGCGCATGGAGCTGGCCGACCTGCCGGCCGATGAACTGGCCGCCGTGCTGGCACCGCTGAAAAATCGCGACAAGATCATCGTGATTTCGGCCTGCTATTCCGGCGGGTTCATCCCGGCCCTGAAAGACGAACACACCCTGATCATGACCGCCTCGCGGGCCGACCGCGTATCGTTCGGCTGCTCTGAAGAGGCTGATTTCACCTATTTCGGCGACGCCCTCTTCGCCCAGGCCTTCAACCAGACCGACGATTTGCAGCAAGCCTTCAAGCTGGCGCAGACCCACGTGGCCGAACGTGAACAGGCGGACAACTTCGAAGCCTCCGAACCGCAGATCTGGGCCCCCAAAGGCGTGATCGCCCATTGGCAATTATTACGCAAACAGCAGGCACGAAAGGCGCTCGAAAGCGTCTCAATGAATAGCAAGGAAGCCAAGAGCAACTAAGCTGAATCTGTATAAAGGGGGAAACACCATGTACCTGACGCCTCAGCATATTTTGCTCGCAGGAGCGACCGGCCTGACCGGGGAGCACCTGCTGGACCGCCTGCTCAACGAGCCGACCGTGACCCGGGTGCTGGCGCCCAGCCGCAAGCCGCTGGCCGAGCATCCACACCTGGAAAACCCGGTGGGCGACCCGGCGGTGTTCCTGCCGCAGTTGAGCGGCCAAGTGGACATCGCCTTCTGCTGCCTGGGCACCACCATCAAACAGGCCGGGTCTGAAGCAGCCTTCCGCGCCGTCGACCTGGACATGGTCGTGGCCTTTGCCAAGCGCGCCCGGGAAATGGGTGCGCGGCACCTGATCGTGATCAGCGCGATTGGTGCCGATCCGAAATCCTCGATCTTCTACAACCGGGTCAAGGGCGAGATGGAACAGGCGCTGAAGACTCAGGATTGGCCGCAGTTGACCATCGTCCGACCTTCACTGTTGCTGGGTGAGCGGTTGGAGCCACGCCTGGCCGAGCAACTGGCCGGGCCATTGTCGCGGCTGATTCCGGGCAAGTACCACGGCATTGAAGTGTGCGAACTGGCGCGCGCGATGTGGCGGCTGGCGCTGGAAGAGCAGGATGGGGTGCGGGTTGTGGAGTCGGATGAGTTGCGTAAGCTCGGCAAGTAACCCGTAATCCAGGCCGAACACAATCAAAATGTGGGAGCGGGCTTGCTCGCGAATGCGGTGGATCAGTCACTGATGTATTGACTGACACTGCGCATTCGCGAGCAAGCCCGCTCCCACATTGGATTTCTGTTAATCCTGAGATTAAGTACTAGAGCCCGCCCGTCGCGTTAAACCCAACCCCCAACACCGTCAGCACCGACAGCGGCAACAGCAGCGTGTCGAGCAGCGCGCTGGCCGGCAGGTCCACATGGGGATAGCTCGGCGCCTCGGCTCCGAAGCGGTCCATCGCGCAGCACCCACCCTGAATGGCATACATATCCAGGCGCGTCCCGGCATACACCACCGACGCACCAGGTTGCGCCGCATCCAGCGTGCGCGCCGTCGCGCACCCCGTCAGTTGCAGCGCCAGCAAGGTCATCAGTAGTTTATTCATCACTGCTCAAATGGTGCTCGCCCCAGCGCGGCAGCATGTCCTGGGGAATGTTCAGCAGGTTGAGAATCCGCGCCACCACAAAGTCCACCAGGTCATCGATGGTCTGCGGCTGGTGATAGAAACCCGGCGACGCCGGCAAGATGGTCACGCCCATGTTCGACAGTTTGAGCATGTGCTCCAGGTGGATGCTCGAATACGGCGCTTCGCGCGGCACCAGAATCAGCTGGCGACGCTCTTTCAAGGTCACGTCCGCCGCGCGCTCGATCAGGTTGTTGCAGGCCCCGGTGGCAATCGCCGACAAGGTCCCGGTGGAGCACGGCACCACCACCATCGCGGCTGGCGCGCCGGAGCCCGAGGCCACCGGCGACATCCAGTCTTCCTTGCCATAGACCTTGATCTGCCCCGCCGCCGCACCGGTGTACTCGGTGAGGAAGGCCTGCATCATCTGCACCTTGGGCGGCAACGCAACATCGGTCTCGGTGGCCAGCACCAATTGCGCGGCCTTGGAGATCAGGAAATGCACCTCGCGGTCTTCGCGCACCAGGCAGTCCAGCAGGCGCAAGCCATAGGGCGCGCCCGATGCGCCGGTCATCGCCAGGGTGACGCGTTCCGGGCCGCTCACTTCAGGGCCTCGGCGAGTTTGCCGTGCAGGCCGCCGAAGCCGCCGTTGCTCATGATCACCACGTGAGTGCCGGGCTTGGCCTGGTGTTTCACGTGCTCGATGATGCCTTCCAGAGAGTCGCAGCAAATCGACGGCACCGTGCACAGCGCGGCGATGGCGGGCAAGTCCCAGCCGAGGTTGGCCGGTGCATACCACACAGCCTGGTCTGCATCGTTCACGCTTTCCGGCAAACCATCACGGTGGGCGCCCAGCTTCATGGAGTTGGAGCGTGGCTCGATAATCGCGATTACCTGGGCGTCACCCACGCGCTTGCGCAAGCCATCCAAGGTGGTGGCGATGGCCGTCGGGTGGTGGGCAAAGTCGTCGTAGATGGTAATCCCATTCACTTCGGCGACCTTTTCCATACGGCGCTTGACGCTCTTGAATGCGCTCAAGGCGGCGATGCCCATGGATGGCACCACGCCGACATGCCGCGCGGCCGCCAGGGTGACCAAGGCGTTGGCGACATTGTGCTGGCCCGTCATGTCCCAATCGACGATGCCTTGGGCGACGCCTTCGAACAGCACTTCAAATTTTGAACCGTCTTCACTCAGCAGCTTGACCTGCCATTGGCCGCCCGCGCCGGTGGTTTGTACCGGAGTCCAGCAGCCCATCTCGATGACCCGCTGCAGGGCTGGCTCGGTGCTCGGGTGAATCACCAGGCCTTCGCTGGGAATTGTGCGCACCAAGTGGTGGAACTGCCGCTCGATGGCCGCCAGATCGGGGAAGATATCCGCGTGATCGAACTCCAGGTTGTTCAGGATCGCCGTGCGCGGGCGGTAGTGAACGAACTTGGAACGCTTGTCGAAGAACGCGCTGTCATATTCATCGGCTTCGATGACAAAGAACGGGGTATCGCCGAGGCGCGCCGACACCGAAAAATTCTGCGGTACACCACCGATCAGGAAGCCCGGGCTCATGCCCGCGTGCTCCAACACCCAGGCCAGCATGCTGCTGGTGGTGGTCTTGCCGTGGGTTCCGGCAACCGCCAGCACCCAACGGCCTTGCAACACGTGGTCTGCCAGCCATTGCGGGCCAGACACATAAGGCAAACCTTTATTCAGTACGTACTCGACCGCCGGGTTACCGCGGCTCATGGCATTGCCGATCACCACCAGGTCCGGGACCGGGTCGAACTGCGCGGGGTCGTAGCCTTGGGTCAGCTCAATGCCCTGGGCCTGCAGCTGCGTGCTCATGGGTGGGTATACGTTGGCATCGGAGCCAGTAACATGATGGCCCAGTTCTTTGGCGAGAACCGCCATCGAGCCCATGAACGTGCCGCAAATACCGAGAATATGAATGTGCATAGTCGACCTCGTAAAACATCGAGGCAGGTTAGCGTAGGGTGGAAAAAATCGCACCCTTTAGCTAACGGGCGATCCCGTGTTTGCGCAGTTTTCTATACAAGGTGTTACGGCTAACCCCCAGTTGCTCTGCCGTATGGCTCATGTGCCAGCGCTGTTGCTCCAGGGCATTGAGCAGCGCCAGGCGCTCTGCGTCGTCCAAGGGCGAATCCGAACGGTCCTCCACTACTGCAGGCTGCGGGCGCGCCTGGCGAATGACTGCCGGCAGGTCCTCAAGCCCAATCCGTCCGTCGTCACATAACGCCGCCAACGTGCGCAATACCGTGCGCAACTGCCGCACATTGCCCGGCCAGGCAAAGGCCAACAGTGCCTGACGCGCAGGACCGTCCAGCAACACCGGCTGGTCGCCCGCCTCCTCCGCCAGCAGAAAGTCCAGCAACTGCGACTTGTCGCTGCGCTCCCGCAACGGCGGCAAGGCGATTTCCAGACCGTTCAGCCGGTAGTACAGGTCTTCGCGAAAACTGCCGTCCTCTACCCGCTCCAGCAAATTACGGTGAGTGGCGCTGATGATTCTGACGTTCACCGCCTGCGGCTCGCCGCCGATGGGCACGACGAGTCGGTCTTCCAAAACCCTTAACAGGCGCGTTTGCAAAGCGAGGGGCATATCGCCGATTTCATCCAGAAACAACGTGCCACCATCCGCTTGTTGCAGCTTGCCGCGCATGCCTTCCTTGCGGGCGCCGGTGAAACTGCCACCGCGATAGCCGAACAGCTCGCTCTCGATCAGGCTTTCCGGGATGGCCGCGCAGTTCAGGGCGATAAAGGCTTTGTCGGCCCGGAGGCTGGCATGGTGCACCGCCTTGGCAAACGCCTCCTTACCGGAGCCGGTTTCGCCATTGATCAGCAACGGCACGTCGCGCTCAAACACACGCAACGCCTTACGGAAATCGTTTTGCAGCGCCGCATCACCCAGGCAAATGCCCGGCAACCGAGGCCGTTCGGGCAAGGGCTGTGGAGCTGGCACCGGTACGCTGCGGGGCTGGCCGCGCAACACCGCGAACAACCCACGACCATCGCGGGTACGCAAGGGCCAACTGGCGCTGGCATTCGCGCTGGCACGCCCGAGCAATTCGTCCAGGGAGCAATCGAAAAACGCCTCCACCGGCTGCCCCAACAGGCCGCCACGGATCTGCCCGAGCAGGTTCAACGCACTCTGGTTCACCGCGCAAATGCGCCCTTCGCCATCGAACGCCAGCAACCCTTCGCTGAACAGCCCCACAGACTCGGCCTGCAAATGAAAGCGCAGCAACCAGTGGTGCTCAAAATGCCGCAGGAAGTAGCAGCTCTCGATCATCTTCGCCGAAAGATTGACCAGCGCCATGGTGTGGAATTGGCTCTGGCGCGACACCGCCTCCCGGGCCGAGGACACATCCAGCACCGCCAGCAGTTCGCCATGGGGGTCGAATACCGGGCTGGCCGAGCAGGTCAGGCCGGTATGTCGGCCACGAAAGTGTTCATCACGATGAATCGTCAGGGACTGGCGCTCCACCAGGCAGGTGCCGATGCCGTTGGTGCCTTCGCAGGCCTCGCTCCAGTCGGCGCCCAGCCACAGGCCGGCACGCTCGAAAATCTTGCGCTCGCTGGGGGCGGTGACGCAGTTGAGGATCACCCCACGGGCGTCGGTCAGCAGTACCGCGTGACCAGCGCCGGAGAGCTGTTGGTGCAGACTGTTCATTTCGCTGCCGGCGATGCTCAACACTTGTTGCAGGCGTTCGCGACTTTCCAGCAGGCGATCATGTTCGAGCACAGTGGGCGCGATGGTCAGCGCGGGGTCGAGGTGATAGTCCTCCAGGCAACGCAACCAGGAGCGGGCGATGGACGGATCGCTGCCGGGGCCGTGCAACGGGTCCTGCCCTCGGGTGACCGTCAGGACTTGCTGGGCATGGCGACTGAAATGATCGTTTTGCATGTTCTTATTATTCTCCCTGCGTGAACTACCGCGCGCGAGTGCCCAGCATCCTCCAGCCTCCCGACCATTGCAATCCCGGGCAGACCGACCGGTCACAGGCTGTATCGCTTATGGCACAAACTGTCACCCGAGCTGTGCCAACCCTGCCACAGCAACGGTTTGCAACAACCTCTAAACCCCTGATTTACGGGCTCTACGAGGCACTGGCCCGACCTTTGCTCTACGCTTTAACAAGCACAACCGTGCGTCCTCCAATAAACACAAAAAAGCCAGGAGATACCCACCATGCGTTACGCACACCCCGGTACTGAAGGCGCTATCGTTTCGTTCAAGGCCAAGTACGGCAACTACATCGGCGGTGAATTTGTCGCGCCGGTCGATGGCAACTATTTCACCAATACCTCGCCGGTCAACGGCAAGCCCATCGCCGAATTCCCGCGCTCCACGGCCAAAGATATCGACAAGGCCCTGGACGCCGCCCACGCTGCCGCTGACGCCTGGGGCAAGACCTCGGCCCAGGACCGTTCGCTGGTACTGCTGAAAATCGCCGACCGCATCGAACAGAACCTCGAACTGCTGGCCATCACCGAAACCTGGGACAACGGCAAGGCCGTTCGTGAAACCCTGAACGCCGACATCCCGCTGGCCGCTGACCACTTCCGCTACTTCGCCGGCTGCATCCGCGCCCAGGAAGGCAGCAGCGCCGAAATCAACGAACACACCGCCGCCTATCACTTCCACGAGCCGCTGGGCGTGGTCGGCCAGATCATCCCGTGGAACTTCCCGCTGCTGATGGCCGCCTGGAAACTCGCGCCAGCCCTCGCTGCCGGTAACTGCGTGGTGCTCAAACCCGCCGAGCAAACCCCGCTGGGCATAAACGTACTGATGGAATTGATCGGCGACCTGCTGCCGCCGGGCGTACTGAACGTGGTGCACGGCTACGGCAAAGAAGCCGGCGAAGCCCTGGCCACCAGCAAGCGCATCGCCAAGATCGCCTTTACCGGGTCCACGCCAGTGGGCTCGCACATCATGCATGCGGCCGCCGAGAACATCATTCCGTCCACCGTTGAACTGGGCGGCAAGTCGCCGAACATCTTCTTCGCCGACATCATGAAAGCCGAACCGCAATTCATCGAGAAAGCCGCCGAAGGTTTGGTGCTGGCGTTCTTCAACCAGGGCGAAGTCTGCACCTGTCCTTCCCGCGCACTGGTGGAAGAGTCGATCTACGACGACTTCATGAAAGTGGTGATGAAGAAGGTCGAGTCGATCAAACGTGGCGACCCGCTGGACACCGACACCATGGTCGGCGCCCAGGCGTCCGAACAGCAGTTCGACAAGATTTTGTCCTACCTCGAAATCGCCAAGGGCGAAGGCGCCGAGCTGCTGACCGGTGGCAAGGTCGAGAAGCTGACCGGCGATCTGGCCACCGGCTATTACATCCAGCCAACCCTGCTCAAAGGCACCAACAAGATGCGGGTGTTCCAGGAAGAAATCTTTGGCCCGGTGGTGAGCATCACCACGTTCAAGGATGAAGCCGAAGCCCTGGCGATCGCCAACGACACCGAGTTCGGCCTGGGTGCCGGCCTGTGGACCCGCGACATCAACCGCGCCTACCGCATGGGCCGGGCGATCAAGGCCGGGCGCGTGTGGACCAACTGCTACCACCTGTACCCGGCGCATGCCGCGTTCGGTGGTTACAAGAAGTCCGGTGTGGGCCGTGAGACTCACAAGATGATGCTTGATCACTATCAGCAGACCAAAAACCTGCTGGTGAGCTACGACATCAACCCACTGGGCTTCTTCTAACTCACAACCCGCTCCCACATTTGAAATGCAATAAAAATGTGGGAGCGGGCTTGCTCGCGAATGCGGTGCATCAGTTACTGAATTTTCAACTGACCCACCGCATTCGCGAGCAAGCCCGCTCCCACACTTGATCTTCACAAGACCTTGCTACTCATTCGGCTTACTTAAGTAAGCCGGGATAAAACAATAAGAAAGGGATTCCATCATGCCCAGCGAACCGAATGGCGCTCCGGCGTCCGGGTCTTCTGTCGACTTTGAAAAGGTCGGCACCGAATACTTCCAACAACGGGAACTGAAAAAAGGCGCTGCCGGCTGGGTGCTTCTGGTCGGTCTCGGGGTTGCGTACGTGATCTCCGGCGACTACGCCGGCTGGAACTTCGGCCTCGCCCAGGGTGGCTGGGGCGGCATGTTCCTCGCCACACTGCTGATGGCCACCATGTACCTGTGCATGTGTTTCTCCCTGGCCGAACTGTCCTCCATGATTCCTACCGCCGGCGGCGGCTACGGCTTTGCCCGCAGCGCATTCGGCCCCTGGGGCGGGTTCCTCACCGGCACCGCGATCCTCATCGAATACGCCATCGCCCCCGCCGCCATCGCGGTGTTTATCGGCGCCTATTGCGAGTCGTTGTTCGGCATTGGCGGCTGGATGATCTACCTGGCGTTCTACATCATCTTTATCGGCATCCACATCTTCGGTGTGGGTGAAGCGCTGAAGCTGATGTTTGTGATTACTGCCGTCGCCGCGATTGCCCTGGGTGTATTCCTGGTGTCGATGGTGCCGCACTTCAGTGTCGCCAACCTGCTGGATATTCCAGTAACCGAGGCCAAGGGCGCCAGCAGCTTCCTGCCGTTCGGCTATGTGGGCGTATGGGCGGCGATTCCCTATGCAATCTGGTTCTTCCTGGCCGTCGAAGGCGTGCCCCTGGCCGCCGAAGAAACCAAGAACCCGAAACGCGACCTGCCCCGCGGCCTGATTGGCGCCATTGTGGTGCTGACCAGCTTCGCCCTGCTGATTCTGGTGATCGCCCCGGGCGGTGCCGGCGCCTATGCGCTGATGGCGTCGGGCAATCCGCTGGTGGAGGCGCTGTCCAAAGCTTATGGCGGTTCCACCTGGATGGGCCACTTCGTCAATCTGGTGGGCCTGGCCGGGCTGATCGCGAGTTTCTTCTCGATCATCTACGCCTACTCCCGGCAGATCTTCGCCCTGTCCCGCGCCGGCTACCTGCCGCGCAAGCTGTCGCAGACCAACAAAAGCAAGGCGCCGGTCCTGGCCCTGGTGATCCCCGGCATTATCGGGTTTGGTCTGTCGCTGACCGGCCAGGGTGATTTGCTGATCCTGGTGGCCGTGTTCGGCGCGACCATTTCCTACGTGCTGATGATGGCCGCGCACATCACCTTGCGCATCCGCCGCCCCAAAATGGATCGCCCTTACCGCACACCGGGCGGCATCTTCACCTCGGGCGTCGCCCTGGTACTGGCCTGCATCGCCGTTGTGGCGGGCTTTCTGGTGGATCCACGCGTGGTGATTGGCGCCGCGATCATCTATGGAGTATTAATTGCTTACTTTGCTTTCTACAGTCGGCATCACTTGGTAGCAGGCACGCCGGAAGAAGAATTTGCGGCGATCCAGGCCGCAGAGGCCGCCTTGCACTAAACGCCGTAAACCTCGGTGCGGGCTCTTTACTCACATTCTGCCCGCGCCGACAAGGAGACTCTGTATGGCAAGCTTTTCCCACGCGGTCGGTGCATTGACCTACCGCTTCGACAGCCTCAAGGACGTGATGGCCAAGGCCAGCCCGGCGCGTTCCGGGGATTTCCTCGCCGGTGTTGCCGCGCAGAACGACGGTGAGCGGGTGGCAGCGCAAATGGCCCTGGCCAATATTCCGTTGAAGCACTTTCTCGAAGAAGTCTTGATCCCGTACGAAAGCGACGAAGTCACCCGACTGATTATCGACACCCACGATAAACAGGCGTTTTCCGTGGTCAGCCATCTGACCGTCGGGGGTTTGCGGGATTGGCTGCTCAGCGACGCGGCCGACGAACAAAGCCTGCGCGCCCTGGCGCCCGGACTGACACCGGAAATGGCCGCCGCCGTGTCGAAGATCATGCGCGTGCAGGACCTGGTACTGGTGGCGCAGAAGATCCGCGTCGTCACACAGTTTCGCGGCACGATGGGCCTGCGCGGGCGCCTGTCCACCCGCCTGCAACCCAACCACCCCACCGATGAACCGGCGGGCATCGCCGCGAGCATTCTCGACGGCCTGCTCTACGGCAACGGCGACGCAATGATCGGCATCAACCCGGCCACCGACAGCATCGCCTCGATCTGCGCCATGCTGGAAATGCTCGACGCGATCATCCAGCGCTACGAAATTCCGACCCAGGCCTGCGTGCTGACCCACGTCACCACCTCCATCGAAGCCATCAACCGTGGCGTGCCGCTGGACCTGGTGTTCCAGTCGATCGCCGGCACCGAAGCGGCCAACGCCAGTTTCGGCATCAGCCTGAGCGTGTTGCAGGAAGGCTACGACGCGGGCCTGAGCCTTAATCGCGGCACCCTCGGGCAAAACCTGATGTATTTCGAAACCGGCCAGGGCAGCGCCTTGTCGGCCAACGCGCACTTTGGCGTCGACCAGCAAACCTGCGAAACCCGCGCCTACGCCGTGGCCCGGCACTTCAAACCGTTTTTGGTGAACACCGTGGTCGGTTTTATCGGCCCCGAATACCTGTACAACGGCAAGCAGATCATCCGCGCCGGCCTCGAAGACCACTTCTGCGGCAAGCTGCTGGGCGTGCCGATGGGGTGCGACATCTGCTACACCAACCACGCCGAAGCCGACCAGGACGACATGGACACCCTGCTCACCCTGCTGGGCGTGGCCGGGATCAACTTCATCATGGGCATCCCGGGCTCCGACGACATCATGCTCAACTACCAGACCACCTCGTTCCACGACGCGCTCTACGCCCGGCAAACATTGGGTTTAAAGCCGGCACCGGAGTTTGAACAGTGGCTGGCGAAAATGGGCATCTTCACGCAAGCCGACGGCAAGGTGCACTTCGGCAACAGCCTGCCACCGGCATTCCGCCACGCCTTGGCGCAATTGGGATGAAGAAGGAACCGCCTGTGCACATCGACACCCCGGAAAACAACGTGGACAACCCGTGGCTGGAACTGCGGCGCCTGACCCCGGCGCGAATTGCCCTGGGCCGTACCGGCACCAGCATTCCTACCGGTGCGCAGCTGGATTTCCAGTTCGCCCACGCCCAGGCGCGGGACGCCGTACACCTGCCGTTTGACCATGTAGGACTCAGCAGCCAACTGGCCGAACGTGGCCGTGACAGCCTGTTGCTGCACAGCGCCGCCGTCGACCGTCACAGCTACCTGCAACGCCCGGACCTTGGGCGGCGCCTCAGCGATGAATCGGCCCAGGCCCTGCGGGACTATGCCGCAGCCAATCCCGGCGGTGTGGACCTGGCGGTGGTGGTGGCCGATGGCTTGTCGGCGCTGGCGGTGCATAAACATACGTTGCCGTTTCTTACACGTATGGAGGAACAAACCCACGCGGAGGGTTGGTCGCTGTCGCCGGTGATTCTGGTGGAACAGGGCCGCGTCGCCGTGGCGGATGAAGTCGGCCAGTTGCTGGGGGCGAAGATGGTGGTGATCCTGATCGGCGAGCGACCAGGACTTAGCTCGCCGGACAGCCTGGGCCTGTACTTCACCTACAACCCCAAGGTCGGCCTCACCGATGCGTACCGTAACTGCATCTCCAATGTGCGCCTGGAAGGCTTGAGCTACGGCATGGCCGCTCACCGCTTGCTTTACTTGATGCGCGAGGCCTGTCGCCGGCAGTTGTCGGGGGTCAACCTCAAGGATGAAGCCCAGGTACAAACCCTCGAATCGGACGATCCCGACCTGATGAAAGGCAACTTCCTGCTCAGCCCACCGAAGGACTGATCCCTGCACGATTGCGCTTTTTCTCCGCTTTAGGCAGCATCGAAACACGGCCGCTTGTGTGGTCATCCCCCATTTGGAAGTTGAGGCCTGGCATGCGGATAACTCAAGCGACCCTGGAACACCTGGACCTGTTGACTCCGCTTTTCGTCAAATACCGCGAGTTTTACGGCGCGCTGCCTTTCCCTGATTCGAGCCGTGCCTTTCTGGAAAAACGCCTGCGCCGCAAGGAATCCGTGATCTATCTGGCACTGGCCGACGATGACGACAAGAAGCTGCTCGGTTTCTGCCAGCTGTATCCGAGCTACTCCTCTCTATCGTTGAAACGCGTATGGATACTCAACGACATTTACGTGGCCGAAGACGCGCGCCGACAGTTGGTGGCCGATAACCTGATGCGTACTGCGAAGAAGATGGCCAAGGAAACCCATGCTGTGCGCTTGCGTGTTTCCACCAGCAGCGACAACAAGGTGGCGCAGAAAACCTACGAATCCATTGGTTTCCGGGAAGACACCGAGTTCAAAAACTACGTGCTGCCCATCAGCGATGACTGACATCTATTAACCAAACCTCATGCATCGGTTGTGGGAGCCCCCCTCCCACACTGACTCTGTGTCTACAATAAGATCGATGCCGCGACATCCCCCGCTACAAAACCAACACGCTTTTCACGACTCTATCCGTATAATGCGGACCTTTCAGGGTCGTAAGAAACAAGACACAACCTTGTAGCCCTTATTACCCGAAGCCTCCGCACAGGCCCGCTGAGCCAGGCCATTCACACAGGTGCCATCCATGGATTTCAACCCGCTCGACCTTATCCTGCATCTCGACGTGTACCTCGACATGCTGGTGAGAAACTACGGAGTGTGGATCTACGCCATTCTGTTCCTGGTTATCTTTTGCGAAACAGGCCTGGTGGTCATGCCGTTCCTGCCGGGTGATTCCTTGCTGTTCATCGCCGGTGCTGTTGCAGCGGGCGGCGGCATGGACCCGATATTGCTGGGCGGCCTGCTGATGCTCGCGGCCATCCTGGGTGACAGTACCAACTACGTGATCGGACGAACGGCCGGGGAACGCTTGTTCAGCAACCCCAACTCGAAGATCTTCCGCCGCGACTACCTGCAAAAAACCCACGACTTCTACGACAAGCACGGCGGCAAAACCGTGACCCTGGCGCGCTTCCTGCCGATCCTGCGCACGTTTGCACCGTTCGTCGCCGGTATCGCGAAAATGCCTTACCCGCGCTTCTTCGGCTTCAGCGTGTTCGGCACCGTCCTCTGGGTCGGCGGCCTGGTAACCCTGGGCTACTTCTTCGGCAACGTGCCGTTCATCAAGAAAAACCTGTCGCTGCTGGTGGTGTTCATCATCCTGCTGTCGCTGGTACCGATGATCATCGGCGTGTTCCGCAGCCGCTTTGGCCGCAATTCCACCGAAGCCAAGCCGCAGTAACCTGCGATGTGGTCCCTCAGCGCCTGGCGTCGCCGGCGCCTGCTGGCCAAGCACCCGATTGCCGATGAAACGTGGCAGCGGGTGCGCCATCACCTGACCTTCCTCGACGGCATCACTGCCGAGCAAGACCAGTGGCTGCGGGAAGCCTGCGTGGTGTTCCTCGCCGAAAAACACCTCACCGCCCTGCCCGGCGACGAACTGCACCAGGAACAACGCCTGCTGCTCGCCGCCCAGGCACAACTGCCGCTGATGAACCTTGGCGACCTCGACTGGTACCAGGGTTTCCACGAGATCGTGCTGTACCCCGACGACTTCCTCAGCCCCCAGCGCCATCGGGACGCCAGCGGCGTGGAACACGAATGGGACGGCGAGCACAGCGGCGAAGCCTGGCAGCAAGGTCCGGTGATCCTCGCCTGGCCCGGCGTGCTGGCCAGCGGCAACTGGGAAGGCTACAACCTGGTGATCCACGAACTGGCCCACAAGCTGGACATGCTCAACGGAGACGCCAACGGCCTGCCGCCGTTGCACCACGACATGCGGGTGCAGGAATGGGCCAGCGTCATGCAAAGCGCCTTCGACGACCTCAACCGCCAGCTCGACCGCAACCCAGACGCCGAGACTGCCATCGACCCCTACGCCGCGGAAAACCCGGCCGAGTTCTTTGCCGTCACCAGCGAATATTTCTTCAGTGCCCCGGATTTACTGGTCAGCACTTATCCACAGGTGTACGAACAACTGAGCCACTTCTACCGCCAGGATCCCCTGGCGCGCCTGCATCAGCTGCAGGCCGGCGACGTGCGGTATCAGACTGAACGCCAAGCGCCGTACGACGTCTGACGCATGGCATCGGCGTCAGAATATGCCTATAATCGCCGCCACTTTTAGGCCAATCCGGCCATGTTTCATGGCCAACTACGGGGGCAACGCCCAATGAGCTACAGCAAGATTCCGGCTGGCAAAGACCTGCCGAACGACATCTACGTCGCCATCGAGATTCCGGCCAACCACGCGCCGATCAAATACGAAATCGACAAAGACAGCGACTGCCTGTTCGTTGACCGTTTCATGGCCACCCCGATGTTCTACCCGGCCAACTACGGTTTCATCCCCAATACCCTGGCAGACGACGGTGACCCCCTCGACGTGCTGGTCGTGACCCCTTACCCGGTTACCCCAGGCTCGGTTATCCGCGCACGCCCGGTCGGCATCCTGAACATGACTGACGACGGCGGCGGCGATGCCAAAGTTATCGCAGTGCCACACGACAAGCTGTCCCAGCTGTATGTCGACGTGAAGGAATACACCGATCTGCCGCCACTGCTGCTGGAACAGATCAAACACTTCTTCGAGAACTACAAAGACCTCGAAAAAGGCAAATGGGTGAAGATCGACGGTTGGGGCAACGCAGACGCCGCCCGCGCCGAGATCATGAAGTCGGTCGCTGCCTACAAAGGCTGATACCGCTACTCGCTCTAAAAAAGCCCCGATTAATCGGGGCTTTTTTTGTGGGAAAAATATAAACATCCGAGCATTTTAATAAACGCATTTACAGCAACTGTTTAACCAACTTAGTTAACCAGTAGAACATTCCCGCAATAAGGAAACACCTACATACGGCAACTCAACGCATGGTTTATTTGATCTATTTTAACGGCCAGTAAACTCTGCGTTTATGAATACATCAGGTGATCGCTTAAGAGTGCTATTACGGGAAGTTCATCTTTCCGCTTCCGACTTCGCCAAGAACCGCGATGTTACGCCTCAACACGTAAACAACTGGTTCAAACGCGGCGTCCCCATGGGCCGACTCAACGAGATCGCAGAACTGCTGTGCGTCACCAGCCGTTGGCTGCGTACCGGCGAAGGCCCCAAACATCCACCCGTCAACTACCAACTGGACGGCCCCGATGCAGACCACTCCCACCGTATCGCCAGGGAAAGCACTGGCAACTACATCACCCACCCGGTCTCCGGCCTGGTAAAAATCGACGTGGAGATTCCCCTCCACCCCACCTTCACCTCAACCGAAAGCATCCGCCTCTCTCTGCACGCCCTTGAAACCATCGGCGTAAGCCCGGAGCGGGCACTCGGTGCCTACATGGTCGGCAACAGCATGATCGACATCATCCAGGACGGAAGTACCCTCGCCATCGACTGTGGCCGCAAACAGATCATCGACGGCGAAATCTACGCGGTACAGCACGATGGAATGCTAAGGATCAAATACCTCTACAACCGCCCCGGAGGCGGCCTGCGGATGCGCAGCCACAACAGCGCCGAGCATCCGGACGAGTTTTTGACCTACGAACAGCGGCACGAGCAGAACTTTGAGATTCTGGGTTGGGTATTCTGGTGGGCGACACTGAATAACCGCCGCCCGCCGGTGCCGCTGGATGAGCATTTATTAGGCTACGAAGGCTCTAAATCGGATCTGGAGCTGGGAAATTGAAGTGAATGTGGGTATTATCCGCCGCACATTTGGTAGGGGGTTGGCGTGAAGCCGGTCCGCCCTGCCTGGCGATGCGGAGGAGTTCCCGCTGATGCCCCATATCACCTGGATGTGAGTCTGGGTGAACGATTTGAAGGCTGGTGAGGTTTACCAAAAATAAGCTGAACCAGTCCCCGAGAAGCCGGCCACAAGCCGGCTTTTTAATGCCTGGAAGAAATGCGCTACACCTGCCAGGCATCGAGCTATTTGAGAACGCGCCAACCGCTCCAAGGCACGCAAGCCGTCTTTTCCATCCTCAGGACATTCGCCTGATACGTCGCTAAAAGCCCGTTCCAAGAACACGTTTCGCATACCTGTCGTTACCAACGACATGACATCAAGACGTGTCGCAGAAATCAAAATATAGCGACACGTAGTGCACACCCGCGAGCTGGTAGACGTCATTTTCGAACAGCCCTACTGCCGCATCAGCAACGTCGTCGACAAACAGATTGCCCAGCGTCAAGCAGCCTCCCGTTACCTCAAAGAACTAGTCGCCATCGGCGTTCTGCAAGAGGTTCAGGTTGGCAAGGAAAAGCTCTTCATCCATCCCAAGCTGATGCAGTTACTCACTCGCGACAACAACGACTTCAAGCCATACGCCTGAGGGGACAGCTTTACTCGATGACAATCGTCTGCCGGGATCTGCGCCCCTGAGCCGTGATGATTAGCATTTGGTCAGTAGGTTGCTGACCAAATGCATCGTTACCTCAGTTTCGGCTTAGGATCCTCACCTCGGCTGCAAGCAATCCAACGCCCTATCCACCACCACCTTCGACATCTCCACCAAATGCATCACCGCCCGCTGCGCGCCGTTCAGCGGCTCGGTCGACGCCTGGGCGGTCGCCACGGCGCAATGCAGCAACTCGGCAGCATGGGCCAGCGCATCTTCGAAACTCAGCTCGTCATCAACGGTAAACGGATTGGGGGACGGCTGCGCGTCCGGCGCTTTCAGGTAGTGATCAATCACTCGGCGCGAGGCGTCAGTGTCACGAAGTAAGGATTTATGGAATGCGGGTGGATCGGGGGTAACTTTGACCATGGTAGAACTCCTAGCAGTGAGTTAAACCACTAACCTCTCGCGACTAAACGATCAGAAGGTGGCAGCTGTACGCAGGTTAGTCGACCGGCCGCTAGGCACCGGCGCACCCGAAGGTGCCCTGCGCACAGCCACCATAAAGTGCAGGCGATAAATACCTGGCTTTGAGATGGCGCTGTACGCCTAGCGTTGTCCGGGCGACTAAACCCGATCACCGAATATGCAGTGACGGAACGCAGACTAGTCGCGGGATTTTGCTGGCGCAAGCGCTTGGAATTCTCTAGGAAACGTCCTGCAAATGAAAGGGATCAGTCTTCCTGGCCATTCCCAATCACCGCCTCTTCTTGACTCTCCCCCTAAGGTCACACCTCACCCTGAACCCCCAACTTTCAGGACCCCACCGCCATGAGCCAACGCATCCTGGTCATCCTCGGCCACCCTTCCAGCACCAGCTTCTGCTCCGCCCTCACCGACACCTACATCACCAGCGCCAAAACCGCCGGCCACGAAGTATGCGTCCTACGCCTGGGCGACCTGACTTTCGACCCCATCCTGCACAACGGCTACAGCCAGGCCCAGCCACTGGAACCCGACCTGCTCAACGCCCAATCCGACATCTTGTGGGCCAATCACCTGACGTTTGTTTTCCCCATCTGGTGGGGTGGCATTCCGGCATTGATGAAGGGGTTTATCGACCGAATTTTCCTATCCGGTTTCGCCTTCAAATACCGCAAAGGCAAGGCCTTCCCCGACAAACTCCTGAAGGGCCGAACCGCGCATTTGCTGGTGACCCTGGACACGCCGGCGTGGTATTACAGGTGGTTCTACCGCATGCCCGCGCTGCATCAGATGCGCAAGACGACGCTGGAGTTTTGTGGCATCCAGCCGATCAAGACATTGCAGTTCGGGCCGGTGTTGGGCTCTACGCCAGCACAGCGGGAACAGTGGCTGAAACAGGCCGGCGCACTCTTTGTGAAAAGGACTTTTCATGTACATCGGCAAAGCCGCGCAACTATCGGGCACAACCATCAAAGCGATTCGTCACTATGAGGCCATCGGCCTGTTGCCGCCGCCGCAGCGGGAAGGTCGTTATCGCATTTACTCCACGCAAAGTGTCGAGCTGCTGACGTTCATCAAGTGCGCTCAGCAGTTGGGTTTCAAGCTCAAGGAGTTGCAGGCGATTCTGGGTGGGCATCCTGGTGATGGCTTGCCCTGGGAGCTGGCGGACAAGGCAATCACCAACAAAAAGCAGGAACTGGTGAGGCAAATCGAAGCGCTGCAAAAGATGCACAAGGGATTGGTCGAATTTGAAGCCAGTCTCAAGGACGCTCAGGGTCAATGCAGCGCACCACTGAAAACGCCACTGCAGTCAATGAGCTGAATCGCTGTTTTACGTAGTGCCGGGCAGTAGCTTGGCACGGAAAAAATCGCCCTCCTCGTAAGCCCAATCTGATTTTCCGGACCACTCGTCCAGGCCCCATTTTGCTGTTGCAGACTCCGACGCCTCCCCTTTGCAGAGACGTCATGGATGACTGCTTCTTCGTCCCACATTGCCCATATCGAACACGAACTGGATGGCTTTCATCAGAGCCTGGCGGTGTATCGCCAGCAGGTGGGCGCCTGGTATTCGCAAGCGCTGGATAAGGTCAGCCATGCACCGGATTTGCCGTCGTTGCTGGGAATGGACCGGATCATTCGGGTAGGGGATTCAAGCAAGTCGGTGAGCATGGCCGATGACAACTTCTCGACGGTGGTGCGCTGTGAGGCCAGTGGCGTACTGGAGATCGAGAGCAAGTTCGAGTCGGTGTATGACGTGCCGCTGGGAGGTATCCCGATTGAGGTAATTGGGCTGGACGACGGCAGCTCTACCGTCGTCATGCTCGATGAACAGGGAAAAGGCTCTCACCATTGCCTGGCCGGCCAGCGTTACCGGATACGGGTGCAAGGCGGTGTTTCGGACGAGCACGTCGAGGCACTGTTTTCGTCATACGACGGTTTGACCGCGGACCTGGAAAGCTGGCTTCGCAAGCAATGGGGTGGTTTCCGGCCGCACTGGGAAAGGTCCACTTCAAGCGCGATTGGCAATGGCGTGCTGGCGGGAAGTTGGGCGGCGATCAGCGGGGTGTGGGACGCCATCAAGCAGGTGCAGGAGATCTTCAAAGACCCCGGCAAGCTGTTTGAAAGCCTCGGGGCGAAAGCCAGCGAATTGATGGAGCTGACTCGCACTGCGCCAAAAGTTATGGAACAGGCGATGCTGCTGGCCAGTGATGAGGCGGCGCTGTACCTGATGTTGCGCACGGCGATGATTTGGCTGTCGGCGTTGCCGCCCAGTGAGGTGGCCGGGAGTACCGCCGAGGCGGTGGCCGGGTTTGTGGTGTCGTTGCTGATCGACTTGTTGGTGGCTGCGTTGCTGACGGTTGTTTTGCCGGCGGCGGGCATCGCTTATCTGAGTTCGCGTGCGCTCAGGTATGGCGCTCGGATTGTTGAGGCAGCCATTGAGTTTGTGAAGGGTATTTTCGACGTTCTTCAGAGCTTTATGGGGGCAGTGAATCACTATAAGGCCGTGGCGGTTCGGGGCGCTGTGGAGGGGTTGAAAAAAGGTGGCGTGCAGGTGCGCTGGGGGCCGCGTCAGAACACTGTGGTTCGCGAGAAAGCGCATGTCGATGATGTTCCCTCCCCTGCGAAGAATCCCGGTGGTGACGCGGCGGCGCCCGCAGATAAGACCGCAACCAATGGCTGCCCGGTATCAATGGTTACCGGTGAGGAACTGCTGACCCTCACTGACGGCTCGTTGGAGGGTGTGCTGCCGTTTGCCTGGACGCGGCTGTATCGCAGCAGTGCCGTGGAGTTGGATTGCGGGTTGGGGTTTGGCTGGAGTCATGCGCTGGCGCAGCGGTTGGTGGTGAGCGGTGAGTCGGTGGTGTGGACCGATCACGAAAACCGCAGCACTACCTTTCCCCTGCCTTCTGCTGCACGGCCGGCCATCACCAATAGCCTGGCGGAAGCGGCGATTTATCTGGGTGCTTTGCCCGATGAGTTGGTGCTGGCTCAAGCCTCCCTTTTCTACCACTTCCGCGACGGTGTGCTGACGTCGATCAGCGACGCGTACGACAACCGGCTGCGTATTGCCCGCGACTATTCCGGACGGATTCAGCGTATCGATAACGGCGCCGGCCAAGGATTGCTGCTGCGGTATGACCGTGGACACATCGTTGCGGTCGACTATCAGGTGCAGCGGGAAATCGGCTGGGTTACCGAGCAGAACGTTGTTGCCTACACGTACGACGATGCGTGGCGGTTGATCGAAGCAACCAACGCGGTAGGCGAAAGCGAGCGTTATCGATACGACGATCAGCAGGTAATCCTGGAGCGGGAACTGGCCGGTGGGGCGAGTTTCTTTTGGGAGTGGGAACGGTCTGGCAAGGCTGCAAGGTGTGTCCGCCACTGGGCCAGCTTTTCGCAGATGGACACGCGGTATGTGTGGGATGACAACGGCACTGTCACCGTACACAACGCCGATGGCAGCCAGGAAGTCTACGTCCACGACCAGCGCGCACGGCTGGTGCAGCGGATCGATCCGGACGGCGCGCAGCACTTCAAATCCTACGATGAAAAAGGCCGCCTGACGGTCGAGCAGGACCCGCTGGGAGCGGTGACGGCCTATCAGTACGACGAAGCCGGTCGGTTGATTGCGCTGTTTCCCGGTGACGATGCACCCACGTCCTACGAGCATGACAACGGTTTCGTGCGGGTTGTACGCCGTGGTGACGCGGTGTGGAAATACCAACGTAACGATCAAGGCGATATCACCCGCAAGACCGATCCGGATGGTAACTACACCGAATACACCTACACCCAACACGGAAAGCTCACCGGGGTCTGGTATCCGGACAACAGCAGTCAGCGGCTGATCTGGGACGAACGTGGTCAGCTCATTGAGGAGAAGCTGGCGAATGGTAGCGTAAGGCACTATCGCTACGACGACCTGGGGCGGCAGGTTGCTTGCGAGGATGAGCATGGCGCGCTGACCCAGTATCAGTGGGACGCCATGGGACGCTTGCTGAAGGTGATTCAGCCGGACGGCGCCACTCGCGAATTCAGCTACAACCCCTACGGAAAAATCACTGCCGAGCGCGACGAGCTGGGCCGGGTTACGCGCTATGAGTATGCCGACGGTCTGCACCTGATCAGCCATCGGATTAATCCGGACGGCACGCAACTCAAATACCGCTACGACAATGCCCGGTTGTTACTGACCGAAATCGAAAACGAGGTCGGCGAAACCTATCGGCTTGAGTACCACGCCAACGGCCTGATCCAACAGGAAACCAGCTTTGATGGGCGCCGTACTGCCTATGTCTACGACCTCGCCGGGCATCTGCTGGAAAAGACCGAGTACGGCGACGATGGCAGTCAGCTGGTTACCGGTTATGCGCGCGATGCGGCCGGTCGTCTCGTAAGAAAAACCCTGCCCGACCGCAGCACGGTTGATTACACCTACGACCGCCTCGGCAACCTCCTCAGCGTCGACGACGGTCACTGGCCGCTCCATTACGAATACGACCTGCAAAACCGCCTCACCGCCGAGCACCAAGGCTGGGGCACGTTGCGCTATGGCTACGACGAATGCGGGCAACTCAACTACCTGCGCCTGCCCGATAACAACCGCCTCGCTTTCCACCACGAAAAAGGCGGCGACCTCGCCACCATCGAACTCAACGGCAACCTGCTCACCTCGCACCTGTTCAAATCCGGCCGCGAGCACCAACGCCAGCAAGGCCAACTCCTCAGCCACTACCACTACGACGACCAGGGCCGCCTGCACGCCCACGCCATCACCCAACAGGAACAACGCCACCAGCGCCGCCAGTACGACTACGACAAACGCGGCAACCTCACCCGCATCCTCGACACCCGCAAAGGCCAGCACGACTACCACTATGACCCACTCGACCGCCTGACCCGCGCCAACCACTCGCACGACTTGCAGGAACGCTTCGTCCACGACCCGGCGGGCAACCTGCTGATGCAAGACCGCGTCGGCCCCGGCATCGTCAAAGGCAACCGGCTCTTGATGCAAGGCGACCGTCATTACGACTACGACGCCTTCGGCAACCTCCTGCGCGAACGCCGGGGCCGCGCTCAACAACTGGTCACCGAATACCGCTACGACTGCCAGCACCGGCTGATTGCCGTCACCCAACCCGACGGCACCCAGGCCAGCTACCGCTACGATCCTTTTGATCGGCGCGTCGCAAAAGTCGTGAACGGTCAAACTACCGAATTCTTCTGGCAAGGCGACGCACTGATCGCCGAACACCGCGCCGATCACCACCAGAGCTACCTCTACGAACCCAACAGCTTCCGCCCGTTAGTTCTGCTGAAGGGCTACGGCCCGGAAGACGTAAAACCCTTCCACTACCAACTCGACCACCTCGGCACCCCGCAGGAACTCGCCGCGCCCGACGGCGAAATCGTCTGGTCCGCGCACTACCGCGCCTACGGCCAAATCGCGAAGCTGGACGTCAACACCGTTACCAACCCGCTGCGCTTCCAGGGCCAATACTTCGACCCGGAAAGCGGGCTGCACTACAACCGTCATCGCTACTACAATCCGGATGTTGGTCGCTATCTGACGCCTGATCCGGTGAAACTGGCGGGTGGGCTGAACGGATACCAGTACGTGCCCAACCCTACGGGGTGGGTGGACCCGCTGGGGTTAGCATGCGTTCCCGGGAACTGTCCGGGTAAAAAAGAAAGAACAGCCCGACAGCGTCATGAGGAAAAGCCACCAGAAACAGGTGGTGAAGTTAGATCCTCAACGTATGAACAGGCTTTAAACAAGGCTCTGAGGTGGCTGCGAGAAAATAATTTCCATGCGGAAAAGCCTAAACTTGGAAAGTTCGGCACCAGTTCGGGCAAACCCATAGGTATGCAAACAATGGATGAAAAAACTGGATTCCGCGTCGAACACGACAAAAAGAATGGTGCGCACATAAACGTTTGGTCTGAAAAAAAGAAAGGACCTCACTATCTTTTCGAGGGCTCACACAAACTAGTAATGAAAATAAACAAGAGATTCAAATAACATGAACTACTTCGATAACAACCTTGTAGAAACGCTAAATAAAAATGGCATCCTTTACGAGCGACTATCAGACAAGGAGCAGGAAGATTTTATAAATAACATTCAAAATAAAATCATTTTCGCCGGAAGCAAAATAGACTGGAAAGCTTTGGAGAACGCTACAGAACTAAGCTATATGGACAGACCTTTAGCGCTAACTATCGTTGCAGAAAAGCTTGGTAGCCTCGGAATTCAGCAAGTAATTTTCCTGAGTGACTCCGCTATTGAGCACGCTTACTCTATAAATATTAATGATATCAAGAAAGCACTCGAGATCTTTGCAGACTTCCCCCAACACACCTACATTTTTCCTCAGAGCCTACACTGGATTGCCTGTTTAGCATTTGAAGGCCAAATAGACTACGCCGACCTCACGCACGACTAAACTTAAGATCATCGTCCCCCCTCGCCCATCCATAAAGAACTCCCCCGGCCCAGCGCCAGTAATTGAGCTACAAGGAGATTACCGTCCGTCTGAATACTGCTCCCCAGGCGAATGAAGCAACATTCAAACCAAGTCATGCCCCACAACTCGGCAACGAACTTTCCATCGCGCATAGCCACACAACCGACGAAGTCATTCTGTTAAGCGGCAGTGTTGAAGTGGCCGCCGCCGGGCAACATCAGTTACTGCTGCCGGGCGAACAGTTGCGCATCGTGATGCGAGCATGTGCAAGCCCTCCAAGCTGTCGACGCAGAACACCTGCCGCCCTGGCGCAACTGCCAGCTAAGTGTGCGGGATGCACCATTAAGTGAGATGCTTGAAGAATTGGTGCGCTATCAAGGCGGCCATGTGATCTGGCTCGACGATAAAGTCGGGCAACGCACCATCAGCGCCAGATTCAATCTGAATCAGGTCGCCAGTGCCTTAGACGCGCTGATCAGCAGTCAGAAACTGCGCACCACTCCCCTCACCCGTCGGGTGTTGATCGTTCGCAGCTGACTGGACAGTGAGCCGAATAGCTCACACAATCGGCTCACCAAATGAGCCGATTAAGCCTTCTATTCGGCTCACACACCGAGTATGCCCCCATGGATCACCCGAACTGGATCTGGCAACAACCCGACTGGCCGCACTTTCACTGGCAACCTGAGCGCCTCGCAGCGTTATTGCGAGAGTGCACGCAGGCGCAAGGAAAGTTGCTGGGCATGCTCGGTTCGGTCAGCCAGGCACAGAATTCAGAGAATGAACTGGATGCGTTGCTGCAAAACATTCTGACCTCTTCGGCAATCGAGGGTGAGCAGCTGAATGTGGGCTCGGTACGTTCCTCTTTGGCCCGACGCCTGGGCCTGGAGCAATTGCAAGACGGCTCCGTGAGCCGACGTAGCGAGGGTCTGGCTGACTTGATGCTGGACGCCACGCAGCAGTTTGCTCAACCGTTTACCCTCACCCGTCTATTTAACTGGCATCGGTGGTTGTTTCCCGCCGAGGAGGCCCGCTTTTCCACCCACGGCTTGAACGTAGGCGCGCTAAGGGGGGATGAGCCCATGCAGGTTGTGTCGGGACGACTGGACCGACCCACTGTGCATTTCGAAGCCCCACCCCGCCAAGGGCTAGAGCAGTCGCTGGACGATTTCATCGAATGGTTTGAAGCCAGTCGGAATCATGCAGCCCTTGACCCATTGCTGCGCGCAGGTTTGGCGCATTTCTGGTTCGTCACCTTGCACCCCTTCGACGATGGCAACGGTCGTCTGACGCGGGCTATTACCGACCTCGCGCTTGCCCAGGCAGAGAACCAGGCGATCCGCTTCTACGCCATGTCGGCGAGCATCCTTGAAGATCGGGCGGGCTATTACCGCGCACTGGAAACCAGTCAAAAGGCCACGCTGGATATCACCGATTGGCTTGAGTGGTTCCTGCAAACGCTGCTTCGTAGCTTGCAGCAGGCCATGGTGCGGATTGACCGGGTGCTGGGCAAAACCCGCTTCTGGCAGCAGCATCGGGACCACGCATTCAGCGCAGAACAGACCAAAGTCTTGAATCGCCTGCTCGACGGCGGCGAAAAAGGCTTTGAGCACGGGATCAGCGCGGCCCAATATCAAGCAGTGGCCAAAGTCTCCAAGGCCACGGCGACCCGACATCTGGCCGATCTTCTGGAAAAAAACTGCCTGGTTCGACTACCCGGCGGCGGCCGCAGCACCCGCTATCAAATCAACACTCAAGGCGATTGATTTTCAAGGCAAATCCCCCCACTCATTTGCCCCAATCCCCCATGTCTGCTAGTGTCGCGCCGGTTTACCGTCTACCGGAATAGCCGCCATGGCCCGCAAAAAAGTTGCACTCGATTTCGAACAATCCCTCGCTGACCTGCAAACCCTGGTCGAGCGTATGGAGAACGGCGAGTTGTCGCTGGAAGACTCGTTGACCGCATTCGAGCAAGGCATCGGACTGACCCGCGACTGCCAGAGCGCCCTGGCGCAGGCGGAGCAGAAGGTCCAGGTGTTGCTGGAGCGCGACGGGGAGTTGGCCGAAGAACCTTTCGATGCGGAACAGCCTGAATGATCGACGCTTATCAGGCCGGCAGCCAGGCCCGGGTCAATGCTGCGCTGGAACCGCTGTTTGTCGCGCCCAGCCCTGAGCTGAACCGCCTGTATGAGGCCATGCGTTACAGCGTGATGAACGGTGGCAAGCGCGTTCGCCCCTTGCTCGCCTACGCGGCTTGCGAAGCACTCGGCGCTCAGGCGGAGGAAGCCAACGGCGCCGCCTGCGCGGTGGAGTTGATCCACGCTTATTCCCTGGTACACGACGATTTGCCGGCGATGGACGATGACGATCTGCGTCGCGGCCAGCCCACTACCCATAAAGCCTTTGATGAAGCCTGTGCGATTCTCGCCGGTGACGGCCTGCAAAGCCTGGCGTTCAGCGCTCTGCTGGACCCGCGCCTGAGCAACGTCAACGCCGAGATCCGCTTGCGCATGGTTACCGCGCTGGCACTGGCCGCAGGCCCTGCCGGCATGGTCGGCGGCCAGGCAATTGACTTGGGCTCGGTCGGTTTGAAGCTCGATCAAAAAGCCTTGGAATACATGCACCGCCACAAGACCGGCGCGCTGATCGAAGCCGCCGTGCACCTCGGCGCCCTGGCCAGTGGCCGTGCCGAAGCCGCGCAACTGGCGGCGCTGCAAACCTACGCGCGGGCCATCGGCCTGGCTTTCCAGGTGCAGGACGATATTCTCGACGTTGAAAGTGATACCGCAACCCTCGGCAAACGCCAGGGTGCCGATATCGCACGGGACAAGCCGACTTATCCTTCACTGCTCGGCCTGGAAGCCGCCAAGACTTACGCGCTGGAGCTGCGGGATCAGGCCCTGGATGCCCTGCGACCTTTCGACGCGGCTGCCGAGCCACTGCGTGACCTGGCGCGGTATATCGTCGAACGTCGCCACTGACAGCAGCGGCCTCTTCCACCGCATATCAGCCAAGTTCGGCGCTCTGCGTGGGCAGTTTGCGATGCTTGAGGTAAACTGCCGCCTCTTCTATACCTATAACGATTCGCCTGATGCCCACGACGTTCCAAGAGATTCCCCGCAAGCGCCCGGCCACGCCCCTGCTGGACCGTGCCAACACGCCAGCCGGTCTGCGCCGCCTGGGTGAAGCCGAGCTGGAAACCCTGGCCGATGAGTTGCGCCTGGAATTGCTCTACACGGTCGGCCAGACCGGTGGGCATTTCGGTGCCGGCCTGGGCGTCATCGAGCTGACCATTGCGCTGCATTACGTGTTCGACACCCCGGACGACCGGCTGGTGTGGGACGTGGGTCATCAGGCCTATCCGCACAAGATCCTCACCGGACGCCGCGAGCGCATGGCCAGCCTGCGCCAGAAGGACGGCATCGCCGCCTTCCCGCGTCGCTCCGAGAGCGAGTACGACACCTTTGGCGTCGGCCACTCCAGCACCTCCATCAGTGCAGCGCTGGGCATGGCCATTGCCGCCCGCCTGCAGAACAGTGATCGCAAGGCGATTGCGGTGATCGGTGATGGCGCGTTGACCGCCGGCATGGCCTTCGAGGCGCTGAACCACGCGCCGGAAGTGAACGCCAACATGTTGGTAATCCTCAACGACAACGACATGTCGATCTCGCGCAATGTCGGTGGCCTGTCGAATTACCTGGCAAAAATCCTCTCCAGCCGCACTTACGCCAGCATGCGTGAAGGCAGCAAAAAGGTGCTCTCGCGTTTGCCCGGCGCGTGGGAAATTGCCCGTCGTACCGAAGAATATGCCAAGGGCATGCTGGTTCCCGGCACCCTGTTCGAAGAGCTGGGCTGGAACTACATCGGCCCGATCGACGGCCACGACCTGCCAACCCTGATCGCGACCCTGCGCAACATGCGTGACCTTAAAGGCCCGCAGTTCCTGCACATCGTCACCAAAAAAGGCAAAGGCTTCGCCCCGGCGGAAGTCGACCCGATTGGTTACCACGCGATCACCAAGCTTGAACCGCTGAACGCCCCGGCTGCTGCGCCCAAGAAAGCCAGCGGGCCGAAGTACTCTGGTGTGTTTGGCGAATGGTTGTGCGATATGGCCGCCGCCGATCCACGCCTGGTGGGCATCACCCCGGCGATGAAGGAAGGTTCCGACCTGGTGGAATTCAGCGAGCGTTTCCCGCTGCGCTATTTCGACGTGGCCATCGCCGAGCAACACGCGGTGACCTTCGCCGCCGGCATGGCCTGTGAAGGCGCCAAGCCGGTAGTCGCGATCTACTCCACGTTCCTGCAACGTGGTTATGACCAGTTGATTCATGACGTCGCGGTGCAGAACCTCGACGTGTTGTTCGCCATCGACCGTGCCGGTTTGGTGGGCGAAGACGGCCCGACCCACGCCGGCAGCTTCGACCTGTCGTACCTGCGCTGCATCCCCGGTATGCTGGTGATGACCCCAAGCGACGAGAACGAACTGCGCAAGATGCTCAGCACCGGCCACCTGTACAACGGCCCGGCGGCTGTGCGTTACCCGCGGGGCAACGGCCCGAATGCCGTGATCGAAAAGGACCTTGAGCCTATCGAGATCGGCAAGGGCATCGTGCGTCGCCAGGGCAGCAACGTTGCCTTGCTGGTGTTCGGCGTGCAATTGGCTGAAGCCTTGAAAGTGGCCGAGAAGATCGACGCCACGGTGGTGGACATGCGCTTCGTCAAACCACTGGACGAAGCCCTGGTGCGCGAGATCGCCGGCAGCCATGCGCTGCTGGTGACCCTTGAAGAAAACGCCATCATGGGCGGCGCCGGTGCGGCAGTCAGTGAGTTCCTGGCGCGGGAGAACATCCTCAAGTCGGTGCTGCATCTGGGCTTGCCGGACGTGTATGTCGAGCATGCCAAACCGGCGCAGATGCTGGCCGAGTGTGGGCTGGATGAAGCGGGGATTGAAGCTTCGGTTCGTCAGCGCATGGCCCTGCTGGGCCTGTAGAAACGCGATTAAAAATGTGGGAGCGGGCTTGCTCGCGAAAGCGGTGGGTCAGTCAACAGATGTATTGACTGACACTGCGCCTTCGCGAGCAAGCCCGCTCCCACATTTGTTTTATGCTCACTTCAAATGCTACGGACAGCCCATGATCCGCCTTCGCCTCGCCCTGCCCCTTCTGTTACTGCCAGCCACCGACCTGCTCGCCGACAGCTTCGAACGCGACGACGCCCTCAAGCTGCCCGACGTGGTGATCAGCGCCAACCGCCAGGTCCAGGCGCGCAACGATAGCAGTGCCGCCAACACCGTCTTTACCCGCGACGACATCGACCGCCTGCAACCCACCAGCGTGACCGACCTGCTGAGCCGCGTGCCCGGCGTACAGGTTTCACAAGCCGGTGGCCGTGGCAGCCTGGCAAGCATTTACATTCGTGGCACCAAATCGGCCCAAAGCCTGGTGTTGGTCGATGGCCAGCGCATTGGCAACTCGACCTCCGGCGACAGCAACCTGCAGCACCTGAACATCCAACAGATCGAACGGGTGGAAGTGCTGCGCGGTTCGCGATCGGTGATCTACGGCAGCGATGCGATTGGCGGGGTGATTCAGATCTTTACCCGGCGCAGCAACGAGTCCGGCCTGCAACCCCGCCTGCATGTGGGTTTTGGCAGCAACCAGACGTGGGGCCGCAGCTTGGGCCTGTCCGGCGGTGACGAGAAAACCCGCTTCAACCTCGGCGCCAGCCTGGATGACACCGCCGGGATCAATCGCACGTATGCCTCGTACCCCAGCGACCGCGACCATGACGCCTATCGCAACCAGTCCACCAGTTTCAGCCTGAGCCATGCCTTCAACGATGACCTCGAAGCGGGTGTGAACGTGCTGGATAATCGTGGCAAAAGCGAATTCGACAACTCGTTCTCCCCGCAAAAGCCCTATTCCAACTTCACCGTAAGCAGCGTCAGCAGCTATGTCGACGCGCGCATCAATGACGTGTGGAAGTCCCGGCTGGAAGCGGGCCACAGCGAAAACCGCGAAGAAACCCGGGACAAGCTCAGCACCGAACGCAGCGTGTTCAACACCTACCGCAACTCGCTGAACTGGCAAAACGACCTGACCCTCAATGAGCAGAACAGCCTGATCCTGGGCGGCGACTGGTACGAGGACCAGGTCAACAGCAGCGCCCAGCTCAATGAGGACAGTCGCTGGAACCGCGCCGCATTTATCCAGCACCGTTTCCAGGCCCAATCTTTCTCCACAGAACTGGGCTTGCGCCGCGACCAGAACCAACAGTTCGGCGGCCACAACAGCTGGAGCGGCACCTTCACCCTGCCTCTCAATCCGGACAATGATCTGTTGCTGAGCTACAGCGAGGGCTTTCGCGCGCCGACGTTCAATGACCTGTATTTCCCGGACTTCAACCGCGAAAAAAGCAGCAATCCGAACCTCAAACCGGAAACCTCGAAAAGCTATGAAATACAGTGGCGCAGCCAGCTCAGCGACACCAGCCGACTGGAGGCCTCGCTGTACCGGACCGACCTGAATGACGCGATCGTATTCGACGGTAACGTCCCGCAAAACGTCAGCTCCGCGCGCATCAACGGCTTCGAAGCGGCGCTCAAGCAAGAGCTGCTCGGCTGGCAAAGCAGCCTCGGCATCGCGCTGATCGACCCACGGGACCGCGACACCGGGCGCACACTGGCCCGTCGAGCCAAGCGCACCCTGAGCCTGGACCTGGATCGCCAATTCGATCAGTTCGGCGTCGGCGCCAGCTGGCAAGCGGTGAGCAGCAGCTACAACGATGCGGCGAACCAGCAACGCCTGGGCGGGTACGGTTTACTCGGTCTACGGGGCAGTTGGGCGGTAAATCGTGAGATCAGCCTGGAAATGAAGCTCGATAACCTGCTGAACAAAGCCTACAGCCGGGCGCTGTATCAGTATCAAGGCCGGCAATATGGCTACCGGGAAGAAGGCCGGGCGCTGATGTTCGGGGTGACCTGGACACCGGAGCTCTAAGTCGTCTGCACCGGCCTCATCGCGGGCAAGCCCGGCTCCCACATTTAACCGCGTCGCATGCATGAACGCGGTCAAATGTGGGAGCTGGCTTGCCTGCGATAGCGGTCTCACAGCCCCGGTGCAATCACCTGACACAACCGCGCCACCGCTTCCAGCATCTGCCCGCTGGGCCGCTCCAGGCCCTTGTCGGGCACCACCAGCAAATGCCCGGCAGCCACCGCCGCTACCTGTGGCCACGCCTTCCAGGCATCCAGCTGCGATTGATCGCCCGCCAGAATCACCTCGGGATTACGCTGCAGCACCGACTCGATGCTGACCTGCGGTGCAGGTAATTTCAGATCATCGAACACATTGCGCGCCCCGCACACACTCAACGCGTCGCTGATGATCTGCCCGCCGCCAACGGTGTACAGCGGCTGGTTCCACACCTGATAAAACACCCGCAACGGCTCGACCCGGTGATAGCGCAAGCGCAACTCGGCCAAGCGCTGACGCAGCTGCACGGCCAATTGCCGGCCGGCATCAGCCCGCCCGAGTTGCTGGGCAATGGTTTCGACTTGCGAGGTGAGTTGTTCGAGGCTGTGGGGCTCGGCGACAAACACCGGGATGTTCAGGCGTTGGAGCTGCTCACGCTGGGCCGGGCCGACGCTGCCGGGCCAGAGCAGGATCAGGTCCGGCTTGAGGCTGAGCAGCCGTTCCATGTCCAACTGCCCGTAGTTTCCCACCGAAGGCACCTTCGCCAAGGCCTGTGGCCGCTCGCCGCCATCCAGCACGCCTACCAGCAAATCAGCAGCGCCCAGCTCAACGACGATTTCAGACAAAGAAGGAGCAAGGCTGACAACCCGCTCGACCGCCGCAACCTGGGCCGCGACGACCAGCAGGAACACCGCCAGCCAGGCGCGCATCAACCCAACTGACGCGGAATGCGATAGAGGTAGAACAGCACCAGGGTCGACAGTGCCAGCAGAAACAGCGGCACCGCTTCCAGCCCGACAAACACCGCCAGTGCGCCGACCCAGGCCGGCAGTGCAGCCACCAGCAACGCCACACGACGACGGGCCGCGAGGGTGATCCAGGCAGCCGGTTCGTCAGGAGTATCGAGGGCTTTGCCGGTGGCGATCAGTGCGTGTTTATAGCCATGGAAGTAACGCAGGCTGACAAACATCGAGGCCACGCCGGCGATGAAAAACGGCATCGCCAGCACCGGCAGCAAGGGCTCGGCCTTGCCAAACACCAGGTTGATCACAAACAATGGCACCAACGCCAACGCCAGGTATTGCCACCAGTTAAACGACAGTCGCCGCTTGACCTGGCCGCGCGTCACGCCCGGTCGACCTCGCCCTGGTGCTCGTTGCCCATCATGTGGTCGAGCTTGCTGGCCTTGGTGGCCAGGTAGAGTTTGTTGTGCGGGTTGTGGCCGGTGTGCAGCGGCACGCGCTCGGCGACGGTGATGCCCATGTCGGTCAAGGCTTTGACCTTTCGTGGGTTGTTAGTCATCAGCCGCAGGGATTTGACCCCCAGGTGCTGGAGCATCGGCAGGCAGATCCCGTAGTCACGCTGGTCAGCGGCAAAACCCAGGCGCTCGTTGGCTTCCACGGTGTCGGCGCCGCCATCCTGCAGCTCATAGGCGCGGATTTTGTTCAGCAGGCCAATACCACGGCCTTCCTGACGCAAGTACAGCAATACGCCACGGCCTTCGCGGGCGATGGCCTGCATGGCGGCTTCCAGTTGCGAGCCGCAGTCACAGCGCTGGCTGAATAGGGCATCGCCGGTCAGGCACTCGGAGTGCACGCGGCCGAGCACCGGAGCGCCGTCCGCCACGTCACCGAGGCTCAGAACAACGTGTTCGCGCCCGGTGGTTTCTTCAAGAAAACCATTCATGGTGAACGTGGCAAAAGGGGTTGGCAGCTTGGAAGCGGCAACGAAAACGACGGGCACCGTGTGCTCCTGATTTCTGATTTCACAGGGGATAGATTGTAACAGCAGGTTCCTGCAGACGCTTAAGCTGAATTGTCGCTGATAAAGATCAATAGGTTCGATTGGCCTTCAGCTTGGTTCTATGCCTTTCAGAAATGTTGATAGCCACGGATGGCGGGGGTAATGTCCTGGCCCGCCGCGTCCAGCAGGGTCACGCCCTGCCCCGCCTCGACCCGGCCGATCACATGGACCGGCGCACCGGCCGCCAGCAACGGTGCCAGTTCGGCAGGTGGCAAGGTGAACGCCAGTACGTAGTCGTCCCCGCCGCTCAACGCGGCTACCCGCGCATCCGCGTCGCCAACGAACGCCAGCAAGGCTGCCGACAACGGCAGCTTTTGCTGCTCGATCAACAAGCTGACAGCCGACGCCTTGGCGATATGCCCGCAATCAGCCAGAAGACCGTCGGAAATATCCATGGCAGACGTCGCCTTGCCCCGCAATGCCAAGCCCAGCGCCAACTGCGGTTGCGGCGACCAGTAGTGGGCCAGCAGCGGCTCGGCGACAGCGGCCTCTGCCGTGCGCTGCCCCAGTACCAGCAGCAATGCGCCCGCCGCGTTACCCAGCTCACCGCCAACACACAGCAAGTCGCCGGGCCGCGCACCGCTGCGGGTCAAGGCCTGGCCCGCCGGCACCCGGCCAAACACGGTCAGGGTCAGGCTCAACGGCCCACGGGTAGTGTCGCCACCCACCAGAATCACACCGCAACCCTGGGCCATGGCGTTCAAACCCTGCGCATAGCGTTGCAGCCAATCGGCATCAACCGTCGGGGTGGTCAGGGCAAGGGTAAACGCGAGGGGGTTGGCGCCCATGGCGGCCAGATCACTGACTGCCACGGCCAGCGAGCGCTGGCCGAGCAGAAACGGATCGCAGGGGTCGGCAAAGTGCACGCCGGCCACCAGAGTATCAGTGGAAATCGCCAGCTGTTCCCCGGGAGGAACCGCCAGCAAGGCGCAGTCGTCGCCAATCCCCAGTGCAATGCCTTCGCCGCCCTGCGCGCAGGGCGCGGCGGCGAAGTAGTTGCGGATCAGCTCAAACTCGCCCATTGCGTCAGCAAGCGCCAGTTAGCGCTTGTACGCCTTCACTTCGGCTTCACGCAGGCGCGGGGCCAGCTTGTCGAGCACGCCGTTGACGAACTTGTGACCGTCGGTGGAACCGTAGACTTTCGCCAGTTCGATCCCTTCGTTGATCACTACGCGGTACGGTACGTCGACGCGCTTGAGCAGCTCCCAGGTGGACAGGCGCAGTACGGCCAGTTCAACCGGGTCCAGCTCTTCGATTGCCAGGTCCAGGCACGGCGACAAGGCAGCGTCGATCTCCGGCAGGTTGGCCGGAACGCCGTGCAGGATGTCGTGGAAATAGCTGGCATCGGCCGCGCTGAAATCGTTGTCGACGCGAAATTGCGCTTCGATTTCGTTCAGCGAGGTTTTAGCCATGTGGCGCTGGTACAGCGCCTGGGTCGCGAGCTGACGGGCCGCACGACGCTTTTCGCTCTTCGAGGGCTTGCCGGCGTCTGCTGGGCGCGGGTCCTGGGGGTTGAACTGATCGCTGTCGTCGCTAATCACTTGGCCTCCAACTGTGCCAGCAGGCTGACCATTTCCAGGGCGGACAGGGCAGCTTCGGCACCTTTGTTACCGGCCTTGGTGCCGGAACGTTCGATGGCTTGCTCGATGGAATCAACGGTCAGCACGCCAAAGGCGACCGGCACGCCGAACTCCATGGACACCTGGGCCAGGCCCTTGGTGCATTCGCCAGCCACGTATTCGAAGTGCGGAGTACCGCCACGAATGACCGCGCCCAGGGCGATGATCGCCGCGTATTCACCCTGCTGCGCAACTTTCTGCGCAACCAGTGGAATTTCGAAGGCGCCAGGAGCGCGAATAATGGTGATGTCGCTTTCGCTCACACCGTGGCGAACCAGGGCATCCACGGCACCGCTTACCAGGCTTTCAACCACGAAGCTGTTGAAGCGGCCAACCACCAGGGCATAGCGGCCTTTGGGGGCGATGAAGGTACCTTCGATGGTCTTCAGGGTCATTCGACAAATCTCTTAAAGAGCCGGGACGCGCTTAGTGCGCGCCCCTCAGTGATATTTGAACCGCGAACAAGGGGTAAACAACGCCGGCCTTTATTCGGAGGGCACGTATTCTACTACTTCCAGGTCGAAACCGGATATGGCATTAAATTTCATTGGCGCACTCATCAGGCGCATTTTGCGTACGCCCAAGTCCCGCAGGATCTGCGAACCGGCACCGACGATGCTGTAGGTGGTCGGCTTTTTCACCGGCACGTGGTCGGCGGTTTCGCGGATATGCGCCAGCAACACGTCGCCATCCAGTGGATGGCCCAGCAGCAATACCACACCACTGCCAGCCTCGGACACCGCGGACATCGCGGCCCGCAGGCTCCAGCGCCCCGGCTGTTTGACCATCAGCAAGTCGCGCAGCGGGTCCATGTTGTGCACCCGCACCAGGGTCGGTTCTTCAGCGCAGATGGTGCCCAGGGTCAGGGCCATGTGCACGTCGCCTTCCACGGAATCACGATAGGTCACCAGGTTGAACTGGCCCAGTTCGCTGTCCAGCGGCTGCTCGGCAATCCGCTGAACGGTACGTTCGTGGATCATCCGGTAGTGAATCAGGTCGGCAATGGTGCCGATCTTGATGTTATGCAGAGCGGCAAACTCTTCCAGCTCGGCGCGACGGGACATGGTGCCGTCGTCGTTCATCACTTCGCAGATCACACCGCTCGGCTCGAAACCGGCCATGCGCGCCAGGTCGCAGGCGGCTTCGGTGTGGCCGGCGCGAGCCAGGGTGCCACCCGGTTGGGCCATCAGCGGAAAGATGTGGCCCGGGCTGACGATATCTTCGGCCTTGGCGTCTTTCGCGGCTGCGGCTTGCACGGTGCGGGCGCGATCAGCAGCGGAGATGCCGGTGGTGACACCGGTTGTGGCTTCGATGGACACGGTGAACTTGGTGCCAAACCCGGAACCATTGCGCGGCGCCATCAACGGCAGCTTGAGCAGTTCGCAGCGCTCGCGGCTCATTGGCATGCAGATCAGGCCACGGGCGTGCTTGGCCATGAAGTTGATGTGTTCCGGCTGGCAGCACTCGGCGGCCATGATCAGGTCGCCTTCATTCTCGCGGTCTTCGTCATCCATCAGGATGACCATCTTGCCTTGGCGGATGTCTTCAACCAGTTCTTCGATGCTGTTGAGCGCCACGCGGCACCCCCTTGGGTCAGGATTTAAGGTAGCCGTTAGCGGCTAAAAAACTTTCAGTGATGTTCCCGGCGGGCCCTTGAAGAGAGTCAGACTCTGCGGCCTTATCGCCCAATAGAAGGCGCTCCAGGTAACGGGCAAGCAAGTCCACTTCCAGGTTCACCCGGCGACCCGGCTGGTAAGACGCCATGATGGTTTCGCTCAGGGTGTGGGGAATGATGGTCAGTTCAAATTCGGCGCCATTCACGGCGTTCACGGTGAGGCTGGTGCCGTCGACGGTGATCGAGCCTTTGTGGGCGATGTACTTGGCCAGCTCTTTCGGGGCGCGAATGCGGAATTCCACGGCGCGGGCATTTTCACTGCGGGCAACCACTTCGCCGACACCGTCGACGTGGCCGCTGACCAGGTGCCCGCCGAGACGGGTAGTCGGGGTCAGGGCTTTTTCCAGGTTCACCGGGCTGCCGCTCTTGAGGTCGTTCATCGCGGTGCAGTCCAGGGTTTCCCGGCTGACATCGGCGGCAAAGCCGTTGCCAGGCAATTCGATGACGGTCAGGCATACACCGCTGACGGCGATGCTGTCGCCCAGTTTGACGTCGCTCAGGTCGAGCTTGCCGGTTTCAACCAGCAGGCGTACGTCGCCGCCTTTTGGGGTCATTGCGCGGATGCTGCCGATGGATTCGATAATGCCGGTGAACATGCCGTTCTCCTGAAGACGTGGCGCAGGCCGGGAATTATACGCTCGCTGATGGCAGAGGGATGGCAGTGACTCGCCAGTCATCGCCCACAGCGCGCATTTCAGTGATCTTGAGTTGGGGGGCGTCGGCCAGTTTCTCAAGCGGCCAGTCCAGCAAAGGCCGGGCAGCGGAGCCGAGGAACTTGCCGGCGACGAATATCACGTACTCGTCCACCAGGCCTTGCTGGGCGAAGGCACCGGCCAGGCTCGGGCCTGCTTCCACCAACACTTCGTTGACGCCACGGGCAGCCAGGGCCACCAGCGCGGAACGCAGGTCGACCTGGCCGTCGACGCCCGGCACCACCAGGCACTCGGGCCCGGTTGGGTATTGGTTGTCCGGGGTCACGCAGGTGATGACCAGCGCGGGGCCGGCCTTGAAGAACGGCGCATTCAGCGGCACCCGCAGGCGGCCGTCGATCAATACGCGCAGCGGCGGACGGGACATCGCCAGGGCGGTGGTTTCTTCATCCAGCCCCAGTTCGGCGGCGCGCACGGTCAGGCGAGCGCCATCGGCCAGCACCGTGTCGGCGCCGGTGAGCACCACACTGGCCTGGGCCCGCAGGCGTTGCACGGCGGCACGGGCGGCCGGGCCGGTGATCCACTGGCTTTCGCCATTGGCCATGGCGGTGCGACCGTCCAGGCTCATGGCCAACTTGACCCGCACAAACGGCAGGCCATGTTCCATGCGCTTGAGAAAGCCCGGGTTGAGCGCCCGCGCTTCGTTTTCCAGCAAGCCGCTGTAGGTCTCGATCCCGGCCTGGGCCAGGCGACGCATTCCACGCCCGGCGACTTCCGGGTTCGGGTCCTGCATCGCCGCGACCACGCGGGCCAAACCGGCATTCACCAGGGCATCGGCGCACGGTGGCGTATGCCCGTGGTGGCTGCACGGTTCAAGGGTCACGTAGGCCGTGGCGCCCCGGGCTTTATCGCCCGCAGCTCGCAGGGCATGGACTTCCGCATGGGGTTCGCCGGTGCGCACGTGCCAGCCTTCGCCAACAACCTGCCCGTCACGCACGATCACGCAGCCAACCCGGGGGTTGGGGTGCGTGGTGTACAGGCCCTTGCGCGCCAATTCCAGGGCACGGGCCATGTAATGAGCGTCGAGTACCGCTTGTTCTGCCGAAGGTGGGCTCATTCTTTTACCGGCTCACGGGCCAGGCGGTCGATCTCTTCGCGGAACTCGTTGAGGTCCTGGAAGCGTCGATACACCGAGGCGAAACGGATATAGGCGACTTCGTCGAGCTTTTGCAGCTCGCCCATCACCAGTTCTCCAACCACCAGGGATTTGACTTCGCGCTCGCCGGTGGCGCGCAGCTTGTGCTTGATATGCACCAGCGCCGCTTCCAGCCGCTCGACACTCACCGGGCGTTTTTCCAGGGCGCGCTGCATTCCGGCGCGCAGTTTTTCTTCGTCGAAGGGCTGACGACTGCCGTCGGTCTTGATCAGACGTGGCAATACCAGTTCGGCGGTTTCGAAGGTGGTGAAACGTTCACCGCAGCCAGAGGCCAGGCATTCACGCCGGCGACGCACCTGTTCGCCCTCGGCGACCAGACGCGAGTCAATGACCTTGGTGTCGTTGGCACCGCAGAAGGGACAGTGCATGGTGGCAGGCAACAAAAAATGGGAGGGCCATGGTAGCGCATCCCTGTGGCAAGACAAGCCATAGCCTTTACGGTATATAGGCTGACTATTATGTTTCATATTTTTTAAGCCACGGATTTTGTCCTTTCTGGAGCCGTACATGCAGTTACGACCACTTGTTTTGCTCACGTTGCTCGGTTTTCTGGTCGCCTGCAGCAGCCATGCCCCAAAACCGGCGGCCCCCGTTGCCGCCCCTCAACAAGAGAAAAAAATCCCGGGTGTGGAAGAGGACCTCGGCCCGCTGCCCGCCTTCCAGCGTGAAGTCAGCGGCCAGTTGAACGGCGTACCCGCCGGTGCCGAAGTCGAACTGGCACTGCTGGTGATCGACGACCGTTCGCGCCCGCAACAACTGCTGGCCAGCAGCGTGCTGATCGGCAACAACAAGCCCTTGGCCTTCCGCCTGCGTTTCAACCCCGAAGCCTTCCCGGCAGGCGGACGCGTTGAACTGCGCGGTCGTGCCAGCCAGTCAGGCCAGTTGATCCTGCACCTGCCGCCCGTGCGTATCACCCAAGCGATCACCCAGACCACCGGCCCGCTGCAACTCGTTCCCGCACCATGACGCCACCGCTGGACCTGCAACGCGCCCTCAGCGAACTGATCGGCGACGCCCAACTGGTGCCCCACCCGCTGCCGGGCACCGCGTTGTCGCTGTGGCTGCTGGACGCCGACAACATGGACCGCGCCTTCAGCCCCGAAGAAACCCGACGCATCCTGCATGAACCGCCGTACTGGAGCTTTTGCTGGGCCAGCGGCCTGGCGCTGGCCCGGTATCTGGCGGCTAATCCCGACTGGGTCGCGGGCAAGCGGGTGCTGGATTTCGGCGCAGGCTCGGGCGTCGCCGGGATCGCCGCAGTAAAGGCCGGTGCGCTGGAAGTGGTGGCTTGCGACCTTGATCCACTGGCATTGGCAGCCTGCCGGGCGAATGCGGAACTCAATGGCGTGACCCTGGGTTATTCCGCAGACTTCTTCGCCGAGGCCGACCGGTTTGACCTGATCCTGGTTGCCGATGTGCTGTACGACCGGGCGAACCTGCCGCTGCTGGACCAGTTCCTCACCCGGGGCCGCGAAGCGCTGGTCGCCGATTCCCGGGTTCGGGACTTCCAGCACCCGGAGTATCAGCGCCTGGGCATCCTCGACGCCCTGACCCTGCCCGACCTGGCCGAACCGTGGGAGTTTCGCAAGGTGAGCCTGTACCACTCGCAGCGCGCTTGAGAGCATCGCGGGCAAGCCCGCTCCCACATTTGAAATGCATTCCCCTGTGGGAGCTGGCTTGCCTGCGATTGCGATCCTGAGACCGCCCCGCTTTCAGCCAACCCCACCAACCCTTATAGTTGCCCCATCCCCTGCTTTCTTCGAGATACCCCATGAGTGAGCCCACGCCGTACATCTTCGACGCCACCACCGCCACCTTCGACCAGGCAGTGATCCAGAATTCCTTCGAAAAACCCGTGCTGGTGGATTTCTGGGCCGAGTGGTGCGCGCCGTGCAAGGCGTTGATGCCGATGCTCGCGCAGATTGCCGAGAGTTATCAGGGAGAGTTGCTGCTGGCCAAGGTCGACTGCGATGCCGAGCCAGATGTGGTCTCGCGCTTTGGCATTCGCAGCCTGCCCACCGTGGTGCTGTTCAAGGATGGCCAGCCGGTGGATGGGTTTGCCGGTGCGCAACCCGAGTCCGCCGTGCGCGCGATGCTGGAGCCCCATGTGCAGATGCCGCCGCCAGCCG
This sequence comes from Pseudomonas yamanorum, assembly GCF_900105735.1. Taxonomy (NCBI): domain Bacteria; kingdom Pseudomonadati; phylum Pseudomonadota; class Gammaproteobacteria; order Pseudomonadales; family Pseudomonadaceae; genus Pseudomonas; species Pseudomonas yamanorum. The sequence continues at coordinate 4,205,454 of NZ_LT629793.1, read as the reverse complement.
CTGCCGATCCGCTGGAGCAGGCCCAGGCGTTGTTTGCCGAAGGCCGTATCACCGACGCCGAGGCCGTGCTGGTGGCCTTGCTCGGGGAAGACAACACCAACGCCGCCGCGCTGATCCTGTACGCCCGCTGCCTCGCCGAACGCGGTGAGCTGGGTGAAGCGCAAACCGTGCTCGACGCGGTCAAGAGCGATGATCACAAGGCGGCACTGGCCGGCGCCAAGGCGCAGATTACTTTCCTGCGCCAGGCCGCCGACCTGCCGGACGCCGCGGATCTCAAGGCCCGCCTGGCGCAAAACCCGCAGGATGACGAGGCGGTGTACCAACTGGCCGTGCAACAACTGGCGCGCCAGCAATACGACGCCGCGCTGGATGGCTTGCTCAAGCTGTTCATCCGCAACCGCAGCTACAGCGACGGCCTGCCCCACAAGACGCTGTTGCAGGTATTCGAATTGCTCGGCAACGACCACCCGCTTGTCACCGTTTACCGCCGCAAACTGTTCGCCGCGTTGTATTAAGCCTTACTCGATCCAACTGTACAGCGGCGTATCCCCGCCGCTGCCTACCTTGACCTTGGCACTATGGCGCAGGCGCACCAGCAGGCGCTTGCCCGCCGAGGCGCTGCCGGCCAAGCCTTCCAGTTGATCAAGCAATTCAAGGCCGTTGAGTTGCCCGGCCTTGCGCAGCAAATCCTGGGCGGCCTGCCACAGGCTCTCGTCCAGGTTACCCGGGGCCGGCGCCACCACGGGCTCGGCACTCGGGGGCTTGCTGGCCTGCAACTGCGCGCCCAGCCGGGCCCAGTCGCCGTCGTCCAGCTCCAGGGTCAAGTCCACCGGCAGGTCACCGACGGTTCCACGAATTCTCAACATCGCACTTACTCCCGCACTTTTCTGACGAGCATGCTCCCACGCGTCTTGCGCTACGCCAAGCAGGCGGTCAAACTCCTCGCAAAATTGTTATAAGATCACATAACAAAACTTTCATCTTTGTTCGGGAGTTCCACCATGCGCCGTTTGCTGCTCGCTTTGCCGTTTGCCCTGTTGCCACTGGCCATCGCCCAGGCTGCCGACGAGCACGACCATGATCACGAGCATGGCAGCCTGGGCGCCCACGAACACGGTGTCGGCCGCCTCAACGCCGTGCTCGACGGCCAGGCCCTGGAACTGGAACTGGACAGCCCGGCGATGAACCTGGTGGGTTTTGAACACCTCGCCACCACCCCTGCCGACAAAGCCAAGGTCGCCGCCGCCCGCAAGCAACTGGAGCAACCCTTGGTGCTGTTCAGCCTACCCAAGGCCGCCGGTTGCGTGATCAGCACTCAGGAACTGAACAGCCCGCTGTTCGGCGACAAACCTGAAGCCGACCACGATGAGGACGATGACGACCACGCCACCGATGGCAAAGGCGCCGCCGCCCACGAACATCACCACGACCACAGCGAAATCCACGCTCACTACCAGTTCACCTGCGCCACGCCGACTGCCCTGAGCAACCTCGACCTGACCCAGGTGTTCAAGACCTTCCCCGCCACCCAGAAAATTCAGGTACAACTCATTGGCCCGAGCGGCCAGCAGGGTGTGGAAGCGACGGCCACAGCAGCCGCCCTCAAGTTCTGAGTTCATGCCCGGTTAATGTGGGAGCTGGCTTGCCTGCGACGGCATCGCCGCGGTGTTTCTGGAGCACCGCGGCGTCTGCATCGCAGGCAAGCCAGCTCCTACAGTTGATCGGTGTCATCATCCAAATCGAGCCAGACCACTGACCTCCCTATGACCCAAGCACTTATCGAACTGTCTGACCTGGGCTTCAACTGGCCGGGTCACCCACAGTTGCTGGACATCCCGACGTTTCGCCTGAAGCCGGGGGAAACCCTGTTCCTCAAGGGCCCCAGCGGCAGTGGCAAGACCACCCTGCTGGGCCTGCTGGGCGGTGTGCAAAAGCCCAGTCGCGGCAGCATTCGCCTGCTGGGCCAGGAGCTGACCGAACTCTCGGCCGGCGCCCGCGACCGCTTCCGCGTCGACCACACCGGCTACATCTTCCAGCAGTTCAACCTGCTGCCGTTTCTCTCGGTGCGCGAGAACGTCGAGTTGCCCTGCCACTTTTCCAAGCTGCGGGCGCAACGGGCGATCCAGCGTCACGGCAGCGTCGACCAGGCCGCCGCGACCTTGCTCGCTCACTTGGGCCTGAAGGACAAGAACCTGCTGGAACGCCGCGCCGACTCGCTGTCCATCGGCCAGCAACAACGGGTGGCCGCCGCCCGCGCGCTGATCGGCCAACCGGAACTGGTGATCGCCGACGAACCGACTTCAGCCCTGGACTACGACGCCCGGGAAGCCTTCATTCAGTTGTTGTTCGCCGAATGCCGCGAAGCAGGTGCCAGCCTGTTATTCGTCAGCCATGACCAGAGCCTGGCGCCGCTGTTCGACCGCAACCTGTCGCTGGCCGAACTCAATCGCGCCGCCACGCCCGCAGAGGTTTGAGATGTATTTGTTTCGACTAGCCATGGCCAGCCTGGCTAACCGCCGCTTTACCGCGATCCTCACCGCCTTCGCCATCGCCCTCTCGGTGTGCCTGTTGCTGGCGGTGGAGCGGGTACGCACCGAAGCCCGCGCCAGCTTCGCCAGCACCATCAGCGGTACCGACCTGATCGTCGGCGCGCGCTCCGGCTCGGTGAATTTGCTGCTGTATTCGGTGTTCCGTATCGGCAACGCCACCAACAATATTCGCTGGGACAGCTACGAGCACTTCGCCGCCAACCCGCAGGTGAAATGGGCGATTCCGATTTCCCTCGGCGACTCCCACCGCGGCTACCGCGTGATGGGCACCAACGAATCCTATTTCGAACACTATCAATACGGGCGCCGGCAGAACCTTGAACTGGCCAGTGGTCGCGCCTTCGCCACCGATCCATTCGAAGTGGTGCTCGGCGCCGAAGTGGCCGATGCCCTGCATTACAAGCTGGGCGACAAGCTGGTGCTGGCCCACGGCGTGGCGGTGGTCAGTCTGGTCAAGCACGATGACAAGCCGTTCACCGTGGTCGGCATCCTCAAGCGCACCGGTACCCCGGTGGACCGCACGCTGCACATCAGCCTCGGTGGCATGGAAGCGATTCACATCGACTGGCACAACGGCGTACCCGCCCAGGGCAAAGGCCGCATCAGCGCCGACCAGGCCCGCAACATGGACCTGACGCCCCAAGCCATCACCGCGTTCATGCTCGGCTTGAACAACAAGATCTCCACCTTCGCCCTGCAACGGGAGATCAACGAATTCCGTGGCGAGCCAATGCTGGCGATCCTGCCGGGCGTGGCCCTGCAAGAGTTGTGGAGCATGATGGGCACCGCTGAAAAAGCGCTGTTCGTGATCTCGCTGTTCGTGGTGCTGACCGGCTTGATCGGCATGCTCACCGCGATCCTCACCAGCCTCAACGAGCGCCGCCGGGAAATGGCGATCCTGCGTTCGGTGGGCGCGCGGCCTTGGCATATCGCGACGTTGCTGATCTTCGAAGCCTTCGCCCTGGCGCTGTCCGGCGTGATTGCCGGTGTCGGGTTGCTGTATGTGTGCATCGCCGCGTCGCGCGGGTATTTGCAGGCCAATTACGGCCTGGACCTGCCGCTGTCGTTGCCGAGCGAATATGAATGGACCCTGCTCGGCGGTATTCTCGTCGCAGCCTTGCTGATGGGCAGCGTGCCGGCCTGGCGTGCCTACCGGCAATCGTTGGCCGACGGCCTGTCGATACGTTTATGAGGAAGCTGTTGATGCGTCGCGTCGTGCTTGCGCTGTTACTGCTGGTGACCCTGCCTGCCTGGGCTGAAGACCAGCCCAAGGACCTGTCGTGGCAGGAGATGATCCCGCCGGATGCACCGCCGGAAATCCCCAACATGAAACCGCTGCACGACTTGTCGGGCATGGCTGATGCGTTGTCGGTGGAGTCTGCACCGGCCGCCAAGCAGGACCTGCCCAACGCGCCAGTCGTACAAAGCCTGGACGGTAAGCACATCCGCCTGCCGGGCTATATCGTGCCGCTGGAAGTCAGCGAGGAAGGTCGCACCACGGAGTTCCTGCTGGTGCCGTATTTCGGCGCGTGCATCCATGTACCGCCACCGCCGTCGAACCAGATCGTGCATGTCAAAAGCGAAGTCGGCGTGAAGCTCGACGAGTTGTATCAGCCGTACTGGATCGAAGGCCAGATGCAGGTCAAACCGTCCAGCAGCGAACTGGCCGACGCCGGCTACCAGATGGAGGCCGACAAGATCTACGTATACGAGTTGCAGGAATAACCCGTGATTGCGCTTTCATTGAGCTGAGTCAAAGGCTCGATCGTTACGATCTTTACCATTGGACACAAGCAATTAATAACGTCCTCTGGAGCTCCCATGAACAAGTCCCTGCTCGGCGCGTCGCTTGTCGCGCTCGCCCTCGTCGCCCCCGTTGCCCATGCTCACGAAGCCGGCGACATCCTGATTCGCGCCGGTGCTATCACCGTCAACCCGAAAGCGGACAGCAGCAGTGTCAAGGTTGACCAGGGCCCGCTGGCCGGGACCAACCTGGGCGGCAAGGCGACCATGAGCAGCGACACTCAACTGGGCTTGAACTTCGCCTACATGCTGACCAGCCACTGGGGTATCGAACTGCTGGCGGCCACGCCGTTCGAACATGATGTGAAAATCAAGAACACCGCCCTGGCGCCAGCCAACGGCAAGCTCGGCTCGCTGAAACACCTGCCGCCGACCCTGAGCGTCGTGTACTACCCGCTGGACAGCAAGTCGGTATTCCAACCGTACATCGGCGCCGGTATCAACTACACCTGGATCTACGACGAACACGTCGGCGGTCGCGCCCAAGAGGCCGGTTTCAGCAACTTCAAGGCGGAAAACTCCTGGGGCTGGGCCGCGCAGATCGGTGCGGACTACATGATCAACGACAAGTGGATGATTAACGCCCAGGCGCGCTACATCGACATCAGCACCAAGGCCACTGTGGATAACAACGCGCTGGGCCAGGGCACTCGGGCCAAGGTCAATGTGGATGTTGACCCGATGGTGTATATGGTCGGTATTGGCTACAAGTTCTAGGTTCTACCCAAGGCCCTGTTGTACAGGGCCTTTTTTGTGAGGCTTTCCATGGAGGCAAGCGCCAATCAGAGGCCAGGCACACGCCCGTGTGCTGCGAATCAGGCTTCAGCCAGGAGTTGGCGAACTTCAGCGATGACCAAGTCAATGTTGAACGGCTTTTTCAACACCGCATTGAACAAGTCCGACCGCTCCATACCAATATGAGCCTGGGCTCCGCTGATCAGGATGATGGGCAAGTGATTGACAGCCGGTAGCGCGCGGACAGCTTCGGCAAACTCCTGGCCATCCATGACCGGCATCATGAAGTCGGTGATGATCAACGCTGGCCGCTCGCGCTCCAGGACCTCGAGTCCTTTCTGGCCATTGCTCGCTTTTACGACCATGTACCCCTCATCCTCCAGCGCATAGCCGAGAATGTCAGCGATCAAATACTCGTCGTCGACGACCAGGATGGTGGTCATGTCAGTTCAACCCGAATCAGAGACTTTGGACGTTGAGCCCGGCAGCGAAGAATCATTAGAGACAGCCAATGCATTTCTTGATGCCTTCTTCAGGTCAACGCCGTTTTCATGGATTACCACTTCAAGAAGCGAAGGATCGTAGAAGCTGTCTCGTACCTTAAGAATCGAAAGCATTCTTCTTAGTTCAGATTGAATCTCGAAGAAGCGCATCAGCAGCAGGTTGTCGACAATACTGGACAGGTCCGGGGTCGGAGAACTGACCTCCGAACCAAAAACGTCACGCATCTCCCATGAGGCAAACACCGTTACGCCACGGGCACGAAGCTCGCTCATCAGCGCGCTGTAGAAATCAGTGATACGTGCCGGGTTCGTCGACACTCGAGTCATGCCGCTCAAGCTGTCGATGAACAGGCGCTTGATGCCCTTTTCCTCAACCATTTTCAGCAGTCGTGCGCCGAGACCGTCGAGCAGGCCTTCTGTCGTGGGTTGCCAGGCAATACTCAGCGCACCACTTTCTTCCATACCCTTGATATCAATCCCCAGCGATTGGCCTTTGAGACGTAACCGCTGCGGGCTTTCATAAAAACCGAAATGCAGGCCCGGCGCTTCCACTGTCGACTCTGCGAGAAACCGGAGCCCCAACGTGGTTTTCCCGACGCCGGAAGGCCCCATGACGAGCGTAACGGAAGAACTGTGCAGGCCACCGCCGATGATGGCGTCCAGCGAACCGATGCCGCTGGTGATACGCGTCAGGTCGGCACTGTCAGGTAACGATGGATGGCTGTAGAGGCTTTCCAGACGCGGATAAACCACCAGGCCATCGTCGGTAATTTCACACTCGTGCAATCCGGTCAGCGCACCACTGCCCCGAGTCTTGCGCAGTTGAATCCGGCGCACCGAACGGCTGCCGTGAAGCTCCTCGCCCATCTCAATCACACCATCAACCATGGTGTGCTCAGGACTGCCGTCGTCCAATCGGGAACTGGTGAGAAACAACACCGTACAACCGGCGAACGCGGCGTGGCCTTGCAGCTCGGAAATGAATTTCTTGGTGTCGATGGGCGAGTCAGCCTTGGAGCGCGCATTAAGCAAGCCGTCGACCACTAACACGGTGGCCTTCTGACGACTGATCTCACGCCGAAGCAGCTTGACCACTTCATCGAGACCGTCGTTCTCAAGGGTGTCAAACGCACTGACGAACTGAATTTCAGCTCCCACCCGGGAAACATCAAAGAAGTTCAGGGTCGAGAGGAATTGAAATAAACGGTCGTGGGACTCAGCCAGCAACGTGGCCACCAGTACACGGCCCCCGTTGCGCGCATGATTAAACCCCAGTTGATTGGCGAGGATGGTTTTACCGGATCCTGGGCGCCCCTGGATAATGTAGGAGGCACCTGCGACTAGCCCGCCCTTGAGCAGAGCATCCAGCCCTTCTATTCCGCTTTGAAGGCGATTTAGCTTTTCCACAATGCAACCCTGATGTGAACAACAGGCTCTTAAGCCGAAGGTTTACGATGCTAACTCCATTTGCGCAATCGGGCTATCCGCTCATCCAGTTCAAGGGCGGGGCAAATAAAGCGTGAACGTACTTCCCTGCCCCAGATGACTCTCGACCCTGATCTCTCCCCCCGACTGTTTGGCAAACCCCAATACCTGACTGAGCCCCAGCCCGGTTCTCTGGCCTTTGCCTTTGGTGGAGAAAAACGGTTCAAAGATTCTATCGAGGCTGAACGGAGCGATACCCGAGCCATTGTCTGTGATGGACACGGCAACGAAACGCCCCTTGATAAGGGGATAGCCATGGGACGCAGGGATAAGGTCCATCGACTCAACACGGATGACCAGCTCCCCCTTATCCATCATGGCGTCTCGGGCGTTCATGACCATATTGAGAATGGCGGCTTCGAACTGCCCTGGGTCAACGTGAACGACGCAGGGTACTGCTGTGGACTCGATGCGTACGTTGATGCCTGCCCCTACTCGCACAGCAATCGTATCGGCCATGGCCAACGTGTTTGAATTGATATCCAGCGGTGCTGGATGCAGGGCTTGCCTGCCAGCGAAGGACAGCAGTTGACTGGTGAAATGAGAACCACGCTCCACCGCCTCGGAAATGGCTTCCACCAGGCGCAGCCGCCGCTCCTCTGATGCTGAAGGACGCTTCAACAGATCCGCTGAAGAACGGATCACCGTCAGCAGATTGTTAAAGTCATGCGCCACTCGGCCTGTTACCCGCCCCAGCGCGTCCATCTTTTGCGACTGAAGTAATTTTTCCTGGCTCACATCCTGAGCGGTCCCCGTCATCGCGACGGGCAGACCATCATCGGCATAACGGGGTCTCGCGCGCACGTGCAGCCAGCGAGTTTCACCGAGTGGCGTGATGACGCGGTAGTGAACGTCGTAGTCGCCACGTTGAGCGATCGAGCGATCCCACGCTTCGGCCACTCGGCGCTTGTCTTCGGCGTGCACCAAGCGCTGCATGTGTTCATAACTGAACGGTATCTGTGGTTCGAGTCCGAAGTTGAGGCGGCAAGTGGCCGAGGTCTTCAGCTCGCCCGTCGTCAAGTCCAGGCGCCATATACCAAGCCCGGCGGTACTCAAAGCGAACTGCAGGTCGTGCGCCTCCTCATACACATCATCGTGAGGCGGCGGCGAACCATTCACCGGAGAATGTGTTGCCATGATGGGTAGGGCTCCTCTTTAAGGCTGCCCATGACGAGATGGGCGAAGTCTTCTTCTGAATGCAGACTTTTGCTTTTGCTGAACGAGCCGTAAGCACAATCAATCCCTATTGGCATGGATGACCGGGCGCACCAAAGGTTTCAAATTTTTCGTATGCCGTGCCGCCCCCCGTCTGGCCAACACGTATCAACCGAATCCGTCCGGACACCGCCGCAAAAAAGGCGCCTGTTGCAGGCGCCTTTTTTATGTTTGACCGTGTCGGTAGAACCGGTCGAGCAACGCCGGCAACCCGGCCCGCCATGCCCGTGGCTTGATGCCGAAGGTGTGGAGGATTTTCTTGCAGGCCAGCACCGCGTGTTGCGGTTCATCGGCGGCATCCGGACGGGCGGCGTGGGCCTGGGCGGTCGGAGCTTCCACGGCCAGCGGGTGGAAGTTGCGCGCTTCGGTCAGGATCGCCTGCCCTAGCGCCAGCGGGGTGGTCGCTTCGTGGCCGGCATAGTGATAAGTGCCCCACAACGGCGCGGCGCAATCGAGTTGCTTGAGCACCGAAATGATCACCCGCGCAGCATCGTCTACCGGCGTCGGGTTGCCCCGGCGGTCGTCGGCCATCAGCAGTTCGTCAGGTTTTTCGGCACGGGCCAGGAAGCGTCCGAGGGTGCCGTCGACGCTGTCATCCAGCAGCCAGCCAAAACGCAGCAGCACGTGCTGCGGACAGGTGGCGCGTACGCTCTGCTCGATGCGCCACAACGCCTGGCCCCGCAGGCCCAAGGGCACGGGTTCGTCTTTTTCGCTGTAGGCGGTGGCGCGGGAGCCATCGAACACCCGGTAGCTGGACGGTTGCAGCAAAGTGATGCTGTGGTGCTGGCACAGTTCCGCCAGGCGCTCGATCGCATATTCCTGGGCAGCCAGACGCGTTTCGCTGACCGTCTCCGCCTGGAACCAGTCGAAGTAATAGGCGAGATTGATCAAGGCATCGGGACGGGTGTCGTCGAGCAGTTGCGTGAGGCTCGCGGCATCCCAGCCGTCTTGGGGCGGACGCGGGGCGAGGAAACCGATGTCTTCCTCCGCACCGAGGCGAATCAGCGCCTGCCCGAGGGCATTCCCGCCGCCCAGTAACATAAGGCGCATTCGCATAGATTGAGCAGGCCCGGTCTGTTTGGAACGATGGTTATTATCGACAGGCTTGTGAGCCATGCCGTTGGCATTTGCCAGAATCGTTGCATTTTGCGGGTTTGTAGCGCAACCGTCACTTATAAAGTGCGGGGTTGCAAGTTGCCGGGGCTGGCCGCATAAATTGGGTATGAACCTTCCAGAATCAACGGACACGGTCTTGAACGGTTTTCACCCCGCCGTCAGCGCCTGGTTCCGCAGTACGTTCCCGTCGGTGACCACCGCCCAGGCCCGGGCGTGGCCGCTGATCCGCGAGCGCCGCTCGACGTTGATTGCCGCGCCCACCGGCTCCGGCAAGACCCTGACCGCCTTTCTCGCCGTGCTGGACGACCTTGTACACCAAGGCCTGGCCAATGGCGGCAAACTGCCAGATCAGACGCTGGTGGTCTACGTCTCGCCGCTCAAGGCATTGTCCAACGATATCCAGATCAACCTGCAAAACCCGCTGGCCGGTATCACCGACCACCTGCAGCGCCTGGGCCTGCCGCCGCTGGCGATCCGCACCGCCGTGCGTACCGGCGACACCCCACAGAAAGACCGCGCCCTGATGCGCAAGCACCCGCCGCATATCCTGGTCACCACGCCAGAATCGCTTTATGTACTGCTGGGCTCGGATTCCGGCCGGCAGATGCTCGCCAGTATTCGTACGGTGATCGTCGACGAAATCCACGCCATCGCCGCCAGCAAGCGTGGCAGTCACCTGGCTCTGACGCTGGAGCGCCTGCAGGGTTTATGCAGCGAACCGTTGACCCGCATCGGCCTGTCCGCCACGCAAAAGCCCATCGAAGCGGTGTCGCGTTTTCTAGCGGGCACCGGCCGGCCCTGCGAGATCGTCGACATCGGCCACGCGCGCCCACGGGACCTGGATATCGAAGTACCGCCGGTGCCGCTGTCGGCCGTCATGGCCAACGACGTGTGGGAGCTGGTCTACGACCGCCTCGCCGAACTGGCCAAACAACACCGCACCACGCTGATTTTCGTCAACACCCGGCGCCTGGCTGAACGCCTGGCGCGGCACTTGAGCGAGCGCCTGGGCAAAACCGCCGTCGCCGCCCACCACGGCAGCCTCGCCAAGGAACTGCGCCTGGACGCCGAACAACGGCTCAAGGCCGGCGAGCTGCAAGTGTTGATCGCCACCGCGTCGCTGGAGCTGGGGATTGATATTGGCGATGTTGATCTGGTGTGCCAGATCGGCTCGCCCGGCTCGATCAACGGTTTCCTGCAACGGGTCGGACGCTCCGGGCATCAGGTCGGCGGCACGCCCAAAGGCCGGTTGTTCGCCACCACCCGCGACGACCTGATCGAATGCGCCGCCCTCCTCGACTGCGTGCGCCGGGGCGAGCTGGACACCTTGCAGATCCCGGTCGCGCCGCTGGATGTACTGGCCCAGCAGATCATCGCCGAAGTCAGCTGCCAGGAATGGCAGGAACAGGCCCTGCTCACGCTGATCCGCCGCGCCTCGCCTTACGCCGAGCTGGATGAACGTCACTATCAGGCACTGCTGCAGATGCTCACCGAGGGCTACAACGGCCGCCAGGGCATCCGCAGCGCCTACCTGCACCGCGACGCCATCACCCGCACCCTGCGCGGCCGGCGGGGCGCCAAGCTCACCGCCGTGACCAGCGGCGGCACCATCCCCGACAACGCCGACTACAGCGTGCTGCTGGAGCCGCAAAGCCTGAACATCGGCAGCGTCAACGAAGACTTCGCGGTGGAAAGCATCGCCGGGGATATCTTCCAGTTGGGCAACACGTCGTACCGCATCCTGCGGGTGGAAGCCGGCAAAGTGCGGGTCGAGGATGCCCACGGCCAACCGCCGACCATTCCGTTCTGGCTCGGTGAGGCACCGGGGCGCAGTGCCGAGTTGTCGTTTGCCGTGGCGCGCCTGCATGGGCAACTGGACGAGCTGCTGGGGGCCACGCCCGGCAAGCTGCAAACGGCGCTCGACTGGCTCACCGGCACCCTCGGTTTGAACCTGGCCAGCGCTGAACAACTGGTGGATTACCTGGCGCGGGCGCGGCTGGCGTTGAGCGCGCTGCCGTCCCAGGACACGCTGATCATGGAGCGCTTTTTCGACGAGTCCGGCGGCACCCAATTGATCATCCACACGCCGTTCGGCAGTCGCATCAACCGCGCCTGGGGCCTGGCGTTGCGCAAGCGTTTTTGCCGCACCTTCAACTTCGAACTGCAAGCCGCCGCCAGCGAAGATGCGATCGTGTTGTCGCTGTCCACCAGCCACAGCTTTGAGCTGGATGAGGTATGGCGCTACCTGAACAGCAACACCGCCGAGCACATCCTGATTCAGGCGGTTCTGGATGCACCGCTGTTCGGCGTGCGCTGGCGCTGGAATGCCGGGGTAGCCCTGGCGCTGCCGCGTTATACCGGCGGGCGCAAGGTGGCGCCGCAGATCCAGCGCATGAAGAGTGAAGACCTGATCGCCAGTGTGTTCCCGGACCAGATCGCCTGCCTGGAAAACCTCGCCGGCGAGCGGGAAGTGCCCGAGCATCCGCTGGTGGAGCAAACCCTCGATGATTGCCTGCACGAAGCCATGGACAGCGAAGGCTGGCTGGCCCTGCTGCGGCGCATGGAGCGCGGAGAGATTCGCCTGATCAGCCGCGACCTGCCGGCGCCGTCCCCCTTGGCAGCGGAGATTCTCAGCGCCCGCCCCTACACCTTTCTCGATGACGCCCCGCTGGAAGAGCGTCGTACCCAGGCCGTGCTCAACCGCCGCTGGAGCGACCCACAAAGCACAGACGACCTCGGCGCGCTGGATGCCGAAGCGATTGCCGGTGTGTGCGAAGAAGCCTGGCCGGCACCCAACGGCCCGGATGAAATGCATGAAGCGTTGATGAGCCTGGCGTGCATCGCCGAATCCGAGGTCACCCCGCAGTGGGCCGAATGGCTGCAAGCCTTGGCAGAAGGTGGCCGCGCCCACCGGCTACAGATTCATGCCGGGCAAGCCGTGTGGGTAGCGGTGGAGCGCTTGAGTTGCTTAAAGGCGATCTATCCAAATGACCTGCCACTACTGCCCGGTTTCGACGAGCCCTGGACCTTCGATGAAGCACTGGTGGAAGTTCTGCGGGCGCGCCTGAGCGGTTTTGGCCCATTGACGCTGATCGAGATCGCCGCGCCCCTGGCCTTGCCGGTGGCCGACGTGTCACAGGCCCTCGCACGTCTGGAAAGCGAAGGCTACGTACTGCGCGGCCGTTTCAGCCCCGGCGCCAGCGACGAACAATGGTGCGAACGCCACCTGCTGGCGCGGATTCACCGCTACACGGTCAAGCGCCTGCGCCGGGAAATCGAGCCGGTGGCGTTGCAGGATTTCATGCGGTTTCTGTTCGACTGGCAGCACCTGTCGGAGGGTGCCCGTGGCCAGGGCAGCGCGGTGTTGCCGCAAATCGTCGCGCAATTCGAAGGCTATGCCGCAGCCACGTCGGCCTGGGACAGCGATTTGCTCAGCGCACGGATCAAGGATTACGCGCCCCACTGGCTGGACGATTTGTGCCGCAGCGGCAAGGTGGTGTGGACGCGCCTGAGCAACAAGGCCGGCGCGACAGCCTTGCGTAGCACGCCCGTGGTGCTGCTGCCCCGCAGTCAGGTGCCGTTGTGGAGTGGGCTGACCGAAGCGCCGGACAGCAGCGAGCTGTCGCCCAAGGCACAGAAAGTCCATCAGGCACTGCGGGAAAACGGCGCGCTGTTTTTTGATGAATTGGTCCACGAAGCCCATCTGCTGCGCAGCGAACTGGAAACCGCCTTGCAGGAACTGGTGGGCGCCGGACTGGCGAACGCCGACAGCTTTGCCGGCCTGCGCGCCCTGACCACGCCCGCGAGCAAACGCCAGGCCCGCAGCAGTCGGCGCGGGCGTGGCGCGTTTGTAGGCGGGATGGACGATGCCGGGCGTTGGGCCCTGGTACGGCGGGCGCCGGTGGCGGATGGCACACGTCCGGGGGCTCACTCGGCCGAGACGCTGGAGCATGTGGCGATGACCTTGCTGCGGCGATACGGCGTGGTGTTCTGGCGCCTGCTGGAGCGCGAGGCGGACTGGCTGCCCAGTTGGCGGGAATTGCTGCGTACGTTCCACCGGCTGGAGGCCCGGGGCGAGATTCGTGGCGGGCGGTTTGTGAGTGGTTTGCCGGGGGAACAGTTTGCGTTGCCGGAAGCGATTCCGCTGCTGCGGGAAGTTCGGCGGCGGCCCCACGATGGAAGCTTGATTGCCGTGTGTGGGGCGGATCCGCTGAACCTCGTCGGTACGCTGCTGCCGGGTAGCAAGGTGCCGGCGTTGAGCGGTAATCGGTTGGTGTACCAGAATGGTTTGCCGGCGGCGGTGGAGATTGCCGGCAAGAAGCAGGTGTTGCTGGAGCTGGATGCGCAAGCGGCGGGGTTAGTGCGGGAAAAACTGATCAGGCGCTGACTCGTGTAGCGCCCGTAATGACGCCTTCGCGAGCAAGCCCGCTCCCACATTCGACCGCATTCCAAGGGTGGAACCGGATCGAATGTGGGAGCGGGCTTGCTCGCGAAGAGGCCGGTAGCCCCAACCCAAAACTATTGGGTTCTCGGCTGCTCCGTCAGCACCACCGACGAAGGCACTTCTTCTCCCGGCTCATCCACCTGCTGCCCAATCCGCTGCGGCACCATCACCTGCTGTGGATAAGTTTGCGCGAAGTGGACGAAGGCACAGTTATCCACAAGCTTTTTCAACCGCTGGTTAAACGCACGACTCACCGCATATTGCCCGCCCGACACCGTACGGAACTGCGCCGTCAGCACCACACCGTTGAGGTCCATCTTGTCGACGCCAAATACCTCCAGCGGCCCTTGCAGGTTGTACTTGAGGAACACGTCGTCGCGGATCGACTGCCCCGCCTCGCGGATCAACTCCACGGCCTTGTCGACGTCGGTGTCGTAGGTGAACTGCACCGAGAAGAACGCGTAGGCAAATTGCCGCGACTGGTTGGTAACCGCCTTGATCTGCCCGAACGGCACCGAATGCACAAACCCCTTGCCGTCCCGCAGGCGCAGGGTGCGGATGGTCAGCCCCTCGACGGTACCGGCGTGGCCAGAGTCGAGCACCACCCAGTCGCCGATCGACAGGGTGTCTTCGATGATGATGAACAGCCCGGTGATCACATCCTGCACCAGTTGCTGGGAGCCAAAACCAATGGCCAAACCCACCACCCCGGCACCCGCCAGCAGCGGTGCGACGTTGATCCCCAGGTTCGCCATGGTGGTGATCGCGCAGATCACCACCAGGATGATTTTCACCGCGTTGCGCAGCAGCGGCAGGATGGTTTTCACCCGTGTGCTGGGCTGGCGGCTGGAGCGTTTGTTGACCGGTGGCTTCAGCGCTTCCTGGATCGCGGTGTCGAGCACCACCCAGAACAGCCAGGTCACCAGCAGGATCAAACCGATGCTGCTCAGGGAATCACTGATGGCCCGGCCCACGGAATTGCGCTGGGCAAATTCAAATAGCGAAACGCCCCAGATACGCCCGAGGATTTCGATAAAAGCGATGGCCATGACGATGCGCAACAGCGCGTGCAGCAGGCTGAGGAAACGCTCTTTGTAGGCGCTGCTGCGCTGGACTGCCACCGTGCTGCGGGACTGGAACAGGTGCTGCAACACCGTGCTGAGGAACACCGTGCCGATCAGCAGGATCGTGGTGAACAGTGCGCAGCGCAGGGCTTTCTGGCTGTCGTCGCCGGCGCCGATCAGGTTGATCGCCGACACCAGCACCATCAATAGAATCGGCCAATACCACAGGCCGGAAAACACCCGCAGGGATTGCTGCACCGCCGGGTGTTTCAAGCGCTGGGCCAGGGGCCGGTTGCGGATTAAATGCGCCACCGGACGACGCAGGCGAATCACCAGCATGCCGAAAATCACCGAGGCAAACAGCCCGGTGAAGATCGCCACGCTGGCGGTGATATTGCCCCCCAATTGGCGGGCGATCTGCGGGCTGGTCAGCGCATCGCTGAGGGCCGCAAGGAAGCCGATCAGGAACAGCGGCTTGGGGCAGTAGTCACGAATAATCTGCACCGCCGGGCGCTTGTGGCCGACGTTGAACATGACGATCACGCACAGCAGCATCGAGGTGGAAAAAATACCGCTGCTGGTGGCGTAGGCAAAACACAGTGCCAGCGCGCGGCCCGCTGACGTGGGCAGGAAATGGCTGACGTAAAGCGTCAGTGGCAAACAGATCAAGGCGGGAATCGTGTAGGGAATCAAGTAGCCGAGCAACGCCTGGAGGCGCTGGCGCGGTGCGATATGTCGCTGCAGGCTCAGGCGCTTGACGATAAAGCGCCCGAGCAGGGTCAGCGCGGCGAAGGCGCCGATCCACACCCCGGACAACAACAGGAAATCCCCGGCCACACTCCATGAGGAACGCTCGGAAGGCTGGTTGACCAGCTTGTCCACCTCATCCGCCGCGCGATCGGCCCGCAGGCGCCAGGCGTCCACCAGGCTCTGGTTGAGGTCGAGTTTGTCCTGCACATGATCGATGCTGGAGCTGATGGCGCCGAGCAGGCCGCCTTCTACCAACAGTTCCGGCGTGGCCGGGGCGGCAGGCGCTGGAGCCGCGGGGGCGGTGGCCGCTTGCAGCGCGCCACTGCCGCAAAACAGCAGCGTGCCGAGCAGTAGCACAGTCTTTAAATTCAACAAAACACCGGGCTCCTTCAGAAGGGTCTGTAAGGAACTGACGGGTTTGAGGCCTGATCGTTCCCCCCGCGCGTCGATCCGTGCGTACCAGGCAAATATCAAATGCCAATACCTGTCTTTTTCCGCACAAGCCGAACCCGGAGACTGCGCTCCTGATTGAAACCCACCGGAGTTGCAGCCATGCCCATTGCCTTGCTCGCGCTGACCCTCAGCGCTTTTGCCATCGGGACGACCGAGTTCGTCATCGTTGGCCTGTTACCCACCATCGGCGCCGACCTTGGCGTCAGCCTGCCGTCCGCCGGCCTGCTGGTCAGCCTCTACGCCCTGGGCGTGGCCATCGGCGCGCCGGTACTCACCGCCCTCACCGGCAAAGTGCCACGCAAACTGCTGCTGTTGTCACTGATGGTGCTGTTCACCCTCGGCAACCTGCTGGCCTGGCAAGCGCCGAGCTATGAATCCCTGGTGCTGGCGCGGATCGTCACCGGCCTGGCCCATGGGGTGTTCTTCTCGATTGGCTCCACGATCGCCACAAGCCTTGTGCCCAAGGAAAAAGCCGCCAGTGCGATTGCCATCATGTTTACCGGCCTGACCGTGGCGTTGGTGACCGGTGTGCCACTGGGGACGTTTATCGGCCAGCACTTCGGCTGGCGCGAAACCTTCCTCGCCGTCTCGGCCCTGGGCTTGATTGCGTTTATCGGCAGCCTGCTCTACGTACCGAAAAACATCGCCCACAGCAAACCCGCGTCGCTGTTGCAGCAACTGCAAGTGTTGAAACAACCACGGCTGCTGCTGGTGTACGCCATGACGGCGGTGGGTTACGGCGGCTCGTTCATCGCGTTCACCTACCTGGCGCCGATCCTTCAGGACATCTCCGGCTTCAGCGCCGGCACCGTCAGCCTGGTGTTGCTGGTGTATGGCATCTCGGTGGCCGTCGGTAACATCTGGGGCGGCAAACTGGCGGACAAACGCGGCCCGATCAGCGCCCTGAAAATCATCTTCGCCCTGCTCGCTGTTGTGTTGTTTGTATTGACCATGACCGCAAGCAACCCATGGCTGGCCTTGGCCACGGTGCTGGTGTGGGGCGCGGTCGCCTTCGGCAACGTGCCGGGCTTGCAGGTGTACGTGGTGCGCCAGGCGGAACATCACACGCCGAACGCGGTGGACGTGGCCTCGGGCCTGAACATTGCGGCGTTCAACCTGGGGATCGCCGGCGGTGCGTGGGCCGGTGGTTTGATCGTCGCTCACATGGGCTTGATCCACACGGCGTGGATTGGCGGTTCGGTGGTGCTGGTGGCCTTGGCGCTGACCGCCTGGAGCGGGCGTCTTGACCGGTTGGGCCCGGTGTATGCCGAGAGTTCGACCCGGGTGGTTGGCGGGCACTGATCCATCGGGATAAACACAAAGCAACTGTGGGAGCCGGGCTTGCCCGCGATGGCGGTGGATCAGTGAGATATGTCTCTGCTGACACGCCGTCATCGCGGGCAAGCCCGGCTCCCACATTGGAGTGTGGTGTTGCCCAGCGCCACACCGTCTGTAGGACCGTCGAAACTTTCTCCCGATCATCACAGTCACCCTAAAACGGAGGTCACCACACAGTTAACCCACGGGAGTCATCATGGCCGCGATTCATATCGGCATTTCCGGCTGGCGCTATACGCCCTGGCGGGGGGATTTCTACCCCGAGGGCCTGACCCAGAAGCGCGAGCTGCAGTTTGCCTCACGGGCGGTCAACAGCATCGAGATCAATGGCTCGTTCTACGCACTGCAAACACCCAAGCGCTACGCCGAGTGGTATGGCGATACGCCTGAAGACTTTGTGTTCAGCGTCAAGGCGCCGCGCTATATCACGCATATCCTGCGGTTGCGGGAAGTACACAAGCCGATGGCGAATTTCTTCGCTTCCGGGGTGCTGGAACTCAAGGAAAAGCTCGGGCCGATCCTCTGGCAGTTCCCGCCGAGTTTCAAATTCGACCCGCCGTTGTTTGAAGCCTTTCTCGCCGAATTACCCACCACTACCCAGCAGGCCGCCGCCCTCGCCCGTGAGCATGAGCCGCGCCTGAACGGCAAGGCGAGCATGCAGGCTCACGGTAAAAGGCCGCTGCGCCATGCGGTGGAGATTCGCCATAAGAGTTTCGCCGTGCCGGAGTTTGTCGAGATGCTCGACAAGCACGGTGTGGCCCTGGTAGTGGCGGACACGGCCGGCAAGTGGCCCTATCTGGAAGATGTCACGGCGAACTTTGTCTATCTGCGGTTGCATGGGGACAAAGCGTTGTATGCCAGCGGCTATACGTCTGAAGCGCTCAAGCGCTGGGGCGATCGCATCGAACGCTGGAGCCACGGCAAGCAGCCCACCGATGCACAGTTGATCGACCCGAAACACAAACCCCGCGCCCGCAAACAGCGCGAGGTGTTTTGCTACTTCGATAACGACATCAAGGTGCGTGCCCCCTTCGACGCGCGCCAATTGCTCCAGCGTTTTGGCCTGGACCAGGCATTGGCCACCGAACCCGGCAAGTTGCCGGACGCGGGGGTGCTGCCATGACCCACCCGGAGCTGATGCCGATCACGCCCACCGAAACCGTCACCCGCTTCAGGGTGCTGACGGTCAATACCCACAAGGGCTTCACCGCGCTCAACCGGCGCTTCATTCTGCCCGAGTTGCGTGAGGCGATTCGCAGCGTGGCGGCCGATGTGGTGTTCCTCCAGGAAATCCACGGCACCCACGAGCGCCATCCCAAGCGCTACAGCAACTGGCCGAGCATGCCGCAGTACGAGTTCCTCGCCGACAGCATCTGGCCGCAATACGCCTATGGCCGCAATGCTGTGTATCCCCATGGCGACCACGGCAATGCGTTGCTGTCGAAATTCCAGATCATCCGCTACGACAACCTCGACATTTCCCAGAGCGGCCACGAAAGCCGCGGGCTGCTGCATTGCGTGCTGCGTTTGCCGGGCAACGTGCAGGAGGTACATGCCATCTGCGTGCACCTCGGACTGCGGGAAGTGCATCGCCAGCAGCAACTGCGCCTGATCGCGCAGCGGATCGCCGAGATTCCCGCCGACGCACCGGTGATTGTCGCCGGTGACTTCAACGACTGGCGCCAGCGGGCCGATCTTGCCCACTGCGGGCTGCGGGAAGTGTTCATCGAAACCCACGGCAAGCCTGCCCGTACCTTCCCGGCGCGCCTGCCGCTGCTACCGTTGGATCGCATCTATGTGCGCAACCTCAAGGTGCATCAGCCACAAGTCCTGACCAGCCGCCCGTGGTCACATTTGTCGGACCACGCGCCGTTGTCGGTGGAGATCGAGTTATGAACAGCGCCCCACTGGAAAAGGTCGCGGTGGAACATATCGCGACGGATCAACCGCCAGACGATGCCGTGGCCCGGGACCTGGATTACGGCTGGCAAAGCGGTAACCAGGTGGAGCTGCTGGAGAACGGCGAGGCCTACTTTCCCAAGGTGTTTGAGGCGATGCGCCAGGCTCAGCGGGAGATCCTGCTGGAGACCTTTATCCTGTTTGAGGACAAGGTCGGTCACGAGCTGAAAGGCATTTTGATCGAGGCGGCCCAGCGTGGCGTAAAGGTCGTCGCCAGCCTCGATGGATTTGGTTGTGGCGAGCTGACACCGGGGTTTCTCAGCGAATTGAGCCAGGCCGGCGTGAACGTGCAGATGTTCGACCCGGCGAGCAAGACACTGGGCTTTCGCACCAATTGGTTTCGCCGCCTGCACCGCAAGATTGTGGTGGTGGACGCCAGCGTGGCGTTTATCGGCGGGATCAATTTTTCTGCGGATCACCTGGGGGATTTCGGCCCCGAAGCCAAGCAGGATTATGCGGTGCAGGTGCAAGGCTCGGCGGTGGCCGACCTGCATCATTTCGCCCTCGCACAAAGCGGCCGGCGCGTGCGTAAACGGCGCGGCTGGCGGCGCGAGCAACGACCGTCGCCATGGGCAGCGGGCGAGGGCGAGGGCCTGGTGCGGCTGATTTACCGGGACAATCTGCAACACCGTACCGATATTGAAGAGGCCTACCTGCACGCGCTGCGCAAGGCCGAGCGGCGGGTGGTGATTGCCAACGCCTACTTCTTTCCCGGCTATCGTCTGCTGCGGGAAATCCGTAATGCCGCGCGGCGCGGCGTGCAGGTGCAATTGATCATGCAAGGCCAGCCGGATGTGCTGCTGGCCAAGCTCGCGGCACGCATGCTCTATGACTATTTGCTCAAGGAAGGTGTGGTGATCCACGAGTACTGCCAGCGCCCGCTGCACGGCAAGGTGGCACTGGTGGATGAGGAGTGGAGCACGGTGGGCTCGAGCAATCTCGATCCGCTGAGCCTGTCGCTGAACCTTGAGGCGAATGTGCTGATTCGTGATCGCGGGTTCAATCAGCAGTTGTTCGAGCGCCTGGAGTATTTGAGTCAGAACCACTGCAAGACCATGCCGGAAAACCGCGCGCCTCGCGGCTGGTTCTGGCGGGTGACCGTGGGTTTTGTGGTGTTCCATGTGCTGCGGCATTTTCCGTCCTGGACCGGCTGGCTGCCGGCGCATAAGCCGAGGTTGAAACCCTTCGTTCATGAGGAGCGCCCGGATCATGACCCAAGCTCGCACCGCTGAAGAAAGCGCTCAACCCGGTTTTTTTAAACGCTGGAAAAAACCAATGACGGTGGTGTTTTTCCTGGTGTTGATCGTGTTGTTCACCCTGCTCGCCCGGCGTATCGACTGGAGCGAAGTGCTCGACACCCTGGGCGACTTCAAGCTGCGCACGCTGCTCATCGCAGGTGCGCTGACCCTGTGCAGTTTCCTGGTGTATTCGTGCTTCGACCTGATCGGCCGCACCTACATCCGCCAGCCGTTGGGCTGGAAGCAAATTTTGCCGGTGGGCATCATCAGCTATGCGTTCAACCTCAACCTGAGCGCGTGGGTAGGTGGCATCGCCATGCGCTACCGCCTGTATTCCCGGCTTGGGGTGAGCAGCGGGAATATCGCGAAGATCCTCGGCTTGAGCCTGGCCACCAATTGGTTCGGCTACATGGCGATTGCCGGCGCGGTGTTCAGCAGCGGGCTGGTGACATTGCCGCCGGGGTGGAAGCTCAGCAGCGGCGCGCTACAAGGCGTCGGCGTGCTGTTGGTGCTGGCGAGCCTGGGTTATCTGCTGGCCTGTCGCTTGTCGAAAAAGCGCGCGTGGTCGGTGCGCGGGATTGAAATCAGCCTGCCATCGCTGCGCATGGCGGTGTTGCAGTTGGCACTCGGCGCGCTGAACTGGTCGCTGATGGCGGCGGTCATCTTCACGCTGCTGCCCAAACAACTGGATTACCCCGTGGTGCTCGGGGTGCTGTTGATCAGCAGCATTGCCGGGGTGGTCACGCATATACCCGCAGGGCTTGGGGTGCTGGAGGCGGTGTTCATTGCCCTGCTGCAGCACGAAGCGTCCCGCGGCAGTTTGCTCGCGGGACTGATCGCTTATCGCGCGATCTACTTCATTCTGCCGCTGCTGGTGGCCCTGGTGATGTACCTCGCGGTGGAAGCCAAGGCCAAGGCGCTGCGGGTGAAGAAGACGCCTACGACTGGATGATGCTCAAGCGTTCGCCCACCACCATCTCGGTAATCCAGTCCACCAGGATCGAGGTGTAGGCCTGCTGGGACACCGGGTCACTCAGGGAGTGATCCGCACCGTCGATAATCCGGTGGGTCAGCGAGTGCGTCTGCTGGCAGGCGGCGCGGTAGCTCATGATGGTGGCGTGGGGCACATGGTCGTCGGTTTCCGATTCCACGATCAGCACATCACCGGTGAACGCCGCGCAGGCATGCAGCGCGCGATTGGTTTCGGCGTGCACAAAGGTCCCGCGATAATCCATCAAGTCGGCCTTATCGAGGTCGCGCTTGGGCTTGAGCCATTCCTGGTCGCGGTACAACGCGGGCACCCGCAGCGCCAGCCAGCGTACGGGCCTCAACGAGGTGAGGATGGCAGCCAGGTAACCGCCGTAGCTGGTGCCGACCACCGCCACCGCCGAGGTGTCGATGGCCGGATGTGACAGCAGGCGGTCATAGGCTGCGAGCAGGTCCCGCAGGTTGTCTTCGCGGGTGACGCGGGATAACGGAATGCCGTTGCCGGCGTGGCCGCGAAGGTCGAATGTGAGGCATACACAACCAAGTCCGGCGATGCCTTTGGCGCGCTCCAGGTCACGCTCCTGGCTGCCGCCCCAGCCGTGGACAAACAACACCCCCGGCACTTTCGATTTGGGACTGAGGAAAGTCCCGCTCATCTGTTCGTCGTCGATATCAATGGCAATGGTTTCGCTTCTAGCCGTCATAGGATTTGACCGTCACGTACTTGAGAAGAAAGTCGCTGTTTTCTGCCGGGCCCCGGTACACCTCGATCGCGTCAGCCGGCAGTGGCTGGTCGACGTAGGTCTCTACCGAGGAGACATAAATCGCCCGCAGCCCGGGGTTATTGACGAAGCTTTGCAACGCCGCGACTTCCGCGCTGCTGGCCCCGCCCATGCGCCAGGATTGCTCCAACACGCCGCTGCGGCGCTGGCCATCGCTATCCAGGCCTTGGGCGATGTCGTAATTGCGCCGCGAGGCGTAGAACCCGGGATAGGCCTCATCCGCCGCGCTATCGAAGGTCTGCGCCTGTTGGATAGCCAGACGTACGTCATCGGGCAGCTCGAGCTGGAGCAGGTCTTCGTAGCAGCCCTGCACCACCAACAGGCTAGAACCACCATAGACCTCTTCACCCTGCCCGTCCCGGGTCAGGTATTGATCACCGCAGTAGCTGATGACGTGATCGCCGATAAAGCTCTGACCGACACTGTGGGTGACCACGTCGCGCAGGTCCTGCTCCAGCACCACGCCTTCGCTGAACAATTGCGCCGCGTCGGGCCGCGCGAGAATGGTGTCGAATTCATCGAGGCTGCGGATCACTTCCTGGCCGCGACCGGCACAGGCATGCACGGGCTTGAGGCGGATCGGACCGGTGTAGAGCAAGTGGGTCGCCGCTGGCCGCGCATCTTCCAGGGCGTGCACACTCAAGCCATCCAGCACCACATTGCGGATGCGCTCCGAAAACAGCGGCGACCAGCCTTCCGGGGCCACCGCATTTTTATTCAGCAAGCCGTGGCTTATAGCCTTGGTGCAGATGAAATCGTGGTCGACGTAGCCGCCCCACAAATCCTCAGGGCCTTTGACACCCAACTGCCGCGCCTGGGCCGCGCCGACCAGCGTCTGGGTCGGTAACAGATAGAGATCGCGCCCACTGTGCAGCTCAGGGTTATAGCTGCCGCCATATTTGAGCCCGAGGACGTGCGCCAGCCAACGGGCCAGTGCGCGGTTGGTTTCCACTTCGTGCAATGGCGCGTCCGGGCGGACTGAATGCGCCACCACGATTTTTTTGCGATTTGTCGGGGTCATGTGTCCCCCTTGGCTCTGCTGCCATGTGTGTAAGGAAACGGTAGCAGGGATCAAGCCAAGGCGGCGTTTGTTTAAACGTGCGGGGAATCAATCAGTTGCGGAAAAAGCGATAGCACTTGGCCTGTTTTATTCTGCACGGAGTGATCCCGGTGTCGCGGTTTTCTGCACGATTCAGGCTTGGGCCTTTGTTGGGGTTACGCCGAAACGGCTGCGGTAGTCGCTTGGCGCCAGCCCGGTGATTTTCTTGAAGGTGGCGCGGAAGGCGCCGGGGTCCTGGTAACCCACGGTCCAGGCAATGTGATCAATGGTGCCGTTGGTGAACTCCAGCATCTGCCGCGCCTTGCCCACTCGCAGGTGCTGGCAGTATTCGGTGGGTTTCAAACCCGTAGCGGCGCGGA
Organism: Pseudomonas yamanorum; assembly: GCF_900105735.1. Classification (NCBI taxonomy): domain Bacteria; kingdom Pseudomonadati; phylum Pseudomonadota; class Gammaproteobacteria; order Pseudomonadales; family Pseudomonadaceae; genus Pseudomonas; species Pseudomonas yamanorum. The sequence continues at coordinate 4,181,614 of NZ_LT629793.1, read as the reverse complement.
ACCGTCGCAGGAAGGTGCGCTCCTCAAGTCTCGCCTCTAGCGCCATGGCAGCCAACGAAACATCCACCGCACCGCTGGCCTGCAGCCAATGCTGCACCTTGAGAATCGCAGCGTCGCCATGGGCGAGGATCGGCGCAAAGTTACTCCCGCATTCACTGGCGCTGTCGCTGTGTTCGATCACCAGGAAACGCGCAGTGCTGGCAGCGATGCTCGGGCCGAGCAAACGGTCCACCAGGCGCAGGCCCAGTTCGGACCAGGCCATAAGGCCGGCGGTGGTGATCAGGTCGCCGTCGTCGACGATGGGTTTGTCGGCTTCCAGGCGAATCGCCGGATAACGGGCGGCGAATGATTTGGCCGATGTCCAGTGCGTGGTGGCGCTGCGACCGTCCAACAGGCCGCTTTCCGCCATCAGGATCGAGCCCACGCACACCCCGCCCAGAATGGTCCCGGTGCGGTGTTGCTGGCGCAGCCAATCCAGCAATTCAGCGGACGCCTGGCCTTCGGAAAAGCCGGCGATGGAGGGTGGAATCAGCAAGGCGGTCAGCCCATTCCCGCTACCGGGCTGGCTGTCGAACACACGGGTCGGCGCATGGCCTGTTTCGGCCTGCCAATGACTGATGCGCAGAGACGGCAGTTGCTCGGACTGATGCTCGGCCGCAATCCGGTTGGCGACCGCGAACAGGTCGGTCAAGCCATGCACGGCGGCCATTTGCGCACCGCTGTAGATCAGCACGCCGAGCTCGACGATCGCCATTGTCAGTTTTCCCTCTGTTATTGTCGGTGCGGCCAATCCCCAGGCGCCGCGCCAGCCAGGATACTGGACGCATCAACCCTCACAAGGAAACCAACATGGCCAAACAAGCACTCATCCTAATCGATATCCAGAACGACTACTTCCCCCAGGGCAAGTGGCCGCTTGACGGGGTGGACTCAGCGGCAGACAAGGCACAGCAAGTGCTCCAGGCGTTTCGCCAGGCGGGCGATGCGGTGATTCATGTACGTCACGAATTTACCTCCGACGATGCGCCCTTCTTCACCCCAGGTTCGGAGGGTGCGCATCTGCACCCCAAGGTGCTGAACCAGGCCGATGAGCCGGTGGTGCTCAAGCATTTCGTCAATGCGTTCCGCGAAACCAACCTGCGGGCACTGCTGGAACAACGCAGCATCACCGAGTTGGTGGTGGTGGGGAGCATGAGCCATATGTGCATCGACGGCGTGGTGCGCGCGGCGGCGGATATGGGCTACGCCGTGACGGTAATCCACGATGCCTGCGCAACACGGGACCTCGAATTCAATGGCACCACCGTGCCGGCGGCCCAGGTGCATGCGGCGTTTATGTCGTCGTTGGGGTTTGCTTACGCGAGCGTGGTATCGGCGGAACAGTTCTTGTCCGCCGATTGATCGCCCCTGTTCTTACCGGGTAGCGATAATGAAAAGGCGCGGAAACGGCAGCAACACAGTGCCATCGGCCAGCGCTGGATAAGCCTTGGTGATCCGCGCCAGGTATTCGTCCAGGAAGGCGCTCTTTTCTGACTCGGTCAGAGGCGCCAGGAACGGGCGCAATGCCGAGCCTTTGAACCACTCCACCACCGCAGCAGAACCTGCCAGCGGATGGTGGTAGGTGGTGCGCCAAACATCCACCGTGGAGCAGTGTTTGCTCAGCAGTTCAAAGTAGTAGCTCGCGGTATGGCGTTCGTTATGTTTCACCGCGCCGATCTTTGTGGCCCATGGACCGTCCGCGGCAACTTCCCGCGCCAGCTTGTGGGCCGGTTCATCGAGGTTGTCGGGCGTCTGCACCGCCAGGGTGCCGCCCAGCGTCAACTGACTTACCAGGTGCGGATACAGCGTGGCGTGGTCGGGCAGCCATTGCAGCGACGCATTGGCGAGGATGACGTCGAATTTCTGCGCCGGGTTCCAGGCACCGATATCAGCCAATTCAAAATTCAACGCAGGCAGGCGCTTACGGGCGTCGACCAGCATGTCATAAGAGCTGTCCATACCGGTGACCAACGCCTGCGGGAAGCGATCAGCCAGGACCTCAGTCGAGTTGCCCGGGCCGCAGCCCAGGTCGACGGCGGTGCGCACGTCGCCATCAGGGATGGCCGCCACCAGATCCCGGACGGGACGGGTGCGCTGTTGTTCGAACATCGAGTATTGCTTGGCTGACCAGGTCATTGCGGCGTTCCTTCTTCTGTGAGGAGTGTCGACAGCCTAAATCTTGTGATCCATGAGAACAAATGCCAGGATTGATCACCTCCCATACCTGAAAAGTATTCCATATGCTGGAGCTCAGGCAGCTTAAGGCCTTCGTCGCGATTGCCGAAGAAGGCTATATCACCCGCGCAGCAGAACGACTGGGCATGCAGCAACCGCCATTGACGCGCCTGTTGCAAAGTCTGGAAGCCGAGTTGGGCGTGGTGCTGATGGAGCGCCTGCCACGGGGCGTGCGTCCGACCACTGCGGGGTTGGCCTTGCTGGAAGAGGCACGACATATTTTGGCCAGCGTCGATGGTGTGGCCGACATTGTGCGCCGCGCTGCCCGGGGTGAACGTGGGCGCTTGGCGATTGGCTTCACCAGCTCTGCCGCCTTGCATCCATTTGTGCCCAGCGTGTTGCGCCTGTTTCGGGAAACCTTTGTCGGTGTTTCTGTTGTTTTGGAAGAAGCTGGCACGGGTGAACTGCTGGACGCGTTACTCCATGAAAAACTCGACGCGGCATTTATCCGTTCGCCGCTGAGCGGGACGCAGGCGTTGCAGGATGAACCGATTCTGGTGGAGCCGATGTTGCTGGCGCTGCCCACAGATCACCCGCTGGCTATCGATCCGTCGACACCGCTGCCGTTGGCGGCATTGGCCACCGAAGCCTTTGTGCTCTATCGGCGCCGGGTGGGACTTGGGTTGTATGACGCGATTCTGGTGGCGTGTCGCGAAGCAGGTTTCAGCCCGCAGGTTGTGCAAGAGGCGCCGCGCATGACGGCGACATTGAGCCTTGTGGCTGCAGGGCTTGGGGTTTCGATTGTGCCGGCATCCATGCAGCGGTTGCGGGGGGACGGGATTGTTTATCGAGAGCTGTCGGAGTGTCGTAGCCTGGTAGCGCCGTTGCATTTGGCAACGCGGGTGGGTGATACGTCTTCAGTGCTGGAGCGGTTTCGGGAACTGGTGGTGAGCGCCGCCTCTACTGATGTTTAGCCGGTTGCCAGCCATGAAATGAAAAACCCCCGAGGCAAAAGCCATCGGGGGTTTTCAGGTGCTACGCGACAGTTCGGGTCTCAAGCGACCTTAAAAGGGTAGTTCACATAAGACTGGAAGCGCAGGCATAGCAACCTCTGAATGCCCCCTATTATACTAGCCATCGCCCATTGAGCACAACAAAAGGAGATGAAAAATGTAAAGAACCGATACATTGCGTACGTCTTGATTCGGGAAAATCACTGCGATTCAAAACGACGTAAAGGCTACCTTTACAAACCGATCTTGCCCGACTGCTGCCTTCGTGGCGTTAGCTCGAAGGCGCTGAGCCCAGCTTGGACCTTAGGCCACATTGTAGTGGTCAAATGATCCAGAAAGCTGCGCTAAGTTTTCCGTAGGTGACCGTTGGCGCTAAGCTCTCGTTTTAGCGATCAGCGAATTCCGGAATACAAAAAGAGAGATGCCCACGCGACAGGGAGAGCCGAACTATTTGGATGCCCCTGCTGACGAGCTAACCTCTGCCCGTATGCGTGCCAATAAAGAGTCGAGGCCCCCGTCATCGCCCTTGATCTGATAAGCAGCCGTAAGGACGCTTAAAGGATGAACCTCCATGACCGATGCCAGCCCTTCAAGCTTTTCCAAAGTGGGGCATTTGAGACCGCGCTCAAGGGTGCTCAGGTATGTCCGACTGCTGATGCTTGAAAAATCTTCCTGGGTCAGCCTCTTGGAAGTTCTCAGCAGCTTAAGTGCCTGACCAAACGCTTGCTTTAGCTCCATTTCGCGCCCCACGCAAAATGGATGATCAGGCCCCATAGACCACTATAGGGCTACAATCTATAGTGGTCTTTTTGAGGTCAGCGCTATGTATATGACACGACAGGAAGCGTACGTCGATCTTTCCGCATTGGGCGCAGAAGGCTTGCACTGGCGCTACGTGGAGTACTCGATCAATGCGCCATGGTTTTACATCACGCTAACCCGTCATAACGATGGATACACCTCTCGGACGATGCTACAAACGATGGATCCAGCTGTTTTGGCCACGGTGATCTGTAGCGCCTCAAACGAACTTTCTGTAACCGACGTAATGATAGTCACCCCGCCCTACGTGAATGGAACTGCGTCATGGCAAATGGAAAAACTTTTGGAGTTTTCGCAATGCCACAGTGAAGAACATGGAAGCCTAGACTTGTACCTAGTTACAGGGAAACGCTATTACACACCCGATTTAGCGTCAGACATTGAGAACCTTAAACTGGAAAAATGCATATACTACAACGCGCTCGACATCTGAAAGATGTATAAGCAAAACAACTGTCAATCTCTAACTTATATGATTTCGCGGGGAGGGGCCTACATGCTTAGCAAAATATCACTAAATGTCCCGCTGGGCGTTTTAACCGTGCGAGAAACACTATCAAGACTGGTCAAACTCGAATCGTCGAACCAGACCGAAGAGAGCCGTCACGCGGGCTCACTTCTTACGGTGAGCGAAGTACAATCGCTTCGTGAAGAAATGGTAAGGGATGGCGCCCTTATGAAAGAATGGTTAGCCGCCTGTGAACGGTAAATGGGTCAAAAACACCATAGGTTGAGCTATAGCGAGATTGGCCTAACCGATGCATGGCGTCGGCTATATCCTTCACGGAAACGCAAAGATCAAAATATGGTCCATCCCTAGCTCATTCCTGAGCGCTATCGAGCACGGATGACCTACCCATGGCCGATCCAAAGGCAGCAGTCGATGCTGCTGACCAAAGCACTATATTGCTGCAGGCGCGAAAGCAGATCGGCTTTTGAGCGACAAAGCCCCAGACTCAGAGGAGGTCATTGCTACGGCGAAATACTCGCCATCCCCTGCCTCGGTGCTTGACCGGCCCGCTGCGTGACCTTGACTGGGAGAAGCCGGTCAGAAGCAGCCTGGCAACTATCGATGATCGGGCTTGCGCCAACGTGACCCGTTGCAGTCATTTATTATTACGGAAATAGCTGGTCAGAACCGGCCGTCAACAAAAAAGTATCGAAAAACAAAGCGGTTCGGTATTCTTTATATGGCCGGCGCCTGAAGAAAACTAAGAAAACTAAAAATCAGTACAAGCTGTTGCTCGGCACATCACAGCAAAATACATTATTTTGTAGGATTTGGACAAGGAGTCAGCATGGAAATGTTAAGCGTTACAATTTCAGGGAAAAAAATCGATTTTCCAAAAAGCCAGAAATCTCATTCTAATAAAATCGATTTATTGACCGGCCCTAATGGCTCGGGAAAAACGCGTATTCTAACTGCTTTGGCTGAAAAATTTAAAAACCGTGACAGTAGTTCGTGGCACTCAAGTCGAACCCCTGATGACGTGCATATAAACTTTACGAACGACTTTGAGCCCAGAAAAGTAATTGCGCAGACATATAGCCCCTTCTCACGCTTTCCGTCACAGATCCCAGACCGTTACTATCTCACTGAGTCTCTTACAAGCATTTTCGCCGAAGGAGTGCGCCGAAAGAGGTTTTATAGTTGCCTTGGATTATTCAGATCGACTCCAGCCATTATAAACAACATCTCAAAGCGAGCGCTAGAAACGTCCATATTCAATATAAGCGAATCTCCGGAATGCGCGACATCAATAGCCGGACTGATGCCAAACATAGGTCTCCAAGATAGGTTTATTCTCAAGTATAGATCGGGGCGAAAGTACAATGACTTCTTGAAGTCCTACAGGTATGGTGGCGTGACGGCTATTCGCGAAAGACTTGAAAGTTTTCGCCATTTTAGCAGGCGCGATCCAATATCTCGGGAGCTTCATCAATCCGACGCTAGTCAGTTTGCCGAATTGCTGGCTGAAGCTTTCAAAATTCTCGAAACTATGCAAGTGGAAAACAGAATCTATGAGGCTGAATTTGGTTCCCATAGCAGGAAAAACTCTTATGATTACGCAATAGTTCAAGTTTTGTCTTTATTCCGGCAGCTCGAGATGCTGGAGCTAGTCTCATGCAGCTTGACCGACTTCAACGACTACAAATTCGATGTAGCTCAGGCAAGTTCAGGGCAGCAACAAATGATTTGCTCCATCATGGAGTTGGCATCCTCTCTAGAAAATGACGCACTCGTACTTATCGACGAGCCAGAACTTAGCCTCCACCCGAAGTGGCAGCAAATATATCTTGATCATTTGCATGCTGCTCTTGAGCCTTTCAGAGGCTGTCATGTTTTGCTGGCGACACATTCGCCATTAGTGGTTCAGCGTGGCCTTCAGTCTGGGGCAGGCGTAATTCAGCTAGGGGCTGAGCATAACCTCTCTGCCATCAGTAAAACCGTATCTGTAGAAGGAACTCTTCTAGATGTATTTGATACCCCTGTATATGACAGTGTGTACTTGGCGAATCAGATACTTACCGCAATCGCTAGGGCGGAGGAAGGAGGGACCAAAGAAAAGGCTCTTTCGCACTACGAGCTGAAGCGCCTGGAAAAAATCTATGCACAATCGTCAGTAGACAATCAAAAACCCGTTAACCTTATCCGTCAGGCTTTACAGCTTATAGAGCCGGAGGGCCAGTAAAGTGCTTCCAATTTTAAATAGACGGAAAGCCGAAGTGCTAACCGCACTGAGCAAAATCAACCAAGAAGATCATGACAAGCTCAAAGAGCTTGGTGCTGTTGATAATAAATTTTGGAATACTAACGATTCAGATCACGCTCCCTTGGTCGCATCTTTCAGATCAGAGGTAAAAAGATACTACTGGGAAAGACAGTCGCGCATGTGCTGTTATTGCAGTAAAGAGCTTGACGAAAGCAAAGCTGCTTATGATGCTGAACACATCATCCCAAAAAATAAATTTCCTGAGTTCATGTTTGAGCTGGCGAACCTTTCAGTAGCTTGCAAGACGTGTAATGGTGTGAAAAAAAATAAAAGCGTTCTTGCTACCACGCTTTCACAGCAGGAAATTCCGAAGCTATCCAGTGACTACAGCATCGTTCATCCGCACCTTGATGAGTGGGAGGCTCACTTCTGTTTTGACGCAATAAGAAGAATAACCCCCTTAAATGGAAACGAAAAAGGCGCGAAAACCATTGAGGTTTGCGGAATCAACTACTTGAATGCCGCACGTCTCTCAGACTACTTTCTACCGGCGGATTACGGAGCTGTTCAGGCAGCACTCGAAGGTTTTTTTCGAGTCAAAAGCCGTGGATGGAAGTTAAAGTATCTGAATGTTCTTGATGGGCTAGTCGTTGATCTCAGTTACGAACCTGCGCGGAAAATCCTCGAGGCGCTAAGAGATGAAATTCAAACAGATTTTTCTTGTGCGGATAGCTAGTCAAACACACAAGAAACGCTGATGCCGTAAAGTTTTCTGTATTTCGACTTGACACTGCAAACCGTGAGCTTAACGAGCCTAACAAGAGGCCGAATCAGAGCGCTTTATTGTATATGCACCGAAGGAGTGTCTGCTGGGTGCAGACACTCGCAGGTGCTGGACGACTGCTTGGGTCGAAAGCCGCCGTTCGTGCACCGCAGCAGTCGGCCAGCGGCGAACGGCTCCGAGGACATAGCACCCTCCCTTTAAGCATAGGCCCGTGGGCTGCCGGTTTCCATCCGGATAGGGCCCACCACTCAACATCGGATGCCTCAGTCTCTCTCAAATGTCACGCTAGCACTTGCGAAAAGCAGGTACGGCCTCGTCGAGACGCTTCACAGTTTCTTCGTCCTGCCCCAATTTTCATAGCATCCATAAGCGCTGAGAGCAGTCTAGACGGCTGCTTTCTAGCTGCCCGAATACACCTCTGTAAGGCCACTGCAAGAAAGCTATAAGATTTCTTTTGAGATTTTCCTAGGTAGCTGTAAGCTGTGCTAAAGCATCGTCTCAGTCACTGTAAAGAAGGGCATTATGGCTAAGTCAGCACAAAGCATCGCCACAGATCTCAACGAGATCATGCGCAAAAACGGTAACGAGTGCGTGACCCTGAAATGGGATCAGTTTTACGAAGTCTGCGAGCGTGACCGGCTGGCTGACGTAGTCATGGAGAACATCTCGAAGCAAGTTAAAAAATTCGATCTCCACGTCATCTACGGCAACAACGTGATAGTGGTTCGCGACTTTTGCTGGCGTCCCGTGACTCTCTAAACCACAGCGATGCGCAGCCCTGTATGAGCAAAGCAACGGTTCAAAGATTCCGGCTTCGAGGTAGGGGGATCTAGCGGTTAAGAAAAACCGCTATAGAAGACTGGATCGACCAGCAAACGATGAAAAAACGCATTTGAGACGGGGACTAGCTTTGTTACTGGACAACAGAAATAACGGCCGTGTAGGACATACGCTGCGCGATCATCTCGCCGCAGGATCGAAACTGTCCGTGCTTTCAAGCCTGTTCACCATCTATGGTTTCGCAGCTCTGAAAAGGGAGCTTGCCCGCATCGACGGCGCAAGGCTTCTGTTGTCAGGCGGGGAGGGTCTCTCCGCTCAGGCGCTGATCGGCTCCGACGCTGATCTGCGCCTTGTGAACCAGCTCGACCAGAAACGCATCGCCAAGGAATGCGCCAAATGGCTCGCCAGCAAGGCTGAGGTTCGGTCAGCCAATGCTGCCCAGAATATGTTCCTCGTCGAAGACGGCGCCAAGGGCAGCTTCGCTATTCATGGCAGCTCTGCCTTCACACCTGCCGGTCTCGGAGAGGTGCAGGCTGATACCCCGCTGATGAATACCGGTATTACCGAGCCGGAAACAACCAAGCAATTGCTGACGTGGTTCAACTCGGTATGGGCGGATGCCTCCAAGGCCCGCGACATCAAAGACGAGCTCCTTCAGAAGCTGGAGTTCGTCGCTGCCGATCAGCCGGGCGACTTCATCTATTTCCTGACGCTCTACAACATTTTCAAAAACTTCCTCAATGACATCGACGAAGACAGCATCATCAAGACAAAGACCGGGTTCAAGGACACCCTTGTCTGGAACAGGCTTTACAAGTTCCAGAAGGACGGTGTGCTGGGGGCTATCGACAAGCTGGAGAAGCACAACGGTTGCATCATCGCCGACAGTGTCGGTCTGGGTAAGACCTTTGAAGCGTTGGCCGTCATCAAGTACTACGAGCTGCGTAATGACCGTGTGCTGGTGCTCTGTCCGAAGAAGCTCCGGGATAACTGGACGATCTACACCGTCAACGACAAGCGCAACCTGCTTGCCCAAGACCGCTTCAACTATGACGTCCTGAACCATACCGACCTGTCTCGCACGAAAGGCAGCTCCGGCGAGATCAATCTCGAAACCCTGAACTGGGGAAATTACGACCTCATCGTCATCGATGAGTCGCACAATTTCCGCAACAACAATCCAACGAAAGGCACCAAAAACCGCTATCGCCGCCTGATGGAGGACATCATCCAGTCAGGTGTGAAAACGAAGGTGCTGATGCTCTCCGCTACGCCTGTGAACAACCGCATGAACGACCTGAAAAACCAGGTGGCCTTCATCACCGAAGGGCGCGACGACGCCTTCAGCGATGTCGGCATCAAGAATGTGGAAACCACGCTGCGCCTGGCCCAGAAGCAGTTCAATCAGTGGGTCAAGCAACCGCTTGAAAACCGTAGTGTGGCTTCCTTGCTGGATACGATGAGTTTCGACTATTTCAAGCTGCTCGACATCGTCACCATTGCGCGCTCTCGCAAGCACATTCAGAAATACTACGGCACGGCAGATATCGGCGAGTTTCCTGTGCGACTGCCACCACAGAACATCTATTCAGATCTCGATTCGACGCACGAATTTCCGCCGCTAAAGGAAGTGAACAAGACGATCCGCAGGCTCTCGCTGGCGGGATACTCGCCCATGAAATTCGTCCGGACTGACAAGAAGGATGAATATGCCCGGCGCTATGACAACGCTGTTGGTGACGGTAAGAGCGTCTTCAAACAGGTTGACCGGGAAGAGAGCCTGACCCACCTGATGCGGGTGAATCTGCTCAAACGCATGGAAAGCTCGATCAACTCCTTCACGCTGACCTCGCAAAAGCTCCTGTCGCAGGTGGAAGTCTTGTTACAGAAGATTGACGCCCACGAAAGCGGCGACATCGAAGCCTTGAATATCGAGGATATTCAGGACTTTGAAATGGACTCGCCCGAGCTTGAGCCTTTTATGATCGGCAACAAAACCCGCGCCCTGCTCCAGGACATGGATCTCATCCGGTTCAGGCAGGAGCTGGAAGCGGATAGGGTCTTCCTGACCTCTATCGTCGAATCCGCGCAAACCGTGGATGTGCAGCGCGATGCCAAGCTGGAAAAGCTAAAAGAGGTCATTGCCAAAAAAGTCCGGGAGCCACTCAACCCCGGAAACAAGAAGGTCATCGTCTTCACGGCCTTCGCCGATACCGCGAAGTATCTCTATGCCCATCTTGTCGATTGGGCTCAGGACGAGCTTGGAATCCACAGCGCACTCATTACCGGCGGCGGCACCAACAAGACGACCTTGGCCGGAGCAGGTTCGGATCTGAACAATCTGCTAACTGCCTTCTCTCCTGTGTCGAAGGAACGCGCAAAGATCGACCCCGACGCGAAGGCTGAGATCGACCTGCTGATTGCCACCGATTGCATCAGCGAGGGACAGAACCTTCAAGACTGCGACACTCTCGTCAACTATGACATTCACTGGAACCCCGTACGGATCATTCAACGCTTTGGCCGCGTTGATCGTCTGGGCTCGAAAAACACGAAAATCCAGCTCATAAACTTCTGGCCGAATATGGAGCTGGACGAGTACATCAACCTTGAAGCCAGGGTTGCAGGCCGCATGATGCTTCTGGACGTCTCGGCTACGGGCGAAGAAAACGTCATTGACGCCAATGCCCTGGAAATGAATGATCTCGAATATCGACGCACGCAGCTGCAGCAGCTCAAAGATGCCGTAGTCGATCTGGAAGACATGGCGGGCGGTGTCTCCATCACGGACTTGACCCTGAACGACTTCCGCATGGATCTTTCAGGCTACATGAAGAAAGGTTTGCACCTACTGGCACAGGCTCCAAACGGCCTTTATGCCGCTGTCACCATTGATGCTGACCTCAAAGCCGATGGCCTGAAGCCCGGCGTCATCTTCTGCTTGAAGAGCATCAGGGACGATCATCGATCCGTCCAGGTGGATGAGAATTATCCTCTCGCGCCGTATTTCCTGGTGTACGTCACGGATGAGGCCGTCGTCGAGCTCAACTTCACCCAAAGCAAGAAGGTGCTCGACCTCCTGAAAAAGCATGGCCTCTCGGCAACATCCATTGATAGAGAGGCTGCCGGGCTGGTAAACGACCGCACAAGGAACGGTTCCGACATGGAGCAGTTCCAGCAGCTGCTGGCCGTCGCGGTGGATAGCATTGCAGGCAAGAGCGAAGAGAAAGGTGTACAGAGCCTCTTCACTAGAGGAGGCACAGTGTTGACTGCGACCAGCAGCCAGGGCATTGAGGATTTCGCCGTTGTAACCTACCTCATCATCACGGACGCTCCATAGGGCAGGGAAACGCTATGACGCCAGGTACACTGGAAGCCTTCATTGATCATCTTTCAATTCCCAGATCCTGTGAATTGAACAAACCCGTTTTTAAGAAGCTCTTTCTTGACAACGGGGTGCTGGACATCGCAGATAAAACAGCCCTGAAGGAGGATGTTGATAAGATACGCTGGCTGTATACCTTGAAGCCCTCCACGATCAACATCGCTGCCTATGTTGATAGCGAGCGCGACTTCTCTGAAATCGCGGTTCTCCAGGTAGAGCTGACGTCGGCCAAACGGCTGAAACGCATCGCGACCTTTATGCAGCGGTCCATTCCGTATCCGCTAATTCTGCTCTTTTCCCAGGAAAACCAAGTCTGCCTCAGCGTGTCTGACAAGCGCATCAATCAGGCGGACAAGGAAAAATGGGTGGTAGAGGACATTCTCTACACGGACTGGATAGACCTTACCGCACCGACGCTTGCACAGGCCGCTTTCCTGGAAGACTGCACTATCAACAGCTTTTCCTTCGCCAATTTCCTTAGTTTCTATAAAAGTCTGGGTGAACGTGTCATAGCTATCAATTGTGCCGCTTATAGTGGACGCTATGAACGGGACGCAACCGACAATATAGAAAATAAACAAAGTGAGAGTCGTCTTGAGTGGCTCCGCGAGCTTGAAAGGCTCAACCTGCAAAAAACTGAGATCGCCAATAAGCTGAAAAAAGAAAAGCAGATGGGGAGACAGGTTGAGCTGAATACCAAGATCAAACAGATCAATGACGTAATTGAAAAAATTAGAGAGAGCATTTAATGAACAAGCCCGCTATTGATTTGGTTACGCTACAAGACGGTGAAAGTGCGAACATCGTCAGCGAAAATATTGAGCAGCTCAAAAGCATATTCCCTGAAGCGTTTGGTGAGGGCGGTGTTAACTTTGACACGCTGCGGCAGATACTAGGTGATGCAGGGGTTGTTGATGAAGGCGAAGAAAAATACGGCCTGAATTGGCATGGGAAAAAGAAAGCACGTCAGATCGCGCTAGCGCCATCCACGGGTACGTTATTGCCTTGCCCTGAAGAAAGCGTTGATTGGGATACGTCAAAAAACCTGTTTATTGAAGGTGATAATCTTGAGGTATTGAAGCTGCTCCAAAAGAGCTATGCTAACAAGATTAAGATGATCTATATCGACCCCCCGTATAACACCGGTAAAGAATTTATCTATCCGGATAGATTTCAAGAAAATCTGAAGACGTACCTAAATTATACAGGTCAAGCTGATGATGAGGGAGGGAAGTTCTCGTCCAACCCTGAAACTACAGGAAGAAAACACTCTAGCTGGATGAGCATGATTTACCCGCGCCTTCAGCTTGCAAAATCGCTACTGCGCGACGATGGGCTTATATTTATATCTATTGATGATAATGAGTTCCATAATTTAAAGCTTATTTGTGATGAAGTGTTTGGGGGGGAGCGTTTTGTTGGGACGGTAGCTTGGAAAAACAAATATGGTGCTGGCGCAAAAACAAAAGGATTTATTGAGGTTCATGAATATATTTTGTGCTACTCAAAATCCGACCTGTCAAACGTTTCTTCAAAGCTCTCTAATGATCAAAGGGACGCATACAACAAAAAAGATGATAAATACCAAACTCGGGGCGGATATTTTACTCAGCCTTTGATGACCACTAGTATGGATGACAGAAAAAATCTTCAGTACACAATCGACTATAATGGTGAAACGATAAGTCCGAAAAAGCAGTGGGTCTGGGCGAAGGATAGACTTCTTCGAGCAATAGAAAATGATGAGGTCGTTTTCGCAAAAAAAGCGGACGGCTCATACAGCGTCAGATATAAAGTCTACTTAATCGATGAAAATGGTAACGAAAGAAAAGGAAAACCACTTTCCCTCCTGAATGGCCCATTTAATCAGGAGGGGACTAAGGAGGTTGAGCAGCTTTTGGGTAGCGATGTATTTAGTTTCCCTAAGCCGTCATCGCTAATCGAGCATTTTTTCGGCTTCGAAGTTAATGACGAGCCAGACAATTCAGGGATATACCTGGACTTTTTCTCAGGCTCATGTACATCAGCTCAGGCCGTTTTAAATTTAAACTGCCAAGATGGCGGCTCAAGAAGATATATAATGGTTCAGCTTCCTGAGTATATCGATGACAAATCTAACGCTTATGCGCTTGGCTATAAAAAGATTTCAGAAATCGGACGAGCTAGGTTGACTAAACTTTCTGAAAAACTGCGAGAAACTGAGTTCAATAAGATTGATCTCGGGTTCAAAAGTTTTAAGCTTTCCAGCTCAAATATAAAAGCTTGGAATCCGGATCGCGCCGACCTTGAGGAGACGCTCCTTTCTCATCAGGAGCACTTAGTCGAAGGGCGGAGTGAGCAGGATATACTATACGAGCTGTTGCTGAAGCGCGGCATTGACCTGACCGTGCCGATTGAGAGCAAGGTAGTTGCTGGGAAAAATATTTATAGTATCGGCTACGGTGCCGTTTTCGCCTGTCTTCACGAAACCATCTCTCAACATGATGTCGAGGGGATTGCCCACGCAATTCTAGAATGGCATGCGGAACTAAAGCCTGCCTCGGACACAAATGTGTTCTTCCGTGATAGCGCATTCAACGGTGATGTCTCGAAAACTAACATGGCTGCCATTCTGGAACAGAATGGCATCACTCATGTACGCAGCTTGTAAGGAGCAGACCTGATGAAGCTGCATTTTGAGGACAATCTGGATTACCAGAAGGCGGCCATAGAGTCCGTCGTTGGGCTATTCAAAGGGCAGGAAATCTCGCGTTCGGAGTTTACGGTAACATATCGTCCTGAATCTGGGGCGCAGGGATCACTTGGCCTTGCAGAAAATGAACTTGGTATTGGTAACCGTCTACAGATACATGATTTAGATATTTTAGAAAATCTGCAAACTATCCAACTAAACAGCGGCCTTGCTCCTGCCATAAAAATTTCCAGTGGTGACTTTACAGTCGAAATGGAAACGGGCACGGGGAAAACCTATGTTTATCTGCGCACGATATTTGAGCTGAATAAAAATTACGGATTCACAAAATTTGTGATTGTTGTGCCTTCTGTCGCGATTAAAGAGGGCACGAATAAAACTCTTGAGATTACACGGGACCATTTCGAGAACTTGTATCCCAAGGCCAAAGGTTACGAGTATTTCCTGTACGACTCATCCAAGCCTGGGCAAGTACGTGGTTTTGCTACCAGTTCCAATATCCAGATCATGGTAACGACGGTTGGTGCTATAAACAAAAAAGATGTCAACAATCTCTATAAGGAGCATGAAAGTACGGGTGGTGAACGCCCCATCGACCTCATCAAGGCTACTAGCCCGATCATTATCGTAGATGAGCCGCAAAGCGTTGATGGTGGTTTGCAAGGGCAGGGCAAAAAGGCACTGGATGCCATGAGCCCACTTTGCACCCTGCGCTATTCTGCAACGCACGTCGATACGCATCACATGGTTTATCGCCTTGACGCTGTCGACGCTTATGATCGAGGTCTGGTTAAGCAGATCGAGGTTGCTTCCCTTCAGGTTGAGGGGGATAACAACAAGCCCTTCATAAAGCTTGAATCTACTCATAACCGACAGGGTTCGATCACCGCCAAGATCGAAATCGATGTGCAGCGCGGCAAGAACATAAAGCGCGAGATTCTCACCGTCGAGGACGGTGACGATCTGGAGCAGATCGCCAATCGTGCAATTTACGAAAACATCCAGATCGGCACGATCACTTGCGGCCAAAATAATGAGTCAGTCCAGATAAAAGGGCCGGGTATCGACCAGGTATTACTCCCTGGTGAGGCCGTTGGGGCTGTAAATCCGGATGAGATCAAGCGCTTGATGATCCGTCGCACGATCAAGGAGCATCTCGATAAAGAGAAGACCTTTGCAGCCAACAAGCAGCCCATCAAGGTCTTGAGCCTGTTCTTCATTGACAGCGTTGAGCATTACCGCCAGTACGACGAAAACGGCAATGCGGTCAAAGGCAAGTACGCCCTGATGTTTGAAGAGGAATATACCAAGCTCGCGAAATCGTCCGAGTACCAAAGCCTCTTCAATGAGATTGATCTAGAGACGAACGCCGCTGACGTCCATAACGGCTATTTCTCCATCGACAAGAAGGAGCGTCTTGTCGATACAGCGGAAAGCACCCAAGCGGGCCGCGATAACTCCGAGCGGGCTTATAACCTGATTATGAAGGAGAAGGAAAAACTTCTGAGCTTTGATACCAAGCTCAAATTTATCTTCTCTCACTCGGCCCTCAAAGAGGGCTGGGACAACCCGAACGTATTCCAGATTTGCGCCTTGCGCGATATGGGCAGGGAGCGCGAGCGTCGCCAGACCATCGGGCGTGGCTTGCGTCTTTGCGTCAACCAGGACGGACAGCGTTTACGCGGGTCTGACATCAATACGCTGACTGTCATCGCCACCGAAAGCTATGAAGAGTTTGCCGAAAACCTTCAGAAGGAAATTGAAGAAGATACCGGGATTCGCTTTGGCATCGTCGAGTCTCACCAGTTTGCTACGGTCTTAATCGTCAATGAACAAGGCGAGGCCGCGCCGCTGGGTGTGGAGCAATCCGATAAAATCTGGAGATTTCTTAAGGCAGAAGGTTTTGTTGACGCCAAGGGCAAGGTCCAGGACAGCCTTCGTACCGCTCTCAAAGATGGTAGTTTCAAGCTGCCGGAGGAGCTAAAAGCAGAGCTGGGTAGCAAAGCGGATATAGCCGAAGAGGACATTCAAGGCATTCTGAAGAAGCTCGCTGGCAAGCTTGACATCAAAAATGCCGATGACCGCAGAACCATCAGCACCCGCGAGGCGGTTCTTCAGAGTGAAGAGTTCAAGGCGCTATGGGAACGTATCAAGTACAAAACAACGTACCGCGTTGATTTTGACAACGACAAACTGATTGCGAATTGTGCCAAAGCAATCCTGGACTGCCCACCCATCACCAAAACCAGAGCGCAGTTCCGTAAAGCCGACATCGCTATTGGCAAGGGTGGCGTGACAGCTGAAGAAACCAAAGCATCTCCGTTCACGACGATCCATGAGGACGACATTGTGCTTCCGGACATCATCACGGACTTGCAGGACAAGACGCAGTTGACCCGCAGCAGCATCGTCAAGATCCTCATCGAAAGTCGTCGTATCCAGGATTTTGCCCGCAATCCGCAACAGTTCATCTACTACGCTTCAGAGGCCATTAACCGTACCAAACGGCTGGCTCTGGTCGATGGCATCAAGTACAGCAAGATCGGCGACGAGCATTTCTATGCGCAGGAGCTATTCCAACAGGAAGAGCTGAAGGGCTACCTGAAAAATACCTTAGAAACGCAGAAATCCGTTTACACGCACGTCGTTTATGACTCGGCAGGTGTTGAGAGAAACTTCGCTGAGGCTTTAGAAAAGAACGAAGCGGTCAAGGTCTACGCCAAGCTTCCATCCTGGTTCAAGATCCCGACGCCCCTCGGCACCTATAACCCGGACTGGGCTGTGGTTGTCGATGATGACGGTAAGGAAAAACTGTATTTCGTGGTGGAAACCAAAGGCAGCACCTGGTGGGGCGATTTGCGCCACGTTGAGGGTGCCAAAATCCTCTGTGGTGAAAAGCACTTCGAGGAAGTTGCGAGCGGTGCAAACCCTGCCAAGTACATCCGTGCGGTCGATGTTGATGGCATGATGAAATACGCTGAATAGGATGCCATTTTGTGAGAACGCTGGAGTAGTCTATTGCTCTGCATTGCGTGCTCTTATAGAAACCGTCGCGCCGACGATGACCACAACGAGCACGCTACAACATTAGGAATTTGCAATGTCAGGGATTGATTACCAAAAGCAGGCGCAAGATTATTACGGCAAGGCTCCTCTCATCATCCTGGGCAGCGGTGCATCGGCTGCCCATGGTATGTCTGGTATGGGTGCGCTTGGGAAGCACCTGGTCGCAAACACCGACACTTCGGGCTTGTCTGTTGCCGAGATTGAGGCTTGGGGGAGATTTTGCCAGGTCTTACTGGACGGCGTTGATCTGGAGACGGCGCTGCATCAGGTGGCCGTTACTGAAGAGCTGACCTCCAGAATTATCACAGCGACCTGGTCGCTCATCAGCTCTGAAGACGTTCGGATCTTTCACGATAGCCTTCAGAACCAAGCGATGTTTCCACTGAGTCGACTGCTGCGCCACATGTTTAAAAGCAGCCTCACCAAAATTAATATCGTCACTACGAATTATGACAGGCTGGCAGAATATGCTTGCGATCAGGAGGGGGCCCATCATTACACGGGCTTCTCACACGGATTTTTTCGGCAGCGTGCTGCACCGAATGAAATCACGTCTGCACGCAGGGTGAATATCTGGAAGGTTCACGGCTCGCTGGATTGGTTTAAATCGCCGCTCGAAGACATTGTGGCTCTTTCAAATATTCAAGAGATACCTACTAATTACAAGCCAGAAATCGTGACTCCGGGCACTCAGAAATATCAAACGACGCATTTAGAGCCATATCGCTCAACTATTCACAATGCCGATTTAGCCATCAACGCTGCCAACTCGTACCTTTGTATTGGCTACGGCTTCAATGACGAGCATATTCAGCCGAACATCATGGCTAAATGCATTCGTCAAAATACCCCTATCTCGATTATTACCTATGCGCTCTCAAAAGCTGCCAGGAAGCTCATCCTTGACGGCAAGGCGCAGAATTACCTGGCAATAGAACGGGGAGCGACAGACGAGCAGTCCATCGTGTACTCCTCTTTGGATAAGACTCCACTGACCGTTGAAAAAGACATCTGGAGTCTTGAGGGTTACCTGTCACTCATCATGTAGGAAGAAGAGATGCCGATATTTAATTTTAGGGATGAAGACGCGCTCGGAAAGGTGGCCTCAGTCGATACGACAAACGTTATCGTGGACGTGGAAAATGTCGAGCAACTTAAGAGATTACAAGTCAACCATCTGGCCGTGCTACAAAGCAGCAGGCCTGGACAGCATCTCATCGGCCTCATCACCCAGGTGACCCGCAAGCGCGGTATCGAGGACATCGCTAACGATGGTATCAGCGAACAGGCGTCAGAACTAAACCTGTGCAAAATCGCCCTGATCGGCACGATGCTGGATGGTGACGGAGCAAGAGAAAACGTATTTCGCCGCACTCTGGAAAGCGTTCCAGAAATTGACGCGAATTGCTTTTCGCTAGAGGGCGAAAACCTTACCGGCTTTATGCGTACGCTCTCTAGCGTCTCAGCCGATGGCAATGCCCTGACGTTGGGCAAATACACACTGGACGAACATGCCGTTGCATACCTCAACGGTAACAAGTTTTTCCAGCGCCACGCCTTCATCGGTGGCAGCACTGGGTCAGGTAAATCCTGGACGACGGCCAAGATTATTGAGCAGATGGCTGGGCTTTCCACGGCTAACGCCATTGTTTTTGATCTTCATGGTGAATACTCGCCATTGGTAGGCCAAGGCATTCAGCACTTCAAGGTGGCCGGACCCGCAGATGTTGAGGCAAAACGCACCATTGATGACGGTGTGCTTTACCTGCCCTACTGGCTGCTTTCGTATGAAGCACTCGTGGCAATGTTTGTTGACCGGAGTGACCAGAACGCGCCCAACCAGGCCATGATCATGTCCCGTGAGATTAACCACGCTAAGAGAAAGTATCTGGAAGATGGTGGCCATAAGGAAATTCTGAAGCATTTCACGGTCGATAGCCCGGTTCCGTTCGATCTGAATGTCCTAATGGACAGGCTGAACGACATCAACGTGGAGATGGTTCCGGGGGCCCGCACTGAAAAACAGGGTGATTTTTTTGGGAAGCTCGCCCGGATGATCTCCCGTCTTGAGAACAAAATCTCTGATCGGCGCCTTGGGTTCATGTTCAATGGTGGCGGAGACGTTCTGGATTTTGCCTGGCTTGAAAAATTCACCACCGCCGTGCTCGGCAGCTCTGGCGAAAATGGCAAAGCTGGTATCAAGATCATCAACTTCTCTGAAGTACCATCAGACGTTCTTCCGCTGATCGTTTCTCTTGTCGCGCGGGTAACGTTCTCCGTCCAGCAGTGGACGCCATCCGAGCTACGCCATCCTATTGCGCTGTTGTGCGACGAAGCGCATCTCTACATGCCCCAGCGAAACATGGCGGAGTCCGCCGACGATATCTCGCTGGATATTTTCGAGCGCATCGCCAAAGAAGGCCGCAAGTACGGCGTCAGCCTCATCGTGATAAGCCAGCGCCCATCCGAAGTGAATAAGACTATGCTCAGCCAGTGCAGCAACTTCGTATCCATGAGGTTGACCAACGCTGAGGATCAGAGCGTTATCAAGAGGCTTTTGCCTGATAGCCTCGGTGGGTTCAGCGACATCCTGCCGACCCTCGATACAGGAGAAGCGTTAGTTGTTGGCGATGCGAGCTTGCTGCCAAGCAGAATCAGGATCGATGAGCCCATCAACAAACCGAATAGCGGCACCGTCAATTTCTGGGATGAATGGCAAAAGCCTGTCAAAGATAAGCGGCTGTTGATTGCGGTAGATAACTGGCGCAAGCAAAACATCCAGTAATGGGCGGTCTGCAAGAATGACTGGCGTAAGGTGCAGCGTCACCGCCGCACCTTATACAGGTAACCTGACAGCCAACATTCCACTTGTCCTCATATTTCAGAATCCATAGTTCCCACAGGCGGAATTGGTGTATCCAGCGGCTTGAGGATGCTGCCAACAGCTCGAAGATTGGGGAGTCCGTCCTTAGGATTGCTCGGGGTGTCAATTAGACTCATCTGAACGCCAAACCTCGCCCTGACGTTGTAAGCAATCTGCTGCCAACGCAGCAACCACCTAGCCTCTCGGTCTTTGTAAGCCTGCAACTCTCGTTCGAGCTGTTCTACTCTGATGACCAGCTCCTCGGCATTCCTCGCGGCATTCCTCTGCTTTGACGCTAAACCGCCAGCCAGTGATGCTTTTGCAGCATCGAACGCCATCTTGATCTCAAGGCGAGCATTAAGAGCCTGGCGGGTGAATCCAAACTGGTCTTCTAGCGTTTTCCAGCGCAGACCTGAGCCCAGTTCACCCAATGCCCAACGATCCAGCTCCTTGACAATAGCCTTCACGTCGCCTGGATCCATTCTTTTGCCAAATTTACTCATGGCTACGCTCCCAGTACTTTCGCCTTGATCGCATCAGCATCCATCTCGAAATCACTTAGCATGGAGGTGAGGGTCTCGATCTTCTTCTGAGAATGAGCCATCCACTGGTGGCTCTCACCTTGCCTGTTGGACTGAGATTTTGTCATAGCATTCTCGTACTGAACGACTTCGATCTCAAAGGCACGGACGATGCCAGCCTTCTTATCATCATTGTCCTTCTCCCAAGAAAAATCCGAGCATTTGGCATGGCATTCTAGATGATTTGGGCAAGGCGATTGAGAGAGGTTGCGTGTGCACATCCCGGTCCCAAGCTCGTGAACACCTGTGATTTTTGCTTTCAGATATGCTTCTTTATGCTCAACCGGAAGCTTCATGTAGTTGTCTGCTACAACCCCACCAATCTTTCCTTCACGGATTTTTTCTTGATAAATCAACGCTCGTTTTTCACGAGAGGTATGCTGATAAGCCTTTGTATCATTTGCATACTTTCGACCAAACCATTTGGTTTGAACGAAATCACTCATCCCGCCATCATTTAACAGTGTATTAATTGTGTGCCTAAAGTCATGACTTGAAAAGTTAGGCTTAATGCTGTCATCACAATGTTTAGCAGCAAGCGGTTCAAGATGATCGCGAAGAAACGTCGCGAACATTGAGTGCGTTACGGTGGTGACAACACATACGGAAACCGCTCCAGAGGACATACCTTGGTAACGGATAAAAAATAGATTCTCTTGATAGTAGGTCTTATTCGTCGTGGCTATGCGCACAGGATCATTTAATCGAGGATCAAAGGTGCTGCGGCAGTAGGCGATCAGACCCTGCTTGGTGGTGAACCGGGATGGGTTAGCCGGTCGCCGTCCTTGAGACGTCAACTTATCCGGATCTGGAAAGGTATGACCGTTCGTTGTGAGCCAGCCGGTCGGGCGCAACACGTTGAAGCTGAACCCCAGCTCCTCAAGATCGGCAATGTAAAATCTGTGATCCTCAGCATAGGGCTCAATCCAGCGCAAATCAGGACCACCCTTAGCTCGCATCACCTCCGCAGTGGAGCGCGCGGCCTGGGTGATATCTATCAGCTCAGAGACTACGTCCTCAACGATGCTAACAGCATCCGTTGGCAGCCATACCTTATCAATGGGATGAGCGTTATCGCCTTTACTCGTCTTCATCAGGAAATAACCCAGGTATCTCCTACCCTCAGCATCGACTCCTACCACCTGCACCGGCAATGTCGCTATCTCACTGAAACGCCTCCCAATGCACGCAAGCATTACAAGCATCAGAACATACATCCGATATTTATGGCCCGTTGGCACATTTTGGTAAAGCATTCCAATGAGCTGAAAAACCTCCAGATCGATGATCCGGTCACCACTGGTCTGCTCCAGATTCTGAGGTGCATCCAGTCGCGTCTGAGACACCCCACCGGCATTCGCTGGGCGCTTTAGCCCTGAGTATTTGTACTCGAACCTGATATTACAAAGCTGGTTCGCATCACAGTGCGCGGCGAACTCGTTAATTGCTTTGTGCAGATTATAGGCCGTCGACTCTTGGTAATGCTCTGATATGAGCCGACACGCATCATCCAAATCTTCAGGCATCATCCTAGAAAGGATACGATTGTTCCCCCCCACACAATGGCTTATATAACTTATAGCGGTTACAAATGACTGATGATTGCTGATCTTCTGATTTGAACGATGCGCCCTAAGGCAGAACAACGACTTGGCAGCGGACTCCCAGTCCCCTTCCAACGGATGCGCCCCTATCTTAGGAGCATGCCGAAAATAGATGCTAGGCGATCCAGATCGTTTAGCCGAGAGCAACGTCATTGGCCCAGCTGTAAAAATCCAACTAGACGCTCCCCAGACAATATTTTCAAACCCCTGCATACCAAGCATTTGGGCTTTACTAACCAACAGCACAAGATTCGTGGCACGATCTTGCTCAAGCCTACTTAAAAATGCAGCGACCTTTGCCATCAACGCGCCCCCGCCTTAACTTCTTTACACTTCTCAACAACCTGCGCTACGGCATGAATAATTTCGTCCATCTGACCTGCTATCCGTTTATCTGCCAACTTAAATTTTTCCTCACGCTGATTCATAAGATACTCCAGTACGGATGCATGATCTGCGTCAAGATAAGCCTGGAATTTTGGACATTTATAACAGGAGTATGGGGGGTGCAACGCACAGAGCGAGTGTTTTCCGCAGACACCTAAATCGATGTCTGGTGCATCATCAATATAGACAAATGGGATGTGTTTTCCGGTGTCGTCATCGTTTACTGCTTTCTGGCCAGGCATAATGAATTCGCCTTTGAAGAAGCGAAGTATCTGTGCGTACGGGCCGATAAGCGCTTTGTCTAGTAGTTCTACGATATCACCAGCGAGGTCGAAGTAAACTTGAACGTGTTGAAGGTCAGTATGATCGAGAATCTGCGCGAGCTGGCGTTGGGTAGCTCCATCCTTTACCAGACTTGTTGCTAAAGTGTAGCGAAGGCGCCTAGGACTAAGGTGCAACAGTGTATTAGTAAGAGGGGATACAATCTTCTGCCTCAATACAAAGTCTCGAAGCAGGAGCGCAAAATAGCCTGAGTCATAGTTGAAATATGCTTCACGATGCCCGGAGGCCATAGCCGCTGTATTACCTGACTTATTGAAAAATAGCGGTATATCGAATTCCCCAGCCTCACCCCCTACCCGACTCAATGCGTGAACACGGCGATTGGCGGCAATAAGATACTGAATGTAAGGAACAAACTCATTAGGGAGGTGTACTTCTACAAAGTCATCCCTAGGATTGAGCAACCGTTTTTTGATCCTTGGATATCTAATTACCCAGCATGGTTCGTCCAGTCCAGGGGCTACATTGATAAGATCACTCTCACGCAACCACGATAGATTTGCAGGATTTCTGCCATGAGCAATGAACAATGCCAGCGCAGCACGCTGCTCCTGCTCGACAATGCTACTACAGGTGGCCGTATGGAGCGCATTATAGAGCGGTTGCAGCTCATAGATGCGATGCAGAGGCCCCGCATCCACGTCTTCATTTTTAACCGCTTCGCCTTTCGGACCGCCTGGTATTTTGAGGACTTCTAAGACGCTTCCGTATTCGGCACTGAACCCCACCTCACTGAGGTACTGACACCCCCATAGATAGAATGATTTCGCGCGAGAAACTTGATAGAGTTTATGTTCCTGCCTAGTAGTGGAAATCATTTTTTCGTAACAGTTAATAAGCTCCTGCTCAAAATCGGAAATATGGGCTCGATTAAACTCGGGGTATGGCAAAAGAAGAAACCGGCAGCAGTCTACCCAAGTGGTATAGGCGTACCCCGCCGCACTGGTTTTGATCACATGAACGCAATAGCGCATCAGCGCATAGCGAAATTTTAGATTATGTATCCGCCTGAAATTAAGAGTCGCAAATTTGCCACTAGTGGTCGGCATGTGCCATTGCAAACCTGTCGTATCGACTACGTGCCCCTCTCTGCTAATAACGGATTTAGGTATGGGTTCCAGTTGGCTTACCAAATCTATCCGTGCAACCTGTGCAACCCCCTCCACTTGTTGCTTTCCGAATACTTTAATCATGACGTGAATACTCTAAAAAGCTTTGCATCAGTACATCATGGTATTTAGACTGCACAGCGGTAGCTTGCCGAACAATCTCACCTGAAATGTAAACTTCCTGAGAACGCGTACTGCTATCCCCTCGTAAATAAGCCAAAACTTGTTTGCGCTCATCTTCAGGAACACCACGCTCAGCCATATCCCGCTCAGTTCGGCTTGAATATGTATGCCGAAGCGATTTCGGTGTCAGACTAGACGGCAGCTGGTCTCTGAATCTCTCTCGAATGATCTGGAAGTAATTAGATATACTGTTGCCATGCAACGGAGCCCCCTCATCAGACACTATCAAGTAGTTATGATCTTTCCCGAAGCGCTCCATTACCTTTTCGCGGTGAACTTCAATATACTCTTCAATCAGATTTATTATGGTCGGCACTTGCATCTCTATATCACGACCATTTCTCTTAACGCTCGGGCGAGGGCTTCTTGTGTCGTCCGGATCTGCCACGCGCCTGAACACCCTCAGCGCCGTCACGCTGCCGAACTCGACATCATCGACCCTCAGTGTAAGTACTTCTGCTGGACGTAGACCGAATGTGAGCATAATCATTACAATGATAAAATTCCTAAACCTTACATGCTCATTCAAGCCATACGCGTCCGGGTTTCTAAAGTCCACACACCAAACTAGCGCGACCACTTCATGATCACGAAGCCCTTTCGTAACTGACTTATTTTGGGGCGGATTGCTAATCTCTTGATCGCGTAAGATTTGATCAACGTGTTCTTTATGCGCTTGAATACGAACAAACACCGGATCGTCGGATGCCAATTTCGCCATCTTGAATCGGAAGCACCAACCGATGAACTGACGTACAGTGATGAGGCGCAACCTGAATGTCAGAGGCGAGACGGCAACCTTGACCCCCTGCACGATAGCCGCTACACCCGCTTGGCCCGGTTCAACCTTCACTGTTAAACGCAATCTCTCACATAAGCTTCCAGCCAGCTCTGCCTCGGTAAAGATGCGGTCACCATCAATACGAGCAGGGAAATCAATGTTGAGTGATTCGAGCCATGCATAAAAAACCGCCAGCTCCCTAAGGTTTCTTGTGAGGGTGTTTGGACTGAGATCACGTCTCTGGAGGACCCACTCATTTGCGAGTGGAATTGGCAAGCCATCATCGTCAAGGAGGATTGGTAGGTTCTGCCCAGAGGGGTGTCGTACCACTCTTACGTCCATGCGCCACCCGTTCCTTTACGATATTTTATGTAGACTTTTAACTTTACACCTAGTCTTTGTGTAGTCAATTTTGAGCACCTTTACAATGGCCAAAAAAAAGCCCTCTTAGCTTTACAGCTCAGAGGGCTTTTTTTCCTGCGAAGGCATTGATTAATAGGGCTTTAGAGAGCCTTAACTCAAATAACCTTTACACTTTAGTCTTATGTAGGTTAGAACGGGATATCGTCATCAAAGCTGTCGAAGTCGGCTGCCGGCTGAGGAGCGGCCTGCTGTGGCGCTGGACGCGACTCACGCTGTGGCTGCTGGGTCGGCTGCGGACGGGACTGCTGCTGTGGACGCGGTGCCGAGTTGGACATGCCGCCCTGGCCCTGTTGGTCGCCCTGTGGACGGCCGCCCAGCAATTGCATGGTGCCTTGCATGTCGACCACGATTTCAGTGGTGTAACGCTTGATGCCGTCTTTTTCCCACTCGCGGGTTTGCAGTTTGCCTTCGATGTAGACCTGCGAACCTTTGCGCAGGTATTCACCGGCGATCTCTGCAACCTTGCCGAACATCGACACACGGTGCCATTCGGTTTTCTCGACCTTCTGGCCGGTTTGCTTGTCGGTCCACTGTTCGCTGGTCGCCAGACTCAGGTTGGTCACGGCGTTACCGTTCGGCAAGTAGCGAACTTCGGGATCCTGGCCGCATGTACCGACTAATATGACTTTGTTAACCCCACGGGCCATAACGTTCTCCTAGGCTGGGCGCGCTGTCGGCACTGGGTTGACCAGTTGCTCGAGCGTCGCGCGATCCAATAATTCGGTGTCCAATTTGATGTAGATGGCGGCTTCTTCAGTAACAACCACAGCATCCGTAACCCCAACAACGGCCTTAAGGCGCTCGACCAGACCGGCTTCGCGGATCGCTTCGGGCGATAACGGCAAGCGCAGGCTCGTCACATAGGGAGGTTCGCGCATGGTAACAGCAAAGGCTAGCCAGAGGGCAGCCAGACCTGCGCATCCCAGGAACACAACCGACAAACCGCCATGCTGGAACATCCAGCCGCCCATGATCCCACCCAGTGCAGAACCGAGGAACTGGCTGGTGGAATACACGCCCATCGCCGTGCCTTTACCGCCGGCCGGTGAAACCTTACTGATCAGCGAAGGCAACGAAGCCTCCAGCAGGTTGAACGCGGTGAAGAACACCACCGTGCCGATCACCAGCGCCCGCAGGCTGTCGCCGAACTGCCAGAAGAATAGCTCAGTGAGCATCAATGTCGCGACGGCGCCCAGCAGAACTCGTTTCATTTTGCGTTTCTTCTCGCCATAGATGATGAACGGGATCATGGCGAAGAAGGAAATCAGCAGCGCAGTAAGGTATACCCACCAGTGCTGCTCCTTGGGCAACCCGGCTTTTTGCACCAGGGCCAGGGGCAAGGCGACGAAGCTGCACATCAGCATCGCGTGTAATACGAAGATACCCAAATCCAGGCGCAGCAGGTCCGGGTGCTTGAGGGTGGGCAACAGCGCTTGTTTCGCGACGCCCGATTCACGGTGCTGCAGCGGCCCGGTGGAATGCGGCACCATAAAGGCAACGATCACGATGCCGAACAGTGCCATGCCACCCGTGGCCAGGAACAGGCCGTGCAAACCGAACGCGCGGGTCAGCAGCGGGCCAACCACCATTGCCACGGCGAACGAAAGACCAATGGTCATGCCGATCATGGCCATGGCCTTGGTGCGGTGTTGTTCGCGGGTCAGGTCGGAGAGCAGCGCCATGACGGCGGCGGAAATAGCGCCAGCGCCTTGCAGGACGCGTCCGGCGATCACGCCCCAGATCGAGTCGGCATTGGCCGCGAGCACACTGCCCAGGGCGAATACGATCAGGCCCAGGTAGATCACCGGCCGGCGGCCGATGCGGTCGGAAATGATCCCGAACGGAATCTGAAACAGCGCCTGGGTCAGGCCATAGGCGCCAATCGCCAGGCCGATCAGGGCCGGGGTCGCTCCTGCGAGATCCATTCCATAGGTCGCCAGCACCGGCAACACCATAAACATGCCAAGCATACGGAATGCGAACACCAGGGCCAGACCGCTTGCTGCGCGGGTCTCGCTGCCACTCATGCGTTCGCTGTGGGGATCGTGCATGGATAAACCTCGTGTGAACCGGCGGCGATTCTACCAGTCCCATCGATTGAGAGGGTATATGCGGCGCTTTGCCGCGCAGCTTTCATGTAAGGCTGCACCCGGCACTTTGACAGTGTATATTCATCCAGTCTTTAGCCGTATACTCCTGCATTATTTACGCCCGCCGTGCGAGGCCATCTTGGACAAGATCCTGATTCGTGGGGCTCGAACCCACAACCTGAAGAACATCGACCTGACCCTGCCACGGGACAAACTGATCGTCATCACCGGCTTGTCCGGGTCCGGCAAGTCGTCCCTGGCGTTTGACACGCTGTACGCCGAAGGCCAGCGCCGCTACGTGGAATCCCTGTCGGCCTATGCCCGCCAATTCCTGTCGATGATGGAAAAGCCCGACGTCGACACCATTGAAGGCCTGTCGCCCGCGATTTCCATCGAACAGAAATCAACGTCCCATAACCCGCGCTCTACTGTGGGCACCATCACCGAGATCTACGACTACCTGCGCCTGCTGTATGCCCGCGTGGGTATCCCCCGTTGCCCGGACCACGACATCCCCCTGGAAGCCCAGACCGTCAGCCAGATGGTCGACCTGGTGCTGGCCCAGCCGGAAGGCGCCAAGCTGATGCTGCTGGCACCAGTGATTCGAGAGCGCAAGGGTGAACATCTTTCCGTCTTCGAAGAACTGCGTGCGCAAGGTTTTGTTCGTGCCCGGATCAACGGCAAGCTCTATGAGCTGGACGAAGCGCCGAAGCTGGATAAGCAGAAGAAGCATTCGATTGACGTAGTGGTCGACCGCTTCAAGGTGCGTGCCGATTTGCAGCAGCGCCTGGCGGAGTCCTTCGAAACCGCATTGAAGCTGGCGGACGGTATTGCTCTGGTAGCGCCGATGGACGACGAGCCAGGGGAAGAAATCATCTTCTCCGCGCGCTTCGCCTGCCCGATCTGTGGCCATGCCATCAGCGAGCTGGAGCCGAAGCTGTTCTCCTTCAACAACCCGGCGGGCGCCTGCCCGACCTGTGATGGCCTGGGGGTTAAGCAATTCTTCGACATCAAGCGCCTGGTCAATGGTGACCTTACGCTGGCGGAGGGCGCGATACGCGGCTGGGACAGGCGTAACGTCTATTACTTCCAGATGCTGGGTTCGCTGGCCTCGCACTATAAGTTCAGCCTCGAAGTGCCCTTCAACGAACTGACGGCCGAACACCAGAAATTCATCCTGCACGGCAGCGGTTCGCAGAACGTCGACTTCAAATATTTGAACGACCGTGGCGATATCGTCAAACGCTCCCACCCGTTCGAAGGCATCGTGCCGAACCTGGAACGACGCTACCGCGAGACCGAATCCGCCAGCGTGCGCGAAGAACTGGCCAAGTTCCTCAGCACCCAGCCGTGCCCGGACTGCCGTGGCACGCGCCTGCGCCGTGAAGCGCGGCATGTGTGGGTCGGTGAGAAAACCCTGCCGGCAGTGACCAACCTGCCGATTGGGGATGCCTGCGAATACTTCGGCACACTGAAGCTGACAGGACGCCGCGGGGAGATTGCAGACAAGATCCTCAAGGAAATTCGTGAGCGGTTGCAGTTCCTGGTTAACGTGGGGTTGGACTACCTGTCACTCGACCGCAGTGCCGATACGCTTTCCGGTGGTGAGGCCCAGCGGATTCGCTTGGCCAGCCAGATTGGCGCCGGCCTGGTCGGTGTGTTGTACATCCTCGATGAGCCGTCCATTGGCTTGCATCAACGGGACAACGATCGCTTGCTGGGTACGCTGAAGCACCTTCGGGACATCGGTAATACGGTGATCGTGGTTGAGCACGATGAAGATGCCATTCGTCTTGCGGACTACGTGGTCGACATCGGCCCGGGCGCGGGTGTGCACGGTGGGCATATTGTCGCCGAGGGCACACCGGCAGAAGTGATGGCGCATCCTGACTCGCTGACCGGCAAATACTTGTCGGGCCGTGTGAAGATCGCCGTGCCGGCCAAACGTACGCCGCGCAACAAGAAGATGGCACTGCACCTCAAAGGCGCGCGTGGCAACAACTTGCGCAATGTCGATCTGGAAATCCCGCTGGGACTGCTGACCTGCGTGACCGGTGTATCCGGTTCGGGCAAGTCCACGCTGATCAACAACACGTTGTTTCCGTTGAGCGCCACTGCACTGAACGGCGCGACGACTCTTGAAGCCGCCGCTCACGACAGCATCAAGGGTCTGGAACACCTGGATAAGGTGGTCGATATCGACCAAAGCCCGATTGGCCGCACGCCGCGTTCCAACCCGGCGACCTACACCGGGCTATTTACGCCGATTCGCGAGCTGTTCGCCGGTGTGCCGGAATCCCGCTCACGTGGCTACGGGCCTGGCCGGTTCTCGTTCAACGTCAAGGGCGGGCGCTGCGAGGCGTGCCAGGGCGATGGCTTGATCAAGGTTGAGATGCACTTCCTGCCGGACATCTACGTGCCGTGCGACGTGTGCAAGAGCAAGCGCTACAACCGCGAAACCTTGGAGATCAAGTACAAGGGCAAAAGCATTCACGAAACCCTCGAGATGACGATCGAGGAAGCCCGAGTGTTCTTTGACGCGGTACCGGCCCTGGCGCGCAAGCTGCAGACGCTGATGGATGTCGGCCTGTCGTACATCAAGCTCGGGCAGTCGGCGACCACGCTGTCGGGTGGTGAGGCGCAGCGGGTCAAGCTGTCTCGTGAGCTGTCCAAGCGTGATACCGGTAAGACCTTGTATATCCTCGATGAGCCGACCACGGGTTTGCACTTCGCGGATATTCAGCAATTGCTGGATGTGCTGCATCGCCTGCGTGACCACGGCAACACGGTGGTGGTGATCGAGCACAACCTGGATGTGATCAAGACCGCCGACTGGCTGGTAGACCTGGGGCCGGAAGGCGGCTCCAAAGGTGGGCAGATCATTGCGGTCGGCACACCGGAGCAAGTGTCGGAAATGAAGCAGTCTCACACCGGCTTCTATCTCAAGCCGCTGCTGGCCCGCGACAAGGACTGATTGTTCAGGCCCACGAAAAAGCCCCTGTCACTTACACAGTGACAGGGGCTTTTTTGTAGCCGGAGAAATCAGAACTGCGATTGCAGGTAGTTCTCCAGGCCAATCAACTTGATCAGGCCCAACTGCTTTTCCAGCCAGTAGGTGTGATCTTCTTCGGTGTCATTCAACTGCACCCGCAGGATTTCCCGCGTGACGTAGTCGTTGTGCTGCTCGCAGAGCTCAATGCCCTTGCAGAGCGCGGCACGGACCTTGTACTCAAGGCGCAAGTCGCTGGCGAGCATCTCAGGCACCGTGGTGCCGGTATCCAGGTCGTCGGGACGCATACGTGGCGTGCCTTCGAGCATCAGGATACGGCGCATCAGCGCGTCGGCGTGCTGTGCCTCTTCTTCCATTTCGTGGTTGATACGCTCGTAGAGCTCGGTAAAGCCCCAGTCTTCGTACATCCGCGAGTGAATGAAATATTGGTCACGAGCTGCCAGTTCGCCCGTCAGCAACGTGTTGAGGTAATCGATTACGTCGGGGTGACCTTGCATCGCCCTACATCTCCCTGCTTGAAAGTCTGTAGTTTGAACCATGATGACCCGGAGGTCACGGGACCAACGGCAGAAAAGTGAAGATTTCCGGTGAAAAGTAGCTGAAATAACGCAAAAACCGCCCAAATGAGGGCGGTTCTGCTTATCGTTTAGAGTTAGTTAAGCGATACACCCAGTGCAGATGCGATCCCTTCTCCATAAGCCGGATCTGCCTTGAAGAAGTACTGCAACTGGCGCTGGACCACGTCGCTGGAAACCCCTGCCATGGCGCCGGCGATGTTGTTGATCAGCAGGGCTTTCTGCCCATCATTCATCAGGCGGAACAGCGCACCGGCATGGCTGTAGTAGTCGGTGTCCTCGCGGTGATCGTAACGATCCGCCGCGCCGCTCAGGGCCAAGGCTGGCTCGGCATACTGAGGAGCCTGTTTCGGTGCATCGGCATAGCTGTTTGGCTCGTAGTTGGGAGCCGCACCACCATTGGCGCCGAATGCCATCGAGCCGTCACGCTGGTAGCTGTTGACCGGGCTGCGTGGCGCGTTCACCGGCAGGTGCTGGTGATTGGTGCCGACACGGTAGCGGTGGGCATCAGCGTAAGCGAACACGCGACCTTGCAGCATGCGGTCTGGCGACAAGCCAACACCCGGAACCATGTTGCTTGGACCGAAAGCCGCCTGCTCAACTTCAGCGAAATAGTTCAGCGGGTTGCGGTTCAGCTCCAGTTCGCCGACTTCGATCAGCGGGAACTCTTTCTGCGACCAGGTCTTGGTCACGTCGAACGGGTTCTCGTAGTGAGCGTTCGCCCGGGCTTCCGTCATGATCTGGATGCACACGCGCCATTTCGGGAAGTCGCCGCGCTCGATAGCGCCGAACAGATCGCGCTGGGCGTAATCAGGGTCGGTACCTGCCAAGCGTGCAGCGTCAGCCGGCGCCAGGTTCTTGATGCCTTGCTTGGTCTTGTAGTGCCACTTCACCCAGTGACGCTCGCCTTTGGCGTTGATCAGGCTGTAGGTGTGGCTGCCGAAGCCGTGCATGTGGCGGTAGCCGTCCGGGATGCCGCGGTCCGAAAACAGGATGGTGACCTGGTGCAGCGCCTCAGGGGAGTGCGACCAGAAGTCCCACATCATCTGTGCACTTTTCAGGTTGCTTTGCGGCAGGCGCTTTTGGGTGTGGATGAAGTCCGGAAATTTCAGCGGGTCACGGATGAAGAACACCGGGGTGTTGTTGCCAACGATGTCCCAGTTGCCTTCTTCGGTATAGAACTTCAAGGCGAAACCACGTGGGTCGCGCTCAGTGTCAGCCGAACCGCGCTCGCCACCTACCGTGGAGAAGCGCAGGAAGGTCGGAGTTTGCTTACCCACGGACTCGAACAGCTTGGCGCTGGTGTACTGAGTGATGTCTTGGGTGACGGTGAAGGTACCGTAGGCACCCGAGCCTTTGGCGTGTACGCGACGCTCAGGGATGTTTTCACGGTTGAAGTGGGCGAGCTTCTCGATCAGGTGAAAATCGTCGAGCAGCAATGGGCCGCGTGGGCCGGCCGAACGGGAATTCTGGTTATCGGCAACGGGGGCGCCGCTGGCGGTAGTAAGGGTTTTATTCTGGCTCATGCTCAATCTTCCTCAGGTCAGTCTTGGAACTGCCGGCTAATCGGCTTGGGGGGCAGTATTGACCAGGAAGATGACACCATCAAATTCATTAAATCATGATCTTCGATAGAAATTAACTAACGAACAATCCGAACGGATAGCTAAACACGGATTAAAGAGCCGAATGACTATCCGCTCGAGGTTATTCGAGTTTTCTAACGCGCACAAAAAACCGGGCACTAGGCCCGGTTCCTCGTTACAGACTGACGTCTTACTCAGCGGATACAGCTTCACCGCCAACTGGACGATCGATCAGCTCAACGTACGCCATAGGCGCGTTGTCACCAGCGCGGAAACCGCACTTGAGGATGCGCAGGTAGCCACCCTCACGGGTAGCGTAACGCTTGCCCAGGTCGTTGAAGAGCTTACCAACGATAGCTTTCGAACGAGTACGGTCGAAAGCCAGACGGCGGTTAGCCAGGCTGTCTGTCTTGGCCAAAGTAATCAGCGGCTCAGCAACGCGACGCAGTTCTTTAGCTTTCGGCAGTGTAGTTTTGATCAGCTCGTGCTCGAACAGCGACACCGCCATGTTCTGGAACATAGCCTTACGGTGCGAGCTGGTACGGCTCAGGTGACGACCACTTTTACGATGACGCATGGTTCATTCCTTACCAAACTCACGTTCGGTGATTACGACGATCAGGCAGTCGCCTTGTCGTCCTTCTTAAGACTTGCAGGCGGCCAGTTGTCGAGGCGCATGCCGAGGGACAGACCGCGGGAGGCCAGAACGTCCTTGATTTCAGTCAAGGATTTCTTGCCCAGGTTCGGAGTCTTCAACAGTTCTACTTCGGTGCGCTGAATCAGATCGCCGATGTAGTAAATGTTTTCCGCCTTAAGGCAGTTAGCCGAACGTACAGTCAGTTCCAGATCGTCAACCGGGCGAAGCAGGATCGGATCGATCTCGTCTTCCTGCTCGATTACCACTGGTTCGCTGTCACCTTTGAGGTCGACGAACGCAGCCAACTGCTGTTGCAGAATGGTTGCAGCGCGGCGGATAGCCTCTTCAGGATCCAGAGTACCGTTGGTTTCCAGATCAATAACCAGCTTGTCCAGGTTAGTACGCTGTTCGACACGGGCGTTTTCCACCACGTATGCGATACGGCGAACCGGGCTGAACGAAGAGTCAAGCTGCAAGCGACCAATGCTGCGGCTTTCGTCTTCATCGCTCTGACGCGAGTCGGCCGGTTCATAACCACGACCACGAGCTACGGTGAGCTTCATGTTCAGGGCGCCGTTAGACGCCAGGTTAGCGATTACGTGATCGGGATTAACGATCTCGACATCATGATCCAGCTGAATATCGGCAGCGGTAACCACCCCCGAACCCTTCTTCGACAAGGTCAGCGTAACTTCGTCACGGCCGTGCAGCTTGATAGCCAGACCTTTAAGGTTCAACAGGATTTCAATTACGTCTTCCTGTACACCTTCGATGGCGCTGTACTCGTGGAGCACACCGTCAATCTCGGCCTCGACTACTGCACAGCCGGGCATTGAGGACAACAGGATGCGGCGCAGCGCGTTGCCCAGGGTGTGGCCAAAACCACGCTCGAGAGGCTCGAGAGTGATCTTGGCGCGGGTTGGACTGACAACCTGCACATCAATGTGACGGGGTGTCAGGAACTCATTTACCGAAATCTGCATGGATGCACCTATTTTCTAGCCCTTACTTGGAGTAGAGCTCGACAATCAGGCTTTCGTTGATGTCGGCGGACAGATCACTGCGAGCAGGAACGTTCTTGAAAACGCCCGACTTCTTCTCAGTGTCTACTTCTACCCATTCTACGCGGCCACGTTGGGCACACAGATCGAGAGCTTGGACAATGCGAAGTTGATTTTTTGCTTTCTCGCGAATCGCGACCACGTCACCAGCACGAACCTGGTACGACGGGACGTTAACGGTTTGGCCGTTTACGCTGACGGATTTGTGCGATACCAGCTGACGGGATTCGGCACGAGTCGAACCAAAGCCCATACGGTATACAACGTTGTCCAGACGGCATTCGAGCAGTTGCAGCAGGTTTTCACCGGTTGCACCTTTCTTGCCAGCAGCTTCTTTGTAGTAGCCGCTGAACTGACGCTCGAGAACGCCGTAGATACGACGGACCTTCTGCTTTTCACGCAGTTGGGTGCCGTAATCGGACTGGCGACCGCGGCGTTGGCCGTGGATACCAGGTGCTGCTTCAATGTTGCACTTCGATTCGATCGCGCGCACGCCGCTCTTCAGAAAGAGATCGGTGCCTTCACGACGAGCGAGTTTGCATTTTGGACCAATGTAACGAGCCATTCTTTACAATCTCCTGGATTACACGCGGCGCTTCTTCGGCGGACGGCACCCGTTGTGCGGGATTGGCGTCACGTCGGTGATGCTGGCGATCTTATAGCCACAGCCGTTCAATGCACGGACAGCAGACTCACGACCTGGACCTGGACCTTTGACGTTAACGTCGAGGTTTTTCAGGCCATATTCCAGCGCAGCTTGACCAGCACGTTCAGCAGCTACTTGAGCAGCAAACGGGGTGGACTTGCGGGAACCGCGGAAACCCGAACCACCGGAGGTAGCCCAAGAAAGCGCGTTACCTTGACGGTCGGTGATGGTCACGATTGTGTTGTTAAAAGATGCATGGATGTGGGCGATGCCATCAACCACTGTCTTTTTAACTTTTTTACGAGGACGAGCAGCAGGTTTTGCCATGATTAATTTCCTGTCGATTCGCGTGGGCGATTACTTGCGGATCGGCTTACGCGGACCTTTACGGGTACGCGCGTTAGTCTTGGTACGCTGACCGCGTACTGGAAGACCACGACGATGACGCAGACCACGGTAGCAACCGAGGTCCATCAAACGCTTGATTTTCATGTTGATTTCGCGACGCAGGTCACCTTCAGTGGTGAACTTCGCCACTTCGCCACGCAACAGCTCAATCTGCTCGTCGCTCAGATCTTTGATCTTTGCGGCTGGGTTTACCCCAGTGTCTGCGCAAATTTTCTGCGCAGTAGTGCGACCAACACCATAGATGTAGGTCAGCGAGATAACAGTGTGCTTGTTATCTGGAATGTTAACGCCTGCAATACGGGCCATTCAGTGGGACTCCAATTGACAGCTACCTACGCCCCGGAAGCCAAGAAATAGGGCGCGAGATAATATCGCTGTAATAACAAATAATCAACCCGGCAGCGCACTAGCTGCCGGGCTTCAAGCGGATCACACTCAGCCTTGGCGCTGTTTGTGACGCGGTTCCGCGCTGCAAATTACTCGAACAACACCTTCGCGGCGAATAATCTTGCAGTTACGGCACAGCTTTTTCACCGATGCACGAACTTTCATCACCAACTCCTCGAACCTTATGGGTACTCAGCGCAACATGCCGCTGCCGTAACCCTTCAGGTTGGCTTTCTTCATCAGGGATTCGTACTGGTGCGAAACGAGGTGCGATTGTACTTGGGACATGAAGTCCATCACAACCACGACGACGATCAGCAACGAGGTCCCGCCAAGGTAGAACGGAACGTTTGCTGCAACCACCAGGAACTGGGGCAACAAGCACACGGCCGTCATATATAGAGCACCGAACATGGTCAAGCGAGTCAGAACGCCATCAATGTAGCGCGCAGACTGCTCACCTGGACGAATACCCGGAATAAAGGCACCGGACTTCTTCAGGTTTTCCGCTACGTCTTTCGGATTGAACATCAACGCCGTATAGAAGAAGCAGAAGAAAATAATCCCTGCACTAAACAGCAGAATATTCAACGGCTGACCAGGAGCGATCGACTGCGAGATGTCCTGCAACCAGCCCATACCTTCAGACTGACCGAACCAGGCACCCAACGAAGCCGGAAACAGCAAAATGCTGCTCGCGAAAATGGCAGGAATAACCCCGGCCATGTTCACTTTCAGCGGCAAGTGGCTGGTCTGCGCGGCAAAGACCTTACGGCCCTGCTGACGCTTGGCGTAGTGAACAGCAATACGACGCTGGCCACGCTCAATGAACACCACAAAACCGATAATCGCTACTGCCAACAAACCGATGGCAACCAAGGCGAAGATATTGATATCACCCTGACGTGCAGACTCGAAAGACTGCCCAATCGCTCTCGGAAGACCGGCAACGATACCTGCGAAAATCAACATCGAGATACCGTTACCAACACCACGCTCAGTAATCTGCTCACCCAGCCACATCATGAACATCGCACCAGCCACAAAAGTGGATACCGCGACGAAATGGAAGCCAAAGTCACCAGTGAACGCAACACCCTGCCCGGCCAGACCAACGGACATGCCGATAGCCTGAACCAGGGCGAGGATGACAGTGCCGTAGCGGGTGTACTGGCTTATCTTGCGACGGCCAGCTTCACCTTCCTTCTTCAACTGCTCCAGCTGCGGGCTAACGGCGGTCATCAGCTGCATGATGATCGATGCCGAGATGTACGGCATGATCCCCAGTGCAAAGATGCTCATCCGTTCCAGCGCACCGCCGGAAAACATGTTGAACAAGCTAAGAATGGTCCCCTCATTCTGTCGAAACAGGTCTGCGAGTCGGTCCGGGTTGATACCTGGAACCGGGATGTGTGCGCCTATTCGGTAGACGATAATCGCCAGGAACAGAAAACGCAGACGAGCCCAAAGTTCAGACATACCGCCTTTGCCGAGCGCTGAGAGAGCACCTTGCTTAGCCATTTATTCCTCGAACTTGCCGCCAGCTGCTTCGATAGCCGAACGCGCACCTTTGGTGGCGCCGATTCCCTTGCCGATAGTGACAGCGCGAGTCACTTCACCGGACAGCATGATTTTCACACGCTGTACGTTGACGTTGATCACGTTGGCATCTTTCAGGGTCTGCACGGTAACGATGTCGCCTTCCACTTTGGCCAGCTCGGACAGACGCACTTCTGCGCGGTCCATGGCTTTCAGGGAAACGAAACCGAACTTCGGCAGGCGACGATGCAGCGGCTGTTGACCGCCTTCAAAGCCTGGAGCGATGGTGCCACCGGAGCGGGAGGACTGACCTTTGTGGCCACGGCCACCGGTCTTACCCAAACCACTACCGATACCACGGCCCGGACGATGCTTTTCGCGACGGGAACCCGGCGCTGGACTCAGATCATTGAGTTTCATCGAATTAACCCTCGACACGCAGCATGTAGTAAGCCTTGTTGATCATCCCGCGATTCTCGGGAGTATCAAGCACTTCTACAGTGTGACCGATGCGACGCAGACCCAAACCCTTAACGCACAATTTGTGGTTAGGGATGCGGCCGGTCATGCTTTTGATCAGCGTTACTTTAACGGTAGCCATGATCAGAAGATCTCCTTAACGCTTTTGCCACGCTTGGCGGCAATGGATTCAGGAGACTGCATAGCCTTCAAACCTTTAAAAGTGGCGTGAACCACGTTTACCGGGTTAGTCGAGCCGTAGCACTTGGCCAGAACGTTCTGAACGCCAGCAACTTCGAGGACAGCACGCATAGCGCCGCCAGCGATGATACCGGTACCTTCAGAAGCAGGCTGCATGTACACCTTCGAAGCGCCGTGAGCGGACTTCATTGCGTACTGCAGAGTGGTGCCGTTCAGATCAACTTGGATCATGTTGCGACGAGCAGCTTCCATTGCCTTCTGGATCGCAGCAGGCACTTCACGTGACTTGCCACGGCCGAAGCCAACACGCCCTTTACCATCACCAACCACGGTCAACGCGGTGAAAGTGAAGATACGGCCGCCTTTAACGGTTTTGGCTACGCGGTTAACTTGAACCAGCTTCTCAATGTAGCCTTCGTCGCGCTTTTGGTCGTTATTTGACATAACTTAGAACTCCAGCCCAGCTTCACGAGCAGCATCAGCCAGCGCTTTCACGCGGCCGTGGTACTTGAAGCCAGAGCGGTCGAAAGCCACTTGCGAGACGCCAGCGGCCTTAGCACGCGTAGCGACCAGCTGGCCAACCTTAGTGGCCGCGTCGATGTTGCCAGTGGCACCATCACGCAGTTCTTTATCCAAAGTCGAGGCGCTTGCCAGGACTTTGTTGCCGTCGGCCGAGATGACCTGGGCGTAGATGTGCTGCGACGAGCGGAACACGCAGAGACGCACGACTTCGAGTTCGTGCATTTTCAGGCGTGCTTTGCGAGCGCGACGCAGTCGAGTAACTTTTTTGTCGGTCATTTGCTATGCCCTACTTCTTCTTGGCTTCTTTACGACGGACGACTTCGTCCGCGTAGCGCACACCTTTGCCTTTGTACGGCTCTGGTGGACGGAAGTCGCGGATCTCAGCGGCCACCTGACCTACCAGCTGCTTATCAATACCCTTGATCAGGATATCGGTTTGGCTTGGGGTCTCAGCGGTGATGCCTTCCGGCAGTTCGTAATCCACTGGGTGCGAGAAGCCAAGGGCCAGGTTCAGAACCGTGCCTTTTGCTTGCGCTTTGTAACCAACACCGACCAGCTGGAGCTTACGCTCGAAGCCTTGGCTTACGCCTTGGACCATGTTGTTTACCAACGCACGAGTGGTACCGGCCATTGCGCGAGTTTGTTGATCGCCATTGCGAGCAGCGAAACGCAGCTCACCAGCTTCTTCAACGATCTCAACGGACGAATGGATGTTCAGTTCCAGAGTGCCCTTGGCACCCTTCACCGAAAGCTGTTGGCCTGCGAATTTTACTTCGACACCGGCTGGCAGCTTAACGGGGTTCTTAGCGACGCGTGACATGCTTATCCCCCCTTAGAACACAGTGCAAAGAACTTCGCCGCCGACACCGGCAGCGCGCGCAGCACGATCCGTCATCACACCTTTGTTGGTGGAGACGATAGACACACCGAGACCGCCACGAACTTTTGGCAGATCATCAACGGACTTGTACTGACGCAGGCCTGGACGGCTAACGCGCTTCACTTCTTCGATGACCGGACGGCCTTCGAAGTACTTCAGCTCGATGGACAGCAGTGGTTTGATTTCGCTGCTGATCTGATAACCCGCAATGTAGCCTTCGTCTTTCAGGACTTTGGCAACAGCAACCTTCAACGTGGAAGATGGCATGCTTACGACGGACTTTTCAGCCATCTGGGCATTACGGATACGAGTTAGCATGTCCGCTAACGGGTCCTGCATACTCATGGCTAGACGCTCCTAATACAAAAAAATTAGCCTTGCGGCCATTACGTGTCGCCGAGAATCTCCGAGCACAAAACACACGGGCTCAGGCGAGCCGCGTATTTTAGACACACTCCGGAAATGAAACAAGCCCCAAAAGGGGCTTGTTCCAGATTCTAGGTCACCGGCGGTCAGTATCTTGCGATCCTGACCACCTGGACTTCGAAAGTACTTACCAGCTGGCTTTAACCAGACCTGGTACGTCACCACGCATTGCCGCTTCACGCAGTTTGTTACGGCCGAGGCCGAACTTGCGGTAAACGCCGTGTGGACGACCGGTCAGGCGGCAGCGGTTACGCATGCGCGAAGCGCTTGCGTCACGTGGCTGCTTCTGCAGAGCAACTGTAGCTTCCCAACGCGCTTCTGGACTTGCGTTCAGATCAACGATGATTGCTTTCAGTGCTGCACGCTTCTTGGCGTACTTGGCAACCGTGAGCTGACGTTTCAGCTCGCGGTTTTTCATGCTCATCTTGGCCATGGTCCTACTCCAATCAGTTGCGGAACGGGAATTTGAACGCACGCAGCAGAGCGCGGCCTTCATCATCGTTCTTGGCAGTGGTGGTCAGGGTGATGTCCAGACCGCGGAGAGCATCGATCTTGTCGTAGTCGATTTCCGGGAAGATGATCTGCTCTTTAACGCCCATGCTGTAGTTACCACGACCATCGAAGGACTTGGCATTCAGGCCGCGGAAGTCGCGGACCCGAGGCAGGGAGATCGACAGCAGACGATCCAGGAATTCGTACATACGCTCACGGCGCAGAGTCACTTTGACGCCGATCGGCCAACCTTCACGGACTTTAAAGCCAGCGATGGATTTCCGAGCGTAGGTCACAACGACTTTTTGGCCGGTGATCTTTTCCAGGTCAGCAACAGCGTGCTCGATGACTTTTTTGTCGCCGATCGCTTCGCCCAGACCCATGTTCAGGGTGATTTTGGTAACGCGCGGAACTTCCATCACGTTCGAAAGCTTAAGTTCTTCCTTAAGTTTCGGTGCGATTTCCTTCCGGTAAATCTCTTTTAGTCGTGCCATGGTCTTCTACCTAGCAGTGTTCAAGCATCAACCGCTTTTTGGGTCGACTTGAAGACACGAATTTTCTTACCTTCTTCTACTTTGAAACCAACGCGGTCAGCCTTGTTGGTTTCGCCGTTGAAGATGGCGACGTTAGAAGCGTGCAGTGGCGCTTCTTTCTCGACGATACCGCCTTGTACGCCCGACATCGGGTTAGGCTTGGTATGACGCTTGACCAGGTTCAGACCACTAACGACCAGACGGTCATCAGCAAGAACCTTCAGCACCTTACCGCGCTTACCTTTGTCTTTGCCGGCGATCACGATGATCTCGTCGTCACGACGAATCTTTTGCATGTCGGATCTCCTTACAGCACTTCTGGGGCGAGCGAGACGATCTTCATGAACTTCTCAGTACGAAGTTCACGGGTCACTGGCCCAAAGATACGGGTGCCGATCGGCTCTTGCTTGTTGTTCAGAAGAACAGCAGCGTTGCCATCAAAGCGGATAATGGAGCCATCTGCACGGCGTACGCCGTGACGAGTGCGGACTACAACAGCAGTCATCACTTGGCCTTTTTTCACTTTACCGCGAGGAATTGCTTCCTTCACGGTAACTTTGATGATGTCACCGATACCAGCGTAACGACGATGGGAGCCACCCAGCACCTTGATGCACATAACGCGGCGTGCGCCGCTGTTATCGGCCACATCGAGCATGGATTGAGTCTGAATCATATAATTTCTCCGACCCCTAGTCCTTAGACTTCCACAGCGCGTTCGAGAACATCAACCAGTGCCCAAGACTTGGTCTTGGCCAGCGGACGAGTTTCACGAATAGTGACTTTGTCGCCGATGTGGCACTGATTGGTTTCGTCGTGCGCGTGCAGCTTAGTCGAACGCTTAACGTATTTACCGTAGATCGGGTGCTTAACGCGACGCTCGATCAAAACGGTGATGGTTTTGTCCATCTTGTCGCTGACAACACGGCCAGTCAGCGTACGGACAGTCTTTTCGGCTTCAGCCATGATCACTTACCTGCCTGCTGGTTGAGCACAGTTTTCACGCGAGCAATGTCACGCTTAACTTGCGAGAGCAGATGAGACTGCCCCAACTGGCCAGTTGCTTTCTGCATACGCAGATTGAACTGGTCGCGCAGCAGGCCGAGCAGTTGCTCGTTCAGCTGCTGTGCGGATTTTTCACGAAGTTCATTCGCTTTCATCACATCACCGTCCGTTTAACAAAGGCGGTGGCGAGCGGCAGCTTTGCAGCAGCCAGGGCAAAAGCCTCACGCGCCAGCTCTTCAGTTACACCCTCGATTTCATACAGGACTTTACCTGGCTGAATCTGGGCTACCCAGTATTCCACGTTACCCTTACCTTTACCCATCCGAACCTCGAGAGGTTTTTTGGAGATCGGCTTGTCCGGGAATACACGGATCCAGATCTTGCCGCCACGTTTTACGTGACGGGTCAGTGCACGACGCGCTGACTCGATCTGACGAGCGGTGAGACGACCACGAGCTACAGACTTCAGCGCGAACTCGCCGAAGCTGACTTTGCTACCGCGCTGAGCCAGACCACGGTTGTGGCCTGTCATCTGCTTGCGGAACTTCGTACGCTTAGGTTGCAACATTTGGCGTACCCCTTACTTAGCAGCTTTTTTACGAGGCGCTGGTGCTTGTGGTTTCAGTTCTTCTTGGCGACCACCAATTACTTCGCCCTTGAAGATCCAAACCTTTACACCGATCACACCGTAAGTGGTGTGAGCTTCGTAGTTGGCATAGTCGATGTCGGCACGCAGGGTGTGCAATGGCACACGACCTTCGCGATACCATTCAGTACGTGCGATTTCAGCACCGCCGAGACGACCGCTCACTTGGATTTTGATGCCCTTGGCACCAATGCGCATGGCGTTCTGTACTGCGCGCTTCATAGCGCGACGGAACATTACGCGACGCTCCAGCTGCTGAGCTACGCTCTGCGCAACCAGCATACCGTCGAGCTCCGGCTTACGGATCTCTTCGATATTGATGTGCACAGGCACACCCATTTGCTTGGTCAGGTCCTGACGCAGCTTCTCAACATCTTCACCTTTCTTCCCGATAACGATACCTGGACGAGCGGTGTGGATGGTGATACGTGCAGTTTGAGCAGGACGATGGATATCGATACGGCTCACGGACGCGCTTTTTAGTTTGTCTTGGAGATACTCACGCACCTTCAGATCAGCGAACAAGTAGTCCGCATAAGTCCGACCGTCTGCGTACCAGACGGAGGTGTGCTCCTTGACGATTCCCAGGCGAATGCCAATGGGATGTACTTTCTGACCCATCTCTTCGACTCCGTTACTTGTCAGCAACCTTGACAGTGATATGGCAAGACCGCTTGACGATGCGATCAGCTCGGCCTTTGGCACGAGGCATGATGCGCTTCAGCGAACGCCCTTCGTTGACGAAAACGGTGCTGACCTTAAGGTCATCAACGTCTGCGCCTTCGTTGTGCTCGGCGTTGGCTACGGCCGACTCCAGCACTTTCTTGATGATCTCGGCGGCTTTCTTACTGCTGAAAGCCAACAGGTTGAGCGCTTCGCCCACCTTCTTCCCGCGGATCTGGTCGGCGACCAAGCGGGCTTTCTGGGCGGAGATTCGAGCGCCCGACAACTTAGCGGCTACTTCCATCGTTCCTTACCCCTTAACGCTTGGCTTTCTTGTCTGCCACGTGCCCACGATATGTGCGGGTACCGGCAAACTCGCCTAGTTTGTGGCCGACCATGTCTTCGTTCACGAGAACTGGAACATGTTGACGACCGTTATGCACTGCAATGGTCAGACCGACCATTTGTGGCAGGATCATCGAACGACGCGACCAGGTTTTCACCGGTTTGCGATCGTTCTTTTCCGCCGCCACTTCGATCTTCTTCAGTAGGTGAAGATCAATAAAAGGACCTTTTTTCAGAGAACGTGGCACTGTCGTATCCCTCTATTTACTTGCGACGACGGACGATCATTTTGTCGGTACGCTTATTACCACGAGTCTTCGCGCCCTTAGTCGGGAAGCCCCATGGCGATACCGGATGACGACCACCAGAGGTACGACCTTCACCACCACCGTGTGGGTGGTCAACCGGGTTCATGGCAACACCACGAACGGTTGGGCGAACGCCACGCCAGCGTTTGGCACCAGCTTTACCCAGCGAACGCAGGCTGTGCTCGGAGTTCGAGACTTCGCCCAGGGTCGCACGGCATTCAGCCAGTACTTTACGCATTTCACCAGAGCGCAGACGCAGGGTCACGTAGACACCTTCACGAGCGA
Organism: Pseudomonas yamanorum; assembly: GCF_900105735.1. Taxonomy (NCBI): domain Bacteria; kingdom Pseudomonadati; phylum Pseudomonadota; class Gammaproteobacteria; order Pseudomonadales; family Pseudomonadaceae; genus Pseudomonas; species Pseudomonas yamanorum. Next base: position 4,137,167 of record NZ_LT629793.1, on the reverse strand, counting down.
TCAGCTGAGCCGAAGCACCAGCGGAACGAGCGATTTGCGCGCCTTTACCCGGCTTCAATTCGATGCCGTGTACGGTGCTACCAACTGGAATGTTGCGCAGTTGCAGAGCGTTGCCCGGCTTGATCGGTGCCAAAGCACCTGCGATCAGCTGGTCACCAGCACTCACGCCTTTAGGGGCGATGATGTAGCGACGCTCGCCATCTGCGTACAGCAGCAGAGCGATGTGAGCAGTACGGTTTGGATCGTATTCGATACGCTCGACAGTGGCAGCGATGCCATCTTTGTCGTTGCGACGGAAGTCGACCAGACGATAATGCTGCTTATGGCCACCACCGATGTGACGAGTGGTAATACGACCATTGTTGTTACGACCACCAGTCTTCGATTTCTTCTCGAGCAGCGGTGCGTGAGGAGCGCCTTTATGCAGCTCCTGGTTGACCACCTTGACCACAAAACGGCGGCCAGGGGAAGTCGGTTTGCATTTAACGATTGCCATGATGCACCCCTTCCTTACTCAGCACTGCTGCTGAAATCGAGATCTTGGCCTGGCTGAAGGGAGATAACTGCCTTCTTCCAGTCATTACGCTTGCCCAGACCGCGAGCAGTGCGCTTGCTCTTACCCAGAACATTCAGGGTAGTAACACGCTCTACTTTCACGCTGAACAGGCTTTCGACGGCCTTCTTGATTTCCAGCTTGGTTGCGTCAGTTGCAACCTTGAAAACGAACTGGCCTTTCTTGTCAGCCAGAACCGTAGCCTTTTCGGAAACGTGCGGGCCAAGCAGAACTTTAAATACGCGTTCCTGGTTCATCCCAGCAGCTCCTCGAATTTCTTCACGGCCGACACGGTGATCAACACCTTGTCGTATGCGATCAGACTAACTGGATCGGAACCTTGCACGTCACGTACATCAACGTGTGGCAGGTTGCGAGCAGCCAGGTACAGGTTCTGATCAACAGCTTCAGACACGATCAGGACGTCAGTCAGGCCCATGCCGTTCAGCTTGTTCAGCAGATCTTTGGTTTTCGGCGCTTCAACAGCGAAGTCCTGAACCACGACCAGACGATCAGTACGCACGAGTTCAGCAAGGATGGAGCGCAGTGCTGCGCGGTACATCTTCTTGTTGAGCTTCTGGGTGTGATCCTGTGGACGTGCTGCGAAAGTGGTACCGCCGCCACGCCAGATTGGGCTACGGATAGTACCGGCACGAGCACGGCCAGTACCTTTCTGACGCCAAGGGCGCTTACCGCCACCACGAACGTCGGAACGGGTCTTTTGCTGCTTGCTACCTTGACGGCCGCCGGCCATGTAGGCCACGACTGCTTGGTGAACCAGCGTCTCGTTGAATTCGCCGCCAAATGTCAGTTCGGAAACTTCGATCGCTTGAGCGTCATTTACATTTAATTGCATGTCAGCTTCCCCTTAACCGCGAGCCTTGGCCGCTGGACGTACAACCAGGTTGCCGCCAGTAGCGCCAGGAACAGCACCCTTGACCAACAACAGATTGCGTTCAGCGTCGACGCGCACTACTTCGAGGGACTGCACGGTCACGCGCTCAGCGCCCATATGACCGGACATTTTTTTGCCCTTGAATACACGACCAGGAGTCTGGCACTGGCCAATAGAGCCCGGGACGCGGTGGGAAACGGAGTTACCGTGAGTGTTGTCTTGGCCACGGAAATTCCAACGCTTGATCGTACCCTGGAAGCCTTTACCTTTGGACTGACCGGTTACATCAACCAGTTGACCAGCGGCGAAGATTTCAGCGTTGATCAGATCGCCAGCCTGGTAGTCGCCGTCTTCAAGACGGAACTCCATGACAGTACGACCAGCTGCAACGTTTGCTTTAGCGAAGTGACCTGCTTGAGCAGCAGTCACACGCGAAGCACGACGCTCGCCGACAGTGACTTGCACTGCACGATAGCCATCGGTTTCTTCAGTTTTAAACTGGGTGACGCGATTCGGTTCGATCTCAATGACCGTGACCGGAATGGAGACACCTTCTTCGGTGAAAATACGGGTCATACCGCATTTACGACCGACTACACCAATAGTCATGTTGTAAACCTCATGAGTGTACGGGGCTTTCACCCGCTATGGCCGCCCATTTCAGAGCGTTACACGACTAAGACCCAAGTCTTAGCCGAGGCTGATCTGTACTTCCACACCGGCCGCCAGATCAAGCTTCATAAGTGCATCAACGGTTTTATCCGTTGGCAGGACGATGTCCAGCACGCGCTTATGAGTACGGATCTCGTACTGGTCACGCGCGTCTTTGTTGACGTGCGGGGAGACCAGAACGGTGAACCGCTCTTTACGGGTAGGCAGTGGAATTGGACCACGCACTTGAGCACCAGTACGTTTCGCGGTTTCCACGATTTCCTGGGTGGATTGGTCGATCAGTTTGTGGTCAAAAGCCTTCAACCTGATACGAATTTGCTGATTTGCCATTGGATTTCAGACTCCGGCTGCTATTCCCAGCGAGCGCAACACGCCCGTTAAAAGGAGGCGCAATTCTATAGACGCCCCATATGGGTGTCAACTCAATAAAAAAGCCCCCGCTGAGCGGGGGCTTTTTCAAGTCATCACTTATTAAGCGATGATTTTGGCTACGACGCCAGCGCCGACGGTACGACCGCCTTCACGAATAGCGAAACGCAGACCATCTTCCATTGCGATGGTTTTGATCAGGGTGACAACCATTTTGATGTTGTCGCCTGGCATTACCATTTCAACGCCTTCCGGCAGTTCGCAGTTACCGGTCACGTCAGTGGTCCGGAAGTAGAACTGTGGACGGTAGCCTTTGAAGAACGGAGTGTGACGGCCGCCTTCTTCTTTGCTCAACACGTACACTTCAGCTTCGAAGGTAGTGTGCGGCTTAACCGAACCTGGCTTGACCAGAACCTGGCCACGCTCAACGTCGTCACGCTTGGTACCACGCAGCAGAACGCCGCAGTTCTCGCCTGCACGACCTTCGTCGAGCAGTTTACGGAACATTTCAACACCGGTGCAGGTGGTGACGGTAGTGTCACGCAGACCAACGATTTCCAGTGGATCTTGAACCTTAACGATACCGCGCTCGATACGGCCAGTTACAACAGTACCACGACCGGAGATCGAGAATACGTCTTCGATTGGCATCAGGAACGGCTTGTCGATAACACGAACTGGATCTGGGATGTAGCTGTCCAGAGTCTCAACCAGTTTACGAACGGCAGTGGTGCCCATTTCGTTGTCGTCAAGACCGTCCAGAGCCATACGAGCAGAACCGATGATGATCGGAGTGTCGTCGCCCGGGAAGTCGTAAGTGCTCAGCAGATCGCGCACTTCCATCTCAACCAGTTCCAGCAGCTCAGCGTCGTCTACCAGGTCAGCCTTGTTCAGGAAGACCACGATGTACGGAACGCCTACCTGACGGGACAGCAGGATGTGTTCACGGGTTTGTGGCATCGGACCATCAGCGGCCGAGCAAACCAGGATCGCGCCGTCCATCTGGGCAGCACCGGTGATCATGTTCTTCACATAGTCAGCGTGACCTGGGCAGTCAACGTGAGCGTAGTGACGGATCAGCGAGTTGTATTCAACGTGCGCGGTGTTGATGGTGATACCACGAGCTTTTTCTTCTGGTGCGCTGTCGATCTTGTCGAAGTCAACACGAGCCGAACCGAAAACTTCGGAGCAGACGCGAGTCAGAGCAGCGGTCAGAGTGGTTTTACCGTGGTCAACGTGGCCGATAGTGCCAACGTTTACGTGCGGTAGGGAACGATCAAATTTTTCTTTAGCCACGACAATTAACTCCTTGCCTAAAGGACTGAATCAGCCTTGTTTTTTGGATACAGTTTCAGCGATGTGCGCCGGAGCTGTGTTGTATTTTTTGAATTCCATAGAGTAGCTTGCGCGACCCTGAGACATGGAACGAACGTCGGTCGCATAACCGAACATCTCGCCCAACGGAACCTCGGCACGAATCACTTTGCCGGAAACCGTATCTTCCATACCCAAGATCATGCCGCGACGACGGTTAAGGTCGCCCATCACGTCACCCATGTAGTCTTCAGGCGTAACGACTTCTACTGCCATGATTGGCTCAAGCAACTCACCACCGCCCTTCTGGGCCAGTTGCTTGGTAGCCATGGAAGCAGCCACCTTAAACGCCATCTCGTTGGAGTCGACGTCGTGGTAAGAACCGTCAAAAACGGTCGCCTTCAGGCCGATGAGCGGATAGCCGGCAACAACACCGTTCTTCATCTGCTCTTCGATACCCTTCTGGATAGCCGGGATGTATTCCTTAGGAACAACACCGCCCACTACTTCGTTCACGAATTGCAGACCTTCCTGACCTTCATCAGCAGGAGCAAAACGGATCCAGCAATGGCCGAACTGGCCACGACCGCCGGATTGACGAACGAATTTGCCTTCGATTTCGCAGTTCTTCGTGATGCGCTCACGATAGGAAACCTGAGGCTTACCGATGTTGGCTTCGACGTTGAACTCACGGCGCATCCGGTCAACCAGGATGTCCAGGTGAAGCTCGCCCATGCCGGAGATGATCGTTTGACCAGTCTCTTCATCAGTCTTGACGCGGAAAGATGGATCTTCCTGAGCAAGTTTGCCCAGAGCGATACCCATTTTTTCCTGGTCATCCTTGGTCTTAGGCTCAACGGCAACCGAAATAACCGGCTCCGGGAAGTCCATGCGAACCAGGATGATTGGCTTGTCAGCGTTGCACAAGGTCTCACCAGTGGTGACGTCCTTCATGCCGATCAAGGCCGCGATGTCACCAGCGCGTACTTCCTTGATCTCTTCACGGGCGTTTGCGTGCATTTGCACCATACGACCCACGCGCTCTTTCTTGCCTTTAACCGAGTTGATCACGCCGTCGCCGGAGTTCAACACGCCCGAGTAAACACGGACGAAGGTCAAGGTACCCACGAATGGGTCAGTGGCAATTTTAAATGCCAGAGCGGAGAACGGTTCTGCGTCGTCCGCATGACGCTCCAGCTCGATAGTCTCGTCATCAGGGTCAGTACCCTTGATGGCAGGAATATCCACTGGTGCCGGCAGGTAGTCGATCACAGCATCGAGAACCAGGGGAACGCCCTTATTCTTGAACGAGGAACCGCAAACAGCCAAGACGATCTCACCAGCGATAGTACGCTGACGCAGAGCGGCCTTGATTTCCGCGTTGGTGAGTTCTTCACCTTCGAGGTACTTGTTCATCAGCTCTTCGCTGGCTTCGGCCGCAGCCTCAACCATGTTGTTGCGCCACTCGTCAGCCAATTCCTGCAGTTCAGCAGGGATAGCTTCGCGACGAGGAACCATACCCTTGTCAGCATCGTTCCAATAAACAGCTTCCATAGTCAGCAGATCGATCTGCCCCTGGAAGTTGTCTTCGGAACCGATAGCCAATTGGATTGGCACCGGGGTGTGACCCAGACGCTGCTTGATCTGACCGATCACGCGCAGGAAGTTTGCACCAGCACGGTCCATCTTGTTTACGTAAACAAGACGTGGAACGCCGTACTTGTTGGCCTGACGCCATACGGTTTCCGACTGAGGCTCAACACCCGAGGTACCGCAGAACACAACGACAGCGCCGTCGAGTACGCGCAGGGAACGTTCAACTTCAATGGTGAAGTCTACGTGGCCCGGGGTATCGATTACGTTGAAGCGGTGTTCGTCTTTGTACTGCTTCTCGGAACCTTTCCAGAAGGCGGTAATAGCAGCAGAAGTAATGGTAATACCACGCTCCTGCTCCTGAACCATCCAGTCTGTGGTCGCGGCGCCATCATGCACCTCGCCCATCTTGTGACTTTTGCCGGTGTAAAAAAGGACGCGCTCGGTGGTGGTGGTTTTACCAGCATCCACGTGAGCGACGATACCGATGTTACGGTAGCGACTAATCGGAGTAGTACGAGCCATAAAGCCCTCGCAAAATTAGTGAAGCTAGAATTAGAAGCGGTAGTGCGAGAAAGCTTTGTTGGCTTCAGCCATACGGTGCACGTCTTCACGCTTCTTAACAGCAGCACCTTTACCTTCAGCAGCGTCCAACAGTTCGCCAGCCAAACGCAGGGCCATAGACTTCTCGCCGCGCTTACGGGCGAAGTCTACCAACCAGCGCATTGCCAAAGCGTTACGACGGGACGGGCGAACTTCAACCGGAACCTGGTAAGTAGCACCGCCTACACGGCGCGACTTCACTTCGACCAGCGGAGCGATGGCGTCGAGAGCTTTCTCGAAGATTTCCAGGGGGTCGCTGTTCTTGCGTTCTTTAACCTTTTCCAGCGCGCCATAAACGATACGCTCGGCAACGGCTTTCTTGCCGCTTTCCATCACGTGGTTCATGAACTTGGCCAGAATTTGGCTTCCGTATTTTGGATCGTCAAGCACTTCGCGCTTGGCTGCTACGCGTCTTCTTGGCATGGATAAGCCCTCAAACGGTCTTCAGGTTCGCTCGGAATCGGTGCCCTTTCGGGACGCCTCCGACCTTACTCTTATCGACTCAGAAAATAAGATGATTCAGTTTTACAAAAAGCCGCTACTACTTAGGCTTCTTGGTACCGTACTTCGAACGACCCTGGTTACGACCTTTAACGCCGGAAGTATCCAAGGAGCCGCGTACGGTGTGGTAACGAACACCTGGCAAGTCTTTTACACGACCGCCGCGGATCAGTACCACGCTGTGCTCTTGCAGGTTGTGGCCTTCACCGCCGATGTACGAGGAAACCTCGAAACCGTTGGTCAGGCGCACACGGCATACTTTACGCAGTGCCGAGTTAGGTTTTTTCGGCGTAGTGGTATACACGCGAGTGCATACGCCACGACGTTGCGGGCAGTTCTGCAGCGCAGGCACGTCGGATTTCTCGACGATACGCTTACGCGGCTGACGTACCAGCTGGTTGATAGTTGCCATCTACTAGCTCCACTGTTGTCTTGCGACGCTATTGTCTTGCAAGAAAAGCAAAATGGCAGGAACGAATTCCCGCCAAATTTAGGGGTACAAGAGTCTAAAGAGGATCTTGCCCCCAGTCAAGGCAAGGCCCCGACCTCCCCCTCCATCGAACCGGGACAAATCTGTCTCGATCCGACGAACGGGGCTGCCAGGGCCCGGTCTTATTTACCGCAGAACTCAGTTACCGCTTGAGTTCAGTGCTTCGGTCAGTGCAGCTTCCACTTCACTGGCGCTCACGCGCAGCGGCTTGTCGAGTTCACGGCGGCGCTTACGCTCGCTGTGGTAGGCCAAGCCGGTACCGGCTGGGATCAGTCGACCCACAACCACGTTTTCTTTCAGGCCGCGCAAGTAGTCGCGCTTGCCGGTTACCGCTGCTTCGGTCAGTACGCGAGTGGTCTCCTGGAAGGAGGCCGCCGAGATGAACGACTCAGTGGACAACGACGCCTTGGTGATACCCAGCAACACACGAGTGAACTTGGAAACGAATTTCTCGTCGTTCGCCAGGCGCTCGTTCTCTACCAGTACGTGAGTCAGTTCCATCTGGTCGCCCTTGATGAAACTCGAATCGCCGGATTCAGCGATTTCAACTTTACGCAGCATCTGACGCAGGATGGTCTCGATGTGCTTATCGTTGATCTTCACGCCTTGCAGACGGTAAACGTCCTGGATCTCGTTAACGATGTACTTGGCCAGCGCACTCACACCCAGCAGACGCAGGATGTCGTGTGGATCGCTCGGGCCGTCGGAGATAACTTCGCCGCGGTTTACCTGTTCGCCTTCGAAAACGTTCAGGTGACGCCACTTCGGAATCAGCTCTTCGTACGGATCGCTACCGTCGTTCGGGGTAATGACCAGACGGCGCTTGCCTTTGGTCTCTTTACCGAACGCGATGGTGCCGCTGACTTCAGCCAGAATCGACGCTTCTTTCGGACGACGAGCTTCGAACAAGTCGGCAACACGCGGCAGACCACCGGTGATGTCACGGGTCTTCGAAGTTTCTTGCGGGATACGAGCGATAACATCACCGATCGCGATCTTCGCACCATCCGCAACACCGACCAGGGCGTTGGCTGGCAGGAAGTACTGAGCGATAACGTCAGTGCCTGGCAGCAACAGATCCTTGCCGTTGTCATCAACCATCTTCACAGCAGGACGGATATCTTTGCCTGCAGCTGGACGGTCTTTGGCGTCGAGTACTTCAATGTTGGTCATACCGGTCAATTCGTCAGTCTGACGCTTGATCGTGATGCCTTCTTCCATGCCCACGTAGGTCACGGTACCTTTCATTTCGGTAACGATTGGGTGAGTGTGCGGATCCCACTTGGCCACGATTGCGCCAGCGTCGACCTTGTCACCTTCTTTAACCGAAATCACAGCACCGTACGGCAGCTTGTAACGCTCACGCTCACGACCGTAGTCATCAGCGATTGCCAGCTCACCGGAACGAGACACAGCTACCAGGTGACCATCCACTCGCTCAACGTGCTTCAGGTTGTGCAGACGGACGGTACCGCCATTCTTCACCTGAACGCTGTCGGCTGCGGAGGTCCGGCTTGCCGCACCACCGATGTGGAACGTACGCATGGTCAGCTGGGTACCCGGCTCACCGATGGACTGGGCAGCGATAACGCCGACCGCTTCACCGATGTTCACCTGGTGACCACGAGCCAAGTCACGGCCGTAGCACTTGGCGCAAATGCCGTAGCGGGTTTCGCAGCTGATCGGCGAGCGAACAATCACTTCGTCGATGCTGTTGAGTTCGATGAACTCGACCCACTTCTCGTCTACCAGAGTGCCGGCAGGAACGATGATTTCCTCGGTACCCGGCTTGAATACGTCACGGGCGATTACTCGACCCAGTACGCGCTCACCCAAAGGCTCTACAACGTCGCCGCCTTCGATGTGCGGAGTCATCAGCAAACCGTGCTCGGTACCGCAGTCAACTTCAGTCACAACCAAGTCTTGTGCAACGTCTACCAGACGACGAGTCAGGTAACCGGAGTTAGCGGTTTTCAACGCGGTATCCGCCAGACCTTTACGAGCACCGTGAGTCGAGATGAAGTACTGAAGTACGCTCAAACCTTCACGGAAGTTCGCAGTAATCGGCGTTTCGATGATGGAACCGTCCGGCTTGGCCATCAGGCCACGCATACCGGCGAGCTGACGGATCTGCGCAGCAGAACCCCGTGCGCCCGAGTCGGCCATCATGTACATCGAGTTGAACGACTCTTGATCGACTTCTACGCCATGACGGTCGATAACGCGCTCTTTCGAGAGGTTCGACATCATCGCCTTCGACACTTCGTCGTTGGCCTTGGACCAAAGGTCGATCACTTTGTTGTACTTCTCGCCCTGGGTTACCAGGCCGGAGGCGTACTGGCTTTCGATCTCTTTCACTTCATCGGTAGCAGCACCAATGATGGCGGCTTTCTCGTCCGGGATAACGAAGTCGTTAACACCGATGGAAACGCCGGAAATGGTCGAATAAGCAAAACCGGTGTACATCAACTGGTCAGCGAAGATAACGGTCTCTTTCAAACCAACCACGCGGTAGCACTGGTTGATCAGCTTGGAGATCGCCTTTTTCTTCATTGGCTGGTTGACCACGTCGTACGACAGGCCTGGTGGAACAACCTGGAACAACAGCGCACGGCCGACAGTGGTGTCGACGATACGGGTGTTCTTGACGCTGCCACCGTCACGATCGTTAATGGTTTCGTGGATGCGGACTTTAACCTTGGCGTGCAGTGCGGCTTCGCCGGCACGGAACACACGGTCAACTTCCTGCAGATCCGCGAACACACGACCTTCGCCCTTGGCATTGATCGCTTCACGAGTCATGTAGTACAGACCCAATACAACGTCCTGCGACGGAACGATGATTGGCTCACCGTTGGCTGGCGACAGAATGTTGTTGGTCGACATCATCAACGCACGCGCTTCCAGCTGGGCTTCCAGCGTCAGCGGTACGTGCACGGCCATTTGGTCGCCGTCGAAGTCGGCGTTGTACGCAGCACAGACCAGAGGGTGCAGCTGGATAGCCTTACCTTCGATCAGTACCGGTTCAAACGCCTGGATACCCAGACGGTGAAGGGTCGGTGCACGGTTGAGGAGAACCGGGTGTTCACGGATCACTTCAGCGAGAACGTCCCAAACCTCTGGCAGTTCGCGCTCGACCATTTTCTTGGCGGCCTTGATGGTGGTCGCGAGACCACGCATTTCCAGCTTGCCGAAAATGAACGGTTTGAACAGCTCGAGAGCCATCTTCTTCGGCAGACCGCACTGGTGCAGACGCAGGGTCGGGCCTACGGTAATTACCGAACGACCGGAGTAGTCAACACGCTTACCGAGCAAGTTCTGACGGAAACGACCTTGCTTACCCTTGATCATGTCAGCCAGGGATTTCAGAGGACGCTTGTTCGAACCGGTGATAGCGCGGCCACGACGACCGTTGTCGAGCAGGGCATCGACAGCTTCTTGCAACATACGCTTTTCGTTGCGCACGATGATGTCCGGAGCGGACAGGTCGAGCAGACGCTTCAAGCGGTTGTTACGGTTGATCACGCGACGGTACAGGTCGTTGAGGTCGGAAGTCGCGAAGCGGCCGCCATCCAACGGTACCAGCGGACGCAGGTCTGGCGGCAGAACCGGCAGAACGGTCAGCACCATCCACTCTGGCAAGTTGCCGGAACCCTGGAAGGCCTCCATCAACTTCAGACGCTTGGACAGTTTCTTGATCTTGGTTTCGGAGTTGGTTTGCGGAATTTCTTCACGCAGACGGCCAATCTCGTGTTCCAGGTCGATAGCGTGCAGCAGTTCGCGGACAGCTTCGGCACCCATGCGGGCATCGAAATCGTCGCCGAACTCTTCCAGCGCTTCGAAATACTGCTCGTCGTTCAGCAGCTGACCTTTTTCAAGGGTGGTCATGCCTGGATCGATAACGACATAGCTCTCGAAGTAGAGAACGCGCTCGATATCACGCAGGGTCATGTCCATCAGCAAGCCGATACGGGACGGCAGCGACTTCAGGAACCAGATGTGGGCAACCGGCGAAGCCAGCTCGATGTGCGCCATGCGCTCACGGCGAACCTTGGCCAGTGCAACTTCAACGCCGCACTTCTCGCAGATCACACCACGGTGCTTCAAGCGCTTGTACTTACCGCACAGGCACTCGTAATCCTTTACCGGGCCAAAGATCTTGGCGCAGAACAGGCCGTCACGCTCTGGTTTGAACGTACGGTAGTTGATGGTTTCCGGCTTTTTAACTTCACCGAACGACCACGAACGGATCATCTCAGGCGATGCCAACCCAATACGGATGGCGTCGAACTCTTCGACTTGACCCTGGTTTTTCAGCAAATTCAGTAGGTCTTTCAAGGCCTTTCCTCCTGGCGGAGCAGAGAGCGGGCTAAACAGCCCCGCTCTCGATTCGCGTCACGTGTTATTCGGTTTCCAGATCGATATCGATGCCGAGGGAACGAATTTCTTTGATCAACACGTTGAAAGACTCGGGCATGCCCGGCTCCATACGGTGATCGCCGTCCACGATGTTTTTGTACATCTTGGTCCGACCGTTCACATCGTCCGACTTCACTGTGAGCATTTCTTGCAGAGTGTAAGCAGCACCGTATGCTTCCAGTGCCCAGACCTCCATCTCCCCGAAACGCTGACCACCGAACTGAGCCTTACCACCCAGCGGCTGCTGGGTAACCAGGCTGTACGAACCGGTAGAACGAGCGTGCATCTTGTCGTCTACCAAGTGGTTCAGCTTCAGCATGTACATGTAGCCAACAGTAACCGGGCGCTCAAACTTGTTGCCGGTACGGCCGTCGAACAGCTGCATCTGGCCGCTTTCTGGCAGGTCTGCCAGTTTCAGCATGGCCTTGATTTCGCTTTCCTTGGCACCGTCGAACACCGGGGTAGCCATTGGAACGCCGCCGCGCAGGTTCTTCGCCAGGTCCAGGATTTCCTGGTCGGAGAAGGTATCCAGCTCTTCGTTGCGACCGCCGATCTCGTTGTAGATCTCGTGCAGGAACTTGCGCAGGTCAGCAACCTTGCGCTGCTCTTCGATCATACGGTTGATCTTCTCTCCCAGACCTTTAGCCGCGAGGCCAAGGTGGGTTTCAAGGATCTGACCAACGTTCATACGCGAAGGTACGCCCAACGGGTTGAGGACGACGTCGACCGGGGTGCCATTGGCATCGTGCGGCATGTCTTCAACCGGCATGATCACGGAGACCACACCTTTGTTACCGTGACGACCGGCCATCTTGTCGCCCGGCTGGATGCGGCGACGGATTGCCAGGTAAACCTTGACGATTTTCAGCACGCCTGGAGCCAGGTCATCGCCCTGCTGCAGTTTGCGCTTCTTGTCTTCGAACTTGTCGTCCAGCAGACGGCGGCGATCAACGATATAGGCCTGGGCCTTTTCGAGCTGCTCGTTCAGAGCGTCTTCAGCCATGCGCAGTTTGAACCACTGGCCGTGCTCAAGACCGTCGAGTACTTCGTCGGTGATGTCCTGACCTTTCTTCAGACCTGCGCCGCCTTCAGCCTTGTGGCCTACCAGGGCGGAACGCAGACGTTCGAAGGTTGCGCCTTCAACGATACGGAACTCTTCGTTCAGGTCCTTGCGGATCTCGTCGAGTTGAGTCTTCTCGATGGACAGTGCACGAGCATCACGCTCAACGCCGTCACGGGTGAAGACCTGTACGTCGATGACAGTGCCCTTGGTACCGGTAGGTACACGCAGGGAAGTGTCTTTAACGTCGCTGGCTTTTTCACCGAAGATGGCACGCAACAGCTTCTCTTCCGGAGTCAGTTGGGTCTCGCCTTTCGGAGTGACCTTACCCACCAGGATGTCGCCTGCGCCAACTTCAGCACCTACGTAAACGATACCGGCTTCGTCCAGCTTGTTCAGTGCAGCTTCGCCCACGTTCGGGATGTCTGCAGTGATTTCCTCTGGCCCAAGCTTGGTGTCACGAGCCACACAGGTCAGTTCCTGAATGTGGATCGTGGTGAAACGATCTTCCTGAACCACACGCTCGGACAGGCAGATGGAGTCTTCGAAGTTGTAACCGTTCCAGGCCATGAACGCGATGCGCATGTTCTGACCCAGTGCCAGCTCACCCATATCGGTGGACGGACCGTCTGCCATGATGTCGCTGCGCTGAACCCGATCACCCTTGCTTACCAGCGGACGCTGGTTGATGCAGGTGTTCTGGTTGGAGCGGGTGTACTTGGTCAGGTTGTAGATGTCGACACCGGCTTCGCCAGTTTCAACTTCGTCATCGGCAACACGAACCACGATACGGCTGGCATCAACGGAGTCGATCACGCCACCACGACGAGCCACGACGCAAACGCCGGAGTCACGAGCTACGTTACGCTCCATGCCGGTACCTACCAGCGGCTTGTCAGCGCGCAGGGTCGGTACAGCTTGACGCTGCATGTTGGAACCCATCAACGCACGGTTGGCGTCATCGTGCTCCAGGAACGGGATCAGCGACGCTGCAACCGAAACTACCTGCTTCGGCGATACGTCCATCAAGGTGACGTCTTCCGGCGCCTTGACGGTGAACTCGTTCAAGTGACGAACAGCTACCAGCTCGTCGATCAGCATTTTCTTGTCGTTCATCGTGGCCGAAGCCTGAGCGATCACGTGATCAGCTTCTTCGATGGCGGACAGGAACACGATCTCGTCGGTGACCAGTGCGTCTTTCACCACACGGTACGGGCTCTCGAGGAAGCCGTACTGGTTGGTGCGCGCATAAGCAGCCAGGGAGTTGATCAGGCCGATGTTCGGACCTTCCGGCGTTTCAATCGGGCATACGCGACCGTAGTGAGTCGGGTGTACGTCACGAACTTCAAAGCCTGCACGCTCGCGGGTCAGACCGCCCGGGCCCAGTGCGGAAACACGGCGCTTGTGGGTGATCTCGGAGAGCGGGTTGTTCTGGTCCATGAACTGCGAGAGCTGGCTGGAACCGAAGAACTCTTTCACCGCCGCAGCCACTGGCTTGGCGTTGATCAGGTCCTGCGGCATCAGGCCTTCGCTTTCTGCCATCGACAGACGCTCTTTGACCGCACGCTCAACACGTACCAGGCCAACGCGGAACTGGTTCTCGGCCATTTCGCCTACGCAGCGAACACGACGGTTACCCAGGTGGTCGATGTCATCGACGATGCCTTTACCGTTACGGATGTCGACCAGGGTCTTCAGTACCGCGACGATGTCTTCCTTGCACAGCACGCCCGAACCTTCGATCTCGGTACGACCGATACGACGGTTGAACTTCATCCGGCCGACCGCAGACAGGTCATAGCGCTCAGGGCTGAAGAACAGGTTGTTGAACAGGGTCTCGGCAGCGTCTTTGGTTGGTGGCTCGCCAGGACGCATCATGCGATAGATCTCGACCAGCGCTTCCAATTGGTTGCTGGTGGAGTCGATCTTCAGGGTGTCGGAGACGAACGGACCGCAGTCGATGTCGTTGGTGTACAGGGTCTCGATGCGAACAACCTGGGACTTGGCGATTTTCGCCAGGATCTCGGTGTTCAGCTCGGTGTTGCATTCAGCCAGGATTTCGCCGGTGGCCGGGTGCACGATGACCTTGGCGGTGGTGCGACCCAGGACGTAGTCCAGAGGCACTTCCAGCGTCTTGATACCGGCTTTTTCGATCTGGTTGATGTGGCGCGCGGTAATACGGCGGCCGGCTTCAACGATGACCTTGCCTTTTTCGTCCTGGATGTCCAGAACGGCAATCTCACCACGCAGGCGCTGAGGCACCAGTTCCAGGCTGAGGGTTTCGCCGCTCAGGTGGAATACGTTAGTGGTATAGAAGGCATCCAGCACTTGCTCAGTGGTATAGCCAAGCGCGCGCAGCAGTACCGAGGCCGGCAGCTTGCGACGACGGTCGATACGCACGAACACGCAGTCTTTCGGGTCGAACTCGAAGTCCAACCACGAACCACGGTACGGAATGATCCGCGCGGAGTACAGGAGCTTGCCGGAGCTGTGCGTCTTGCCGCGGTCGTGGTCGAAGAACACGCCCGGGGAACGGTGCAGCTGGGAAACGATAACGCGCTCGGTACCGTTGATAACGAAGGTACCGTTCTCAGTCATCAGGGGGATTTCACCCATGTAGACTTCTTGCTCTTTGATGTCCTTGATCGCTTTGTTCGACGACTCTTTGTCGAAGATGATCAGACGGACTTTTACCCGCAAAGGTACGGCGTACGTAACACCGCGCAACACGCATTCTTTGACATCAAATGCCGGTTCGCCCAGGCGATAACCGACGTACTCCAGCGCAGCATTGCCGGAGTAGCTGATGATCGGGAAAACGGATTTGAAGGCCGCATGCAGGCCCACGTCGCGGAACTGATCTTTGGTCGCTCCCGCCTGCAAGAATTCACGATACGAATCCAGCTGGATAGCCAGAAGGTACGGGACATCCATGACGTCCGGCAACTTGCTAAAGTCCTTGCGGATACGTTTTTTCTCAGTATATGAGTAAGCCATCAGCGTTCCCCAGCTTGGTCACCTGCTTGTTTGGCCCCTCCCGACGGGAGCAGCCAGAAAATCTTGCAAACCCCATGGTTTGCACCACCGCATCGGGTGGTTACAGCGCGTTAGAGGCGACGACCGAGTCGATTGCCAATAACGGAAAAAGGCCGGTGGCAAGAGCCACCAGCCATCAGCCTTCAGCTTAACGCTTGGGCTGGAGACGCAAGGTCGATGCTTACTTCAGCTCGACTTTAGCGCCTGCTTCTTCCAGCACTGCTTTAGCTTTGTCAGCTGCGTCTTTCGACACTGCTTCCAGAACCTGGGCAGGGGCACCGTCAACTACTGCCTTGGCTTCTTTCAGGCCCAGACCGGTCAGTTCACGTACTGCCTTGATCACGTTTACTTTCTTCTCGCCAGCTTCCAGCAGCATGACGTTGAATTCGGTTTGCTCTTCAGCAGCAACAGCAGCAACAGCTGGGCCAGCCGAAGCAGCAGCAGCGGAAACACCGAATTTTTCTTCGAAAGCTTTGATCAGCTCAACAACCTGCAGAACCGACATTTCAGCTACGGCGTTGAGGATATCGTCTTGGGAGATAGACATTGCTGTAATTCCTGAATTGGGGGACGGCCTACGCGGCCATCGAAATAAACAAAAATACGCGAGAGGAGATGCTCAGCCTTAGGCTGCGGCAGCTTCTTTTTGCTCGCGAACTGCGGCCAGAGTACGAGCCAACTTGCTGGTAGCGCCTTGAATCACGCTCATCAGCTGAGAAATAGCTTCGTTACGGGTCGGCAGTGTTGCCAGTACGTCGATTTGGTTAGCTGCGAGGAACTTGCCCTCGAACGCAGCTGCCTTGATCTCGAACTTATCCTGACTCTTGGCGAATTCTTTGAACAAACGGGCAGCAGCGCCTGGATGTTCTTTGGAGAACGCGATCAGAGTCGGGCCGGTGAACACGTCGTTGAGGACACTGTATTCAGTGTCAGCAACAGCGCGCTTGAGCAGGGTGTTACGTACAACACGTACGTATACGCCAGCTTCACGAGCCTCTTTACGGAGTCCGGTCATAGCGCCTACTGTCACACCACGGGCATCAGCCACGACAGCGGACAGAGCAGCTTTGGCAGCCTCGTTGACTTCAGCGACGATGGCCTTCTTGTCTTCGAGATTAATTGCCACGGGTTTAACTCCTGCTTGTTACCGTTTCATCTGGCCTAGGCCGGATGTCGTTTTGGTGTCTGATTCGGTAAGGAACCGGGAGCACCATCTGCGTAGGCTTGTGGTTTAAGACTTGCGTCGCCTACGGTCTTGGATAGCCCCCGCCAGGCAGGGACCCCAATCTTTCAATTGGCGCAATTACTTGCGCCAATTTGTGTCTTATACGTCCAGCGAGCCTTGGTCGATGACCAGACCTGGGCCCATAGTGGTGCTCAGGGTAACGCGCTTGACGTAGATACCTTTCGAGGAAGCTGGCTTGATACGCTTCAGATCAGCGATCAGGGCTTCAACGTTTTCCTTCAGCTTGACGGCATCAAAGCCGACTTTGCCAACGGAGGTGTGAATGATGCCGTTTTTGTCGGTGCGATAACGAACCTGACCAGCCTTGGCGTTTTTAACCGCGGTAGCTACGTCTGGAGTTACGGTGCCGACTTTAGGGTTAGGCATCAGACCACGTGGACCAAGGATCTGACCCAACTGACCTACAACGCGCATTGCATCCGGGGAAGCAATTACGACGTCATAGTTCAGGTCGCCGCCTTTCATTTCGGCAGCCAGGTCGTCCATGCCAACGCGATCAGCGCCGGCGGCCAGAGCAGCTTCAGCTGCTGGGCCTTGGGTGAAGACAGCTACACGTACAGTCTTGCCAGTACCGTGTGGCAGCACAGTAGCGCTACGAACGACCTGGTCGGATTTACGTGGGTCAACGCCCAGGTTTACAGCAACGTCAACAGACTCGCTGAACTTGACAGTCGACAGCTCGGTCAGCAGAGCAGCAGCGTCTACAAAGTTGTAGGACTTGCCCGCTTCGATTTTGCCGGCGATAGCCTTTTGGCGCTTGGTCAGCTTAGCCATTACACACCCTCCACGTTAAGGCCCATGCTACGAGCAGAACCGGCGATGGTACGCACGGCTGCATCCATATCAGCTGCAGTCAGATCCGCGTTTTTGGTTTTCGCGATTTCTTCCAGCTGAGCACGGGTCACGGTGCCAACCTTAACGGTGTTAGGACGAGCGGAACCGCTAATCAGACCAGCAGCTTTCTTCAACAGAACCGAAGCCGGGGTCGACTTGGTTTCGAAGGTGAAGCTACGGTCGCTGTATACAGTGATGATCACTGGAGTCGGCAGACCTGGTTCAATACCCTGAGTACGGGCGTTGAAGGCCTTGCAGAATTCCATGATGTTCACGCCGTGCTGACCCAGAGCTGGACCAACAGGTGGGCTTGGGTTGGCCTGAGCGGCCTTCACTTGCAGCTTGATGTAAGCGGTAATCTTCTTGGCCATGAGGCACTCCAATTACGGGTTCGAACGCCTCGAAAGGCTCCCCGGTTACTTGCGCGTTTATCCCAGTGACGACAAAACCCCACAGCCTAAGGCTGCGGGGTTGGGATGCTTGCTCAGCTAGACTTTTTCGACCTGGCTGAACTCTAGCTCTACCGGAGTAGAGCGACCGAAAATGAGCACTGCCACTTGGATCCGGCTCTTTTCGTAGTTAACTTCTTCGACAGTGCCGTTAAAATCTGCAAACGGACCATCTGTAACACGAACAACCTCACCCGGCTCGAACAACGTCTTCGGCTTGGGCTTGTCGCTACCGTCAGCAACGCGGCGCAGAATTGCTTCTGCCTCTTTGTCAGTGATCGGAGCAGGCTTATCAGCGGTACCGCCGATGAAACCCATGACGCGAGGAGTGTCCTTGACCAAGTGCCAAGTACCCTCATTCATGTCCATTTGAACCAGCACGTAGCCAGGGAAGAACTTGCGCTCGCTTTTGCGTTTCTGGCCATTACGCATTTCAACCACTTCTTCAGTGGGAACCAGAATTTCGCCGAAGCCATCTTCCATGCCTGCCAGCTTTACGCGCTCTAGCAAAGAGCGCATGACATGCTTCTCGTAACCCGAGTAAGCATGCACAACGTACCAACGCTTAGCCACGGGACACCCTTAGCCAACAATCAAGGAAACAAGCCAGCCGAGCAGGGAATCAAGCCCCCACAACAGCAACGCCATAACCAGAACAACAGCTACCACGATCAACGTGGTCTGCGTGGTTTCTTGGCGAGTCGGCCAAACGACTTTACGGATCTCGGTACGAGCTTCCTTCACCAGGACCGCAAACGACTTGCCTTTTGCAGTCTGCAGGCCAACAAAGGCAGCGACAGCAGCGAGGGCGAGCAATGCGAGGACACGGTACAGGATTGGCGACCCAGAGTAGTACTGGTTGCCAACAACGCCTACAACCACTACAGCGACTACTACAAGCCACTTGAGCAGATCGAAGCGAGAGCCTTGAGCTTCAGCCTTAGGAGTCATCTATGAAGATCCTGTGAAAAGAAAGCCAGACACACCAAGTGAATCTGGCAGGTCAGGAGGGAATCGAACCCCCAACCTACGGTTTTGGAGACCGTCGCTCTGCCAATTGAGCTACTGACCTAAAACAAAATCAGGCCGACAATTATGCCGATCTGAAAAAGACTTTACAACAACAAACCCCTTCGAACCTTGAACCACCTCAAACAAAGACATCGAGAGAGGACAGAATCAATCAGAGGTAGCTGTTAAAACAAAGGCAGATATTTTCATATCTGCCTTGTTATATGGAGCTCTTGAGCGGATTTGAACCGCTGACCTCACCCTTACCAAGGGTGTGCTCTACCAACTGAGCTACAAGAGCGAAACAACTTGCACAACCTGCAAACTTGGAGCGGGTAGCGGGAATCGAACCCGCATCATCAGCTTGGAAGGCTGAGGTTCTACCACTAAACTATACCCGCGGAGCTTGCAGCTCACGCTAAAATGGTGGAGGGGGAAGGATTCGAACCTTCGAAGTCGTAGACGT
Source organism: Pseudomonas yamanorum (assembly GCF_900105735.1). Taxonomy (NCBI): domain Bacteria; kingdom Pseudomonadati; phylum Pseudomonadota; class Gammaproteobacteria; order Pseudomonadales; family Pseudomonadaceae; genus Pseudomonas; species Pseudomonas yamanorum. The sequence continues at coordinate 4,117,656 of NZ_LT629793.1, read as the reverse complement.
CAGATTTACAGTCTGATCCCTTTGGCCGCTCGGGAACCCCTCCTAAGCGAGCCGGCATTCTACATCATGCCAGCCTTCTGTCAACCACTTTCTCATTAAAAAATATGAGGTTAGCTGCGTTGACCTTCGCTTCACCTTGTCGACCCTAGAGGTCTTCACTGCGAAGCGGGCGCCATTCTATGCAAACTATTCGAAGGTTGCAATGCCTTCACACGGCATTATTTTATGTTTTAACTCATTGAATTCATTAGCAAGGTTTTCAAAGGGCAGATCATCGGCCAAGCGCCTGCTTTCAGGCGCTACTCGCAGCCAATATCCCTGAGCATCAGGCAGGCTCAGGGATTGCAGTTTGACCTTGATATCCAGGCTTGTAAGGCGCTGCTCGACGGACTGGACCTCTTTCTGATCGGACAGGCCGCCGATGTACAGGCATGTAGCCTGCACTTCAGGCGCCTTTACCTTGTCTCGCCGCACCATCGCATCAGCCGATTCACTTAACAGCCTGATATCTTGCTGAGAGCCACGATAGAGCGCCAAAGGCGTGACATCTTTAGCGCGCAGAGGGGCCTCCTGCTGATGCCAGATGTAATAGAAGACATTGAGGACCAGCAAAAGCAGAAACAGCCAACGCATAAAAACCTCAGGACAAAGGGCACGCCATCGCCAAGCCAACAAAAACCAGATCAGGGACGAGCCTCCCATGAGGCACCGAGTCAGACACCAACTCGGCGTCGCCGCCGGTGAGGAAGACAGTGAAGTCGCCCCCCCAGTAGCTTCGAGCCAATTCCAGCTGAGTCAGTACAAACCCTCTCAGCATGAGCGTACAGCCACGCTCTACCGCCTCCACGGTCGTACGCCCCGGAGACAGGGCCTCGAGGGCGCGCTCAGCGGCAATATCGTCGTAGCGTATTTTTCGGGTATGCGTTCGCAACTGATTACGCATCAGCGGCATGCCAGGGCAAATAAAGCCTCCGAGATGCTCACCGTCCGCAGCAATGAAGTCCGCTGTTGCTGCAGTGCCAAAATCGAGCACCAGGCACGCGCCCCGCGCCAATTGAAAACCACCCAACATTGCGAGCCAGCGGTCCAACCCAAGGCGCTCGAAGTCTTCGTACCCGTTCCGAACCCCACCCATCTGCCTTGCCGATGCAGCACAGAGGACCTTCACGCCAAACGCTTCCACCAGGGCAGTCACCAGCTGATTCGTCTCATCCGAGGCCCGAACACTCACCAGCCGACAGTCCCTCAACGCAAGCCCCGTGAGAGCGAACAGACTGTCGATCAACGAGGCATCCGACCCAACGACGCCCTCGGCAAAGATGCGCGCACTATCTGACTCAAGCACCCGCCATTTGATAAAGCTATTCCCACAGTCGAGCTCAAGAATCATCACGCAACCTCAGGCTTAGCTCACCACCGCTATATACTTTTTCGACACCGTCCACACTCAACCTTAACGCACCCTGCCCATCGATCCCCAACACCACTCCATCAATCTGATTCACACCAGCGATGAGCGATACCGGTCGGCCCTGCCATAAATGACTCTGTTCCCACTCACCCTGGATCGCGGAAAAGCCGGACAACCGGTGTCGATCAAGATAAGCCTGCAGCTGTACACCAAGACGCGCTACCAGGTAGTTACGATCGACAGCATTGCCAGTCTCCAACTGCATGGAGGTCCATTGCTGATCGACCTCATCCGCTTTCTGCATATTCACATTAATGCCGATACCGAGGACGACATGACAAACATCAGCGGGATCTCCTATCAGCTCCAGGAGAATTCCGGCGATCTTTTTCTGACCCACCAAAACGTCATTTGGCCACTTTAATCCAGCATTGCGCACACCCACATCCCGCAGCGCCTGCATAACTGCAAGCCCGACTACTAGGCTTAAACCCTCCAACTGACGCATGCCGCCGTCGATCCGCAGCACGAGACTGTAATACACGTTCTGAGCGAAAGGACTGACCCACTTCCGCCCGCGCCTCCCCCTGCCGGCAGTTTGCTGCTCTGAAAGCACAAGAAATGGCGCAGTGCGGCCAGCCTCGATAAGACGCAACGCTTCGGCATTGGTAGAGTCAATGGAGTCTGAGATGTGAACAGTCCATGTAGGAACCGGTACATGCCGAGCAATTTCATCAGCACTCAACAAAACCAGGGGCGTAGCCAACTGATATCCCCTACCGCGAACTTTATGGATAGGTAGATTCAATTCCGCCTCGAGATGCTGAAGCTGCTTCCATACAGCACTGCGACTGACGCCCAGGGCAGCACCAAGCGCCTCCCCGGAGTGGAATCGACCATCTTTTAGAAGTTTCAACAACGTCAGCATGCAAGTCTCGCCTCACAATGAGGCACGCATGATAGCCATGCATAAGGCCATTGCATAGAAAGGCAGGACTTTAGCATTCAAGACACTGACAGTCTTCGCTCGCCATACTTTCCGACCGCCCAAAACAAAACCCCTGATTGCGTTAGCAATCAGGGGTTTCGGAATTTAATCTTGACGATGACCTACTCTCACATGGGGAAACCCCACACTACCATCGGCGATGCATCGTTTCACTGCTGAGTTCGGGATGGGATCAGGTGGTTCCAATGCTCTATGGTCGTCAAGAAATTCGGGTACTGAGTCGTGACCAGATGGCCTCGCTTCAGCAAATTGGGTATGTGATAGCTTTCGGTGTTTTGTGAGATTCGAACTTTCGGTTCGTTTCGTCTTCACACACCGCAATCTGGTCTTTCGACTCAAATTGCTTGGGTGTTATATGGTCAAGCCTCACGGGCAATTAGTATTGGTTAGCTCAACGCCTCACAGCGCTTACACACCCAACCTATCAACGTCGTAGTCTTCGACGGCCCTTCAGGGAACTCAAGGTTCCAGTGAGATCTCATCTTGAGGCTAGTTTCCCGCTTAGATGCTTTCAGCGGTTATCTATTCCGAACATAGCTACCCGGCAATGCCACTGGCGTGACAACCGGAACACCAGAGGTTCGTCCACTCCGGTCCTCTCGTACTAGGAGCAGCCCCTCTCAAATCTCAAACGTCCACGGCAGATAGGGACCGAACTGTCTCACGACGTTCTAAACCCAGCTCGCGTACCACTTTAAATGGCGAACAGCCATACCCTTGGGACCGGCTTCAGCCCCAGGATGTGATGAGCCGACATCGAGGTGCCAAACACCGCCGTCGATATGAACTCTTGGGCGGTATCAGCCTGTTATCCCCGGAGTACCTTTTATCCGTTGAGCGATGGCCCTTCCATACAGAACCACCGGATCACTAAGACCTACTTTCGTACCTGCTCGACGTGTCTGTCTCGCAGTCAAGCGCGCTTTTGCCTTTATACTCTACGACCGATTTCCGACCGGTCTGAGCGCACCTTCGTACTCCTCCGTTACTCTTTAGGAGGAGACCGCCCCAGTCAAACTACCCACCATACACTGTCCTCGATCCGGATAACGGACCTGAGTTAGAACCTCAAAGTTGCCAGGGTGGTATTTCAAGGTTGGCTCCACGCGAACTGGCGTCCACGCTTCAAAGCCTCCCACCTATCCTACACAAGCAAATTCAAAGTCCAGTGCAAAGCTATAGTAAAGGTTCACGGGGTCTTTCCGTCTAGCCGCGGATACACTGCATCTTCACAGCGATTTCAATTTCACTGAGTCTCGGGTGGAGACAGCGCCGCCATCGTTACGCCATTCGTGCAGGTCGGAACTTACCCGACAAGGAATTTCGCTACCTTAGGACCGTTATAGTTACGGCCGCCGTTTACCGGGGCTTCGATCAAGAGCTTCGCGTTAGCTAACCCCATCAATTAACCTTCCGGCACCGGGCAGGCGTCACACCCTATACGTCCACTTTCGTGTTTGCAGAGTGCTGTGTTTTTAATAAACAGTCGCAGCGGCCTGGTATCTTCGACCGGCATGAGCTTACGGAGCAAGTCCTTCACCCTCACCGGCGCACCTTCTCCCGAAGTTACGGTGCCATTTTGCCTAGTTCCTTCACCCGAGTTCTCTCAAGCGCCTTGGTATTCTCTACCCAACCACCTGTGTCGGTTTGGGGTACGGTTCCTGGTTACCTGAAGCTTAGAAGCTTTTCTTGGAAGCATGGCATCAACCACTTCGTCATCTAAAAGATAACTCGTCATCAGCTCTCGGCCTTAGAATCCCGGATTTACCTAAGATTCCAGCCTACCACCTTAAACTTGGACAACCAACGCCAAGCTGGCCTAGCCTTCTCCGTCCCTCCATCGCAATAACCAGAAGTACAGGAATATTAACCTGTTTTCCATCGACTACGCTTTTCAGCCTCGCCTTAGGGACCGACTAACCCTGCGTCGATTAACGTTGCGCAGGAAACCTTGGTCTTTCGGCGTGGGTGTTTTTCACACCCATTATCGTTACTCATGTCAGCATTCGCACTTCTGATACCTCCAGCAAGCTTCTCAACTCACCTTCACAGGCTTACAGAACGCTCCTCTACCGCATCACCCGAAGGTGATACCCGTAGCTTCGGTGTATGGTTTGAGCCCCGTTACATCTTCCGCGCAGGCCGACTCGACTAGTGAGCTATTACGCTTTCTTTAAAGGGTGGCTGCTTCTAAGCCAACCTCCTAGCTGTCTAAGCCTTCCCACATCGTTTCCCACTTAACCATAACTTTGGGACCTTAGCTGACGGTCTGGGTTGTTTCCCTTTTCACGACGGACGTTAGCACCCGCCGTGTGTCTCCCATGCTCGGCACTTGTAGGTATTCGGAGTTTGCATCGGTTTGGTAAGTCGGGATGACCCCCTAGCCGAAACAGTGCTCTACCCCCTACAGTGATACATGAGGCGCTACCTAAATAGCTTTCGAGGAGAACCAGCTATCTCCGAGCTTGATTAGCCTTTCACTCCGATCCACAGGTCATCCGCTAACTTTTCAACGGTAGTCGGTTCGGTCCTCCAGTTAGTGTTACCCAACCTTCAACCTGCCCATGGATAGATCGCCCGGTTTCGGGTCTATTCCCAGCGACTAGACGCCCTATTAAGACTCGCTTTCGCTACGCCTCCCCTATTCGGTTAAGCTCGCCACTGAAAATAAGTCGCTGACCCATTATACAAAAGGTACGCAGTCACAGAACAAAGTCTGCTCCCACTGCTTGTACGCATACGGTTTCAGGATCTATTTCACTCCCCTCTCCGGGGTTCTTTTCGCCTTTCCCTCACGGTACTAGTTCACTATCGGTCAGTCAGTAGTATTTAGCCTTGGAGGATGGTCCCCCCATATTCAGACAAAGTTTCTCGTGCTCCGTCCTACTCGATTTCATGACTAAGAGATTTTCGCGTACAGGGCTATCACCCACTATGGCCGCACTTTCCAGAGCGTTCCGCTAATCTCAAAGCCACTTAAGGGCTAGTCCCCGTTCGCTCGCCACTACTAAGGGAATCTCGGTTGATTTCTTTTCCTCAGGGTACTTAGATGTTTCAGTTCCCCTGGTTCGCTCCATACACCTATGTATTCAGTGTAAGGTAACCATCTTATGATGGCTGGGTTCCCCCATTCAGACATCTCCGGATCAAAGTCTGTTTGCCGACTCCCCGAAGCTTTTCGCAGGCTACCACGTCTTTCATCGCCTCTGACTGCCAAGGCATCCACCGTATGCGCTTCTTCACTTGACCATATAACCCCAAGCAATCTGGTTATACTGTGAAGACGACATTCGCCGAAAATTCGCAATTACTCACAAATTTTACCTTAGCCTGATCCGTTACCAGTGAAAGTAACGTTCAGTCTATCTTTCTATCACATACCCAAATTTTTAAAGAACGATCTAATCAAAGACTAGAAATCAACATTCACCATCACAACGATGGAATGCTCATTTCTAAGCTTTCAAAACTTTCAGAAGCAGTAGTGGTGGAGCCAAACGGGATCGAACCGTTGACCTCCTGCGTGCAAGGCAGGCGCTCTCCCAGCTGAGCTATGGCCCCGTATTTCTACAGGCGTTTCCCACACAAAATTGGTGGGTCTGGGCAGATTCGAACTGCCGACCTCACCCTTATCAGGGGTGCGCTCTAACCAACTGAGCTACAGACCCAATTTCGGGCTGCTTCTTATCGTCTTCTTCAATGAATCAAGCAATTCGTGTGGGAACTTATGGAGCAGCTGATGTCGTCGATTAAGGAGGTGATCCAGCCGCAGGTTCCCCTACGGCTACCTTGTTACGACTTCACCCCAGTCATGAATCACACCGTGGTAACCGTCCTCCCGAAGGTTAGACTAGCTACTTCTGGTGCAACCCACTCCCATGGTGTGACGGGCGGTGTGTACAAGGCCCGGGAACGTATTCACCGCGACATTCTGATTCGCGATTACTAGCGATTCCGACTTCACGCAGTCGAGTTGCAGACTGCGATCCGGACTACGATCGGTTTTCTGGGATTAGCTCCACCTCGCGGCTTGGCAACCCTCTGTACCGACCATTGTAGCACGTGTGTAGCCCAGGCCGTAAGGGCCATGATGACTTGACGTCATCCCCACCTTCCTCCGGTTTGTCACCGGCAGTCTCCTTAGAGTGCCCACCATTACGTGCTGGTAACTAAGGACAAGGGTTGCGCTCGTTACGGGACTTAACCCAACATCTCACGACACGAGCTGACGACAGCCATGCAGCACCTGTCTCAATGTTCCCGAAGGCACCAATCTATCTCTAGAAAGTTCATTGGATGTCAAGGCCTGGTAAGGTTCTTCGCGTTGCTTCGAATTAAACCACATGCTCCACCGCTTGTGCGGGCCCCCGTCAATTCATTTGAGTTTTAACCTTGCGGCCGTACTCCCCAGGCGGTCAACTTAATGCGTTAGCTGCGCCACTAAGAGCTCAAGGCTCCCAACGGCTAGTTGACATCGTTTACGGCGTGGACTACCAGGGTATCTAATCCTGTTTGCTCCCCACGCTTTCGCACCTCAGTGTCAGTATCAGTCCAGGTGGTCGCCTTCGCCACTGGTGTTCCTTCCTATATCTACGCATTTCACCGCTACACAGGAAATTCCACCACCCTCTACCATACTCTAGCTCGTCAGTTTTGAATGCAGTTCCCAGGTTGAGCCCGGGGATTTCACATCCAACTTAACGAACCACCTACGCGCGCTTTACGCCCAGTAATTCCGATTAACGCTTGCACCCTCTGTATTACCGCGGCTGCTGGCACAGAGTTAGCCGGTGCTTATTCTGTCGGTAACGTCAAAACAGCAAAGTATTAATTTACTGCCCTTCCTCCCAACTTAAAGTGCTTTACAATCCGAAGACCTTCTTCACACACGCGGCATGGCTGGATCAGGCTTTCGCCCATTGTCCAATATTCCCCACTGCTGCCTCCCGTAGGAGTCTGGACCGTGTCTCAGTTCCAGTGTGACTGATCATCCTCTCAGACCAGTTACGGATCGTCGCCTTGGTGAGCCATTACCCCACCAACTAGCTAATCCGACCTAGGCTCATCTGATAGCGCAAGGCCCGAAGGTCCCCTGCTTTCTCCCGTAGGACGTATGCGGTATTAGCGTCCGTTTCCGAACGTTATCCCCCACTACCAGGCAGATTCCTAGGCATTACTCACCCGTCCGCCGCTCTCAAGAGAAGCAAGCTTCTCTCTACCGCTCGACTTGCATGTGTTAGGCCTGCCGCCAGCGTTCAATCTGAGCCATGATCAAACTCTTCAGTTCAAACATCTTTGGGTTTTTAAGAAACCCTAAACTTGGCTCAGCAATCGTTGGTTACATCTTTGATTTCTCGCGGAGTAACTTGTGATGCTGATAATCTTGTTGACTATCAGTCTGACTCCACAAGCACCCACACGAATTGCTTGATTCAGTTGTTAAAGAGCGGTTGGTTAAGATCTTTCGTCTCAACCGAGGCGCGCATTCTACAGCAGCCTCATTTGCTGTCAAGTGATTATTTTCAGAAGTTTTCAAAGTTTCCTTTGTAACTTCAACCACTTGCGCTTCCGATCTCTCGTTAGCGGGAGGCGAATTCTACAGCGTTACACGCTGCTGTCAACACCTCTTTTTCTCCGCTTTCGACCGAGAAGATCGAACCGTTAATAGAGCTAAACAACACGTCCCTATCAACTCCTTCTGGGCTTCGATGATCTGAAGCAGCCCGCTGTCGAAACCTACATAACTCCTTGTTTACCAAGGAGTTTTCCGTTTCGACTGCGCCGGAAGTGGGGCGAATTATAGACAGATATAAATCGCCGTCAACAGTTAATTTCAGGTTTATTCGGATTTAAGCGTAATACGCGCAAATGCCTTCTTGCCGGCCTGGCAAACGTGAGTCGCGCCCAGCTCGTATATAAAGGTGCGATCAACAACCTCACCATCTATACGCACACCGCCAGAACCCAGAAGGTCGCGCGCCACTGCCGAGTTCTTCACCAGGCCCGCCTTATTAAGGACAGCAGCAATCGGCATTGCCTCGGCAGCAGTCAATTCAACCTCAGGCAGATCATCCGGCAGCTCGCCATCCTTCATACGGTTACCCGCAGCACGGTGAGCGCTGGCAGCAGCCTCTTCGCCGTGGAAGCGCGCAACGATCTCTTCCGCCAGCTTGATCTTCACATCCCGCGGATTCGCACCAGCTTCCACTTCAGCACGCAATGCATTGATCTCATCCATCGAGCGGAAGCTCAGCAGCTCAAAGTAACGCCACATCAGTGCATCCGGAATCGAAACCAACTTGCCGTACATCACACCCGGCGCTTCCTGGATACCAACGTAGTTACCCAAGGACTTGGACATCTTCTTGACGCCATCCAACCCCTCCAGCAAAGGCATGGTCAGAATGCACTGCGCCTCTTGCCCATACGCACGCTGCAGCTCACGCCCCATCAGCAGGTTGAACTTCTGATCGGTACCGCCCAACTCGACATCGGCACGCAACGCCACCGAGTCATACCCTTGAACCAGCGGGTACAGGAACTCATGGATCGCGATCGGCTGATTGGTGGAGTAGCGCTTATCGAAGTCATCGCGCTCGAGCATGCGAGCAACGGTGTACTGGGACGTAAGACGAATAAAATCCGCCGGCCCCATTTGATCCATCCAGGTGGAGTTGAATGCCACCTCGGTCTTGGCTGGATCGAGAATCTTGAAGACCTGGGTCTTGTAGGTCTCGGCATTATCGAGGACCTGCTCACGGTTCAGCGGCGGACGCGTAGCGCTCTTGCCGCTCGGATCGCCAATCATCCCGGTGAAGTCACCTATAAGGAAGATCACCTGATGCCCCAACTCCTGGAACTGACGCAGCTTATTAATAAGCACCGTATGTCCAAGGTGCAGATCCGGCGCTGTCGGATCAAAGCCGGCCTTAATACGCAGGGGCTGGCCACGCTTGAGCTTTTCGATCAGCTCAGCTTCGACCAACAGTTCTTCCGCACCACGTTTGATCAGCGCTAGCTGCTCTTCAACCGACTTCATAACAGACCCGCAAGGCTCAGATTCAAAAGGGAACCAACCATACAAGATCAGGGACTAATTACAAGTTTTGCCCTGCGCACGGACACCGTTCAGCAAGCCCAGCGTTCGCAAGCTTGCACCACAGATGATTTGGTTATATTTTATACAGTTATTTCATCTTCATCATGTCATTCATCTTTTCCAATTCATCTTTTCAAAGTCAAAATTACTTATGACCACAGAACCGTCTAAAGCGCCGCCGCTTTACCCGAAGACCCACCTGCTCGCCGCAAGTGGGATCGCCGCCCTTCTGAGCCTGGCACTCCTGGTATTTCCTTCCAGCGATGTAGAAGCCAAACGAACGACACTGAGCCTTGACCTGGAAAGTCCGGTTGAGCAACTGACACAAGATCAAGACGCTTCCGACGCACTGCAAGCCACAAATGGCGCAACAGAGTCGCCGTTTGCCCAGATTGAAAACAGCGCCGAAGACACTAAAGAGACCGCGCAGGCCAAGCCTGCGGTAGAAACCCCCAAGAACCCGCTACACCGGGAAGTCATTGTTGCCAAAGGCGACACCCTTTCGACCCTGTTCGAAAAGGTCGGCCTCCCAGCCGCGACGGTCAATGATGTACTGGCAAGCGACAAGCAGGCCAAGCAGTTCACCCAACTCAAGCATGGCCAGAAGCTTGAATTCGAATTGACAGCCGACGGGCAACTGCACAACCTGCACAGCAATATCAGCGACCTGGAAAGCATCACGCTGACCAAAGGCGCCAAGGGCTTTGCGTTCAACCGCATCACCACCAAGCCAGTGATGCGCTCCGCCTATGTACACGGCGTGATCAACAGCTCGTTGTCCCAATCAGCCGCGCGCGCCGGGTTGTCCCACAGCATGACCATGGACATGGCCAGCGTGTTTGGCTACGACATCGACTTCGCCCAGGACATTCGCCAGGGCGACGAATTCGACGTGATCTACGAGCAAAAGGTCGCCAACGGCAAGGTCGTCGGCACCGGCAACATCCTTTCTGCGCGGTTCACCAACCGTGGCAAGACCTACACCGCCGTGCGCTACACCAACAAACAAGGCAACAGCAGCTACTACACCGCCGACGGCAACAGCATGCGCAAGGCGTTCATCCGTACTCCGGTTGACTTCGCCCGTATTAGCTCGCGTTTCTCGATGGGTCGCAAGCATCCAATTCTGAACAAAATTCGCGCCCATAAAGGCGTCGACTACGCAGCTCCGCGCGGCACGCCAATCAAGGCGGCTGGTGACGGCAAGGTTTTGCTGGCCGGTCGCCGTGGCGGCTACGGCAATACTGTGATCATCCAGCACGGCAATACCTACCGTACGCTGTATGGCCACATGCAAGGCTTTGCTAAAGGCATCCAGACTGGCGGCAACGTCAAGCAAGGCCAGGTGATCGGCTATATCGGCACCACTGGCCTGTCCACCGGACCACACCTGCACTACGAGTTCCAGGTCAACGGTGTGCACGTCGACCCACTGGGTCAAAAGCTGCCAATGGCTGATCCAATCGCCAAGGCCGAGCGCGCACGCTTCCTGCAGCAGAGCCAGCCACTCATGGCCCGCATGGACCAGGAGCGCTCCACCCTCCTGGCCTCGGCGAAACGCTAAGCCATGTCGCTCTATATAGGCGTGATGTCCGGGACCAGCCTTGATGGCCTGGACATTGCGCTGATCGAGTTGGCACCGGCGATCAAGCTGATTGCCACCCATTACATCCCTATGCCTGACTCCCTGCGTTCCGAGCTGCTTGGCCTGTGCGCCAGTGGCCCGGACGAGATTGCCCGTTCGGCGATTGCCCAGCAGAACTGGGTGACACTCGCCGCCCAAGGCATTCACGCCCTACTGGATCAGCAGAAACTCAAACCCCAGGACATTCGAGCGATTGGCAGCCACGGCCAAACCATTCGCCACGAGCCTGCCCGGGGCTTTACCGTGCAGATCGGCAATCCGGCGCTGCTCACCGAATTGACCGGAATCACCGTTGTCAGTGATTTCCGCAGCCGCGATGTCGCCGCAGGTGGCCAAGGCGCCCCGCTGGTTCCTGCATTTCATGAGGCATTGTTTGGCGAGCGTACGGGCAACCGTGCCGTACTGAACATCGGCGGCTTCAGCAACCTCAGCTTGATCGAGACAGACAAGCCAGTCGCCGGCTTTGATTGCGGCCCGGGCAACGTCCTGCTGGATGCCTGGATTCACCAGCAACGCGGCGAGAACTTCGACCGCGATGGCCTGTGGGCTGCCAGCGGGAAAGTTGAACCCCTGCTACTCAAGGCGTTACTCAGCGACCCGTTCTTCGTGACCAAAGGGCCAAAAAGCACCGGACGTGAAGTCTTCAACCTGGAATGGCTTGAGCATCACCTGGGACGGCTACCGCCATTCGCAGCCCAGGACGTGCAAGCCACACTGCTTGAGCTGACCGCCCTGACCATCGTCGAATCCCTGCAAACCGCACAACCGCAGACCGAAACCCTGCTGGTCTGCGGCGGCGGCGCCCATAACGCAACCTTGATGAGCCGCCTCAGCGCACTGCTACCAGCCACCCAAGTCAGCAGCACCACCACTTACGGCGTGGACCCCGACTGGGTCGAAGCCATGGCCTTCGCCTGGCTGGCCCATTGCTGCCTTGAAGGCATCGCTGCCAACCGCCCCAGCGTCACCGGCGCCCGCGGCCTTCGGGTACTCGGCGCGATCTACCCGGCCTGACCCCCACACAGCAAAACGCCGCTTGACCCTATCAAGGCCAAGCGGCGTTTTTACATCCGCTTTCGATCAGATCGAGAACGAAGACCCGCAACCACAGGTAGTAGTGGCATTCGGGTTCTTGATCACGAAGCGCGAACCTTCCAGACCTTCCTGATAGTCCACCTCGGCTCCTGCCAGGTACTGGAAGCTCATCGGATCGACGACCAGGCTTACGCCCTCGCGCTCAACGATGGTGTCGTCATCGGCCACGTCTTCATCGAAGGTGAAACCGTACTGAAACCCTGAACAACCGCCGCCCGTAACAAATACGCGCAGCTTCAAGCGATCATTACCCTCTTCATCGACCAGGCTCTTCACCTTGTGCGCAGCACCGTGGGTGAATTGCAAAGCCGTGGGGGTGAAGGATTCAACGCTCATGCTGATAATCTCCCGGCGTAGCGCCGCCATATGCGTGATGGCGGGCATTATCCGCTTCTCCTAGAAAAGCGGTCAACTATTGTTACGGTATATCAATCTGCGCAGTGGCCATTAAAAACACGAAAGGCCCGATCAACGGGCCTTTGCGCAATAGCAGAAAACTTACGGCAGCATGCCCGCATGGGACAGGCCCAGCTTCTCATCCAGACCAAACAGGATGTTCATGTTCTGCACAGCCTGGCCCGAGGCGCCCTTGACCAGGTTATCGATCACCGACAGCACCACCACCAGATCACCATCCTGTGGACGGTGCACCGCGATACGGCACACGTTGGCGCCACGCACGCTGCGGGTTTCCGGGTGGCTGCCCGCCGGCATCACATCGACGAACGGCTCATCGGCATAACGCTTTTCGAACAGCGCCTGCAGGTCCACCGAACGATCAACGACTGTCGCATACAGCGTGGAGTGGATCCCGCGGATCATCGGCGTCAGGTGAGGCACAAACGTCAGGCCGACATCTTTACCTGCTGCGCGACGCAGCCCCTGGCGAATTTCCGGCAAGTGACGATGACCTTTCACCGCATAGGCTTTCATGCTTTCCGACGTCTCGGAGTAAAGCGAGCCTACAGCAGCACCACGGCCAGCACCGCTGACACCCGACTTGCAGTCAGCAATCAGCCGCGATGCGTCCGCCAGCCCGGCTTCCAGCAATGGCAGGAAACCCAGCTGTGTAGCGGTTGGATAGCAACCTGGTACGGCGATCAGGCGCGCTTGTTTGATCAGCTCGCGATTGACCTCCGGCAGGCCATACACCGCCTCTTCCAGTAACTCCGGCGCGCCGTGAGGCTGGCCGTACCACTTGGCCCACTCATCGGCGTCCTGCAGGCGGAAGTCCGCCGACAAATCGATCACCTTGGTGCCCGCTGCCAGCAACTCGCCCGCCAGGGCATGGGCAACACCGTGGGGCGTGGCGAAGAACACCACATCACAGGCACCCAGGGTCTTGATGTCCGGCACGCTGAACGCCAGGCCATCGTAGTGGCCTCGCAGGTTCGGATACATGTCCGCCACCGCCAGGCCGGCCTCGGATCGGGAAGTGATCACCACCACCTCAGCTTGCGGATGCTGAGCCAACAGACGCAGCAATTCGACACCGGTGTAACCCGTGCCGCCGACGATACCGACCTTGACCATAAACCTGCCCTCAACGAACCCACTGGAAAGCCGTCGATAATAGGGTCCGTATCGTCCTGCGACAACCGTCAACGTGACGTGTAGACGCTTGAGCCACTACTATCTTCAGCTACCGTGAACCTGGGAATAACTAAAAATGCTTTATCTATGGGTCAAAGCCTTCCATATCGTCAGCATCGTCTGCTGGTTTGCCGCACTGTTCTACCTTCCGCGCCTGTTCGTCTACCACGCGCAAAGCGAGGACACCGTCAGCAAGGAACGCTTCAGCGTAATGGAGCGCAAGCTCTACCGCGGCATCATGGGGCCGGCGATGATTGCCAGCCTGGTGTTCGGCGGCTGGCTGATCTACCTCAACCCGGCCATCTTTCAATCCGGGGCGTGGATTCACGCCAAGTTGACCCTGGTAGTACTGCTGATTGGCTACCACCACATGTGCGGTGCGCAGGTAAAACGTTTTGCCCGTGGCGAAAACACCCGCAGCCATGTCTTTTATCGCTGGTTCAATGAAGTGCCAGTTCTGATATTGCTGGCTATCGTAATTTTGGTCGTGGTCAAACCGTTCTAATCTCTATTACTCGGGGTACTTCCAATGTCGCTGCCCGCTTCGCTCGAACAAAGTCTGCGCCTGCCCGTCGTGGCCGCGCCGATGTTTCTGATTTCCAACCCGCAACTGGTGCTGGCCTGCTGCCGCAACGGGATCGTCGGCAGCTTCCCTGCCCTCAACCAGCGGGAAAGCAGCGGCTTCAAGGCGTGGCTGGAAGAAATCGAAGCGGGCCTGGCGCTGCTGGATAACCCGGCACCCTATGCGGTCAACCTGATCGTGCACAACAGTAACCCGCGGGTGGAAGCTGACCTGGCGATCTGCGTCGAGCACAAGGTGCCGATCGTCATCACCAGCCTGGGCGCGGTGAAAGAATTGGTAGACGCGGTGCATAGCTACGGCGGCCTGGTATTCCACGATGTCACGACCCGGCGCCACGCCGAAAAAGCCGCTGAAGCCGGCGTCGATGGCCTGATCGCCGTTGCGGCGGGCGCCGGTGGTCACGCCGGCACCTGGAGCCCGTTCTCGCTGATTGCAGAAATCCGTCAGTTCTTCGACAAGACACTGCTGCTGGCTGGCTGCCTCAACCACGGCCACGAGATCCTCGCGGCGCAGTTGCTCGGCGCCGACCTGGCCTATTTCGGCACGCGTTTTATCGGCACCACCGAAAGCCATGCCCCGGATGCCTATAAAGAGATGCTGCTCACATCGCGCGCCGCCGACATCGTGCACACTCCAGCCGTCTCCGGTGTTCCCGCAAGCTTTATGCGCCAGAGCCTGGAAAACGCCGGTTTCGACCTCGCCGCGCTGCAAGGCAAGGGTGAAGTCAATTTCGGCTCCAAGCTCAAGCCACTCAACGACGAAGCAAAAGCCTGGAAGACCGTGTGGTCCGCCGGCCAGGGCGTCGGTGAGATTGATGATTTGCCCAGCGTCGATGAACTCGTGGCCCGCCTGGATGCCGAATACCGCAAGGCGCTCGAGCATGCGGCACAATTGCCTAAACGCTGGCCACGCTGATCCGTGATGTAACGCCTGCTGACCGAAGCAGCCCCCCTTATTCAAGTGACAAGGATGCCCGCATGAGCGACAACCGTTTCAAGATTGTGTTTGATGGCGCATTGCTCCCGGGTGTCGAGAGCATCACCGCCAAGCTAAATCTCGCCGAACTGTTCAAAAGCGACGTTGAAGCGATCGAAAAACTCTTCACCGGCCGTCCGGTCGCCCTGAAGCGTGACCTTTCCCGCGCCGATGCAGAGACCTATCTGCAAGCGCTGAAAAACGCCGGGGTCGATGCGCGCATAGAAGAAGAGCAGCCCGTCGCCTTCAGCCTTGCCGAAACACACGAAACGGACTCCGGCAGCTCAACTGATTACGCCGGCTCCGCCGCTTCGCCTTACGCCCCGCCCCGGGCAACCGTTGGCGAGAACCTGCCGGAGTTTTCCACCCTCAAGGTATTCACCGTCAACGGGCGTATCGGACGCCTGCGCTTCCTGGCATGGACACTGGTACTGAGCGTGGTGATGCTCCTTATCTCAGGCGTGTTCTTCACTGTCGGGCTGGGCATCGCCGCGGTGTCTCCAACGATTGCCATGGTCATTGGCTTCCTGGTGGGGATTGCCCTGCTCGTAGCCGCTGTATGGGTCAGCGTGCAGATCACCGTGCAACGCCTGCATGACCTGGGTTGGTCCGGGTGGCTGTGGTTCCTTCACCTGGTGCCGTTCGTAGGTAGCATCTTCCCGATCCTGCTGATGGTCCTCCCGGGCAATACCGGCGCCAACCAGTACGGCGCGCCGCCACCGCGCAACTCTACCGCCGTAAAAATCCTGTCCGCTCTGTGGCTCGCATTCATTCCGCTGATGCTTGCCGGCGGTGTGATGCTGGGCATGAGCGGCTACCTGGATCAACTGGAAAGTGACGTAGGCGGCAGCTACGAAAGCAGCTCCATCAACTCCGATGACGACAGCGACCAGGCCACCACCGTCGATGAAGTCGATGTGCAAAGTGCTGACGACGCAGCCGAACCTGTAGACTCTACGCAACAGTGAAAAACGCCCGACGCCTGTGACGCCTCTGTCACAGGCCCGGTAGCGTTGCGATGGAGAAACGCATGACCCGTTACGCTCTGATCACCGGTGCCTCCAGCGGCATCGGCCTGGCCTTGGCCGAAGCACTGGCCCGTCGCGGCCGCAGCTTGATTCTGGTGGCCCGCCAGCGTGATCAGTTGGAAAGCATTGCAATCGAATTGACTCAGCGCTTCGGCGTCGAAGTGCTGTTCCGTGCCTGCGACCTGGGCGAGCCCTTGCGGCTCTCCGGCTTTCTACTGGAGCTTGAGGAAGGCGAGCGGCAGATCGACCTGCTGGTCAACTGCGCCGGTATCGGCACCAGCGGCCCATTCCTGGCACAGGACTGGATGACAGAACAGGACCTGATGGAAGTCAACATCCTGGCCCTGACCCGTATGTGCCACGCCCTCGGCAACGCCATGGCCCTGCACGGCGGCGGGCAGATTCTCAACGTGGCGTCGGTTGCCGCGTTCCAGCCGGGGCCGTGGATGAGCACCTACTACGCCAGCAAGGCCTACGTGCTGCACTTTTCCGAAGGCTTGCGCGAGGAACTGAAGACCTGCGGCATCAAGGTTTCCGTACTCTGCCCGGGCCCGACCCGCACCGCATTCTTCGGCACCGCACAAATGGACACCGCCAAGCTGGACCGCAGCCAACAGCTGATGAGCCCGGAAGAAGTCGCGCTCTACACCGTGCGCGCCCTGGCCAAGAACAAAGCCATCATCATTCCCGGCCGGCGTAATCGCTGGCTGGCGTTCAGCCCACGCCTGAGCCCGCGCTGGCTGACCCGCAAAATCGCCGGCGCGATCAACAAGGCCTATTGCCCGCGCTGATCGCGTGAGTACACTCACCCTGCACTTTCACAATGGAGAAACAGCTGTGGATACTCTGTTCACCAAGATCATCAACAGAGAAATACCCGCGAAGATCATCTACGAGGATGACCAGGTCCTGGCCTTCCACGACATCGCGCCAATGGCGCCCGTGCATTTCCTGGTGATCCCCAAAAAGCCGATCCGCACCCTTAACGACCTCACCGAGGAAGACAAGGCACTGGCCGGGCATATCCTGTTCACCGCCCAGCGCCTGGCGGTGGAGCAAGGCTGTGAAAAAGGCTTCCGCGTGGTGATGAACTGCAATGAAGATGGCGGGCAGACCGTTTATCACATCCATATGCATGTGCTGGGTCAGCGCCAGATGAACTGGCCGCCGGGCTGAGCACTACCTGTGGCGAGGGAGCTTGCTCCCGCTCGGTCGCGTAGCGGCCGCACAAAACCGGGAGCGCTGCGTGCTCCAGCGGGAGCAAGCTCCCTCGCCACACAAGCAATTTGACCCAGCGCAAACGCTTCCCCCTCTCTTGCGGTAAACTGGCCGCCGAGATTCTTCCCGGAGGTCAGCATGACTACCCAACGTCACTACTCGCCGATTGATCGCCTGTTGCTGCAAGCCGACACGGCCATGCGCACGCTGTTGCCATTCAGTGGCCAACCGCAGCGTCCGTCGCCCGCCATCGTGCAGCCCGAAGCGCAGATGAGCGAGACCGACACCCGCCACGTCGCCGGCCTGATGCGCATCAACCATACCGGCGAAGTCTGTGCCCAGGCGCTGTATCAAGGCCAGGCCCTGACCGCCAAGCTGCCGCAAGTGCGCGCCGCCATGGAACACGCCGCCGAAGAAGAAATCGACCACCTGGCCTGGTGTGAGCAACGCATCCGCCAGTTGAACAGCCACCCAAGCGTGCTGAATCCGCTGTTCTACGGCTTATCGTTTGGTATCGGCGCGGTAGCGGGCTTGATCAGCGACAAAGTCAGCCTGGGTTTTGTAGCTGCCACCGAGCATCAGGTGTGCAAGCACCTCAATGAACACCTTGAGCAACTGCCGGCTGAAGACGAAAAGTCCCGGGCGATTCTTGAGCAGATGCGCATTGATGAAGAACATCACGCCGAAAGCGCGCTGGACGCGGGCGGCTTCCGCTTCCCGGCA
The DNA here is from genome assembly GCF_900105735.1 of Pseudomonas yamanorum. Classification (NCBI taxonomy): domain Bacteria; kingdom Pseudomonadati; phylum Pseudomonadota; class Gammaproteobacteria; order Pseudomonadales; family Pseudomonadaceae; genus Pseudomonas; species Pseudomonas yamanorum. The sequence goes on along the minus strand of NZ_LT629793.1, from coordinate 4,099,277 downwards.
CCGGTGAAATTTGGCATGAGCCTGCTGGCCAAGGTCATGACCAAGAGCACTTACCGCATCTGACAATCCCGCATAACGCAGAAAGGGCGCTCTTTAAGCGCCCTTTCTTTTTGCCTGTGGATAAGCGATCAGCCCAGCTCAATGATCTCGTAATCATGAGTGATGGCAACGCCTGCGGCGCCCAACATGATCGAGGCCGAGCAGTACTTCTCCGCCGACAGCTCGATGGCACGTTTGACCTGAGCTTCTTTCAGCGCCCGGCCCTTGACGACAAAGTGCATGTGGATCTTGGTAAACACCTTCGGGTCTTCGGTCGCACGCTCTGCTTCCAGGAAGGCCTCGCAGCTTTCCACCGCCTGGCGGGACTTCTTCAGGATGCTGACCACGTCGAAATTGCTGCAACCGCCTACACCGAGCAGGAGCATTTCCATCGGGCGTACGCCCAGGTTGCGGCCACCGGCCTCCGGCGGGCCGTCCATGACCACGACATGGCCACTGCCCGACTCACCGAGGAACATGGCTTCGCCCGCCCATTGGATGCGTGCCTTCATCGCCCAGACTCCACTGCTAAAAAAGGGTCGCCAGCTTAGCACAGGGCTTTGGGCCGTCAGCGTTTCCCATCAAAGCGATCAACAGCAGTGATTACGGGGTAAATTCCCTAATGGAGGCGGAATGTGTCTGTTAAGCTGGCGCCAAATCAATGGCGCATTGCCATCCACTGGATGACATGGCTTAACCGTTGATCGCGCTGAACAAAAAAACAAGCTCAACAAAACCGTGCAGTCTTTTCGGGATACAACCATGGTTGCGATTACTCCCACACCCAAGATCAAGAACCTCGACAAACTGCTGATGCATTGTCAGCGCCGGCGTCATCCGGCCAAGCACAACATCATCTGCGCGGGCGAGCGTTCGGAAACCCTGTTCTTCATTATCAAAGGCTCAGTCACCATCCTGATCGAGGATGACGATGGTCGCGAAATGATCATCGCCTATCTCAATACCGGTGACTTCTTCGGCGAACTCGGGCTTTTCGAGCAAGCGGGCAAGGAACAGGAGCGCAGCGCCTGGGTGCGGGCCAAGGTCGAATGCGAAGTCGCCGAGATCAGCTATGCCAAGTTTCGCGAATTGGCCCAGCAGGATCCCGACATTCTGTACGCCTTGAGCGGCCAGATCGCCCAGCGCCTGAGAGACACCACGCGCAAAGTCGGCGACCTGGCATTTTTCGACGTCACCGGCCGGGTTGCCCGCTGCCTGCTGGAACTGTGCAAGCAGCCGGATGCCATGACCCATCCCGACGGGATGCAGATCAAGATCACCCGCCAGGAAATCGGGCGGATCGTCGGTTGCTCAAGGGAAATGGTTGGGCGGGTGCTGAAGGACCTGGAAGAACGCAACCTGGTGCATGTCAAAGGCAAGACCATGGTGGTCTTCGGAACGCGTTAAACCGGCAGAAAGCTCGCAAGCATCTGCCGGTACAACGTGTCGAGCCGGGCAATCGCGTCTGGCGCAGCAAAGGCTTCGTGCAGGGCGATATGGCTTTCAGCGCGCACCCGTTGTTCCAGGCCACACGCTTCATTGAAGCGATTGACCGCGGCGATCAACTCGACGCGATCGTCATCCAGCAACAACGCACCATGCACCAACCCCACCGGGCGTCCGCCACTCTGACGCCAGCGCTGGGCAGTACCGACCATTTTGCGGCCATCCAGGTTGACGTTGTAGCGACCGTCGCAAAAAGCCCCGTCAATCTCGCCCACCGATGCATTGCCACCCAGCTCGATAAGCAGGTCGCAAATCGGCTGGCACAAACGCTGGTAGCCGGTTTCGATGCGCCCTTGGTCACCTTCACTGCGTGGTGGCGCGTAGACCAGCGCAATATTGACCGTGGCTGCCGATTGCGGAACCGGCTCACCGCCGGTTTCCCGCAGCAGCACCGGCCAACCGGCATCTGCCGATACCTGGCTGGCGGTCTCGAATGCCGGAAGGCGGCTCAAACGACGAGGCATCACCAACGCTTGATCGCTGGGCTGCCAGAACAGCAGGCCGAACGGCTGCTCCCCCGCGCAGACAGCGGCGAGCAAATCCTGCTCGGCCTTAAGGCCTGCCTCGACCGTCATCGCCACCGGCTGGGTCATCATCAATCCAGGGTCGAACCACTGACAGCAACGCCACGCTCCGGGAAGAACAGGCGCTGCAATTCAGCCCCCGGGTTCTCGGCACGCATGAAGGTTTCTCCGACGAGGAACGAGTACACTCCGCTGATTTCCATCAGTTCGACATCGGCGCGATTGACGATGCCACTTTCGGTAATCACCAACCGGTCACGCGGGATACGCGGCAACAGGTCGAGGGTGTTTTCCAGGCTGACTTCAAACGTGTGCAGGTTGCGGTTGTTGACGCCCACCAACGGTGTGTCGAGGGTTTTCAACGCGCGTTCCAGTTCATCACCGTCGTGCACTTCCACCAGCACGTCGAGGCCGACGCTTTTGGCCACGGCCGCCAGTTCGGCCATCTTCACGTCATCCAGTGCGGAGACGATCAACAGCACGCAATCGGCGCCCAAGGCACGAGCTTCGACGATCTGGTAGGGGTCGACCATGAAGTCCTTGCGGATCACCGGCAGCGAGCACGCCGCACGCGCTTGCTGCAGGTACAGGTCGGAACCCTGGAAGAAGTCGATGTCAGTCAACACCGAGAGGCACGTCGCACCGCCCTTTTCATAGCTCTTGGCAATGTCTTCAGGAATGAAGATCTCGCGAATCACGCCCTTGCTCGGCGAAGCCTTTTTGATTTCAGCGATAACGGCCGGCTGCTTTTCCTTGGCCTGCTTGATCAGCGCATTGCCAAACCCGCGCGGTGCATCAGCGGTTTTCGCCAGGCCTTCCAGTTCAGCCAGGCTGACCCGGGCACGGCGTTCGGCAACTTCTTCTGCCTTGCGGGCCAGGATTTTCTCCAGAACGGTCGGAACACTCATCCTTCATTCTCCACTTTGAACACCGCAGTAAACGCACCCAGTTCTTCGAGCTTTTCGCGCGCCAGCCCGGTATGCAATGCATCATGAGCGAGGGCAACACCCTCTTTAAGACTGTAGGCGTGATCCGCGGCATACAGCGCCGCACCGGCATTGAGCACAATCATTTCTGCGGCTTTCTGGCCGTTTTCGGTCTTGCGACGCCCCAGGGCATCGCGAATCAATTCAAGGGAAGCCGCCGGGCTTTCCACCGCCAGGCCGTGCAGGCTCTGGCTTTTCATGCCGAGATCTTCAGGTTCGACCCAATATTCGGTGACCTGGTCATCCTTCAGCTCCGCCACGAAGGTCGGTGCGGCCAGGCTGAACTCGTCCAAACCATCCTTGGAGTGCACCACCAGCACATGCTTGCTGCCCAGGCGCTGCAGGACTTCGGCCAACGGCCGGCAGAGCGCCTGGCTGAACACGCCCACCACCTGATGCTTCACACCGGCCGGATTCGTAAGCGGGCCGAGCATGTTGAACAGGGTGCGCAGGCCCAAGTCCTTGCGCGGGCCGGCAGCGTGTTTCATCGCGCCGTGATGGGACTGGGCAAACATGAAGCCGATGCCGACGTTATCGATGCAGCGCGCCACTTGTACTGGGGTCAGGTTCAGGTAGATGCCTGCTGCCTCCAACAAATCGGCGCTGCCGCTTTTACCCGACACCGCACGGTTACCGTGTTTGGCCACGGTGCAGCCGGCAGCTGCCACCACAAAGGAAGAAGCCGTCGACACGTTGAAGATGTTCGCACCGTCGCCGCCGGTGCCGACCACGTCGACCACGCCGTCGAGGGTCTTGAGTTCGACCTTGTCCGCCAGCTCACGCATCACCGACACGGCGCCGACGATTTCGTCGATGCTCTCGCTCTTCATGCGCATGGCCATCATGAACGCGCCGATCTGTGCGTCGGTGCATTGACCGGTCATGATCTCGCGCATCACATCGCTCATTTCTGCGGTGCTCAGGTCCAGATGGCCGACGATACGGCTCAGGGCAGTCTTGATATCCATGAAAAGTCCTTAGCGCGTGCCGCCGCTCTGCTTGAGAAAGTTAGCGAACAGCTCGTAGCCCTGCTCGGTCAAAATCGATTCCGGGTGAAATTGCACCCCTTCGACGTTCAGTGTCTTGTGACGCAGGCCCATGATCTCGTCGACGGAGCCGTCTTCCAGCTGGGTCCAGGCCGTCAGCTCAAGGCATTCGGGCAGGGTTTCACGCTTGACCACCAGCGAGTGGTAGCGGGTAACCGTCACCGGCAGGTTCAAACCGTGGAATACGCCCTGGTCCTTGTGGAACACCGGGCTGGTCTTGCCGTGCATCACCTGGCGGGCGCGCACTACGTCGCCGCCGAAGGCCTGGCCGATGGACTGATGGCCCAGGCACACGCCCAGGATCGGCAGCTTGCCGGCAAAGTATTGGATGGCTTCGAGGGAGATGCCCGCTTCGGTCGGGGTGCACGGGCCTGGGGAGACGACGATGCGTTCAGGGTTCAACGCGGCGATTTGCGCCACGGTCAATTCGTCGTTGCGCACGACCTTGACCTCGGCGCCGAGCTCGCCCAGGTACTGCACAACGTTGTAGGTAAAGGAGTCGTAGTTATCAATCATCAGCAACATGTGGGTTAAAACCTCTTGAATTCACTGACTTCTAATGACGGCCTTCCAAGGGAGTGACCCGCTGCCAGACGCACTTTCCGGTTGCCGGGGTTGGCCGGCAAGGGGCGTCGAACAAAGGGTGAAGAAGGCAAATCGGTACAGGTCCGGCGGGGCCGGTAGAGAAAAGTTAGGCGCGCCAACGCCAACGGGCGTGTGCCTTGACTACTCGCATCAAGAGTTTGCTGATGATCAACACGGGGAGGGTCTCATTCATACGTTCAGGCACAGTAACGTAGCCTCGCCAGCGGTGCAATATGGCGCCGCAAATACGGGGGTAAGTGCCCGACCGATAATTGGCGTCAATTTTTTCAGAACCCTTGAAAGGTCGCTACAGTCACAGTGCTGATAAAAAAACAAAAGCATGGACGGACTCATGACCAAGACCCCTTATTTCGCTCCACTCGTCGGCTGCCTGCTAAGCCTGGCTTGCTCCCAAGCGTTCGCCGCGCCGTCGCCCTACTCGACCATGATCGTATTCGGCGACAGCCTGGCTGACGCCGGGACATTCGCCGACCCTGGGGCACCGGGTTCAACCTATCGCTTCACCAACCGTACCGGCCCGCAGTACTTCGACGGCAGCGGCGAAAGCACTTCGCTGATTTCCTCGACATTATTGGGCGGCAAGCTGGGAGTGGCAGCAGGCGACCTGAACGCATCCACCTCGCCGGAGCGCGCCGCGCAAGGCCAGGCAGACGGCAATAACTGGGCCGTCGGCGGCTACACCACCCAGCAGATCTACGATGCCATCACCGGCAACTCCACCGTCACCGATAGCGACACCGGGCAGGTGTTGCGTACACGCCCCGGATACCTGGCATCCACGGGCGGCCGAGCCGACCCCAACGCGTTGTACTTTCTCTCCGGCGGTGGGAATGACTTCCTCGACGGCCTGGTCCTCAGCCCCGGCCAAGCCTCGGCCGCAGCCGGTCGCCTGGCCGACAGCGCCCAGGCTCTGCAACAGGCTGGCGCCCGATATGTCATGGTGTGGATGCTGCCGGACCTGGGCCTGACGCCTGCCGTCAATGGCACGCCGCTCCAAGGGACCGTCAGCGCCCTGGCCGGCGTGTTCAACCAGACCCTGGTGCAGCGCCTGTCGCAAATCGATGCGCAGATCATCCCGCTGAACATTCCGTTGCTACTCAAGGAAACCTTCGCCGACCCCGGCCGCTTTGGCTTTGCCACCAACCAGAACCTCAACCAGACCTGCTTCAGCGGCACCACCTGCCGGAACCCCGTGTATGGCGTCGGCGGGACCAACCCGGACCCGACCAAGCTGATTTACAACGACACCGTCCACCCGACCGAGGCCGGCCAGGTGTTGATCGCCGACTACGCGTATTCGCTGCTGGCGGCCCCTTGGGAAATCACCCTGCTTCCGGAAATGGCCCAAGGTACCTTGCGCGCCCATCAGGATTCATTGCGCAACCAATGGCAAGCCGACTCGGGTAGCTGGCAGGCCGTAGGCCAGTGGCGGGCGATTGTCGACGCTGGCGGCCAGCACCTGGACTTCGATGATCAAAACAGCTCGGCCAGCGGTGACGGCAGCGGCTACAACCTGAACATCGGTGGCAGCTACAGGCTCAATGACGAATGGCGCGTGGGTGTGGCGGCAGGCTTCTACCGCCAGAGTCTTGAGGCCGGCGCCAGCGATTCGGACTACAAGCTCAACAGTTACCTGGGCACCGTGTTCGCCCAGTATCAGGAAGATCACTGGTGGGCCGACGCCGCATTGACCGGCGGCAAGCTGGACTTCGACAACCTCAAGCGCAAGTTCGCCCTGGGCATCAGCGAAGGCACCGAGAAAGGCGACACTGACGGCTGGCTATGGGCCTTGAGCGCACGCGTGGGGTATGACATCGCCGAGCCGAATAGTGAATGGCACTTCTCGCCCTTCATCAGCGCCGATTACTCGCGGGTCGAGGTGAATGGTTATTCGGAGAAAGATGCCCGTTCCACCGCGCTGACCTTTGATGACCAACAGCGCGACTCCAAGCGCCTGGGAATCGGATTACAAGCCAACTACCGCTTCACTCCCCAAACCCTAATGTTTGGCGAAGTGGCCCACGAGCACGAGTTTGAAAACGATACGCAGCGAGTGGGCATGTCCCTCAACAGCGTGCCGGGGATTGATTTCAAACTGGACGGCTACACGCCACGCAGCAATTCGGATCGCTTGAACCTGGGGATTAGCCACAAGGTGACCAAGGACCTGGCGCTGAATGCGGCCTATAACGTGAGGAAGGATGACAACTTTACCCAGCAAGGGGTGAGTGTCGGGGTGAGTCTGGATTTCTGAGGCGATCTCAAATCCCTCACAAAACAACTGTGGGAGCTGGCTTGCCTGCGATGCCGGTAAATCAGTCAACTAATCTGTCGACTGACACACCGCCATCGCGGGCAAGCCCGGCTCCCACATTTGGATCTAGATCAGCAGTTAGTCCTGCGGGGTCTGCTCAGCCAACGCCACCGCACGGAACATCGCCCGGCGCTTGTTCAGCGTCTCTTCCCACTCCAGCGCCGGCACCGAGTCGGCCACGATCCCGCCGCCTGCCTGCACGTGCAGTTCGCCGTCCTTGATCACCGCCGTACGGATCGCGATCGCAGTGTCCATATTGCCGTTCCAGGCGAAATACCCCACCGCGCCGCCATACACACCACGCTTGACCGGCTCCAGCTCGTCGATGATTTCCATCGCACGAATCTTCGGCGCACCCGACAAGGTGCCCGCCGGCAGGATCGCCCGCAGTGCATCCATCGCGGTCAATCCGGCCTTCAGCTCGCCGGTGACGTTGGACACGATGTGCATCACGTTGGAATAACGCTCGATCACCATCTTCTCGGTGAGCTTCACCGAACCGATTTCCGAAACACGCCCGGTGTCGTTGCGGCCCAGGTCGATCAGCATCAAGTGCTCGGCGATTTCCTTGTCGTCGCTCAGCAGGTCCTGCTCCAGCGCCAGGTCCGCCTCCTCGGTCGCACCGCGAGGGCGCGTGCCGGCAATCGGGCGCACGGTGATCAGGTTGTCTTCCACACGCACCAGCACTTCCGGCGAACTGCCTACCACATGGAAGTCGCCAAAGTTGAAGAAGTACATGTACGGCGTCGGGTTGAAGCAGCGCAGCGCCCGGTACAAATCGATGGGCGCAGCCTTGAAGTCGATGGACATGCGTTGCGACGGCACCACCTGCATGCAGTCACCGGCAAGGATATATTCCTTGATGGTATCGACGGCACGCTCGTAGTCAGCCTGGGTAAAGCTGGAGCGGAACACCGGGTCAGCCGCCGGTGGACGGCTAAGGTCCAGGCCGCGACGCGGGGTGATCGGCTGGCGCAGCTTTTCCAGCAGCGCTTCGAGGCTGGCCTGGCCTTGCTCGAACGCGTCCGCCTGGGAAGGGTCGGCCAACACAATCGCGTGCATCTTGCCCGCGAGGTTATCGAACACCACCACCGCATCGGAGACCATCAGCAGAATGTCCGGCACGCCCAACGGATCGGGGTTCGGGGATTTGCCCAGGCGTTTTTCCACGTAGCGCACGCAGTCGTAGCCGAAGTAACCCACCAGGCCGCCGTTGAAGCGCGGCAGGCCGGCGATGGTCGGCACGTTGTAGCGCGCCTTGAACGCCTCGACGAAGGCCAGCGGGTCTTCCACGTCGTGGCTTTCAATCTCGACGCCGTCCAGGGTGATGCTCACATGGTGATCATGGACACGCAGCACTGTGCGGCACGGCAGGCCGATGATCGAATAACGGCCCCATTTCTCGCCACCCTGCACCGACTCCAGCAGATAGGAGTTAGGCTCGTCGGCCAGCTTCAGGTAGATCGACAATGGCGTGTCGAAGTCGGCCAGGGTTTCGCAGGCCATGGGGATACGGTTGTAGCCGGCAGCGGCCAAACGCAGGAATTCTTCGCGGATCATGAGGTGCCTCGTGGCTTGAGGGTCTAACGGTCAGGTGTGCAAACGTGCCGCAGCGCGGCGAGGATCAGTCAGGCGCGCCAACGCCAGCGGGCCAGGGCCTTGATGACTTTCATCCAGAGTTTGCGAGTGACCACCACGATGGGATTTCCAGAAGGGGATGAAACAGCGTCGGGCAACGTTATCTCAGCGCCCGTTCCCAAGCAACCGGGGATTAACAGGCGCAGGTCATCAATCACCAGCGCCGGGGATTCCTCGGCAATCGGCCGGCCATGGTTGTAGCCGTAACTCAAGGCCACACACTTGACCCCCGCCGCTTTCGCCGCCAGCACATCACTGCGCGAATCGCCGACAAACAGCGATTGAGACGCCGGGATATTGGCCATTTTCATCACGAAAAACAGTGCCGCCGGGTCGGGTTTCTTCTGCGGCAAGGTATCGCCACCGATGATCCAGCGGAAATACCGACCGATCTTCATCTGGTCCAACAGCGGCGCGACGAAGCGCTCCGGCTTGTTGGTGATCAGGGCCATTTCCACGCCCTGCTTATGCAGCCATTTCAGGGTGTCGCGCACGCCGGGATAAACCACGGTCAATTCGTGGCCGTTTTCATAGGCCACGTTGAACAACTCAAGCGCATGCTCGGCTTCCACCTCATCGACACCCTCGGCCTCGATGTTGTTGGCCAGGGCCCGGCGCACCAGCATCTGCGCGCCGTTGCCAACCCACTCGCGCACCGACTCGATGCCCGCCGGCTTGCGCCCCAGCTTGAGCAGCATGTCGTCCACCGCGGCCGCCAGGTCCGGCACCGAATCGATCAACGTACCGTCCAGATCGAACATCACCAGCCGTGGCAGTTTGCCGGGGAACAGCTGCTCAAAGCCGCTCATGGACGCGCCAGCGCCAGTTCTGCACGCATCTTGGCGATCACTTCCTGATAGTCCGGGGCATTGAAGATCGCCGAGCCGGCCACAAAGGTGTCGGCACCCGCTGCGGCGATTTCGCGGATGTTGTTGACGTTGACGCCACCGTCGATCTCCAGGCGGATATCACGGCCCGAGGCATCAATCAGCGCCCGCGCTTCACGCAGCTTGTTGAGGGTGCCGGGGATGAATTTCTGCCCGCCGAAGCCCGGGTTGACGCTCATCAACAGGACCATGTCGACCTTGTCCATCACGTACTCAAGCACGCTCAACGGGGTGGCCGGGTTGAACACCAGGCCCGCCTTGCAACCGCCCTCGCGGATCAGCTGCAGGGTGCGGTCCACGTGCAGCGTGGCTTCCGGGTGGAAGGTGATGTAGGTCGCACCGGCTTCGATGAAGTCGCCGACAATGCGGTCCACCGGGCTGACCATCAAGTGCGCGTCGATGGGCGCGGTCACGCCGTATTTACGCAGGGCGGCGCAGACCATCGGACCAATGGTCAGGTTCGGCACATAGTGGTTGTCCATGACATCGAAGTGAACGAAGTCGGCACCGGCGGCCAACACATTGTCCACTTCCTCACCCAGGCGGGCGAAGTCGGCGGAGAGAATCGATGGAGCAATGACGAAGGGCTGCATGACGCACCTTTTTGAGCTAAATCACGATGGCGCGCATTGTATACCTCATGCTTTGCCGCGCGCACCGTGACCTCGCTCAATGGTTAATAAGCTGCCCGGTAGATTTTCTCGATATCAGCGGCGCTGAGCTTGCGCGGATTGTTGCGCATCAGGCGTTCGATTCCCGCGGCCTCTATGGCCATGGCCGGGATCGCGTCTTCGGGCACACCGAAGCTGCGCAGGCCGGACGGGATCTCGACTGCGGCACACAGTCGCGTCATCGCCTCGACGGCCTGGTCCGCCGCATCCACGGCGCTCAGCCCCGTGACATTCACGCCCATGGCCTCGGCAATCTCCTGCATGCGCTCCACACACGCCAGCTTGTTCCAGTGCATCACGTAGGGCAGCAGCAAGGCATTGCTCACGCCGTGGGCGATGTTGAAGCGCCCGCCCAGTGGATAGGCCAACGCGTGCACCGCGCCCACGCCTGCATTCCCGAACGCCATCCCGGCCATCAGGCTGGCGGTGGCCATGTCGTCACGGGCTTGCAGGTTGAGCGGATTGGCGTAGGCCTTGGGCAACGCCTTGGCGATCAGTTTGATCGCACCAATGGCCAGCGCATCAGTGATCGGCGAGGCATTCAGCGACAAGTAGGACTCGATGGCATGCACCAGCGCATCCACGCCACTGGCGGCAGTCACGCTGCGGGGGCAGGTCAGGGTCATTTGCGGGCTGATCAGGGCCACGTCCGGCAGCAGGAAATCGCTGACGATGCCTTTTTTCAGTTGCGCGACCTTGTCCGACAGAATCGCCACGTTCGTCACTTCAGAGCCGGTGCCGGCGGTGGTGGGGATCGCGATCAACGGCGGACCTTTGCGCGGCACCTGGTCGACGCCGAACAGGTCGGCCAGGGCGCCGTGATAACCGGCGTAGGCCGCCACGCTCTTGGCAATGTCGATGGCACTGCCGCCGCCGACGCCGATCAGGCCGTCATGCCCGCCTTCTCGGTAAACGCGCATGCAGTCCTCGACGATGGCGATTTCCGGGTCGGGCAGCACGCGGTCGAAAATTTCATAGGCCCGCTCACCCAGGTGCTCCAGCGCCAGCGCCACGGTGCCGGACTTGACCAGCGCCGCGTCGGTGACAATCAGCGGGTTGTCGACATCCAGCCGCGTCAGCTCGGCGGCCAGTTGCTCGATGGCGCCTGGGCCGGTGAGCAGTTTATGGGCGATCTTGAATGAGGAAGTACTCATGTGCGCGGCCTCTTATCAGTTATGGGCTGGCACAAGAGTAGCTGACTTAGGCTGGTTGTCTTGCATTCAGCTACTGAATAGACACAGACCCAATGTGGGAGCGGGCTTGCTCGCGAAGGCGGTAGGCCAGTCGATATCTCTGTTGACTGACACACCGCCTTCGCGAGCAAGCCCGCTCCCACATTTTGATTTCTGTTTGGCTTCAAACTTGGGCGGTGCGCAGTTTCTCGCTGCGCCCGCGCAGCCATTCCAGGGTCAGCAACAGCACCACCGAGAAGGCGATCAGCAAGGTCGCCGCTGCGGCAATGGTGGGGCTGAGGTTTTCGCGGATGCCGCTGAACATCTGGCGGGGCAAGGTCGCCTGTTCGGGCCCGGCGAGGAACAGCGTCACCACCACTTCATCAAACGAGGTGGCAAACGCAAACAGCGCCCCGGAAATAACCCCCGGCGCAATCAGCGGCAAGGTCACCCGGCGAAACGCCGTCAGCGGTGATGCCCCCAGACTGGCCGCCGCCCGCACCAGGTTATGGTTGAACCCCTGCAAGGTCGCCGACACGGTGATGATCACGAACGGCACGCCCAGCACCGCGTGCACCACGATCAGCGAAAAGAAGCTGTTGCCCAGGCCCAGCGGTGCGAAGAACAGGTAACTGGCCACGCCGATAATCACCACCGGCACCACCATCGGCGAAATCACCAGGGCCATCACCAGCGCCTTGCCCGGAAAATTCCCGCGCGTCAGGCCAATCGCCGCCAGCGTGCCGAACACCATCGCCAGCACCGTGGCCGCTGGGGCGACGATGATGCTGTTCTTCAAGGCCCGCATCCATTCCGCCGAGCCGAAGAAGTCCTGGTACCAGTGCAGCGAGAAGCCTTGCAGCGGGTAAACCAGGAAACTTCCGCTGTTGAACGACAGCGGGATGATCACCAGCACCGGCAAGATCAGGAACAACAGGATCAGGCCGCAGAGAATCCGCAAGCTGTAGAACCAGACCCGTTCCACGGGCGACATATAAGGGCTCAGCATCGCAACGGTCTCCTTAGCTCAGGCGCAGGCGGCTGGCGCCCACCAGCCAGTTGTAGATCAGGTACAGCACCACGGTGGCCAGCAGCAACAAGCCGCCCAAGGCCGTGGCCATGCCCCAGTTGATGCTGGTGTTGGTGTAGAAGGCCACGAAGTAGCTGACCATCTGGTCGTTCGGGCTGCCCAGCAAGGCCGGGGTGATGTAGTAGCCGATCGCCAAAATGAACACCAACAGGCAGCCAGCGCCTACGCCTGCATAAGTCTGCGGGAAGTACACGCGCCAGAAGCTGGCGAATGGGTGGCAACCCAGGGAAATCGCCGCCCGCATGTAAGTCGGCGAGATGCCTTTCATCACGCTGTAGATCGGCAGAATCATGAACGGCAGCAGGATGTGCACCATGGAGATGTAGACGCCGAGCCGGTTGAACACCAGTTCCACCGGTTTATCGATCAGGCCCATGCCCATCAACGCGCTGTTGATCAAGCCGCCGGACTGCAGCAACACGATCCACGCCGCCACGCGCACCAGCACCGAGGTCCAGAACGGCAGCAACACCAGGATCATCAGCAGGTTGCTTTGCCGTGCCGGCAGGTTGGCCAGCAGGTAAGCCAGTGGATAGGCCAATAGCAGGCAGCACACGGTGATGACCAGGCCCATCCAGAATGTACGGGCGAAGATATCGAGGTAGATCGCCTGGTCGGGAGTGGCCGGGGCGATTTCGCCGAGGTCGTCAATGCGATGATCCACGGCCGCCAGCAGGTAGTACGGCGTCAGGCTGCTGGTGTTACGCCGGATCGCCTGCCAGTACGCCGGGTCGCCCCAGCGTTCGTCGAGGTTTTCCAGCGCTTCTTTATAAGAGGCAGGCGCTTCGGTAAACGGCAGCGCCCGCGCGGTTTTCGTCAGCAGGCTGCGATAGCCCGCCAGTTCCATGTTCAAGCGTTTTGAAAGGTCGCCCAGGGTCGAGTTTTTCCGGGCTTCGCCCAAGTCATCGCTGATGGCCTGGTACACCGGCTCGCCGGGCAGGCCACGACCGTCCCAGGCGGTTACCGCTACCACCGTGCGCGGGAGGCCGCCCACCACTTCCGGGTTGCCGACGCTTTTGTACAGCAGCGCCACAATCGGCACCAGAAACACCAGCAGCAAAAACACCACCAGCGGCGCGATCAAGGCCTGGGCCTTCCAGCGGTTGAGCCGTTCGGCACGCGCCAGGCGCTGTTTCAGGGTGGGGCTGGGAATGGCGAGGGCCATGGCGAACTCCGGGTTCTTAAACATGAATGCAAAACGTTGGTGTGGCGCTTGTCCTGTGGCGAGGGAGCTTGCTCCCTCGCCACAAAGGTGGGTGTCACATTGGCGACCGGGTTATTTGGCCGCCCACGCGTTAAAGCGCTGCTCCAGTTGCTCACCGTTATCCGCCCAGAAGCTCACGTCGATCTGCACCTGATTGGCGATGTTTTCCGGGGTAGTCGGCATGTCCTTCAGGATGTCCTTGGCCAGCAACGGTACGGCTTGGGTATTAGCCGGGCCGTAGGCGATGTTTTCCGAATAGGTCTTCTGCTGCTGCGGCTGCACCGAGAAGGCGATGAATTTCTTCGCCGCGTCAGCACGTTCCTTGGCCAGGCCTTTTGGAATGGCCCAGGCGTCGAAATCGTAGATCCCGCCGTTCCACACCACTTTCAGATTGCTTTCTTTCTGCACGGCGGCGATCCGGCCGTTGTAGGCAGAACTCATCACCACGTCGCCAGAAGCGAGGTACTGCGGCGGTTGGGCGCCCGCTTCCCACCACTGGATATACGGCTTGAGTTCATCGAGTTTCTTGAACGCGCGGTCCTGGCCATCTTTGCCGGCCAGCACTTTGTACACATCCTTCGGCGCCACACCGTCAGCCATCAAGGCGAATTCCAGGGTGTACTTGGCGCCCTTGCGCAGGCCGCGCTTGCCCGGAAATTTCTTGGTGTCCCAGAAATCTGCCCAGCCGCCTGGTGGAGCTTTGAGTTTGTCGGCGTTGTAGGCCAGCACGGTGGACCATACGAAGAAGCCCACGCCGCACGGCTGGATCGCGCCCTTCACGTAGTCGCCCGGGTTGCCGAACAGTTTCGGGTCCAGGGGTTCGAACATGTCTTCGTCACAACCACGGGACAGTTCCGGCGACTCCACTTCCACAAGGTCCCAGGACACGCTTTTGGTGTCGACCATGGCCTTGACCTTGGCCATTTCACCGTTGTATTCGCCGGCGACGATTTTGCCGTTGCCCGCGCTTTCCCACGGGGCGTAGAAGGCCTTGACCTGCGCCGCCTTGTTCGCGCCACCAAAGGACACCACCGTCAAATCAGGGCCTGCCATGGCCTGTGTCGCCCCCAGGAGGCTCAAAGCCAGGGCTGAATATTTCAGGGATCTCAACATTGTTGTTCTCTCCACGTGCGAGGTTGGTGAAGCAAGGGGGCGATCAATTCGCCTCTAGAAGTGGGTCGAGTGCGCGAACGTGCTCGACTTGCCAGCCAATCGGTACCACGTCGCCGACCGCCAGGGCCGTGTCCAGCTCGGCGATCGGTTGTTTCACAAAAAAATCGGACTTGCCGCAGACTTCCAGGCGCACTCGCACGTGGTCGCCCAGGTAGATGAATTCGGCCACGCGCCCGGAAAAGCGGTTGACGCAGCTCTCGCTGGAACCATTCAGGCTGACGCGCTCCGGGCGTACCGACAGGGTCACCGGACCGCCGACCTGGCCAACGTTCACCGCCAGCGCCTCGACCTTTTCGCCACGCGCCAGCTCGACCACGCAACGGTCGCCGGTGTGGCTGTGGAGACGGCCATTGAGGCGGTTGTTCTCGCCGATGAAGTTGGCGACGAAGGTGTTTTTCGGCTCTTCATACAAGGTGCGCGGAGCAGCGATCTGCTGGATCTCGCCCTGGTGGAATACCGCCACCCGGTCGGACATGGTCAGCGCTTCGCCCTGGTCGTGGGTCACGTACACCACGGTCACGCCGAGGCGCTGGTGCAGGTGCTTGATCTCCATCTGCATGTGCTCGCGCAGCTGCTTGTCGAGGGCGCCGAGGGGTTCGTCCATCAGCACCAGCTGCGGCTCGAACACCAGCGCCCGGGCCAGGGCCACCCGCTGCTGCTGGCCGCCGGAGAGTTGCGCCGGGTAGCGCTGGGCGAAGGCATCGAGCTGGACCATGCTCAGCACACGCTTGACCCGCTCGCTGATGTCGGTCTTGCTCAGGCCGCGTACAGAGAGCGGAAACGCCAGGTTCTCGGAGACCGTCATGTGGGGGAACAGCGCGTAGTTCTGGAACACCATGCCGATGTCACGCTTGTGGGGCGGCACGTTGTTGATGGAACGACCGGCCAGCTGGATCTCGCCGGCGGTGGGGGTTTCGAAGCCGGCGAGCATCATCAGGCTGGTGGTCTTGCCCGACCCGGACGGCCCGAGCAGGGTCAGGAACTCGCCCTTGCGAATCTCCAGGTTGAGGTCTTTGACGATCAGGTTCTCGCCGTCGTAGCTCTTTTGCACGCCACGAAAGCTGACCAGCACATCATTTGAATCCACCTCGCTCATACCCGCACCTTTTTGTTTTGGACTGCCATGGAGCAAGCGTAGTCCAGCCGCCAGCCCTCGGAAATCGGGGGGCCGGAGAGATTGGCATCAGCCGGATGGAAGGTTTGGGGTAGGGATCGCCCTACACGGATGGCGGGCACAGGACAGTGCGACAGCTACAGGTGGCAGGAACGGGTCTGCCGAGGCCCGAGGGTGGTCGCAAATAGATAGGCGGCTATAGGAGCTTGTGCTCCATGGCGTACTTCACCAGTTCCGCCAGGGAGGTGATGTTGAGCTTTTGCATCAGGCGCGCCTTGTGAGTGCTGATGGTTTTGCTGCTCAACGCCAACTGCTGGGCGATGTCGTTGACGTTGGCGCCCTGGGCCAGGCGCTCGAATACCGAGAACTCGCGCTCCGACAACAGCGAGTGCAGCGGCCGGGAGTCGGTCAGGCCGACTTCGAAGACCATGCGGTCTGCCAGGTCCGGGTCGATATACCGCCCGCCCGCCGCGACCTTGCGGATCGCCGTCAGCAGCAGCGCCGGGTCACTGTCCTTGGTGGCGTAGCCGGCGGCACCGACCTTCAGCGCACGAGCGGCCATTTGCGCTTCGTCGTGCATCGATAGCACCAGGATCGCCGGGGGATTGTTCAGCGCACGAATCCGCGGAATGGCTTCCAGGCCATTGACGCCAGGCATCGAGATGTCCAGCAACACCACCTCGCAGGGCACGTGGCGCAGGGTCTCCAGCAACTGCTCGCCATTGCTCGCCTCGCCCACCACCAGCAGGTCCTTGGCCAGGCCGATCAGTTGCTTGATGCCTTCGCGAACGATGGTGTGGTCTTCAGCTACCAGTACACGGATCACTGTGGATGTCCTCTTTTTTTGGTTATCAATCCAGCGGCACTGTCACGCTCAGGATGGTGCCTTCGCCCAATTCACTGTCCAGGCTCAGTTGCCCGCCCATGATCAACACCCGTTCGCGCATGCCCACCAGGCCAAACGACACTGGTCGACCGGGGGCCTGGACGAAACCAATGCCATCGTCGCTGATGGTCAGCCGCAAGTGCGCGCCCTCCACCACCAGCGTCAGTTCGACAGTATGCGCCTGGGCATGGCGCATCACATTGGTCAGTGCCTCCTGCAGGATGCGGAACAGGCCGATGGCCTTGGCGTCGCTCAGTAGCGGCAGGTTATCCGGCACCTGCACCAGGCACGGAATCTGCGTACGGGCTTCGAAACGCCGGGCCTGCCATTCGATCGCCGAGGCAATCCCGGCATCGAGAATCGGCGGACGCAAGGCGGTGGCCACATCGCGTACCAGTTGGAACAGTTGGGCGATCAGGCGCTTCATACTGTTCAGCCGCTCGTGCAGGCCGGGATCCAGTTGCGCGTAGGTCAGTTCGCACATCGAGGTTTCCAGCTTGAGCACGGTGAGCATCTGCCCCAGTTCGTCGTGCACTTCCCGGGCGATGCGGGCCTTCTCTTCCTCGCGCACGGTTTCCAGGTGGGCCGACAATTCCCGCAGTTGCGCGCGGGAGGCGTCCAGCTCCAGCTCGATGCGTTTGCTCTCGCTGATGTCCCAGACAATTCCGTCCCAGACCACGGCGCCGTCTTCCAGGCGCCGGGTCACAGCCTTGATATCGGCCCAGCGCTGCTCGCCCAGGCGGGTCAGGATGCGGCCCTGCCAGGCCCAGTTACTCTCGGTCTCGATGGCCTGGTCCTGGGTGCGGTGATAACTAGCGCGGTCGTCGGGATGCACCAGGCTGCGAATGCCCATGGCCGGATGGCTGAGCACTTCCGGCGCGTAACCCACCAGCCCCTCGCTGCCCTGGCTGATGTAGGCGAACTCGATCGCCTCGCTGCGCGGCAAGCGCTCCAGGCGAAACACCAGACCTGGCACATTGGCGGCGATCCCTTGCAGCCGCGCTTCGCTTTCCTGCAACGCCGCAAGGGCCCGGCGACGCTCGGTGACGTCGTTGAGGTAAACCACCAGGTATTCGCCGTCGGCAAAGCGCAGGAAACTCAGGGACACGTCGGCCGGCAATACGCTGCCATCGGCGCGCAGGCAGTTGGTCGCAAAACTCTGCGGCCCGTCTTCGCTGGCCCGGGCGCGTTTCCACAGGTTGAGCCAGCGATCCATGGTCAGCGTCGGGTCGAATTCGATCAGCGGGCGTTCGATCAGGGCGCCGGCGGCGTAGCCGAGCATGGTTTCCGCCGCCTGGTTGGCGTAGCGCACATGACTGTCCCAATTGACCCAGAGGATGCCGACGGTGCTTTGGTCGATGGAGAACTGGGTCAGGCGCAAGGCTTCAGCACCGGCGGCGCGGGCGGCACTTTCTTCCCGGGCGGCCAGCAGGTTGTGTTCCAGGCCGCGTTGCTGGCGGCGCTGCCAGAACACCACGGCCAGGCTGGCGAGCAAGAGAAGGCCGAGAAGCAAGGTGAGGTTTTGCCAGAACCCAGGCGACTCGGTCACACGAGGATATTTGGGCTGCAGCCAGCGTGTGTGCAACTGGTCCAGGTCGCGGGCGGGAATCGAACGCAAGGCGCTTTGCATGATGTCGGCCAGCTCTGGCCAGTCGCGGCGCGTCGCCACCCGCAACAATTGCGGCAGGCCGATATCGCCCACCACGGCGAGGCCGGCGAACTCGGTTTCCCCAGACAACCGGCTCAATTGCGCCTCATCCACCACCGCATACCGCGCCTGCTGGCTCACCAGTAATTGCAGGGCCTGGCGCTCCATGGGCACGCCTTGCAGGTTGAGACTCGGATAGGTGCTGCGCAGGTAATCCGCCACGGCGCTGGGCATGCGCACGGCGACGCGGGATTGGTCGTCGAGTTTTTCCAGGTCGACAGCGGTGCTGCCATCGCGAACCCCGACGATGTGCTGGGGCACCCGCATGTACGGGTCAGAGAATAGCCACAGGCGCAGGCCGGCCGGGGTTTGCAGCAGGCCCGGCGCGAGGTCGACCTCGCCGTCACGCACCGCCGCCTCCAGTTGCTCCTGATTGGGAAAGTTGCGCCAGGTCAGCTCGATGTTCAGCGCCTTGGCCAGCCACTGCATCAATTCGACGTTGGCCCCGGAAAGCCGCTGCAAGCGCCGATCGTATTGTGCATAAGGCGCCTGTAACACCAGGCCGACCCGCAAGTCGGGATGCTGGCCGAGCCATTCACGTTCGCCGGCATCAAGCTGCGCCTGGTGAGCGGCAGGCGCAGGCACGGCGCCCGCGATCAAGGGAAAGCATAAACAGCCGATAACCAGCAGGTAGCGAAAACCCATGATCCACGTCTCATATCACTGACAAATACTGACCAACCCATTAGGCTGCCGGAATCACTTCTGGCCGGAAATCAACGATGCCACTTTCCCACCGCTCGGCACTGCCAGCATTGTGCCTGTCGCTGCTGTTTACCAGCGCCTTTTGTGTCGAGGCTGCCGACACTCCCGCTCCCGCCCCGGAAAAACCGGTAGCACGCCAGCCCTTGCCCGAGCGCAGCCAGGAAGAAGCCAACGCCCTGGAGCGACAAATCCCACAACAGGAACAGCAACAGTTGCAGGCAGGCAGCGATTCTTTCCTGGCCCTGTGGAAGCCGGCCAACACTGGCGAGCCTGAAGGCGTGGTGATTATCGTCCCGGGCAATGGCGAAAGTGCTGACTGGCCTCAAGCAATCGGGCCGTTGCGCAAAAAATTGCCGGACGCTGCCTGGGGCACCCTGAGCTTGTCACTGCCGGACCTGACCCTGGACACGCTGCCACCCCGGGTCATCGAATCGCCCAAGGCGGCCGTGGACACCAGCAGCAAAGACGCGAGCACCGTCGCCAAACCTGTGGAGCAAGCCGCCAGCGCCGAAGCTGAAGGCACCGACCCGGCTGTGGTTCCGGGCAACGATGAACAAGACAAGACCGACGCCACGCGAATCTTCGCGCGCATTGACGCCGCCCTTGCCTTCGCCCAGACCCAGAATGCCCGCAGCATTGTGCTGCTCGGCCACGGCACAGGCGCCTGGTGGGCCGCACGCTACCTGAGTGAAAAACAACCGGCGCAGGTGCAGAAATTTGTCATGGTGGCCGGACAAACCCCGGTGGGCCGTGCCCCGGACCTGCAACAACTGGCACCGAAATTGAAGGTGGCCACGGCAGACTTTTTCTACCAGGACAACGCCCTGGTACGCAAAGCGGCCCAGGAACGTTCCCAGGCCAGCAAGCGTTTGAAGAATGACAGCTACAAGCAGGTGTCGTTGAAGGCCTTCCCCGATAACAGCCAGGCCGGGCAAGAACAACTGTACCGCCGGATTCGCGGCTGGCTGAGCCCGCAAAATCCCGGGGACTGATCGTAAATCTCAAAAACACTGGAGAGTAAAATGTGGGAGCGGCGGTGCGACGATTCGACTTGCTCGCGAATGCGGTGAGTCAGTCACTGTATCTGTTACTGATCCACCGCATTCGCGAGCAAGCCCGCTCCCACAATTGATCCGGTTTACACCATAAAAAAGCAGCGCCTGATGATTCTGCTAGCGAAAGTCTCGTCTTTCGCGAATCAGCGCATAGGCGTTGTGCAGCTCACGGGTACGTTCAGTCGCCTCCCGCACCTGGGCTGGACTGGCACCACTGCCAGCAATTTTGTCCGGGTGGTGCCGGCTGAGCAGGCGCCGGTAGGCGCGTTTGATCACCGAAGGCTCAGTGGTCGAGGTCACCCCCAGAATCCGCAGCGCCTCCTGATAGGCCCCGCCACGATTGGCCAACGGCTTGCGCTCTGGCTCGTAGTCAGCCGCCAGCGCCTGGACCTGCTGGACCGTCCAACCCAGCCATTTGCCCCATTGCTCAATCAACTCCCGCTCGGCAGTGCTGGCCTTGCCGTCCGCCCAGGCCATGCGCCAACAGGCACGCAGCACACCTTCCGCCGCGTGAGGCTGAGCCTTGAGCACGCCCAAATAACTGCGCACCCGGTCCGAGCCGGACTTGCCGCGATTGAACGCGGCAATCGCACGGCGCTGGGCCGGCTCGGACATATCCAGCGAGCGCATTTCCTGGCGCGCCTGCTGGATATGCCCGTCCACCACCCGGCCGTTACTCTTGGCCAGGCGACCGAGCAACACGAACAGCAGTTCGTCATTGCGCAACGCCGGCCGGCCGCCAAGGCGCTCGCGTAACTGAGCCCAGCTTTGCAGCTCCAGGCGCCGGTCCAGCGCCTGGCCCAGCAACGCGCCCAACATGGCCCCCGGAATGCTGGCAATGGCAAAGCCTGCCCCGGCTCCAATCAGAGTCCCTGGCCACAACATCCTAGTGCCCCGCTGTCAGCAGGGTTTCGACTTGCGCCAGGCGCTCCAGTGTCCCGACATCGATCCAGCGTCCGTTCATGTGTTCCCCCGTCACCAACCCTTTCGCCATGGCGTCACGCAACAGCGGCGCCAGTTTGAAAGCACCCGCACTGCAACCCGCGAACAGCTCGGGATGGAGTACGGAAATGCCACTGAAGGTCAGGTTATCGGCACCAGGAGCGGCATCATGAAGTGCGCCGTCCTTTATGTAGAAGTCACCGCCGGACGGGTGATGGGGCGGGTTGTCGACCATTACCAGGTGGGCCAGGCCATTCAACGGCTGTTTCAGGCTGGCAAAGTCGTAATCGGTCCAGATGTCGCCATTGACCACCAGGAACGGTTCGTCCCCCAGCAGCGGCAAGGCCTTGAAAATCCCGCCGCCGGTTTCCAGCGGCTCGCCTTCGGCCGAGTACTGGATACGTACGCCGTACTGCGCGCCGTCCCCCAGGTAGCCTTCGATCTGCTGGCCGAGCCACGCATGGTTGATGACGATATCGGTGAAGCCGGCTTTCGCCAGCGCCTCGAGGTGATACTCGATCAGGCGCTTGCCACCGGCCTGGATCAGCGGCTTGGGCGTGTGCAGGGTGAGCGGGCGCATCCGCTCACCTTTGCCGGCGGCCAGGATCATGGCCTTCATACCACCGCCTCGGCGCGCAGACTCGCCAGCAACTCACCCAGGTCGCTCAACTCTGGCCGGTCCGCGAGCACCGCCTCTATATAAGCAAAGAAGCGCGGCACGTCCGCCAGGTAGCGTGGTTTGCCATCGCGATGGCAGATGCGCGCGAAGATGCCGATCACCTTCAGGTGACGCTGCACGCCCATCAGGTCGCTGGCCCGCAGGAACTCTTCAAAGTCTGCCTGCACCGGTATGCCCAACTCGCCAGCACGCTGCCAATAACCGCGCTGCCATTCCCGCACACGAGCCTGCGGCCAACTGAGGAACGCATCCTTGAACAGGCACGTGATGTCGTAGGTCACCGGGCCGTAGACCGCATCCTGGAAATCCAGCACGCCGGGGTTTGGCTCGCTGATCATCAGGTTGCGCGGCATATAGTCGCGATGCACCAGCACCTTGGGCTGGGCCAGCGCGCTGTCGATCAGGTGTTCGCTGACGCGCTGCCACAGGCCAAGTTGCCGGGCGTCGAACTCGATGCCCAACTCCCGGCGAACGTACCATTCAGGAAACAATTCCAGCTCCCGACGTAACAGCGCGACGTCATAGCTGGGCAATGGCGCCTCCATCGGCAATTGCTGGAAAGCCAGCAACGCGTCGATGGCATCGGCGAACAATTGATCAGCATTTTGCTCGTCAATCACGTCCAGATAGGTTTTTTTCCCCAGGTCGTTAAGCAAAAGAAAGCCGCGAATCAGATCTTGCGCATAAATTTTCGGAACATTTATTCCCGATTGACCGAGCAAATGAGCGATATCGACGAAAGGTTTGCAGTTTTCCTGGGGGGGTGGAGCGTCCATTACGACAAAACTGCGACCTCCTCCGTCCCATCGGAAGTAACGCCTGAAACTCGCGTCACTGCTGGCCGCAGTCAACGTGGCCGGGGGTACGACACCCCAGCCCTGGGCGGTAAAAAGGCTGGGCAATTGCTCATCAAGCCAGACTTTCAGCTGTTGCAAACGTAGATCTTGGTCGGGCATTACAAGGGTCTCCGACGGCGCTAGCCGTCAAGCGGGTCATGCTTTATTATCACGCATCTTTTTCAGACCATCGAGAGGCGTGCGGCCCACACCGCGGGCAGATGGCACGCAGGAAGCCCGGACTAATAAGATGGCATTGAAATCCCCCGCGTTTCGTAGAAAATTTCCGTTGCTGGTAACCGGCAGTCTGCTGGCCATGCAACCTTTCGCCACCTCATTCGTGGTCGCCGCGGAACAGTATGACTGCTCAGTCTCTGCTTCGGGTGCCTGGGATTGCGCGCCGAAGACGGCCGCAGCCCCGCTGCCACCGCGCCCGGTGCATGACGGCAGTGCCGTCAGCTCCGCCAGTGGCACGCCGCAAGGCGAGTCCGGCGGCAGTGCCGAGGCAGTGCCGCAGACCACGCTGGTCACCGAGGCCAAGGGCCGTGGCCTGCGTTCGCGCAGCGCCGACTACAGCCATCTGGACTGGGTCCCTCGCGAGAAGCTCACCGCTGCGCAACTGGCCGAAACCGGCCCGTACTGCTCCGGCGCGTACATCGAGCCGATCCGTCCTGGCATGAACGACAAGACGAACAAGAGCGACGCGCCGACCTTCATCGGCGCCAAGGTCTCTCGTTACGAGCAGGAACAGCAGGTTGCTTCCCTGGCCGGTGACGTCGTCATGCGCCAGGGCAGCATGCAGGTCGAGGCCGACGAGGCCAACCTTTACCAGGCCGAGAACCGTGGCGAGCTGAACGGCAACGTCCGTCTGCGCGACAACGGCGCCCTGCTGGTGGGCGACCACGCTGAAGTCCAACTGGACACCGGTGCCGCCAAGGTCGACAACGCCGAATACGTGATGCACAAATCGCGCATCCGCGGCAACGCGCTGTACGCCAAGCGCGCCGAGAACGCGATCATCCGTCTCAAGGACGGTACGTACACCACCTGTGAACCGAACAGCAACGCCTGGCAGCTCAAGGGCAACAACATCACGCTCAACCCGGCCACGGGTTTTGGTACGGCGACCAACGTAACGTTGCGAGTGAAGGACATTCCGATCCTTTACACCCCGTACATCTACTTCCCGATCGACAACCGTCGTCAATCCGGCTTCCTGCCGCCGAGTTTCAGCACCGGCAGCGAGACTGGCTTCACGTTGGTTACGCCGTACTACTTCAACCTGGCGCCGAACTACGATGCCACGTTGTACCCGCAATACATGACCAAGCGCGGCATGTTGATGGAAGGCGAATTCCGCTACCTCACCAAGTCCAGCGAAGGGCAGTTTGGCGGCGCGTACCTGAACGACGATAGCGACGAGCGCAAGCTGCAGACCGACTACGAAAAAACTCGTTATATGCTCAACTGGCAGCATAAGGGCGGGCTGGATTCCCGTGTAATGACCCAGGTCGATTACACCAATATCAGCGACCCTTATTACTTCCAGGATTTGAAGTCCTATCAGGAAGGGATCAAGACTCAGGACTACGTGAATCAGCAAGGTTCCGTGACCTATCGTGGCGATACCTACCAGGCGCGGCTGAACCTGCAGGCTTACCAGCTGGCGACGATTTCCCAGATCACTCCGTATGACCGCCTGCCGCAGATCACCTTCAACGGTGCGCTGCCGTACCATCCTGGTGGGTTGAACTTCACTTACGAGACCGAAGCAGTACGCTTTGATCGAGATCTTGAGAAAGGAACCTTCACCGATGAAAACGGCCTGGTGTCGCCTCGTCTGGACACTTATGTAACAGGCCTGACTCGTGCAAACGGTACTCGCCTGACTGCTGCGCCAGCTGTCGAATACCCGATGAACTGGACCTACGGTTTTGTTACGCCGAAGTTGAAGTACGTTTACACCAAGTACGATCTTGATTTGGATAGCACGGGTAAAGACCAGATTGTGGCAGCGCAAGCAGCGGCAACTGCAGCCAACCCTTATGTGGGCGGCACGTTCAAAAGCTCGCAGGACCGTGCGATACCCATTGCCAGCTTGGACACCGGCCTCTATTTCGACCGCAATACCCAACTGTTCGGCGACAACTATCGCCAAACCCTCGAACCACGCATGTTCTACCTCTACGTTCCGTATAAGAACCAGGAAGACATTCCGGTATTCGACTCTGGCGAAACCACGTTCAACTACGCTTCGCTGTTCCGCGATAACCGGTTCGTGGGCGGCGACCGCGTCGGCGACGAAAACAAGCTGTCCTTTGGCCTGACAAGTCGCTGGATTCAAGACAACGGCTTTGAACGTCAACGTGTCAGCATCGGCCAGGCTGTGTACTTCAAGGACCGCGAAGTGCAACTGCCAGGTATCGATGCAGCGACCCGCGACGACGCGCACGAAAATGTTTCTCCGATCGCCCTGGACTACTCGTTCCGTTTCAACCGCGATTGGCGCGCCACCGCCGACTACAATTGGGACACCACCACCCACAGCCCGCGCTCCGGCAGCGCGATGTTCCACTACCAGCCGGAAGACAACCCGAACAAGGTTATCAACGTCGGTTATCGCTATCGCAATGACCAGGTGGTCTACAACCAATTGACCGGCAAATGGCAGTTCGGTGGCGATTACGGTACCGAGGGTCAACCGAACTTCGTGAAGGATTACTACAAAATCCAGCAACACGACTTCTCGATGATGTGGCCGATCGTTCCGCAGTGGAACCTGATCACCCGCTGGCAGTATGACTATGCCCGCAACCGCACCCTGGAAGCTTTCGGTGGTTTCGAGTACGACAACTGCTGCTGGAAACTGCGCGTCATCAACCGTTACTGGGTTTCCAACGACGAATACAGCCAGATCGCCCCGCTGAACGAAAAGGGTGACCACGGGCTCTTCTTCCAGATCGTCCTTAAAGGACTCGGCGGCCTGACCGGCGCCAAGGTAGAGAGCTTCCTCGACAAAGGCATTGAAGGTTATCGTGAACGTGAAGACCAAGCTTTCTGATTGTCTGCGCCCGCTGATGCTGGGCGCGCTGTTCCTGGGTACTGCCGCAGTACACGCTGCGGTTCAACCGCTGGACAAGGTAGTGGCCATCGTCGATAACGACGTAATCATGCAGAGCCAACTGGACCAACGGGTCAAGGAAGTTCAGCAAACCATCGCCAAGCGCGGTGGCGGCGTACCGCCGACCAGCGTGCTGGACCAGCAGGTGCTCGAGCGCCTGATCGTTGAAAACCTGCAATTGCAGATCGGCGATCGTTCCGGCATCCGTATCAGCGACGAAGAATTGAACCAGGCTGTCGGCACCATCGCCCAGCGCAACAACATGAGTGTTGATCAGTTCCGCGCCGCCCTGGCTCACGACGGTCTGTCCTATGAGGACGCCCGTGACCAGATTCGCCGCGAAATGATCATCAGCCGTGTGCGTCAGCGCCGTGTGGCCGAGCGGGTTCAAGTGTCCGAGCAGGAAGTGAAGAACTTCCTGGCCTCTGACCTTGGCAAGATGCAGCTTTCCGAAGAACTGCACCTGGCCAACATCCTGGTTCCTACCCCAGACAGCGCCAACGCAGAACAGCTCAACGCTGCTGCGGCGAAAACCCAGGCCATCTATGACCGTCTCAAGCAAGGTGCTGACTTTGCCCAGATGGCCATTGCCCAATCCGGCAGCGACAACGCCCTCGAGGGCGGTGACATGGGCTGGCGTAAAGCCGCTCAACTGCCACCACCGTTCGACCGCGAGCTGAGCGCCATGGAAGTGGGTGGCATCACCCAGCCTGCGCGTACACCAGGCGGCTTCATCATCCTCAAGTTGCTCGGCAAGCGCGGTGGCGAAGAAGCCCAGATGAAGGACGAAGTTCACGTTCGTCACATCCTGGTCAAGCCAAGCGAGATCCGTACCGAAGCCCAAACCAAGGAACTGGCCCAGAAGCTCTATGACCGCATCGAAGCGGGCGAAGACTTCGGCGAGCTGGCGAAGAGCTATTCCGAAGACCCGGGTTCGGCGCTTAACGGCGGTGATCTGAACTGGATCGACCCGAAAGCACTGGTTCCCGAGTTCCAGGACGTCATGGCCAAGACTCCGCAAGGCGTACTGTCCAAGCCGTTCAAGACCCAATATGGCTGGCATGTGCTGGAAGTCCTTGGCCGTCGCGCCACTGACAACACCGCTCAAGCCCGCGAGCAACAAGCCCTGACCGTGCTGCGTAACCGCAAATACGACGAAGAGCTGCAAACCTGGTTGCGTCAGATCCGTGACGAAGCCTACGTAGAGAACAAGCTTCCTGGCGCCGACCAAACAGGCACCGACCAGGCAGCCCAGTGAAACCCAAGCGTTTCGCATTGACACCCGGCGAGCCGGCCGGCATTGGTCCTGACCTGTGCCTGCTGCTCGCCTCGCACACCCAGCCACACCCCCTGATTGCCATCACCAGCCGCGACTTGCTCCTTGAGCGGGCCGCGCAGCTGGGCGTGGCCGTCGATCTGCTATCGGTGGGCCCAGGCAACTGGCCTGACCTTCCGGCACCGGCAAACAGCCTGTACGTATGGGATACCCCGCTGGCGGCCAAGGTCGTCGCCGGGCAACTGGACAAGGCCAACGCTGCCTTCGTCCTGGAAACCCTGACCCGAGCCGGCCAGGGCTGCATCGACGGGGATTTCGCCGGAATGATCACCGCGCCCGTACACAAGGGCGTGATCAATGAATCGGGGATCGCCTTTTCCGGCCATACCGAATTCCTCGCTGAGCTGACCCACACCGAACAAGTGGTGATGATGCTGGCAACGGGCGACCTGCGGGTGGCGCTGGTGACCACTCACCTGCCCCTGCGGGAGATTGCCGACGCCATTACCCCCGAGCGCCTGGAGCGTGTCACACGCATCCTGCACGCCGACCTGCAACAGAAATTCGGCATCGCCCAACCACGCATCCTGGTCTGCGGGCTCAACCCCCACGCCGGTGAAGGTGGCCACCTGGGCCATGAAGAAATCGACATCATCGAACCAACCCTGGAACGTCTGCGCCTTGAGGGCATGGACCTGCGCGGCCCATTGCCTGCCGACACTCTGTTTACCCCCAAATATCTGGAGCACTGCGACGCAGTGCTGGCGATGTACCATGACCAGGGGCTGCCCGTGCTGAAGTACAAAGGCTTCGGCGCCGCCGTCAACGTGACGCTGGGCCTGCCGATCATCCGCACCTCCGTCGACCATGGCACCGCCCTGGACCTCGCAGGCAGCGGCAAGATCGATACCGGCAGCCTGCACGTGGCCCTGGAAACCGCCTATCAGATGGCCGAGACCCGTATATGACCGAGCATTACCAACACCGGGCGCGCAAGCGTTTCGGGCAAAACTTCCTGCACGATGCTGGCGTGATTGACCGCATCCTGCGCTCCATCCATGCCAAGCCCGAAGACCGCCTGCTGGAAATCGGCCCAGGCCAAGGCGCCCTGACCCAAGGCCTGCTGAAGAGCGGCGGCCAGTTGGACGTGGTTGAGTTGGACAAGGACCTGATCCCGATCCTCAACCAGCAGTTCGCCGGCAT
This sequence comes from Pseudomonas yamanorum, assembly GCF_900105735.1. Lineage (NCBI taxonomy): Bacteria > Pseudomonadati > Pseudomonadota > Gammaproteobacteria > Pseudomonadales > Pseudomonadaceae > Pseudomonas > Pseudomonas yamanorum. The sequence continues at coordinate 4,070,896 of NZ_LT629793.1, read as the reverse complement.
GCCCAACTTCAACCTGCACCAGGGCGATGCGCTGAAGTTCGACTTCACCAGCCTCAATGCGGCGCCCAACAGCCTGCGGGTGGTCGGCAACCTGCCGTACAACATCTCCACCCCGCTGATTTTTCACCTGCTGAACAACGCTGGCATCATCCGCGACATGCACTTCATGCTGCAAAAGGAAGTGGTTGAGCGTCTGGCCGCAGGCCCTGGCGGCGGTGATTGGGGTCGTCTGTCGATCATGGTTCAGTACCATTGCCGCGTAGAGCATCTGTTCAACGTCGGCCCGGGCGCGTTCAACCCGCCGCCGAAGGTCGACTCCGCCATCGTGCGCCTGGTGCCTCACGCGGTGCTGCCGCACCCGGCCAAGGACCACAAATTGCTGGAGCGCGTGGTACGCGAAGCGTTTAACCAACGCCGCAAGACCTTGCGCAATACGCTGAAGGCTTTGCTCAGCAACGCTGAAATCGAAGCTGCCGGCGTCGACGGCAGCCTGCGCCCTGAGCAGCTGGACCTGGCCGCCTTCGTGCGCCTGGCTGACCAGCTCGCCATTCAGCCTGCACCAGCGGCCGAATAAGTAGAGTCGGGCACGGCCAGACAGCATGTCTGGCCTAGTGCCCACCACTTGGCCTAGACTGATCGGCATCCGCTGTTCCCCCGCTTTTGCTTTTAAGGCCTCTTGCATGTCCGATCCTCGTTATCAGATCGACGTCAGCGTCGTCACCCGCTTCCTGGCGGAACAATCGCAACCCGAGCAGAACCGTTTTGCGTTCGCCTACACCATTACCGTGCAAAACAACGGCGAGCTGCCTGCCAAGCTGCTGTCGCGCCACTGGGTCATCACCGACGGTGACGGCCAGGTAGAGGAAGTCCGCGGCGCCGGCGTGGTCGGCCAACAACCGCTGATCGCCCCCGGCAAGAGCCACACCTACAGCAGCGGCACCGTCATGACGTCCCGCGTCGGCAACATGCAAGGCAGCTACCAGATGCTCGCCGAGGACGGCAAACACTTCGACGCCATCATCGCCCCGTTCCGCCTCGCGGTACCTGGAGCCTTGCACTGATGGCGACGTATGCCGTCGGTGACCTGCAAGGCTGCCTGGAACCGCTCAAGTGCCTGCTCGACCGTGTGGCCTTCGATCCAGCCAAGGATCGCCTGTGGCTGGTAGGCGACTTGGTCAACCGTGGCCCGCAATCCCTGGAAACCCTGCGCTTCCTTTATGGCATACGCGATTCCCTGGTGTGTGTGCTGGGCAATCATGACCTGCACCTGCTGGCCGCCGGCAATAACATCGAGCGTCTGAAAAAGGGCGATACCCTGCGGGAAATCCTCGAAGCGCCGGATCGCACCGAACTGCTTGACTGGCTGCGCCGGCAAAAAATCATGCACTACGACGAGAGCCGCGACACCGCGCTGGTGCATGCCGGGATTCCACCGCAGTGGACGCTGAAGAAAGCCCTCAAGTGTGCAGGCGAAGTCGAAGCCGCCCTGGCCGACGACAACCTGTACACGGCTTACCTGGATGGCATGTACGGCAACGATCCCGCGAAGTGGGACAACGATCTGACCGGCGTCGCCCGCCTGCGGGTAATCACCAACTACTTCACCCGCATGCGCTTCTGCACCGCCGAAGGCAAACTGGACCTCAAGAGCAAGGAAGGCGCCGACACCGCGCTGCCCGGCTACAAGCCCTGGTTTGCCCACAAGGAACGCAAGACCCGTGAAACGAAGATCATCTTCGGCCACTGGGCAGCCCTGGAAGGCAAATGCGATGAACCCGGTGTATTCGCCCTCGACACCGGCTGCGTGTGGGGCGGCGCCATGACCCTGATGAACATCGACACCGGCGAGCGCTCGAGCTGCCAGTGCGACTCCCCCGTTCCCGAACAACTGCAGGCCACGGCAAAGCGCTGAGCTGCGCTTTCACACAGGCCAAAGGAGCCCGCCATGACTGAATTCAAACGTATCCCTCCCGAGCAAGCCCAGGCGCTGCGCGAAAAAGGCGCAGTGGTTGTCGACATCCGTGACCAGCCGACCTACATCGCCGGCCACATCAGTGGTGCCCAGCACCTGGACAACCACAACATCGCCGACTTCATCCGCGCCGCCGACCTCGACGCGCCGGTCATCGTGGCGTGCTACCACGGCAACTCCAGCCAAAGCGCCGCCGCCTACCTGGTGAGCCAGGGCTTCTCCGACGTCTATAGCCTCGACGGTGGATTTGAGCTATGGCGTACGACCTATCCTGCAGAAATTGCCGCAGGCGACGCGCAATAATTTTTTTCAAACCCCGCTACCCCGCGTGACGCTTGGCCTCGCGCCGTTTCTGACGAACGGCGCGGCCAAACTAATTTCGTATCGCGCCTTGAACTCCCGGATTCCGAACTATCCTTAAGCGCAGGCCATCCAAAACAGGGGAGAGCCGGTACACCGGCGTGCGGGTCATCGGTAGCGTTTCAGGGTGTTCTGGGGGGAAAACGGCCATTGGTGTCCACCAATGGCTGCCAGCATCGACTGATTGATCCGGCGTCGGCTCCACGTATCGAGCGAGGTGACGACGTCATGAGTATTTTTAGCCACTTCCAACAACGCTTCGAGTCCACCCGCCAGGAAGAGCTCTCGCTTCAGGAGTATCTCGAACTGTGCAAAAAGGACCGCAGCGCCTACGCGTCTGCCGCTGAACGCCTGCTGTTGGCGATCGGCGAGCCGGAGCTGGTGGACACCGCAGCCAATTCGCGCCTGTCGCGAATTTTCTCGAACAAGGTGATCCGTCGCTATCCGGCCTTTGAAGACTTCCACGGCATGGAAGAATGCATTGACCAGATCGTCTCGTATTTCCGCCATGCCGCCCAAGGCCTGGAAGAGAAGAAACAGATCCTCTATCTGCTCGGTCCCGTCGGCGGGGGCAAGTCGTCCCTGGCCGAGAAGCTCAAACAACTGATCGAAAAGGTGCCGTTCTACGCAATCAAGGGCTCGCCTGTGTTCGAGTCGCCCCTGGGGCTGTTCAACGCCACGGAAGATGGCGCGATCCTCGAAGAGGACTTCGGCATTCCACGGCGCTACCTCAACACCATCATGTCGCCCTGGGCGACCAAGCGCCTGGCCGAGTTCGGCGGCGACATCAGCCAGTTCCGGGTGGTGAAACTCTATCCATCGATCCTCAACCAGATCGCCGTGGCCAAGACCGAACCGGGTGACGAGAATAACCAGGACATCTCGGCGCTGGTGGGTAAGGTCGATATCCGCAAACTCGAAGAATTCCCGCAGAACGATGCCGACGCCTACAGCTACTCGGGGGCACTGTGCCGGGCCAACCAGGGCCTGATGGAGTTCGTGGAGATGTTCAAGGCACCGATCAAGGTGCTGCACCCACTGCTCACCGCGACGCAGGAGGGTAACTACAACAGTACCGAAGGCCTGGGGGCGATTCCGTTTACCGGGATCCTGCTGGCCCACTCCAACGAATCGGAGTGGCACACCTTCCGCAACAACAAGAACAACGAAGCCTTCATCGACCGGATCTACATCGTCAAGGTGCCGTACTGCCTGCGGGTCAGCGATGAAATCAAGATTTACGACAAGCTGCTGTTCAACAGCTCCCTGGCCAAGGCCCATTGCGCGCCTGACACCCTGAAGATGCTGGCCCAGTTCACCGTGTTGTCGCGCCTCAAGGAGCCGGAAAACTCCAACATCTACTCGAAGATGCGGGTGTACGACGGCGAAAACCTCAAGGACACCGATCCGAAGGCCAAGTCGATCCAGGAATACCGCGATACCGCGGGCGTTGACGAGGGCATGAACGGCCTGTCGACACGCTTTGCGTTCAAGATCCTTTCCAAGGTCTTCAACTTCGACCCGCACGAAATCGCCGCCAACCCGGTGCACCTGCTCTACGTGCTGGAACAGCAGATCGAACAGGAACAGTTCCAGGCTGAAACCCGCGAGCGCTACCTGCGCTTCCTCAAGGAATACCTGGCACCGCGCTACATCGAGTTCATCGGCAAGGAAATCCAGACCGCGTACCTGGAGTCCTACAGCGAATACGGCCAGAACATCTTCGACCGCTATGTGCTGTATGCAGACTTCTGGATCCAGGACCAGGAATACCGCGACCCGGAAACCGGCGAGATCCTCAACCGCGTGGCCCTCAACGAGGAACTGGAAAAGATCGAAAAACCCGCCGGCATCAGCAATCCGAAGGATTTCCGCAACGAAATCGTCAACTTCGTGCTGCGCGCCCGGGCCAACAACAACGGCAAGAACCCTACCTGGCTCAGCTACGAGAAGCTGCGGGTGGTCATCGAGAAGAAAATGTTCTCCAACACCGAGGATCTGCTGCCGGTCATCAGCTTCAACGCCAAGGCCAGCAAGGAGGACCAGCAAAAACACAACGACTTCGTCACTCGTATGGTCGAGCGTGGCTACACCGACAAACAGGTACGACTGCTCTCCGAGTGGTACTTGCGGGTCCGCAAATCGCAGTAAGGCAGCGACAAGCGTGCAATGCCAGGCTCCCGGTACACCGGACAGCCTGGCAATCGACCGCTTGTCTTTAAGCTTCCAGCTTGCCGCTTGAAGCTTGTAACTTGAAGCTGCCCGGAGGGCTCCTACATGAGCTATGTGATCGACCGACGTCTCAATGGCAAGAACAAGAGCACGGTAAACCGCCAGCGGTTCCTGCGGCGTTACCGTGACCACATCAAAAAGGCCGTCGAAGAGGCCGTCAGCCGCCGCTCCATCACTGACATGGAGCATGGCGAACAGATCAGCATTCCCGGACGGGATATCGATGAACCGGTGCTGCATCACGGCCGGGGCGGCAAACAGACTGTCGTGCATCCCGGCAACAAGGAATTCACCAGCGGCGAACATATCCAGCGCCCCCAAGGCGGCGCGGGCGGCAAAGGCCCGGGCAAGGCTGGTAACTCCGGCGAAGGCATGGACGAGTTCGTGTTCCAGATCACCCAGGAAGAGTTCCTGGAATTCATGTTCGAAGACCTGGAACTGCCCAACCTGGTCAAACGCAACCTGACCGGTACCGACACCTTCAAGACCGTGCGCGCGGGGATCAGCAACGAAGGCAACCCCTCACGGATCAACATCATCCGCACCCTGCGTTCGGCCCATGCGCGGCGTATTGCCCTGTCTGGCAGCAGCCGGGCAAAACTGCGGGATGCCAAGGCAGAACTGGAGCGCCTGAAACGGGAAGAGCCAGACAACTTCGGCGATATTCAGGAAATCGAAGCTGAAATTGCCAAACTCAGCGCGCGAATCCACCGCGTGCCGTTTCTCGACACCTTCGACTTGAAGTACAACCTGCTGGTCAAGCAACCCAATCCCAGCTCCAAGGCAGTGATGTTCTGCCTGATGGACGTGTCCGGCTCCATGACCCAGGCGACCAAGGACATCGCCAAGCGCTTCTTCATCCTGCTGTACCTGTTCCTCAAGCGTAACTACGACAAGATCGATGTGGTGTTCATCCGCCATCACACCAGCGCCCGGGAAGTCGACGAAGAGGAGTTTTTCTACTCGCGGGAAACCGGCGGCACCATCGTTTCCAGCGCCTTGAAGCTGATGCAGGAAATCATGGCTGAACGTTATCCGGCCAACGAGTGGAACATCTACGCCGCCCAGGCCTCCGACGGCGACAACTGGAATGACGACTCACCCATTTGCCGCGACATCCTGATCAACCAGATCATGCCGTTCGTGCAGTACTACACCTACGTCGAAATCACCCCGCGTGAACATCAGGCGCTGTGGTTCGAATACGAGCGCATCAGCGAAGCCTTCGCTGACACCTTCGCCCAGCAACAATTGGTCTCGGCCGGCGATATCTATCCGGTCTTCCGTGAACTCTTCCAGCGCAGGTTAGTGACATGACCGCCAAAGAGCATAAGCGCCAACCCATATCCACGGGGTCCGAATGGACCTTCGAACTGATCCAGGCCTATGACCGGGAAATCAGCCGCATCGCGGCGGGTTATGCCCTGGACACCTACCCCAACCAGATCGAAGTGATCACCGCCGAACAGATGATGGACGCCTACGCGTCCGTGGGCATGCCCCTCGGATATCACCACTGGTCCTACGGCAAACACTTCCTCAGCACCGAAAAGTCCTACACCCGCGGCCAGATGGGCCTGGCCTACGAGATCGTCATCAACTCCGACCCTTGCATTGCCTACCTGATGGAAGAAAACACCATCTGCATGCAGGCACTGGTGGTAGCCCATGCGTGCTACGGACATAACAGCTTTTTCAAGGGTAACTACCTGTTCCGCACCTGGACCGATGCCAGCTCGATCATCGATTACCTGGTGTTCGCCAAGCAGTACATCATGCAGTGCGAGGAGCGCCACGGCATCGACGCGGTGGAAGACCTGCTGGACTCCTGCCATGCCCTGATGAACTACGGCGTAGACCGTTACAAACGCCCGTACCCGATTTCCGCCGAAGAAGAACGGCTGCGCCAGAAGGACCGTGAAGAGCATCTGCAAAAGCAGATCAACGACCTGTGGCGCACCATTCCGAAACGCGCCGGCAAAAACAGCGACAAGGACAATGCACGCTTCCCCGCCGAACCTCAGGAAAACATCCTGTACTTCATCGAAAAGCACGCGCCGTTGCTGGAGCCCTGGCAAAGGGAAATCGTGCGGATCGTGCGCAAGATTGCCCAGTACTTCTATCCACAACGCCAGACCCAGGTGATGAACGAGGGCTGGGCCACGTTCTGGCACTACACCCTGATGAACGACCTGTACGACGAAGGCCTGGTGACCGACGGCTTCATGATGGAGTTCCTGACGTCCCATACCAGCGTGGTCTATCAACCGGGCTTCGACAGTCCGTACTACAGCGGCATCAACCCGTATGCTCTGGGTTTTGCCATGTACCGTGACATCCGGCGCATGTGTGAACACCCTACCGAAGAAGACCGCCGCTGGTTCCCGGAGATTGCCGGCAGCGATTGGTTGTCGACGATCAAGTTCGCCATGAGCAGCTTCAAGGATGAAAGCTTCATCCTGCAGTACCTGTCACCTCAGGTGATTCGTGATCTCAAGCTGTTCAGCATCATGGACGACGACCTCAAGGACGACCTGCTGGTACCGGCGATTCATGATGAGCCGGGTTACCGCACCATCCGCGAGACCCTGGCAGCGCAGTACAACTTGGGCAACCGTGAACCCAACGTGCAGATCTACAGCATCGACGTACGCGGCGATCGCTCGCTGACCCTGCGCCACCAGCAACACGACCGTAAACCGCTGGGAGAGTCCACTGAAGAGGTCCTCAAGCACCTGCACCGGCTGTGGGGGTTCGATATCCACCTGGAAACCCTGCAAGGCGACCAAGTTATGAAAACCCACCACGTTCCGCCCCGCAACGAACACAGCGACAACGATTACGGCCGCCTGGACCTGGCCGTCGTGCATCTGTGAAACGGCAAAGCCTCCATTGGCGGGCCGCAGGCGTTATCCTGTGCCGCTAATGGAGGCTTTTTCATGCAAATCTACAAAGTCGGCGGTGCGGTGCGTGATCGCCTGCTGGGCATCCCGGTTACCGATGTCGACCGTGTCGTAGTCGGCGCTACCACTGAAGAAATGCTCGCCCTGGGCTACAAGCCCGTGGGTTCGGACTTCCCCGTCTTTCTTGACCCGAAAAACGGCGACGAGTACGCCCTCGCCCGCACGGAGCGCAAGAGCGGCCGGGGTTATGGTGGGTTTGTGTTTCACGCCAGTCCCGAAGTAACCCTAGAAGAAGACCTGATCCGCCGCGACCTGACCATCAATGCAATGGCAGAAGATGACGAGGGCAACCTGACCGATCCTTATCACGGTCAGCGCGACCTGGAAGCACGCATTCTGCGCCACGTTTCTCCCGCGTTTGCCGAAGATCCGCTCCGAGTCCTGCGCGTTGCTCGCTTTGCCGCGCGATACGCCAGCCTTGGTTTTCGCGTTGCGCCAGAAACCCTCGAACTGATGCGCGAACTCAGCAATTCAGGCGAGCTGGAAGCCCTGACACCTGAGCGCAGCTGGAAAGAAATTTCCCGCGCCCTGATGGAAGATCAGCCACAGGTATTTATCCAAGTGCTACGCGATTGCGGCGCGTTGAAAACCCTGATGCCTGAAATCGACGCGCTGTTCGGCGTACCACAACCAGAAGCCCATCACCCCGAGATCGATACCGGCATCCACACGCTGAGCGTGCTGGAGCAGGCGGCCATCCACGCCCAACCACTGACCGTGCGCTGGGCCTGCCTGCTGCACGACCTGGGCAAGGGCCTCACGCCTGTGGATAAATTGCCGCAGCACATTGCTCATGAACATCGCGGCCTGGCACTGATCAAGGCGGTGAACGAGCGCTTCAAGGTGCCAAGGGATTGCCAGGAACTGGCGTTACTGGTGGGCGAATATCACACCCACGGCCATCGCGCGCTGGAGCTGAGGCCTTCAACTTTGCTGGAGTTGCTGCAAAGCTTTGACGTTTATCGTCGCCCGCAGCGCTTTGAGGAATTTGTGGTGGCGTGCGAGATGGACGCCCGCGGCCGCAAAGGCCTTGAGCAGAGAAGTTATCCACAAGCGGATTATTTGCGCGGCGCGGCGCTCGCCGCACGGGGTGTCGCGGTCGCACCGCTACTGGAGCAAGGATTCAAGGGCCCCGAACTGGGTGAAGCGCTGAAACGCGAACGGCTCAAGGCGTTGAAAGCCTACAAGAGCGCATCCGGCGTTAACGGCTGATTCCGCCACTCGAAAGCGACCGGCGCCAGTACCTGATCGATTTGCGCATCCTGCCAAAGCGCGGCAAATGTCTTGCCTGCTTCAGGATGCACACGTCCCGGCGCCATCAACGACAGCGGCCACAGCACAAACGCGTTCTTCAGGATTTCGGCCCGGGGCAGAATCAGGCCATCGAAGTTACCCACCAACTCGCCATACAGCAGCACGTCGATGTCCAGCGGCAAGCCCTTGCGATCCGGGGCGTAGCGGCCATTGTCGGCCTCGATGAATTTCAGTCGGCGGTCCAGCTCCATCAACGGCAGGTCGGTATAGGCCGACACCACCAGATTGAAGAACGGCCCGCTCTTGATGCCCACCGGCTGGCTTTCAAACACCGGCGAACAGCGCAGATCCGTCAGGAAATCCGCCAGCGCATCGAGGCCAGCGCGTAAATGGGCCTCACGCTCGATATTGCTGCCAAGACCAAGGTAAACCTGAGTTAGCGACATCCGCGCTCGATCTCCACGCCCACGCCCTTGGCAGCCGGAACGGCGCCAGGCTTGGTCAGCTTGAGGTGCAGCCAGGGAATCTGGAATTCACTCATCAACACTTCAGCCAGGCGCTCGGCGAAGGTTTCCACCAGCTGGAACTGCGCCTGCTCGGCAAAGGCCTGGATGCGCGCGGACACGCTGGCGTAATCCAGCGCCAGCGTCAGGTCATCACCGGCGGCGGCCGGGCGATTATCCCAGGCGAAGCTCAGGTCCAGACGCAGGCACTGCCGGATACCGCGCTCCCAGTCGTAGGCCCCGATCACGGTGTCGACTTCCAGGCCTTCGATAAACACTCTGTCCAAGCACTCTTCTCCGCTGCACGACAAGGGCGCGATGCCCCGTTAGAATCAGGGCGTCCTCGCCCGGAATAGTTAGCATGTTTTGGTTACTGGCGACTCTCGCCTACCTGCTCGGCTCGCTGTCCTTCGCCATTTTGCTCAGCCGCCTGACGGGAAATCCCGACCCGCGAATGAGTGGCTCAGGCAATGCCGGCGCCACCAATATGTTGCGCCTGGCCGGCAAGAAACTCGCCGTATTGACACTGTTCGGTGACGTCTGCAAGGGCCTGTTGCCGGTGCTGATCGCCGATCTCGCCGGGCTGTCGCTGCAACAGCAAGCCTGGATCGGCGTCTGCGCGGTGCTCGGCCACCTGTTCCCGCTGTACTTCCGCTTCCGCGGCGGCAAAGGCGTTGCGACGGCGGCCGGCATGCTGCTGGGGATCTACCCACCGGCGGCGCTGCTGGCCATCCTGGCCTGGCTGCTGACGTTCTACCTGACCCGCACCAGCTCGCTGGCCGCATTGATCGCCACGCCCCTGACCCTGCCGTTGCTGGCCTGGCAGGAGCCGGCGGCGCTGGTGCCGATGAGCATGCTCACGCTGCTGATCGTCTGGCGCCATCGAGGCAATTTACGCGACCTGTTTGCCGGGCGCGAACGGCATTTTTAAATACGCCCGGTGAACCCGGTTCACGTTCGCCCGTTACAGCGGCGGCAACTGCTCCATCGGCCAGCGTGCCTGCACGCTGATTGCCAGGCTTTCATGCTGCCCGGCCTGCAAACGCTGGCAACCGGCATAAGCGATCATCGCGCCGTTATCGGTACAGAATTCGGGGCGGGCGTAAAATACGTCGCCCTTCATGTCGCTGAGCATTTTCTCCAGGGAGCTGCGCAACGCCTTGTTCGCACTGACGCCGCCCGCGATCACCAGGCGCTTCATGCCCGCCTGCTTCAGGGCCCGCTTGCACTTGATGGTCAAAGTCTCCACCACGGCCTGCTGGAACGCCAGCGAGATGTCGCAACGGGCTTGCTCACTGTCGTCTCCGGCGCTGACGCTCTGTTGCCAGGTGTTCAGGGCAGAGGTTTTCAAGCCGCTGAAGCTGAACATCAGGCCGGGGCGATCGCACATCGGACGCGGGAAGGTGTAGCGCCCTGCCACACCTTTTTCCGCCAACCGCGCGATTTCCGGACCGCCTGGATAATTGAGGCCCATCATCTTCGCGGTCTTGTCGAACGCTTCACCGGCCGCGTCGTCCAGGCTTTCGCCCAGCAGCGTGTATTGACCGATTCCGTCGACCTGAACCAGCTGCGTATGGCCACCTGAAACCAACAAAGCGACGAACGGGAACTCTGGCGGGTTTTCTTCCAGCATCGGCGCCAGTAAATGGCCTTCCATGTGGTGCACACCGAGGGCCGGAATGCCCCAGGCAAATGCCAGCGCTTGGGCGCAAGAGGCCCCAACCAGCAGGGCTCCGACCAATCCCGGGCCTGCGGTATAGGCAATGGCATCGATCTCGGTCGGCACGCAGCCGGCCTCGTCCAACACCTGGCGAATCAATGGCAGCATGCGTTTCACATGATCACGGCTGGCCAGCTCCGGCACCACGCCACCATAGGCGCGGTGCAGGTCGATCTGACTGAACAGTGCGTCGGCCAAAAGCCCGCGTTCACTGTCGTAAAGTGCGACACCGGTTTCATCGCACGAGGTTTCTAATCCCAGAACTAGCATGGGTTTGCGCCTTGTAGAGGCTGAATTCGAAGGCGCGCATAATAGTCGCCACTCCCCCTCCCGACTAGCGGTTTTCGATCAGAGGCTTTGCATTCCGGGCAATGAGGGGTTAACATCCGCAACCCTTAAAAACCGACGACCTCAGCCGCGAATTTTTTGCGACGAGAACGTTGATTCCCGGTAATGAAAGAAGGTAGCTCTGGATGCCAGCCGTCAAAGTAAAAGAGAACGAACCCTTCGACGTAGCTCTGCGTCGTTTCAAGCGCTCCTGCGAAAAAGCCGGTGTTCTGGCTGAAGTTCGTAGCCGCGAATTTTACGAGAAGCCAACTTCTGAGCGTAAGCGTAAAGCAGCAGCCGCTGTTAAGCGTCACGCCAAGAAAGTTCAGCGCGAGCAGCGCCGCGCCGTTCGTCTGTACTAATACACAGACGTTCGTAGCAAGCTTCTGCCAAGCCCGGCCCTCAGCCGGGCTGTTGGCATTTGCGGATATCGCTTGATGCTTCACCGTTGACGCCGCACATGCGACTGAAACGAACTGCTTCACACGTCAGGACTGGCTCTTTTGCCAGCGGTGCACGTCTCTTCTGACGAGCCTAACAAGGCTACTGACGAGCACACTTATTTTTTAACAGGCGATCAACAGGTCGGCTGCGCCCACCGATGAGCTTCCGAGGCCCCCACATGGCCAAGACCGGACTCCCGGGCAACATTTCTACGCCGGGCACTGATCGGAACTAACGTCAGTGAATGTTCGGCAGATACACTTCCTGACAGACCAAGCAGACGACAGTTGATCGAGCCGCACAATACGCGCGCCTTGAGCACTTTGCGGGCCCTCTTTTACACGCAGTGATGACGAGAACGCCATGGCCGGGCTAATTCCCCAGAGCTTTATTGACGACCTTCTGAACCGCACCGACATCGTCGATGTTGTCAGCTCGCGCCTGCAAATGAAAAAGGCCGGCAAGAACTACACCGCCTGCTGCCCGTTCCACAAGGAAAAGACCCCGTCCTTCAGCGTCAGCCCCGACAAGCAGTTCTACTACTGCTTTGGCTGCGGCGCTGGCGGCAACGCCCTCGGCTTCATCATGGACCACGACAACCTGGATTTCCCCCAGGCCGTCGAGGAACTGGCGAAAGCCGCCGGTATGGAAATCCCGCGCGAAGAAAGTGGCCGTCCGCACAAACCGCGGCAGCCCACCGATTCGCCGCTGTACCCCCTGCTCACCGCGGCCGCCGACTTTTACCGCCAGGCGCTGAAAAGCCACCCGCAGCGCAAAGCCGCCGTCGATTACCTCAAGGGCCGCGGCCTGACCGGTGAAATCGCCCGCGACTTCGGCCTCGGCTTCGCCCCGCCCGGCTGGGACAATCTGTACAAGCACCTGAGCAGTGACACCCTGCAGCAAAAAGCCATGATCGACGCCGGCCTGTTGGTGGAGAACGCCGAGACCGGCAAGCGCTATGACCGTTTCCGCGATCGAGTGATGTTCCCGATCCGTGACAGTCGCGGCCGCATCATCGCGTTCGGCGGCCGGGTGCTGGGGGACGACAAGCCCAAATACCTGAACTCACCGGAAACCCCGGTGTTTCACAAAGGGCAGGAGCTGTACGGCCTGTTTGAAGCGCGCAAGAACAATCGCAACCTCGACGAAATCATCGTGGTTGAAGGCTATATGGACGTGATCGCCCTGGCCCAGCAAGGCTTGCGCAATGCCGTGGCCACCCTGGGCACCGCAACCAGTGAAGAGCACTTGAAACGCCTGTTTCGCGTAGTGCCCAACGTGCTGTTCTGCTTCGACGGCGACCAGGCCGGCCGCAATGCCGCCTGGCGCGCCCTTGAGTCAACCCTGTCGAGCCTGCAGGACGGACGCCGCGCACGCTTCCTGTTCCTGCCCGAAGGCGAAGACCCGGACACCCTGGTCCGCTCCGAAGGTACCGATGCGTTCCGCGCGCGCATCAACCAGCACGCACAACCGCTGGCCGATTATTTTTTCCAGCAACTGACCGAAGAGTCCGACCCGCGCTCCCTCGAAGGCAAGGCCCATATGGTCACCCTCGCGGCACCGCTGATCGACAAGGTTCCGGGCGCCAACCTGCGGACCCTGATGCGCCAGCGACTGCTAGAAATTACCGGATTGAGTGGCGAGGCCGTCAGCCAGCTGGCGCGCAGCGCGCCGCAAGAGGCACCGCCGGCCTACGACCCGGGCATGGATTACGACGCGATGCCGGACTATTCCGACTTCCACCAACCGCAGGAGACCTACACGCCCCAGCAGGAGTGGACACCGAAGAAGCCCGGCGCCGGCGGCAAGAAATGGGACAAGAAACCTTGGGACAAAAACGGCAAACGTGGCGGTGACCGTGACGAACCGCGCGGCCCGCGCGTCCCAGCAGCAGTAGAGCCACCTACGATGGCGGCCCTGCGTACACTTTTGCACCACCCGCAACTGGCACAAAAAGTCGAAGATGCGGGGCACTTTGCGGCTGAAGACCACACCAATACACAACTGTTGGTGGCCCTGCTCGAAGCCGTACAGAAGAATCCTAAGCTAAACTCATTCCAGCTGATTGCACGCTGGCACGGCACCGAACAGGGCCGCTTGCTAAAGGCGTTGGCAGAAAAGGAATGGCTGATTGATGGCGATAACCTTGAACAACAGTTTTTCGACACCATTACTAGCTTGGTAGCTCGTCAACGCGAGCGAAACCTGGAACAACTTCTTCGAAAAGCGCGTCAGAGTGAATTGACCGCCGAAGAGAAAAATCAACTGCGCGACCTTTTAAGTCGCAATGTTTCCGCATCAAACCCGACCTCAGCTGGCGTGTGAGGTCATAGCTCGGGTATAATCCTCGGCTTGTTTTTTGCCCGCCAAGACCTTCAGTGGATAGGGTGTTATGTCCGGAAAAGCGCAACAGCAGTCTCGTATCAAAGAGTTGATCACCCTTGGTCGTGAGCAGAAGTATCTGACTTACGCAGAGGTCAACGACCACCTGCCTGAGGATATTTCAGATCCAGAGCAGGTGGAAGACATCATCCGCATGATTAATGACATGGGGATCCCCGTACACGAGAGTGCTCCGGATGCGGACGCCCTTATGTTGGCCGACGCCGATACCGACGAGGCAGCCGCTGAAGAAGCAGCCGCCGCGTTGGCAGCGGTCGAGACCGACATCGGTCGCACGACTGACCCAGTGCGCATGTATATGCGCGAAATGGGTACGGTAGAGCTGCTGACACGTGAAGGCGAAATCGAAATCGCCAAGCGTATCGAAGAGGGCATCCGTGAAGTGATGGGCGCAATCGCGCACTTCCCAGGCACGGTTGACCACATTCTCTCCGAGTACACTCGCGTCACCACCGAAGGTGGCCGCCTGTCCGACGTCCTGAGCGGTTATATCGACCCGGATGACGGCATTGCGCCACCTGCGGCTGAAGTTCCTCCACCTATCGATGCCAAGGCTGCCAAAGCAGACGACGACACCGACGATGAAGAAGCTGAAGCCAGCACCGACGACGAAGAAGAAGTCGAAAGCGGTCCGGATCCGATCATCGCAGCCCAGCGCTTTGGCGCGGTCTCCGATCAGATGGAGCTGGCTCGCAAGGCCCTGAAGAAGCACGGTCGCGGCAGCAAGCAGGCAACTGCTGAATTGCTGGCCCTGGCTGAACTCTTCATGCCGATCAAACTGGTACCGAAGCAATTCGAAGGCCTGGTTGAGCGGGTTCGTAGCGCCCTTGAGCGTCTGCGTGCACAAGAGCGTGCGATCATGCAGCTCTGTGTCCGTGATGCGCGCATGCCGCGTGCCGACTTCCTGCGCCAGTTCCCGGGCAATGAAGTCGACGAAAGCTGGACCGACGCACTGGCCAAAGGCAAAAGCAAATACGCTGAAGCCATTGGTCGCTTCCAGGCCGACATCGTTCGTTGCCAGCAGAAGCTGACTGCATTGCAGACCGAAACCGGTCTGACGATTGCCGAGATCAAGGACATCAACCGTCGCATGTCGATCGGTGAGGCCAAGGCCCGCCGCGCGAAGAAAGAGATGGTTGAAGCGAACTTGCGTCTGGTGATCTCCATCGCCAAGAAGTACACCAACCGTGGCCTGCAATTCCTCGATCTGATCCAGGAAGGCAACATCGGCTTGATGAAGGCTGTGGACAAGTTCGAATACCGTCGCGGCTACAAGTTCTCGACTTATGCCACCTGGTGGATCCGTCAGGCGATCACTCGCTCGATCGCCGACCAGGCCCGCACCATCCGTATTCCGGTGCACATGATCGAGACGATCAACAAGCTCAACCGTATTTCCCGGCAGATGTTGCAGGAAATGGGTCGCGAACCGACCCCGGAAGAGCTGGGCGAACGCATGGAAATGCCTGAGGATAAAATCCGCAAGGTATTGAAGATCGCTAAAGAGCCGATCTCCATGGAAACCCCGATCGGTGATGACGAAGACTCCCACCTGGGTGACTTCATCGAAGACTCGACCATGCAGTCGCCAATCGATGTTGCTACCGTTGAGAGCCTGAAAGAAGCGACTCGCGACGTACTGTCCGGCCTCACTGCCCGTGAAGCCAAGGTACTGCGCATGCGCTTCGGCATCGACATGAATACCGACCACACCCTTGAGGAAGTCGGTAAGCAGTTCGACGTTACCCGTGAGCGGATTCGTCAGATCGAAGCCAAGGCGTTGCGCAAGCTGCGCCACCCGACGAGAAGCGAGCATTTGCGCTCCTTCCTCGACGAGTGATCACAAAAACCCCGGCCCAGGCCGGGGTTTTTGCTTCTACAGATTAAATCCTCGCTGCCTCCCCTCCCCCGCAATGCCCGTCTACACTCGAAACATTCCCCGTGCCATAACGAGACCGTTATGCCCAGATTGCCGACCGTGTTACTGCTGTCGCTGCTGACCTGGACCGCAACGGCTGGCGCGTTGACTCTCACCGATGAAGAGCGTGGCTGGCTGGCGGACCACCAAGAGTTGCGCCTGGGCGTCGATGCCTCTTGGCCCCCCTTTGAATACCGCGATGAAGACGGTCGCTACCAGGGCCTGGCCGCCGATTACGTGCGGCTGATGCAGGATCGTCTTGGCATCAGGATCAAATTGATCGAGCCGGTCAACTGGAGCGCCGTGCTGGAACAGGCCCGTAACAACCAGCTCGACCTGTTGCCAGGCATCATGTCCACACCAGAACGCCAGAGTTTCCTGTCGTTTACCCGGCCTTATCTCGACTTCCCCATCGTCATCCTCGCCCATGAAGGGGGTCCGCAACCGCGCAGCCTCAAGGACTTGTATGGGTTGAAAGTCGCCGTGGTGGAAAACTATGCGCCCCACGAACTGCTGCGCACTCACCACCCAGACCTCAATCTGGTGGCCATGCCCAATGTCAGCGCAACGTTGCAAGCCCTGGCCACTGATAAGGTCGACGCCGTAGTCGGCGATCTGGCGTCCAGCGTATGGAGCCTGCGCCAACTCAAGCTGGAAGGCCTGTACATCAGCGGCGAGACACCCTACCGCTATCAGCTGGCTATGGGCGTCCCCAAGGACGACAAGATGCTGGTGGGCATCCTCGACAAGGTCCTGGCCGACATCAGCCCGGCAGAGACCGAAGCCATCCAGCAACGCTGGGTCGGCAATGTCATCGACCACCGCACCCTTTGGACGGACGTGCTGCTCTACGGGCTGCCAGCCGTACTGCTCCTGAGCATCGTGCTGGCCGTGGTTATCCGGATCAATCGTCGGCTCAGTTCGGAAATTTCCCGCCGGGTCGCCCTCGAACAGGAACTGCGCAGCAGCGAATACCACTATCGCGGCCTGGTCGAGAGCCTTTCCGCGATTGCCTGGGAAGCCAGCATCAGCGATTTCACCTACAGCTACGTGTCGCCCCATGCCGAGGAGCTGCTCGGCTATCCCCGCGCCCATTGGCTGATCCCGGGCTTCTGGCGCAACATCATCCACCCGGCCGACCTGACCCGAACAGAGGCCTATTGCTACGCCGAAACCCGGGCCAACCGCGACCACAGTGTCGACTACCGGGTAATCACCGCCGATGGCCGCTGTCTGTGGGTGCGGGACATCGTCAGCCTGATCGAACACGGCCACGAACCGGTGCTGCGCGGCCTGATGATCGACATCAGCGAAGCCAAGCGCACCGAGGAAGCGCTGCAGCTTTCGGAGCAGAAGTTTGCTTCCGTGTTCCAGCAATGCCCGGACATCCTGGTGATCGCCCGCCTGTCCGACGGCTGTCTGATGGAGGTCAATAAGGCATTCGAAGACCAGATCGGCCTGAGCGCTGAAGAAGTCGTAGGAAAAACCGCCACCGAACTGAATATCTGGGGCATCCAGGGCGTAGGCCCCGGCCTGCTGCAGCGGGTACAAACCACCAGCATCCGCAACCTGGAAATGCCCTTCCTGCGCAGTAACGGCCAGGCCTTCACTGGGCTGATCTCCGCCGAACCCTTTCAACTCGATACCACCGAAGCCTTGGTGGTGGTGGTGCGCGACATCACCCAACTGAAAGAAACCCAGCAACGCCTGCAAACCTCCGAGGAGAAATTCGCCAAGGCTTTCCACGCTTCCCCTGACGGCCTGCTGCTGAGCCGTCAGAGCGACGGTTTGCTGATTGAAGTCAACGAGGGATTCAGCCGCATCACCGGCTTCAACAGCGTCATGTCACTGGACCAGTCGACCCTGGACCTCGGCATCTGGGTCGACCTGAACGAACGCAAGCACATGCTGGAGCTACTGCAACGGGATGGATTTGTCCGCGACTTTGTCTGCCACATCCGCCGCAACGACGGCGAGATTCGCCTCTGCGAGGTCTCCAGCCGACCGCTGCCCATCGGCGACGAAGACTGCATGTTGACCATCGCCCGGGACATCACCGAGCGCCAACTGATGCAGGAAAAACTGCAACAGGCGGCCACCGTGTTCGAGAGCACCGCCGAAGGCGTACTGATCACCGACACCCGGCAAAACATCAGTGCCGTGAACCGCGCCTTCAGCGAGATCACCGGCTACAGCGAGGCCGAGGCCCTTGGCCAAACCCCGCGCCTGCTCGCTTCCGGCCTGCACGACAGCGCCTTCTACGCGGCCATGTGGCACCAACTGACGGCCAACGGCCACTGGCAAGGCGAGATCTCCAACCGGCGCAAGAACGGCGAGCTGTACCCCAGTTGGCTGACCATCAGCGCGGTGCGCAACCGCGAGGAGTCGATTACTCACTTCGTCGCCGTGTTTGCCGACATCTCCAGCCTCAAGCACGCCCAGGCGCGCCTCGATTACCAGGCCCACCACGACCCGCTGACCGGCCTGCCCAACCGCACCCTGTTCGAAAGCCGCCTGCAGGCCGCCCTCAACAATCAACAGGAAAACGGCAGCCAGGGCGCCGTGCTGTTCCTCGACCTCGACCGCTTCAAACACATCAACGACAGCCTCGGCCACCCGATTGGCGACCTGCTGCTTAAAGACATCGCCGTACGCCTCAAGGACCAACTGCGGGACGTCGACACAGTCGCGCGCCTGGGTGGCGACGAATTCATCATCCTGCTGCCCGGCCTGCAACAAGCCAGCGACGCCGAACACTTGGCCAATAAACTGCTGGCCTGCTTCACCCCACCGTTCCAGGCGGGCGAGCATGAGTTCTTTATCAGCGCCAGCATCGGCACCAGCCTGTATCCACGGGACGGCATCGACGTCGCCACCCTGGTGAAAAACGCCGACGCCGCCATGTACCGCTCCAAGGCCAAGGGCCGCAACCGCGTCGAAAGCTACACCCAGGACCTCACCGCCCAGGCCAACGAACGCGTGGCGCTGGAACACGAACTGCGCCGGGCGATCGAACGCGACGAATTTTCTCTCTATTACCAGCCGAAGCTGAGCCTCGATACCCAACAACTGATCGGCGCCGAAGCGCTGATTCGTTGGCGCCACCCCACCTTCGGCGAAGTGCCGCCCGAGCACTTCATCGCCCTGGCCGAAGAGAACGGCATGATCCTGCAGATTGGCGACTGGGTACTGGAACAGGCCTGCCGGCAAATGCACCACTGGAGAAAAGCGTTTGATGACTTCGGCCCACTGTCCGTCAACCTCGCCGGCGCGCAACTGCGCCACCCCAACCTGCTGGCGCGCATCGAACAATTGCTCCGGGACAACCGCCTGGAGCCTGGCTGCCTGCAACTGGAGATCACCGAAAACTTCATCATGAGCCAGGCCGAAGAAGCGCTGGAGGTGCTGCATCAACTCAAGCGACTGGGCGTGCAACTGGCCATTGATGACTTCGGCACCGGCTACTCGTCCCTCAGCTACCTGAAACGCCTGCCGCTGGACTTCCTGAAGATCGACCAATCCTTCGTGCGCGGCCTGCCCGATGACCCACACGACGCCGCGATTGTGCGCGCCATCATCGCCCTGGGGCACAGCATGCAATTCACCATCATTGCCGAGGGCGTAGAAACACCGGCCCAGCAAGCGTTCCTGGCGGCGGAAGGTTGTGAACAGATGCAGGGCTACATCGTCAGCCTCCCGCTGCCGCCGGACCTTTTCGCCGCGACTTTCCTTCGTATGAGTGTTTCGGACTTTTCGGATGGCACAGCGAAGAAACCATCGCTATAATCCGCGGCCTACTGAGGGCCTATAGCTCAGTTGGTTAGAGCAGGGGACTCATAATCCCTTGGTCGTAGGTTCGAGTCCTACTGGGCCCACCATCTTGAAAGCCGCGCATTGCGCGGCTTTGTCGTTTCTGGCGTGCAGCAATGAAACATTAGTTAGTTGTCCCGAACGGCGACGGCGAAGACCATGATTCCCAATCAACGCCACTCCAGCACGAGGGAAACTTGTTCCATGCATCCGAAGAAACGTTCGCCGCAAAACGCTATCCACCGCCTGGGCATGCGTGCCGCAGCCGCCGTCGCAATCACCCTCGCCACCTTGAGCGGCGCACAAGCCGCCCCCGCTGCCACTGACACCATCAAGGCATTCAAGCTGTGCACGGGCGCCGACAACGCCTCCCACGTACTGGAAGGCACTATCGACCAGAGCATGCGCAACGACGTGACTGCCATCCACTTCAAGCAAACTGCGGCGCACTCCTCGTACGGCTGGCATAACGACCCGGAGCCTCAGTACGTCATGACGCTGTCCGGCACTCTGGCATTCGTGACTCGTGGCGGTGAGAAGTTCACGTTGCATCCGGGTGAAGTGCTGATTGCCGAAGACAACACCGGCACAGGCCATCGCTGGAATCTGGTGGACGATCAACCGTGGCGGCGTGGGTATGTGGTGCTGAAGCCGGGCGCGCCGGATTCATTTATCCCGAACGATCCTGCCGCTGCGAAGGTGTGCAAGGGGTCTTAATCTCGTCGATCACGCCAGCGCATCAACAATGACTTGCGCCGTACCTAGCAACGGCGCATCCCCTCTAAACGCCCCAATCACCTGCAACCCCACCGGCAGCTCCCCTTCCCCACGTGGCACCGGCACATTCACCTGCGGCAAACCAAAAGCGCCCCAGAACTTGATGAAGTCCGACGGGCCCGTGGTCTCCAACCCCACCGGCGCCAACATCCCGCAGGAAACACTCAACATCGCATCAAACGGCTGGCAGATTTGCGCCAACTGCGGGGCCAGTTGTGCCAGGCGCGCCTTGGCAGCCGACTCCTGTTCCCAGCTGGTAGCCTTGGCACGCTCGATCATGGCCAACATCGAATCACTGAGCAATTCGGGATAAGACTGAAACTCCTTGGCCAATGAGCGGGCACCTTCGCAATCGTTGATCAGCTGGTGATCATCGAATACTCCGTCGAATGCCTCGGGCAACACGACTTCACTGACAAGAGGCCCCAACTTGGCTACCGCTTGCTCAATCGCCTGGGCTACTAACGGCTGCACGTCAGACCAGCGAGAGGTACGGCAGAAACCAAGCCGCAAAGGCCGACAACCGACCCCAACAGCCGGAAACCCCGGAATCAACACCTGCGCCACCCGCTCAAGATCACGCACCGAGCGCCCATACCAACCCACCGTATCGAAGCTCGGCGCCAGGGGTTTCACGCCTTCCAGCGAGACCAGTCCAAACGACGGTTTGAAGGCAAACAACCCGCAATAAGCCGCAGGCTTGAGCAACGACCCCGCCGTCTGGGTACCCAACGCCAACGGGAAAAATCCGGCCGCCATCCCCGCCGCAGAACCCGCACTGGAGCTACCCGGCGTGCGAGCCAGATCGAGCGGATTACGCGTCGGCCCCGTGTGCATGTAGGCAAATTCAGTGGTGTGGGTCTTGCCCATGATGATCGCGCCCGCCTGGCGCAATAGCGTTACCACATGGGCATCTCGCGATGGACGATTGCCCTGGTAAATCGGCGAATAGAATTCCGTTGGATGGTCAGCCGTATCAAAGATGTCCTTGACCCCCACGGGCACGCCGGCGAGCAGACCGGCGCAGAGCCCACGAGCTTGATTTCTCACGACCTCAGCATCGAAGGATGCAAACGCCTGGATATCTGGCTCGTCGACACCGATCAGCCCAAGAAAGTGTTCAGCAACCAAAGCAGGCGTAATTGCACCAGAGCCCACCGCCTCGGCGATGCCCGCTGCATCGAGGCCATTCATCAAAGCGCCCTCACTTGGCAAACAACTGCCCAATATCCTTGAACGCCTTGAACTCCAACGCGTTGCCGCAAGGATCAAACAGAAACAACGTCGCCTGCTCACCCACCTGGCCTTTGAAACGAATATGCGGTTCCAACACAAACTGGGTATTCCGCGCCTGCAAACGCTCCGCCAACGCATGCCAATCATCCCAACTCAGCACTACACCAAAATGCGGCACCGGCACGTCGTGACCGTCTACCGCATTGGTATGCGCCGCTTCTTGAGAAGCGGTTTTCGGATGTTCATGGATGACCAGTTGATGGCCGAAGAAGTCAAAATCGACCCAGTGATCACTGGCCCGCCCCTCCTCCAACCCAAACACCTCACCGTAAAACTGCCGCGCAGCCGCCAAGTCAAATACCGGAATCGCCAGGTGAAAAGGAGCCAGTGCCATCAGGTCTAACCTCTATGGGTATTAAGTCCTTCCGAGTCTAGCCTTGCCGTCATCGATGGAAAGACGATAGTTTTCGCATCGAGCTCAAATTATTTTGATCAATCGAGACGCCCATGCTGCGGGAACTGAAAACCTTTATCGCCGTCACCCGCCATGGCACGTTCGCCGCGGCGGGCATGCATATCGGGCTGACGCAGTCGGCGGTCAGCGCGCAGATCCGCCAGTTGGAGCAGGTGCTCGGCGTGCAGCTGTTCGACCGAACCGGGCGCCAGGCCACATTGAATGCGGCGGGCATCCGCGCGCTGCCGCTGGCCAGGGAGATTCTCGAGACGTTCAACCGCATGGCCGTGCCGGTGGATGCCAACGAATACCGTGGCGAGCTGAAAGTCGGCGCCATCACCACCGCCCAGACCGGCCTGCTGCCTCAGGCACTGGTGCGTTTGCGCCAGGCAGCGCCGACGGTGGAGTGCAAGTTGGTACCGGGGGTTTCCCTGGAGTTGCTCAGCCAGGTGGACGCAGGCGAGCTGGACTCGGCGATCATCATTCGCCCGCCCTTTGATTTGCCCAAGGAGTTGCACGTACAGGTACTGCGCAAGGAGCCGTTTGTGTTGATCGTGCCCCAGGCGGTCGGGGGTGATGACCCGTTGCAACTGCTCGAAGCTCATCCCCACGTGCGCTACGACCGCGCTTCGTTTGGCGGGCGGCTGGTCAGCCGTTTTCTGCGGGAGCAGCGGCTGGATGTGCAAGTGGCGCTGGAACTGGACGAGATCGAGGCCCTGGTCAAAATGGTCGAATGCGGCCTGGGGGTGTCACTGGTTCCTCACGCTGGTCTGTGGCTGGACCGATCCCCACAGGTCCGTGTTATCCCGCTGGGCAAGCTGACCTTTCACCGTGAAATCATCCTGCTCAGCCGCTACAGCCAGCGCAACCTTCCCGTGCCGCAACTCTTTGCCCGATGCCTGCTGGCTGACGTGACCTAAGACGCAAAAAAAAGCCGCACATCCGTGCGGCTTTTTCAGGCCCTATTTCTTGGGCAACGCGTAGGCAATCACATAGTCCCCACGGTCCGGCGACTGTCGCGCGCCGCCGGCGGTGAGCACGATGTACTGCGTTCCCGTCTTGGGCGAGACGTAGGTCATCGGCCCAGACTGGCTACCGACGGGCAGCCGGGACTTCCAGATCTCGTTACCGTTGCCGGTATCGAAGGCGCGCAGGTAGAAGTCCTGGGTGCCGGCGAAAAACAGCAAGCCAGACTGCGTGGCCAGAGACGCGCCAAGAGTCGGCATGCCAATCGGAATCGGCATGTGCATGCGGATACCCAGCGGGCCGGTGTCTTCAACCGTGCCCACCGGCACTTGCCACATCAGCTTGTGGGTTTTCAGATCGATGGCCGACATGGTGCCAAACGGCGGTTTCTGACACGGAATGCCCGCCGCCGAGAGGAAGCGCTCGCGCATGGCGCCGAACGGCGTACCGTCTTGCGGCACTACGCCCATTTCGATGCCACTGGCACCGGCGGCGATCTTGTCGCGCGGAATCATGTAGTTGGCCAAACCCAGGCGCATGTCGTTAACGAACATGTAGTGGGTGTTCGGGTCCACCGATACGCTGCCCCAGTTCATACCCCCAAGCGAACCCGGGAATTGCAGCGCGCGGTCGAGGCCTGGCGGCGTATAGACGCCCTGGTGACGCATGCCCTTGAACTGGATGCGGCACATCAGTTGGTCAAACGGCGTGGCGCCCCACATGTCGGATTCGGTCAGCTGCTGATTGCCGATGGAAGGCATGTCCACCGAGAACGGCTGGGTCGGCGAATAACGCTCGCCGGGCACATTGCCCTGGGGCACCGGACGCTCTTCGACCCGGGCGATGGGTACGCCGGTTTCGCGGTTGAGCAGGAAGATTTCACCTTGCTTGGTGACTTGAGCCAGTGCCGGCTGTACGCCGCCGTTGCCGTCCGGGATGTCGTAGAGCAGCGGTTGCGCCGGCAGGTCAAAGTCCCACAGGTCGTGGTGAGTGGTCTGGAAGTGCCAGCGCACCTGACCGGTCTTCACGTCGAGGGCGACGATGGAAGAACTCCACTTGTCGTCATAGGCGGTACGTTCACCGGCGAAGAAATCCGGGGTGGCGTTACCGGTAGGCAGGTAGACCAGGCCGAGCTTGGCGTCGTAGGACATGGCCGACCACACGTTCGGCGTGCCACGGGTGTAGGTCTCGCCCGCAGGCGGGCGTTTGGTGGTGTTCGGGTTACCCGGGTCCCAGGCCCACACCAGTTCGCCGCTGTGCACGTCGAAGGCGCGCACCACGCCTGGCGGTTCGCCGGTGGAGAAGTTATCCGCCACGCGTCCGCCAACGATCACCACATTGCCCGCCACCAGTGGCGTCGAGGTTTGCTGGTAATAACCGGGCTTCACTTCGCCCATGTCGGTCTTCAGGTCGACGGTGCCGTGGTCGCCGAAGTCGTCGCAGGGCGCGCCGGTTTCAGCGTTTAGCGCAATCAACCGGGCATCGCCGGTCGGCAGAAACAGACGTTTCACACAGGCTTTAGCGCTGGCGGGTTGCTCGCTGGCGCTGCTGTCGAAATAACCCAGGCCACGGCAGCGCTGCCAGTTGGGGCCGCTGCCCTGGGGGTCGAATTTCCAGCGTTGGGCGCCGGTGTCGGCGTCCAGGGAGAAGACTTTGCCGTAGGCGGTGCACACGTAAACGCTGTCACCGATCTGCAGCGGGGTGTTCTGGTCTTCGGCGCCGGCGCCATTGCTCTCGGGGATGTCACCGGTGTGGAAGGTCCACGCCACCTGCAACTTGTCGATGTTGCCTTTGTTGATCTGGTCCAGCGCGGCAAAACGATTGCCGGCGGTGGTGTTGCCCCAGTGAGCCCAGTCTTTTTGCTCGGTGCCCGGCGTTACTGGCGTCACCGCAGGCTCGCTGCTGGCCTTGACCACATGGGTCGGTACAAACATGTACGCCAGGGTGGCGACCACGCCAAGGCCCAGCAGCCCGGCGACACCATAGGCGCCGCGCCCGGGTGTCGATCCCGAGGCGCGGGCGAGCTGTGGATAAATCAGCGCGACCACCAGGCCGATGACGGCAAAGGTCAGTACTCGTGAAACAAGCGGCCAGTATTCCAGCCCGGTGTCCCACACCGCCCAGAACGCGGTCAGCACCAACGCCACGGCGTATAGCCAGGCGCCCTGAGGCCTGCGCTTGGCGATCAGTACGCCGGAGACCAGCATCGCCAGGCCCATCAGCAGGAAATACCAACTGCCGCCCAGCGCTACGAGGTAACCGCCACCGCCTGCCAAACCCAGGCCGATCAAGGCGATCAGCAGGCCCAGCCCAACCAGCAACCATCTGCTGCCGGTGGCAGCCCCAAAGTTATTCATCGCGCAAACGTCCTTCCTGTATACCCAACTGGAAATAATGTACCAAACAGTTACTTTTAACAATCCGGCACAAATTAATGTGTTCGATCATCGGCGAAAATAAACTCCGGGGCTCACTTGAAGTGGAATTTTATTTCCAATAGTGTCTACTTCAGAATCTTTTTCGCGCCAAAAACAATAAGAAGGAATCTCCCATGAAGCGCCTGCTTGGCTGTGCCTGTGCCCTGCTGCTGTCCACCGCCGCCCACGCTGAATTGCGCATAGGGGTATCCGTCGGACAATTCGATAACTACGTGTCCTACCTGGTGCAGGCCATGCAGGACCGCGCCAAGGCCTCGCCTGATGGAGTCAAGTTGCAGGTGGAAGATTCCGCCAGTGACGTGGTGCGCCAGTTGAACCAGGTGGAAAGCTTTATCAGCCAGAAAGTCGACGCGATCATCGTCAACCCGGCCGACACCGCCGCCACCCGAAAAATCACCGAAAAAGCCAACGCCGCCGGTATCCCGCTGGTGTACATGAATAGCCGTCCCGAGGTCGAAACCTTCCCACCCGGCGTCGTCTTCGTCGGCACCGACGAGCGCGCCATCGGCCGGATGCAGATGGAGTACCTGGCCGAGAAAATGGGGGGCAAAGGCAACCTGGCGATCATCCTCGGCCGCCTCGCCCACAGTGATACCGGCAAGCGCACGAACGGGGTCAAGGATGTACTGGCCAAATACCCCGGGATCAAAGTCGTCGAAGAACAGTCCGGCGACTGGCAGCGGGAAAAAGGCATGGACCTGATGAATGATTGGCTGACCAAGGGCCAGACCATCAACGCCGTGGCCTCCAACAATGACGAGATGGGCATCGGCGCCGCCATGGCCCTGCGCCAGACCGGGCGCCAGGACATTCTGGTGGGCGGCATCGACGGTACGCCGGATGGTTTGCAGGCGCTGAAAAAGGGCCAACTGGCAGTGACCGTTTTCCGCGACCCGGTGGCCATCGGCGCCGGCTCAGTGGACGCCGCGCTGATGCTGATCAAGCATGCCGCCCTGCAAGGCGATGTATGGATTCCTACGCAACTGGTCACCCCGGAAAACTACCAGCAGTTCTTGCGCAACTGAGCCAAACGCCGCCGCGAGCATCAAGGGGACCGAGCCTGTAACATGCTCGCCCATTGATGCCCGCGCCGGAGAACACCTTGCCCGCCTCTCACCCTCCCGTCCTCGATGAAATCGATCGCCAGTTGATTGCCGCCTTGCAGATCAACGCCCGCGAAAGTGTGGCCATGCTCGCCCGGCAGTTGGGCATCGCCCGCACCACCGTCACCTCGCGCCTCGCGCGCCTGGAAAAAACCCAAGTGATTACCGGCTACGGCGTGCGACTGAGCCAGCGCGTGGTAAATGGCGGCTTGCAGGCCTACGTGGGGATTACCGTGCAACCGCGCTCCGGCAAGGAAGTGCTGCGCCGGATCAGCGCCATGGCGCAGGTTCAGCAACTGTGTGCAGTCAGTGGCGAGTTCGATTACGTGGCCTGGCTGCGTACCGATTCGCCGGAACAGCTTGATCAACTGCTGGACCAGATCGGCAGCGTCGACGGTGTGGAGAAGACCACCACCTCGATCATCCTCAGTAACAAACTGGATCGTGGCCAACCAATCTGATCAACACTTTCGTCACTCTGACTAAAAACAATTCATTTCGACGACACATTGCGTCTTATTAACGAACGCTACGCTCCCTAGAATGGCTGCCATCTTTTCCTATACTCAGCGGGTCGCGCCCCGCCGAGTCGCCAGCAAGGTCAGCCATGAGCATTCCTTCCAGCACCATCAGCAAGCCCAACCGCCACCCCGCCACCGGTAAAAAGCCGATCACTATCTTTGGCCCGGACTTCCCGTTCGCCTTTGATGACTGGATCGAACACCCGGCGGGCATGGGCAGTATTCCGGCGGCCAACCACGGCGCCGAAGTGGCGATCGTCGGCGCGGGGATTGCCGGGCTGGTGGCCGCCTATGAGCTGATGAAGCTCGGCCTGAAACCCGTGGTGTATGAAGCCTCGAAAATGGGTGGCCGCCTGCGCTCCCAGGCGTTTGAAGGCGCCGAAGGCATCATTGCGGAACTGGGTGGCATGCGCTTCCCAGTGTCCTCCACTGCGTTCTACCACTATGTGGATAAGCTCGGGCTGGAGACCAAACCGTTTCCCAACCCGCTGACACCTGCATCGGGCAGCACCGTCATCGACCTCGAAGGCCAGACGCACTACGCACAGAAACTCGCCGACCTTCCTGCACTGTTCCAGGAAGTAGCTGACGCCTGGGCCGACGCCCTGGAGGCCGGTTCGCAGTTCAGCGATATCCAGCAAGCCATCCGCGACCGTGACGTACCGCGTCTGAAAGAGCTGTGGAATACGCTGGTTCCGTTGTGGGACGACCGCACCTTCTACGACTTCGTAGCGACCTCCAAAGCGTTCGCCAAGTTGTCCTTCCATCACCGTGAAGTGTTCGGCCAGGTCGGCTTCGGTACCGGTGGCTGGGACTCGGACTTTCCCAACTCGATGCTGGAAATCTTCCGCGTGGTGATGACCAACTGCGACGATCACCAGCATCTCGTGGTCGGCGGCGTCGCCCAAGTGCCTATGGGTATCTGGCGCCATGTGCCGGAGCGTTGCGCCCACTGGCCGGAAGGCACCAGCCTCAGCTCCCTGCACAACGGCGCGCCGCGGGCCGGCGTCAAGCGCATTGCTCACGCGCCGGACGGCCGTTTCGCGGTCACCGACAACTATGGCGACACCCGTGAATACGCCGCCGTGCTGACCACCTGCCAGAGCTGGCTGCTGACCACCCAGATCGAGTGCGACGAAACCCTGTTCTCGCAAAAGATGTGGATGGCCCTCGACCGCACCCGCTATATGCAGTCGTCGAAAACCTTCGTGATGGTCGACCGACCATTCTGGAAGGACAAGGATCCAGAGACAGGCCGTGACTTGATGAGCATGACGCTGACGGATCGCCTGACCCGTGGGACCTATCTGTTCGACAACGGCGATGACAAGCCTGGGGTGATTTGCCTGTCCTATTCCTGGATGAGCGACGCCCTGAAAATGCTCCCGCAGCCCATCGAGAAGCGGGTGAAACTGGCCCTCGACGCGTTGAAAAAGATCTACCCGAAAGTCGACATCGCCGCGCGGATCATCGGCGATCCGATCACTGTATCGTGGGAAGCCGACCCGCATTTCCTCGGAGCTTTCAAGGGCGCACTGCCGGGCCACTATCGCTACAACCAACGGATGTACGCGCACTTCATGCAGAAGGACATGCCGGCGGAGCAACGCGGTATTTTCATCGCCGGTGACGACGTATCGTGGACACCGGCGTGGGTTGAAGGCGCCGTGCAAACCTCGCTGAATGCGGTGTGGGGCATCATGACTCACTTCGGTGGCAGCACTCACCCGCAGAACCCGGGCCCGGGCGATGTGTTCGACGAGATCGGACCAATCGCTCTGCCCGAATAAGGAGTTGCCCATGCGTGTCGCCCTGTATCAATGCCCGCCTTTGCCGCTGGACGTGGCCGGCAATCTCAAGCGCCTGCATCAGTTGGCGCAAGAGGCCACCGACGCTGACCTGCTGGTACTGCCGGAGATGTTTCTCACCGGCTATAACATCGGCGTGGAAGCGGTCGGCGCCTTGGCTGAAACCCAGGACGGCCCCGCTGCCCAATCCATCGCCGCACTGGCGAAAAACTCGGGCGTGGCGATCCTCTATGGCTATCCGGAACGCGGTACAGACGGGCAGATCTACAACGCCGTGCAGTTGATCGACGCCAACGGCCAGCGCCTGTGCAACTACCGCAAGACGCACCTGTTTGGCGATCTCGACAACTCGATGTTCAGCGCCGGCGACGATGATTTCCCGCTGGTGGAATTGAACGGGTGGAAGCTGGGTTTCCTGATTTGCTATGACCTGGAGTTTCCGGAGAACACACGTCGCCTGGCGCTGGCCGGGGCGGAGTTGATCCTGGTACCGACGGCCAATATGGTGCCCTTCGATTTCGTCGCCGATGTGACCGTGCGGGCACGGGCGTTTGAAAACCAGTGTTATGTGGCCTACGCCAATTACTGCGGGCAGGAAGGCGAGATCCAGTATTGCGGGCAAAGCAGCATCGCCGCGCCGGATGGCCAGCGGATTGCCCAGGCGGGTCTCGATGAGGCGTTGATTGTCGGCACTCTGGATCGGCAGTTGATGATCGACTCACGCGCGGCCAATCGCTACCTGCTAGACCGTCGCCCCGAGCTTTATGGTGCGTTGCACAAGCACTGATCCGGCAGGTTTGCGCTAGCATAGGCACTTCCTACGTTTCGGAAGTGCCCATGCCTGCGCCGGCCCACCCTCATTACCTTCAATTGACCCTGGCCAACGGCCTGCGGGTTTCCTTGCGTCATGCGCCGCGTTTGAAGCGTTGCGCGGCGGCCTTGCGCATTGCGGCGGGCAGTCACGATGTGCCCTTGGCCTGGCCGGGACTGGCGCATTTTCTTGAGCATTTGCTGTTCCTGGGCACCGAGCGTTTTCCTGCAAATGAAGGGCTGATGGCCTACGTGCAGCGTCAGGGCGGGCAGGTCAATGCCAGCACTCGCGAACGCACTACCGACTTTTTCTTTGAGGTGCCTGTTTCGGCATTTGAAGCAGCGTTGGAGCGCTTGGGGGATATGCTCGGCCGTCCGCGCCTGGCCATCGAAGACCAACTGCGCGAGCGTGAAGTGCTACACGCGGAGTTTATCGCCTGGTCACAAGATGCTGCGGCGCAACAGCAACAGGCGTTGCTGGAGGGTGTTGCGGCGGATCATCCGTTGCGGGCGTTTCATGCGGGCAATCGGGATAGCTTGCCGGTAGAGCGTGAGGATTTTCAGCAGGCGTTGCGGGATTTTTATGAAGGTTTCTATCAGACCGGGCAGATGACCTTGAGTCTTGCGGGCCCTCAGTCGCTGGCGGAGTTAGAGGTATTGGCGCAACAGTTTGGCGCTGCATTGAAGACTGCACCGCTGCTGCCACAGAAGCCTGCGCCGGCGTTGCTGGCCGGCAATCAACGTACTTATCGACACACCAATGAGCATCACTGGCATCAGGTCGTGGTGAGCGAGGCATCCCCAGATGCGTTGGACTTCCTCTGTCTGTGGCTGAACGCTTCGGCGCCAGGCGGATTGCTCGCCGAGTTGCAGACGCAACAGCTGGTCAGTGCCATTAACGCAACTGTCCTGTATCAGTTCGCCGGCCAGGCTGTATTGGATATCAAGTTCACTCTGGACACTCATGGTGCCCCGCAGACGACGCTGATCGAAGAGCTGCTGCAAGACTGGCTAAGCTTTTTCGCACACAGCGACTGGACCCTGCTGCGGGAAGAGTACGCGCTGCTGCTCGCTCGCAAACTAGAGGTCAGCGGTGCCTTGGCTTTGGTCCGACAGAATCACGAGCCCGTCCTCTCAGCACATGGCGCCGCGTCCCTTAAAGTCCTGTTGGACTCGCTGCAATTGCCACCGTCCCGGCACGCCTGGCAACTGCCGCCCCCCAACCCGTTCCTGCGCCCGACCGCCAGGGAAGAGCGCCCGGGACTGATTCGCGGCCAGACCAGCGCCCATCGCGGCCTGCGCACGTTCGCCCAGGATCGCTCCCGTGGCCGAAAGGACCTTTCGGCGTTGACCTTCAGCCAGGCACTGCCAGGCGACACGGATGAAGGCGCCCTGTACCTGCGCTGGCATCTGGATTCGCCGCTGGATGAAGAGCTTTTCCCACGGTTGCGTGAGAACGCCAGCCAGGCTGGCGTCCAGCTGTCGTTGGAGACAATTGGCGGTTTCTGGCAGTTGAAGATGGTCGGGCTGCACGAACCCATGCCCGCGATATTAGAGGAAGTGGCACGCGGTCTGACCCAGCTGAATGAAACGACCGTGACGCACCCCGCCGCTGCACAGACCATGGCGATTCGGCAGTTGCTCAAGGCATTGCCCGGCTATTGCGCCGGCATCCCATCTGCAGAACAGACGGCTGGCCAAGATCGGTGGTCGACCGCCCGCTGGCAAGGGCTTGCCGTCAGACTGCCAGCCGCCTGCGAGATGGCGATAAAAAGCGCAGCGGGGAAACTGCCGGGGCAACCGGAAGCGGCTATCAGCAAGCTTCCATCAATCAGCGGCCAGCAGGTGTGGCATGAAGTGAGCACCGATTCCAGCGACAGCGCGCTGCTGCTGTTCTGTCCTACACCGACCCAGTCCCTGGCCGACGAGGCATGCTGGCGTTTACTCGCGCATCTGGTGCAAGCGCCGTTCTACCAGCAACTGCGTGTTGAGCTTCAATTGGGCTACGCGGTGTTCAGCGGCATCCGACAGTACAACGGGCAAACCGGCCTGCTGTTTGGGGTGCAATCCCCAAGCGCGTCTCTTGCGCAAATACTTGATCACCTGCAGGCGTTCCTGAAGCAACTGCCCGCGCTGATCAACGCCAGCGAACTGCCGGACGATCTGGCCCGGCAATTTTCCCTCGACGCCCTGCCCACTTCCCAAGCCGCTGAATTGCTCTGGCACGCGCACTTGGCAGGCCACCCGTCGGATTACATCCAGCAGCTGCAAGATTTCATCCAGACCCGCTCCCGCGAGGATTTAATGAAAGCGGCACAGCAACTCAATGCTGCTGCAGGCGGATGGCGTTGTGTGGCTAATGGCGCTTGTGCCGCCGGCTCCTGGCAACGATCTGGCTGATCATTGCCGCTTCGGTAAAAAGCTTTTTCCCACAGGACAGCGCTATCTTCACAAGAAGTACGTAACATTCACATGCACACCTCTGAACATCTCCGCTTGGAGGTGGACTATATGTATTACTTGGTAGTAAACGTCCCATCCATCCGTAGGAGTAAGAACATGACCTGGTCCAAACCTGCTTACACTGATCTGCGTATCGGCTTTGAAGTCACCATGTACTTTGCCAGCCGCTGATTGGCTTTGTATCGCAATGCAACGCCTCGGCTCGCCCGGGGCGTTTTTATTTTTGAGTTATCTGTAGTGGAGCGGCCATGTTTGTCCAGATTCTAGGTTCCGCCGCGGGCGGTGGTTTCCCGCAATGGAACTGCAACTGCGTGAACTGCGCAGGTTTTCGCGACGGTAGCTTGCGGGCCGAAGCGCGTACCCAGTCGTCCATCGCGATTTCCGATGACGGCGTGAACTGGGTGCTGTGCAACGCCTCACCCGACATCCGTGCCCAGCTTCAAGGGTTCGCCCCGATGCAACCCGGCCGCGCCCTGCGGGACACCGGCATCAGCGCGATCATCCTGATGGACAGCCAGATCGACCACACCACCGGCCTGCTCAGCCTGCGCGAAGGCTGCCCGCACCAGGTGTGGTGCACCGACATGGTCCATGAGGACCTGAGCACCGGCTTCCCGCTGTTCACCATGCTGACCCACTGGAACGGCGGCCTGGCGTGGAACCGCGTCGAGCTGGATGCCAGCTTCACCATTCCCGCCTGCCCCAACCTGCGTTTCACACCGCTGCCCCTGCGCAGCGCGGCGCCGCCCTACTCGCCTCACCGATTCGACCCACACCCGGGCGACAACATCGGCCTGATCGTCGAAGACCTGCGCACCGGCGGCAAACTGTTCTATGCGCCGGGCCTGGGCAAGGTCGACGGACCGTTGCTGGAGATCATGGCCGGCAGCGATTGCCTGCTGGTGGACGGCACGATGTGGGATGACGACGAAATGCAGCGCCGTGGCGTTGGCACCCGCACCGGTCGCGAGATGGGCCACCTGGCGCAAAACGGCCCCGGCGGCATGCTGGAGGTGCTGGAGCAGTTGCCCAAGCAGCGCAAGGTGCTTATCCACATCAACAACACCAACCCGATCTTGGACGAGGACTCGCCCGAGCGAGCCGAGCTGCTGCGACGCAATGTGGAAGTGGCGTACGACGGCATGAGCATTGAATTGTAGGAGCGAGCCAAATGACTGACACACCGCTGACCACTGCCGAGTTTGAACAGGCCCTGCGGGCCAAGGGCGCCTTCTACCATATCCATCACCCGTATCATGTGGCGATGTATGAAGGCCGCGCCACCCGCGAGCAGATCCAGGGCTGGGTCGCCAACCGCTTTTATTATCAGGTGAACATTCCCCTCAAGGACGCCGCGATCCTGGCCAACTGTCCGGACCGGGAGGTTCGTCGTGAGTGGATCCAGCGCCTGCTGGATCACGACGGCGCCCCCGGCGAAGACGGCGGCATTGAAGCCTGGCTGCGCCTGGGCCAGGCCGTCGGCCTGGACCCGGATCAACTGCGCTCCCAGGAATTGGTACTGCCCGGCGTACGATTTGCGGTAGACGCCTACGTCAACTTCGCCCGTCGCGCCAGCTGGCAGGAAGCTGCCAGCAGTTCCCTGACCGAATTGTTCGCCCCGCAGATCCACCAGTCGCGCCTCGACAGCTGGCCCCAGCATTACCCGTGGATCGACCCGGCCGGCTACGAGTATTTCCGTACCCGCCTGGGCCAGGCTCGCCGGGATGTGGAGCACGGCTTGGCGATTACCTTGCAGCACTACACCACCCGCGAAGGCCAGGAGCGCATGCTGGAAATTCTCCAGTTCAAACTGGACATTCTTTGGAGCATGCTCGATGCCATGAGCATGGCTTACGAACTGAAACGCCCGCCGTATCACAGCGTGACTGATCAGCGTGTGTGGCATAAGGGGATCACCCTATGAGCTTCGATCGCAGCAAAAAACCAACCTGGCGCCAGGGCTATCGCTTCCAGTACGAACCGGCGCAGAAAGGCCACGTGCTGCTGTACCCGGAGGGCATGATCAAGCTCAACGACAGCGCCGCGTTGATCGGTGGTTTGATCGATGGCGAACGCGATGTAAGCGCGATCATTGCCGAGCTGGACAAGCAATTCCCTGGCGTGCCCGAGCTCGGTGAAGACATCGAGCAATTCATGGAGGTTGCCCGTGCTCAGCACTGGATCGAACTTGCCTGACCTGCCACCGAAACCGGAGATCGGCCTGCCACTCTGGTTGCTGGCCGAGCTGACCTATCGCTGCCCGCTGCAATGCCCGTACTGCTCCAATCCGCTGGATTTCGCCGAGCAGGGCAAGGAGCTGAGCACCGAACAGTGGATCAAGGTGTTTCGCGAAGCCCGGGAAATGGGCGCTGCGCAACTGGGGTTTTCCGGCGGCGAACCGCTGGTGCGCCAGGACCTCGCCGAACTGATCGCCGAGGCGCGCAAGTTGGGTTTCTACACCAACCTGATCACCTCAGGCATCGGCCTTACCGAGCAGAAAATCAGCGACTTCAAGAAGGCGGGCCTGGACCATATCCAGATCAGCTTCCAGGCCAGCGACGAGCAAGTGAACAACCTGCTGGCCGGCTCGAAAAAAGCCTTCGCGCAAAAACTCGAAATGGCCCGGGCAGTGAAAGCCCACGGCTACCCGATGGTGCTGAACTTCGTCACCCATCGGCACAATATCGACAAGATCGACCGCATCATCGAGCTGTGCATTGCCTTGGAAGCGGACTTTGTCGAGCTTGCCACCTGCCAGTTCTACGGCTGGGCCCAGCTCAATCGGGTCGGCCTGTTGCCGACCCAGGAACAGCTGGTGCGCGCCGAACGCATCACCAACGAATACCGCGCCAAGCTCGAAGCCGAAGGCCACCCGTGCAAGCTGATATTTGTCACGCCGGATTACTACGAGGAACGCCCGAAAGCCTGCATGAATGGCTGGGGCAGCATCTTTCTGACGGTAACGCCGGACGGTACTGCCCTGCCGT
This sequence comes from Pseudomonas yamanorum, assembly GCF_900105735.1. NCBI lineage: Bacteria > Pseudomonadati > Pseudomonadota > Gammaproteobacteria > Pseudomonadales > Pseudomonadaceae > Pseudomonas > Pseudomonas yamanorum. The sequence continues at coordinate 4,035,427 of NZ_LT629793.1, read as the reverse complement.
GCCACGGAGCCCGACAAATGCCGGTGCAATTTCCCAACGTGCGCGACCACAGCATGCAACACATCTGGTACGACTCGTTCGGCTTCAACCGCTTTCGCGGCTACGACTGGATGCCCGAGCCGTGCCGTTCATGCGACGAGAAGGAAAAGGACTTCGGCGGCTGCCGCTGCCAGGCGTTCATGCTGACCGGGGATGCCAGCAATGCCGACCCGGTGTGCAGCAAATCGGAGCACCACGGGCTGATCCTTCAGGCCCGTGAAGAAGCGGAGCACGCCACCCAGACCATCGAGCAACTGGCCTTTCGCAACGAGCGAAACTCACGGCTTATCGCGAAAGGCTGAGGTCATTTTAGCGTTTGGCGATGATGTACACCGCGTGCACGATACCCGGGATATAACCGCACAAGGTCAGCAGAATATTCAGCCAGAACGCGCCAGCGAAACCCACTTGCAGGAACACACCCAGTGGCGGCAGCAGAATGGCGATGATGATGCGAATGATATCCATGGGGTCAGCTCCAGAAAATCGGCTCGTGTGAGCCGTACAAGCTAATCGACCTTGGCCGTTGGTAAGGGTTCAGTGGGATCTGGCACGGGGCCATCCTCAGGCCAGGATTTCCAAACCATGCTTCTGCACGATGCTCAACAGCTTGAGCGCCATGCCGCTGGGCCGCTTCTCACCAGACTCCCATTGCTTCACCGTGGAGGCGCTGGTGTTCAAGTAACGGGCAAATACAGGTTGGCTGACGTGACTGCGCTCGCGTAGTTGTTTGATTTGCTCGGCCGGGATTTGCGCCGGAATATCCGCAAGGCATGCCTCGTCGAACTCACGAAGGGTGGTTTTGTTAATAGCGCCAATTGCATAAAGCGCTTCGGCGGATTGATGAATGGACTCAAACGCCTCACTTTTATATTTCTTGGTCATGATGTATCTCCACAAACTCCCTGAGATCCAGCATCTGCTGAATCTGTGCTTCGCTGAAACCTTCATAGGTCTTAGCCAGCGACCGAAACCAAACCAGCTCGCTTTGAGTGATATTGCTTTGGTTCTGCTTGGCGTATAGCAATTGATATACCCAGTAATGCCTGCCCTTGGCCAAGACAATTGAACGATGTCGGTTCTGATTCAGACGTTTCTTCCAAACACCACCGCCCAAATTGTCGGCTTGGCCGCCAAGCATCTCGCTGAATGCTTCCCTCAATTCCGAATCACATATCCAAGCCTTGCTGGCTGCGTTGGCAAAATTCCGCGTTTTGAACAGCCTGAGCCTCATAGGCATCCCTTCCCAAAAACATACCACTCAGTGGTATAGATTAGAAATAGGGCATAAAAAACTTCACGCCCTATCGGCAGTCCTTGCCGACGCCCACTAAAGGGCCATTTTTCCCAATGATGCTCAAGCACCCTTTTCAATCCAAAAATTACGCAGACAAAAAAACGCCCCCAGCCAAAAGAATCAGGCTGGAGGCGCCGCGTATACCGCGAGACGGTTCAGGAAATAAGGGGGTTAAACGGCAATGCCCTTGCGGCATTGCAACTGTGCGGTGCGCACCCGGGAGAACGCTCGCGCCAGGCGCAGGAGCATTTCGTCGACGTTGCTTTTGCTCAATGTGAGCGCCGGAGTGAAGCGCAGACAGTCAGGTTGCGGCGCGCTCAGGATCAGTCCTTCGCTCAGCGCGGCCTTTACCACTGCATCTGCCGAATCTTCCGACAGGGTCAGTCCCCACAGCAGGCCTTGGCCACGCAGTTCGCCCTGGCCATAACGATGAGCCAGGCGGGCAAGCCCTTCGCTCAGATAAGCGCCAACCTCGCAAACGTGCTCCAGAAATCCGTGGCTCAGTACAGTATCGAGCACCGCTATACCAGCGGAAGCCATCAGCGCGTTGCCATGGTGGGTGCCTTCCAGCTCACCGATTTCAAAACAACACGCCTTGCCCCGCGCGAGCAACGCCGCCAGTGGCACACCACCACCCAAGCCCTTGCCCAGGCAGATGATGTCGGCACGTACGCCGTAGTGCTGTTCGGCGAGCAACGTGCCGCAACGGCCAGTGCCGGTTTGCACTTCGTCGAGGATCAACAGGATGCCCAGCTCGCGGCACAGGCGTTCGACACCCTTGAGATAGTGCTCGGTCGCAGGGATGACACCCGCATCGTTCTGGATCGGTTCCAGCATGATTGCCACGGTCTGTGCGTCGACGGCTGCATGTAATGCGGGCAGGTCGTTGAAAGGCACATGACTGAATCCCGGCAGTTGCGGCTCAAAACGGTTTTCACTGGCAGCGGCCGATGCCGACATCGCCGCAAAGCTGCGGCCATGGCAACCGTTGCTCGCGGTGATGATGCGATAGGCGCCGCCACGGTGCAGCTGGCCCCATTTGCGCGCCAGCTTGATGGCCGCTTCACAGGCTTCGGCGCCACTGTTGAGCAGGTAGACCTGGTCGCTGCCGGTGCGTTGGCACAGGCGATCGGCGAGGTTCAGTTGAACGCGGTTGTAAAGGCCGTTGCCGGGGTTGATCAGCGATTGGGCCTGATCGGCAAGCGCCTTGGTCACTACCTGTGGGCTGTGACCCAGGCTGTTGGCGCCGCCGCCCTGGCTGAAGTCGAGATAGGTGCGGTCTTCGCTGTCCCATAGCCAGGAACCCTGACCGCGTACAAACACCTGAGGCGGACGCGTCACGCCGGGCATCAGGCAGTCGCTGGAAAGGTCGTCTCGCAGTGTCGGAGTTTTCGCATCGAGGATCAGATCATCAAGGCTGGGGACCGGGCGACGCAGGTTGAACAAGTTCATGGATAAATCCCGCTGGCAATCGCACCTTGGTCGGTATTACCGATCAGCTCATGGCTGAGGTTTTTTGCCCTGCCTATGCAAACACCGTCAACATAAACACTACTCATCGCACGTTCCGGCCCTGTAAGCCCTGTGAATAGGCGCTAGACTAGGCGCCTCGGGGGCACTCGGCCATTTCGATTTTCCAGCATTTTCGATAAGTGTTACTTATGGATTTCAAGCAACTGCGTTATTTCGTCGCGGTGTATGAAGAAGGCCACGTGGGCCGGGCTGCAGAGCGCCTGTCGATCTCCCAGCCGGCCTTGTCGCAACAGATCCGCCAGCTCGAACAGAACCTCGACGTGAGCCTGTTCGAACGCAGCAGCAAGCGCCTGCTGCCAACCCTCGCCGCCCACACGTTGTACAACCACGCCCTGCCCTTGCTCGATGGCATGCAGCAGGCCGTGGAAGCCTTACGTAACTTCAAGGGACAGGCATTGCGCACCTTGGCGATCGGCGTGCTGCAAACCGTGCACACCAGCCTGGTACCACAGATGCTGGAACGGGTGCGCAAGGCCCAGCCGCACTTGGTGGTACAGATCTACGAACTGACCGGCATGGAGATCGAGCGCCGGCTGCTCAACGGTTCGCTCGACATCGGCATCAGCTACCTGCCGCCGCGCCAGCCGGGGTTGCACGGTGTGCTGCTGTATGAAGATGAACTCAAGGTGGTCATCCCGTCTGACCACCCGCTGCGGGAATTCAAGAAAGTCTCCTTGAAGCAAGCCGCCGAGCTACCGATGTTGCTGCTGGGGGAAGAGTTTCAGGTACGGCAGATCTGGCAAGGGCAACTGGCCAACCTGGGCCGTCGTCCGCAAGTGCAGGCAGAGCTGAATACGATGGTGGGGATTCTCGACAGCCTGCCCTACACCAAGCTGGCGACAGTACTGCCCGGACGCTCCCAGGACGAACACAACAGCAAGGCGCTGCTGTGGAAACCCCTGAGCGAACCAAGGGTGCCGCTGAAAGTAGGATTGGTGTGCCGGGATGTGCAGCGTCAGCAGGCGACGCTGGAGTTGTTGCGCACGCTGTTGGAAGACGTGATGAACGCGCCTGTCTGACTTTTTCGCAGGCAAAAGAAAACCCCGCCGAAGCGGGGCTTTGCAGACTGTTTCCCTGACATCCATTTCACTCCGCCTTCCTGGCAGAATCCTACGTGTCCGTGTTGTTGCTTTGCGCTTCCTGCGCGACGTCCATGTGAAGTAGATTATCCGTGGATCCAATGTGGCGATAGAGGACGAATAGCAGCACGTCATGTAAGAGAATGCTTACACGCCCTCCAAGCCCTTAGAACAGTGCTTCATCCAGCAAAAACAGCGATTCGCTACCGGCTTTTACCGAGGCGCTGAGGGACGCGATTCTCGGCAGCAAGCGGGCAAAGTAGAAGCGCGCAGTCCCCAGTTTGCTAGCGTAGAAATCTTCCTGAGCCTCTTTGCCCAAGGCCGCCTTGGCCATCAGGGCCCACATGTAGGCATAGGCCATGTAGCCAAACGCATGCAGGTATTCCACCGACGCCGCACCGATTTCATTCGGGTTGGACTTGGCGCGATCCAGCAGCCAGGCAGTCAGTTCGTCCAGATCATCCACCGCCGCGTTAAGCGGTTTGGTGAACTCGGCCAGTTCGGCGCCAGCAGTAGCGGTGAAATGGCGGATCTCGTCGGCGAACAACTTATAGAACGCCCCGCCGCTGCCGACGATCTTGCGTCCCACCAGGTCCAGGGCCTGAATGCCGTTGGTACCTTCGTAGATCTGGGTGATGCGCACATCACGCACCAGTTGCTCCTGGCCCCATTCGCGAATGTAGCCGTGGCCGCCGAAAATCTGCTGGCCGTGCACCGTGGTTTCCAGGCCCAGGTCAGTCAGGAATGCCTTGGCAACCGGGGTCAACAGGGCAACCAGGTCGTCCGCACGTTTACGGGTGGTGGCGTCTTCGCTGAACTTGGCGGTGTCCAGCTGCATTGCCACGTAGGTGGAGAATGCGCGCCCACCTTCGTTCGAGGCTTTCATGGTCAGCAGCATGCGCCGCACGTCCGGGTGGACGATGATCGGGTCGGCAACCTTGTCCTTGGCTTTCGGACCGGTTGGCGAACGGCTTTGCAGGCGGTCGCGGGCGTATTCGATAGCGTTCTGATAAGAGCGCTCACCAGAGGCCAGGCCCTGAATACCGACGCCCAGGCGCTCGTAATTCATCATGGTGAACATCGCCGCCAGGCCACGGTTCGGCTCGCCCACCAGGTAACCCACGGCCTCGTCGAAGTTCATCACGCAGGTCGCGGAAGCCTGGATGCCCATCTTGTGTTCGATGGAGCCACAGGTCACCGGGTTGCGCGCGCCCAGGCTGCCGTCGGCATTGACCATGAACTTGGGCACCAGGAACAGCGAGATGCCCTTGGGACCCGCCGGTGCGTCCGGGAGCTTGGCCAGCACCAGGTGGATGATGTTTTCGGTGAGGTCGTGCTCGCCACCGGTGATGAAGATCTTGGTACCACTGACCTTGTAGGAACCGTCTGCCTGAGGCTCGGCCTTGGTCCGAATAATCCCCAGGTCGGTGCCCGCATGAGGCTCGGTCAGACACATGGAACCGGCCCACACGCCCGAGTACATATTCGGCAGGTAGGTGGCTTTGAGTTCTTCACTGGCGTGGGTGTTGATCGACACGCAGGCGCCGGACGTCAGCATCGGGTACAGGCCGAAGGCCAGGCCCGAGGAGTTGATCATCTCTTCAACCTGGGCCGACACCGCCTTGGGCATGCCCATGCCGCCGTAGGTCGGGTCACCGCCCACACCCACCCAACCGCCTTCGGCGTAGGTTTTGTAGGCGTCCTTGAAGCCGGCCGGGGTGAAGACTGCGCCATTCTCCCAGCGGCAGCCTTCTTCGTCGCCGCCACGGCTAAGCGGGGCGACGGTCTTGGAGGTGACTTTGCCGGCTTCTTCGAGGATTGCCTCTACGGTCTCGGCGTCGACGGTCTCCGCCAACGCTGGCAGTTGGGCCCAGAGTTTGGCCACCTCGAAAACTTCGTTGAGGACGAAGCGCATATCGCGCAGCGGCGCTTTGTAGTCAGCCATGGCAAACCTCGTGAGAACTTTAACGTTATTCGGGTGGGATCAGTTTTACAGACCCAGAGTGTAACCGAACAACTTTTGTGACACATAGGGTCTGATCATGACCAACAAGTATTTTACGGTCACTAAAGCGCAAACAGCTCAGCGGGCAGACTCATCAGGCATTCGCTACCCGCCTCCACTGCCGCCCGATGGGCTGCCGTGCGCGGTAGCAGGCGCTTGAAGTAGAACTCGCAGGTGGCCAGCTTGCCCCGGGCGTAATCGGCATCACCCTTGCCGCTTTCCAACTGCTCTTGTGCCACCAGCGCCATCCGCAGCCACAGATAGGCGAGGATGATGTAGCCGCTGTACATCAAGTAATCCAAGGCTGCAGCACCGACTTCATCCGGGTTTTTCATGGCTGCCATGCCAACCTTGACGGTCAGCTCGCCCCATTGCTGATTCAACTCGTTGAGCTGCCCCACGTGAGCCTTGAATTGCGGATGTTCGGCATTGGCCGCGCAGAACTTATGGACGATCTTTGTAAAACCTCGCAGCAGCTTGCCCTGGCTGCCGAGCACCTTGCGCCCGAGCAAATCCAGCGCCTGGATGCCATTGGTCCCTTCATAGATCGGCGCAATCCGGCAATCCCGCACCAACTGCTCCATGCCCCACTCACGAATAAAGCCATGGCCGCCGAACACTTGCATGCCGTGGTTCGTCACCTCCAGCCCGGTTTCGGTCATGAAGGCTTTGCAGATCGGCGTAAGGAAGGCCAACAGGTCTTCAGCTTCCTGGCGCTGACTTTCGTCGCCGCTCAAGTGCGCGATATCGAGCAACTGCGCGGAGAAGTAGGTCAACGCCCGGTTGCCCTCGTTGAAGGCTTTCATGGTCAGCAACATGCGCCGCACATCCGGGTGGACGATGATCGGGTCGGCGGCTTTTTCCGGAGCCTTGGCACCGGTCAGCGAGCGCATCTGCAAGCGGTCGTTGGCGTACTTGATCGCACCCTGGAAGCTCGCTTCGCCCAAACAAAGGCCCTGCATGCCGGTGCCCAGGCGCGCATGGTTCATCATGGTGAACATGCAGTTCAGGCCCTTGTTCGCTTCACCGATCAGGAAGCCCCGGGCGCCATCGAAGTTCAGCACACAGGTGGCCGAAGCCTTGATGCCCATCTTGTGTTCGATCGAGCCGCAAGCCATCGCATTGCGCTCACCCGAGTCGGCGTGAAACTTAGGCACGATAAACAGCGAAATGCCCTTGGTCCCGGCCGGCGCGTCCGGCAGCTTGGCCAGCACCAGGTGGATGATGTTTTCACTCATGTCGTGCTCGCCGGCCGAGATGAAAATCTTGCTGCCGGTGATCGCGTAGCTACCATCTGCCTGAGGCACCGCGCGGGTCTTGATCAGCCCCAGGTCGGTGCCGCAATGGGCTTCGGTCAGGCACATGGTGCCGGTCCACTGGCCGGCGGTGAGTTTGCTCAGGTAGGTGTTTTTCTGTTCTTCAGTGCCATGGGCACGGATCGCCGACATCGCACCGTGGGTCAGGCCCGGGTACATGCCCCAGGACGTGTTGCTGGAGGAGATCATCTCCGCGAGCACCAGCCCGAGGGACATTGGCAAGCCCTGCCCGCCGTAGGCCGGGTCTGCCGCCAAACCGTGCCAGCCGCCTTCCACGTACTGCGCGAAGGCCTCCTTGAAGCCCTTCGGCGTGGTCACCACACCGTTGTCGAACTGGCAGCCTTCTTCATCGCCGGAGCGGTTCAACGGCGAGAGGACGTTTTCACAGAACTTGGCGCCTTCTTCGAGGATCGCGCCGACCATGTCCGGGCTGGCATCGGTCGCACCCAACGCCGCGTAGTGGCCGTGGAAATCAAAGACGTGATCGATCAGAAAGCGCATGTCGCGCAGGGGAGCTTTATAGTCAGGCATGGCGATGTCTCCGGCAGCAGATGCCTTCAACCTACTGCCCAACGGCCCACCGGACAATCACTGTAGGGCCGCTGAATACACCGCCATCACTCAACCGGCAGCGCTGTCCATTCGTACCGCGCCCCGGCGGGTCTGCCCCGAAGCAACCACGCAGTTACGCCCCGCGCCCTTGGCGTTGTACAGCGCCTGGTCGGCGGATTTGAGCACTTCTTCAGGGCTGCGCTGCTCGGCCTGGCGCTCGGCGACGCCGATGCTGACCGTCACCGACACGCTGGACGCGCCACTGCCTGCACGACGTTGCCGGCCTTGCTGGTCGTCGTTGGGACGATCGGGGTTACGCAACTTGATGTCGTAGTTGGCGATGATTTCGCGGATCTCTTCCAGGTGCGGCAGGCATTCATCCAGGGTCTTGCCGGCGAACACCACGGCAAACTCTTCACCGCCATACCGATAAGCCCGCCCTCCACCGTTGACCTTGGACAGCTTGCTGGCCACCAGGCGCAGTACCTGATCGCCCACATCGTGCCCATGGGTGTCGTTGAAGCGCTTGAAGTGATCGACGTCGCCCATGGCCAGCACGTAGTTGCGCCCCAGCCGCTGCATGCGTTCGTTGAGTGCGCGACGGCCCGGCAGCCCGGTCAGCTCGTCACGGAAGGCCATTTGATAAGCCTCGTGGGCCACACCGGCGGCAATCATCAGCATCACCTGGCTGCACATGATGTTCAGGGTGAACGGCAGGATGAAGGTCTGCGGCAACATCCAGAACAACCCCAGCAAGCCCACCAGTTGCGCGGCGTGCAGCGGTCTTGGCTGGTACCAGTACTGCGCGGCCAGAGTGACAAAACCAATCAGGAACATCGGGTAGGAAAGCTGGATCAGGCTCATCCAGCGGCCATGCAAGGCGGGCCAGCGAATCTCGGCCAACCAGCTCAACACGGCCTGGGGAAAACTTTGCTCAAGGGCCAGCGCCACGCTGCCGATCGCCAACAGCACCGCGCACCGTGCGATGAAGTCGCGAAACAGGTGGGTTTTTTCCTGCCAGAGCGCGTAGATGCTGAACAGCAGCGGCAACAACAGGCAGCACAGATGGAAAACCACCGCCGCGTCGTCCCGAACTCGGCCATGGTCGCGGTAATAATCGGTCTGGGTGTCCAGCAGGAAGTAGACCACGTACACCGTGATCATCAGGAACAGCTCGCGCTGGCGGCGGTAGACCGCGCAGTACGAACCGCCCAGCAGCAACACGAGGGTCGGCAGCACATTGAACAGTGAGGTGAAGAACACATTGAGGTCCTTCACATACGCAGCCGAGAGCCCCGCCATCAGCAACAGCAGTGAAGGTAAAAAATGACTGAAACGTAAAGCAGACACGCGTGGCAAGGGTAAAGCTCCGACCCACTAAAAAGATGGCACAGTGCCTTCACTGATCACAGTTAAGCACATTCGATGTGATGCGTATCACATTGCCATCACTTTAACGGCCGAGCGGCGCAATCCCTGAGTGCTGCGCTGTGGTTTTTTATTGACTGGCGTGGAGCGGGACGCAGAGCATCCCAGGCTGCATTCCCACGCGGAGCATGGGAACGAAAAAAAAGCCGCCGCTCCCTAAGGAGCGGCGGCTTTTGAAATGAACCCGCCGAGGCTTAGTAGCCCAGGTCGAAGTTCTCTTCTTTCATGTCCATCAGGTTGTTGGCGCCCGACAGCATGGTTGCAACGTGGGTGCGGGTACGCGGCAGGATGCGCTGGAAGTAGAAGCGCGCAGTCTGCAGCTTGGCGGTGTAGAAACCTTCTTCGGTGGTGCCGGCAGCCAGTTTCTCGGCGGCCAGGCGGGCCATGTCAGCCCAGAAGTAGGCCAGGCAGGCGTAGCCGGAGTACATCAGGTAATCCACCGAGGCGGCACCGACTTCTTCACGGTCTTTCATGGCCGCCATGCCGACCTTCATGGTCAACTCGCCCCACTCTTTGTTCAGTGCCGCCAGCGGTGCAACGAATTCCTGTACCGCTTCGTTGCCTTCGTTGGCCTGGCAGAACTTGTGGACGATCTTGGTGAAGCCCTTCAGCGCTTCGCCTTGGGTCATCAGCACTTTACGGCCCAGCAGGTCGAGGGCCTGGATACCAGTGGTGCCTTCGTACAGCATCGAAATGCGGCTGTCGCGAACGTTCTGCTCCATGCCCCACTCGGCGATGAAGCCGTGGCCGCCGTAGATTTGCACGCCGTGGTTGGCGGATTCAAAACCGACTTCGGTCATGAACGCCTTGGCAATCGGGGTCATGAACGCCAGCAGTGCGTCAGCCTGTTTCTTGGCTTCGTCGTCGGTGCCGTACTTGACCACGTCAACCTGCTTGGCGGTGAAGTACACCATCGCGCGGTTGCCTTCGGCGAAGGCTTTCATGGTCAGCAGCATGCGGCGCACGTCAGGGTGCACGATGATCGGGTCGGCAGCCTTGTCCGGTGCTTTCGGGCCAGTCAGGGAGCGCATTTGCAGGCGGTCGCGAGCGTATTTCAGGCCGCCCTGGAAGCCGATTTCAGCGTGGGACAGACCTTGCAGCGCGGTACCCAGGCGAGCGGTGTTCATAAAGGTGAACATGCAGTTCAGGCCTTTGTTCGCCGGGCCGATCAGGAAACCGGTGGCCGCGTCGAAGTTCATCACGCAGGTAGCGTTGCCGTGGATGCCCATCTTGTGCTCCAGGGAACCACAGGACACGGCATTGCGCTCGCCAATCGAACCGTCGGCGTTCGGTACGAACTTCGGAACGATGAACAGCGAAATGCCTTTGGTGCCAGCCGGTGCGTCCGGCAGGCGGGCCAGCACGATGTGGACGATGTTGTCGGCCATGTCGTGTTCGCCGGCCGAGATGAAGATCTTGGTGCCGGAAACCTTGTAGGAGCCATCAGCCTGAGGCTCGGCCTTGGTGCGCAGCATGCCCAGATCGGTGCCGCAGTGCGGTTCGGTCAGGCACATGGTGCCGGTCCACTCGCCCGACACCAGTTTGGTCAGGTAAGCCTCTTGCTGTTCCGGGGTGCCGTGCTCGGAAATGGTGTTCATCGCGCCGTGCGACAAGCCCGGGTACATGCCCCACGACCAGTTGGCTTCGCCGACCATTTCGCTGACTGCCAGGCCCAGGGACTCCGGCAGGCCTTGGCCACCGTGCGCCACGTCGTGGGCCAGGCTTGGCCAGCCGCCTTCAACGAACTGTTTGTAGGCTTCTTTGAAACCGGTAGGGGTTTTAACGCCTGACTCGCTCCAGGTGCAACCTTCGATGTCACCCACGCGGTTCAGCGGTGCCAGTACCTGCTCACAGAACTTGGCGCCTTCTTCGAGAATAGCGTCAACCATGTCCGGGGTAGCGTCCTGGCAAGCCGGCAGACTCTGATAGTGCGCTTCATAGCCGAGCAGTTCGTCACGAACGAAGCGAATATCACGCAAGGGGGCCTTGTAGTCAGGCATAGCGATAAACCTCTGCTGATGTATCTGGGATGAACAACCGCGTGGATTGTTGTAGCGGTCAAACAGTTGTTTGAAACATACGTTTACGACCTATCCTTGTCAAGCGTCGTGCAAATGCCGTTTGTCATGACGCAGGTCAACGTCAGGCACGGCAAGGCCTGCAGCGAAATGCCGCATGACGATTCAGGGGGAAAAAGATTATTGAGCGGTGAAGATCAATGTGGGAGCTGGCTTGCCTGCGATGCGGGCGCCGCGGTGTATCAGGAGGATCGAGGTGACGCTATCGCAGGCAAGCCAGCTCCCACAGAGAAGCCAGCTCGCACGATAAGAGGGGGGGTTATGCGTAAGTATCGATCAACGTGCCGAGCATTTCGTCGGAAGCCTTGGCCACTTTGGCGCCCAGCTCGACCTGGAACTTGCCTTGGGCCATCTCGACCATATTGCTCGCCGAGTTGCTGGCCTGATTGGCATCTACCGAACGCAAACGATCATTTTGCGCGTCCGAAGGCTGGGTAGTGGCGGCGCTGGCGATCTTGCCGGCGGCCTGGTCGACAAGGTTCTGCCCGGTCTGAATGGCGCTCAGTCCCGAGTAAAACGCACTGCTACCAGAGATTTCCATGGCGTGAACCTGCCTGAAAGAGAATCGTGAAACCTCATTGAAGCAGACATACCGGCAAAAGGCCCGTTAAAAACACTAATGGCATAATGCCTTATTGATAGGCAAAACTAGTCAAGCAGGTCCAGTTGCAAGTACTCGGCGACCGCTTCGGCGCTGGGATGCTTGAGCTTGGGCACCCTTCCCAGGCATGGCGCGGGGAGTCGCTCAGCCAGGGTTGCAAGGTTCTCTTCCAGACGAGAGGTCTTGGGATCGATGATATTGGCTACCCAACCCGCCAGCGGCAAACCGTCCCGGGCGATGGCTTCGGCGGTCAGCAACGCGTGACTGATACAACCCAGTCGCACCCCCACCACCAGGATCACCGGCAGCTTCAGCGCCTGGGCCAGGTCCGACAGATTGTCCTGATCCGCCAAGGGCACACGCCAACCGCCGGCGCCTTCAATCAAGGTGAAGTCTGCCTGCTTGGCCAGCACATGCTGCATCGGCTTCAACAACGACTGCACCGTCAGTGCCACACCGGCTTCGCGGGCTGCCAGATGCGGCGCGATGGCCGGCTCGAACGCCACCGGATTGACCTCGGCATAGGTCAAGGGCAGTGAACATTGCGCCAACAACGCCAGGGCATCCGAATTGCGCAGACCTTTGGGGGTCAGTTGGCACCCCGAGGCTACCGGTTTGCCCGCTGCCGTGCTTTTGCCCGCTTGCCGCGCGGCATGCAGCAGGCCGGCAGCGATGGTGGTCTTGCCGACGTCGGTGTCGGTCCCCGTGATGAAGTAAGCGGCATTCATAGAGGTTTCTCCAGGACGGCGTACACCACTTGATAAGTCGCCGGCAGGCCTTGGGCCTGGCGGAACTGCTCGTAGGCTTGCACCAGTGCAACAATCCGCGCCCGGCCCGTCAAGCCTCCGGGGCGCCCCGGGTTCAGATTGTGCGCACCCAATGCCTTCAGTTCGTGGGTCAGGCTGCGCACGTCGGGGTAGTGCAACACGTGGGGACACTGCTCCAGGCTGCGCACCCGCAAACCACTGGCTGCGCACAGTTGCTCATAAGCACTGAACGGCCGGAAGCGGTTCACGTGAACCATCCCATCCGCCGCGCGCCAGCTTTCGCGCAACTCATCCAGCGTACCTACGCAGAGACTGGCAAACGCCAGCACGCCACCCGGCTGCAACACCCGCCGCGCTTCGCTGAGTACTGCCGCAAAATCCGAACACCACTGCACGGCGAGGCTCGAATAGATCAGCCCGCAACTGGCATCCTGCAATGGCAAGCGCTCGGCATCCCCGGCGATAAAATGTTGCGCGCCACCCAAGGGCCGGGCGTGGTTGAGCATGCCCTCGGCGATATCCAGGGCCAAACCCTGGCTATCCGGAAATGACTGGCCCAACACACGACTGAAATAGCCCGTGCCACTGCCCAGGTCCAGCCAGCGTTGTGGAGAAAGACCTTCGGGCAAACGCCGCAACAGCTCGCTGCCCACCGCACGCTGCAACTCGGCAACACTGTCGTAACTGGCGGCTGCGCGGGAAAAGGAGGCCGCTACCTGGCGCTTGTCTGGCAAGCCGCCGGGTAGCACATGGGACAAATCAGTCATCACCGCACTCATGCAAAAAAGCCTGGATGGCCCCCGCCACACCGTGGGGGTCCTCCAGTAGAAAAGCGTGACCGGCCTGTTCAATCAGGCCGATTTCAACATCGGGCAACAAGGTCAGCAGGTCGCTGGCCGCCTCGGCCGGCACCAGGTCGTCCATGCCGGCAAACAGGTGCAACTGTGGGCCACGAAAGGCCAGCAACGCCTCACGGGTATCCAGTTGAGCGAGTAACTCAAGGCCATTCATCAGGACCGGGGACAGCGTATTCGGCGCCCCGCTGACCAACAAGCGCGCCAGCCCGCGAGGGTCTTCCGCGCCCTTGGCGCACAACAGGCCGAAGCGCTTGAGCGTGACCTGGGAATCGGCATTGCACCCGGCGAGAAACGCATCGAAGGTTTCGCCGGGCATTGCGCTCGGCCAGCCGTCATGGGCGACAAAACAGGGGTTGCTGGCCAAGGTCACCAGGCCACAGCAACGATCGCCCCGGCGAGCTGCAAGCTCCGAAGCCAGCATCCCGCCGAGGGACCAGCCGCCCAGCCAGGCGTTGTCCGGGAGGCTGGCGTCCAGCTCGTCCAGCCATTCGTCGAGGTCCGCGCCAGCCAGCGCCGGCAAGGGTTCGATATGCACCCGCAGGTGTTCATCCAGCCCTTGCAGCGCCGCCGCCAGCGGTTCCAGCGGCGAGATGCCGAGGCCCCAGCCAGGCAGCAATATCAGTCGATCACGCATGGTCGGGCTCCTGGCCTAACAAGCGGAAACACTCTTCCAATGCGTTTAACAATAGCTGCACCTGGGCTTCACTGTGGGCCGCCGTCAGGGTTACCCGCAGGCGAGCGCTGCCGGCGGGCACGGTTGGCGGACGGATCGCAGTCACCATCAGCCCACGCTCGCGCAGCATCTGCGACAAACGCACGGCACGGGCACTGTCGCCAATCATGATCGGCTGGATCGGCGTGAAACTGTCCATCAGCTCCAGGCCAATCTGCTCGGCGCCCTGGCGGAACTGGCGGATCAACCCGTTGAGATGCTCACGCCGCCAATGCTCGGTACGCAGCAATTCCAGGCTTTTCAGCGTGGCGCAGGCCAATGCCGGCGGTTGGCTGGTGGTGTAGATATACGGGCGGGCGAACTGGATCAGGCTTTCGATCAGCTCTTCGCTGCCCGCGACAAACGCGCCGGCAGTACCGAAGGCTTTGCCCAGAGTGCCCACCAACACCGGAACGTCTTCCTGGCTCAAACCGAAATGCTCGACGATCCCACCACCCTTGGCGCCCAAAGGCCCGAAGCCATGGGCGTCATCCACCATCAGCCATGCGCCCTTGGCTCGGGCTTCACGGGCCAGTGCCGGCAGGTCAGCCAGGTCGCCGTCCATGCTGAACACGCCATCGGTGACCACCAGCGTATTGCCGGTGGCTTTCTCCAGGCGCTTGGCCAGGCTGGCCGCTTCGTTGTGCAGGTAACGATTGAAGCGCGCCCCGGAGAGCAAACCGGCATCCAGCAATGAGGCATGATTGAGACGGTCTTCCAGCACCGTATCGCCCTGACCCACCAGCGCCGTGACGGCTCCGAGGTTGGCCATGTAACCGGTGGTGAACAGCAGCGCCCGCGGGCGGCCAGTCAGGTCGGCCAAGGCTTCTTCCAGTTCATGGTGCGGCGTGCTGTGGCCAATCACCAGATGCGAAGCACCGCCACCGACACCCCAACGCGCCGCGCCCGCGCGCCAGGCTTCAATCACTTGCGGGTGATTGGCCAGGCCCAGGTAATCGTTGTTGCAGAACGCCAGCAACGGCTGGCCATCGACCACCACGTCAGGGCCTTGAGGGCTCTGCAGCAGTGGACGTTGGCGATAAAGGTGTTCGGCACGACGAGCCGCAAGACGCGCGGCGAGATCGAAAGACATGCAGACCTCGGTTAAGCAGGCTAAACGCGGTCAACCCTGTGGGAGCTGGCTTGCCTGCGATTGCGACGACACATTCAACATCAATGTGTCTGACAGACCGCTATCGCAGGCAAGCCAGCTCCCACACTGGATCGCACTTCGGCAGGAGAAATGGCTTAAACAGCCGCGTTATAGAACTGCTCGCTGCTCTTCTGCTCCACCAGCGCCTGCTCGATCGCCGCCTGGTGCACTTCGTCGGCGTGCTCTTCGCGAGCCTCCGGCAAGATGCCCAGGCGCGAGAACAGTTGCATGTCCTTGTCCGCCTGCGGGTTGGCGGTGGTCAGCAGTTTGTCGCCGTAGAAAATCGAGTTGGCACCGGCAAAAAACGCCAGGGCCTGCATCTGCTCGTTCATCGCCTCACGCCCGGCCGACAGCCGCACATGGGACTGCGGCATCAGGATGCGCGCCACTGCCAGCATACGGATGAAGTCGAACGGGTCGATGTCGTCGGCGTTTTCCAGCGGCGTACCGGCGACTTTCACCAGCATGTTGATCGGCACCGATTCCGGATGCTCCGGCAGGTTGGCCAGCTGGATCAGCAGGTTGGCGCGGTCGTCCAGGGACTCGCCCATGCCGAGGATGCCGCCGGAGCAGATCTTCATCCCCGAATCACGCACGTACGCCAGGGTTTGCAGGCGCTCAGCGTAGGTACGGGTGGTGATGATCGAACCGTAGAACTCCGGCGACGTGTCGAGGTTGTGGTTGTAGTAATCGAGGCCAGCCTGGGCCAGGGCTTCGGTCTGGTCCTGGTCGAGGCGACCGAGGGTCATGCAGGTTTCCAGGCCCATGGCTTTCACGCCTTTGACCATCTCCAGCACGTAGGGCATGTCTTTGGCCGACGGGTGTTTCCAGGCGGCGCCCATGCAGAAACGGGTCGAGCCGATGGCCTTGGCGCGGGCGGCCTCTTCGAGGACCTTCTGCACTTCCATCAGCTTCTCTTTTTCCAGGCCCGTGTTGTAGTGGCCCGACTGCGGACAATATTTGCAATCTTCCGGGCAGGCGCCGGTCTTGATCGACAGCAGCGTGGAAACCTGGACGCGGTTGGCGTCGAAATGCGCGCGGTGCACGGTCTGCGCCTGGAACAACAGGTCGTTGAAAGGCTGGACAAACAGCGCTTTGACTTCGGCTAAAGACCAATCGTGACGCAGGTTGGCAGTGATGCTGGCGCTCATGGGCGATTCCTTGATTATGCTTTGGCAAGCCCTGCGGACAGTAATACCCACAGGCACGACACGGATGCTCGGCATATTTAAGGAAGATTCATGCACTGTCAACTTGAGAAGAAACACGAGGTTTACATCTGGTTAAAAAGCAACCAAATCTGTTTGATCTGTGATGAAAGCAGCGAAACGGCCCATTCCATCTGCAACACCTGCGAAACCGAACTGCCTTGGTTGATGGATCAATGCGAAGTGTGCGCGCTGCCATTGCCCATGTCAGGCCTGGTGTGTGGCCAATGTCTGAAGCGACCACCGGCGTTTAAACAGGTGGTTGCCCCCTGGATCTACAGCTTTCCCATCGACAGCTTGATCAGCCGCTTCAAGCATCAGGCCCGATGGCCGCTGGGCCATTTGCTCGCGCACCTGCTGGGGCAGTTTCTGCAACACCGTTATGACGATGCGCAGCTGACGCGCCCCGACTGCCTGCTACCCGTGCCCTTGGCTCGCAAACGCCTGCGGGAACGGGGTTACAACCAGTCAGCCATGCTCGCGCGCTGGCTGAGCAAGGACCTGAATATCCCCTACGATGAGCACCTGCTGTTACGGCCTCATGAAACGGTGGCGCAACAGGACCTGGACGCCAGGACCCGCCAGCGCAACCTGCTCCAGGCCTTTGCCTTGGCGGACGGTGCGCAAGTCAACGGCCGGCACCTGGCGCTGATCGATGACGTACTGACTACCGGCGCCACCGCCAACAGCCTGGCCAGCCTATTGACGGACGCCGGCGCCCGACAGGTGGATGTGTATTGCCTGGCACGCACGCCCAAGCCCGGCACATGACTTGACTCTCAGACGCCCTGCCCGCAACGTCTGCCCATTCCATCGAAGCGTGTCCCCATGTCCCTGCCTACCCTCTTGAGCCAACACATCGTCCGTCGCCCCCAGCGCATTGCGCTGCTGCAACACATTGCCGAGCAGGGCTCCATCACCCGCGCGGCAAAGAGTGCGGGCTTGAGCTACAAGGCAGCGTGGGACGCCATCGACGAGTTGAACAACCTGGCGCAAAAGCCCTTGGTGGAACGCAGTGTCGGCGGCAAGGGCGGTGGCGGCGCCAAGCTGACGGAGGAAGGCGAACGGGTGTTGCGCCTCTACCAGCGTCTGCAAGTGCTGCAAGCCCAGGTGCTGGATTCCGCCGAAGACGCCAGCGACTTCAACCTGTTGGGCCGCCTGATGCTGCGCACCAGCGCGCGCAACCAGTTGCACGGCAAGGTCATGGCCATCGACAGCCATGGCCGCAACGACCTGATTCGCCTGGAACTGGCCGGCGGGCTGAGCCTGGATGCACAGATCACCCACGACAGCACCTTGCATCTGGAGCTGGAGATCGGCACCGAAGTGGTGGCCCTGATCAAGGCTGGCTGGCTGGAAGTGCTGGCCGTCTCGCAGTCAGCAACACCAGGACACAATTGCTTGGAAGGAAAAATCGAGGCGATTCTCGACGCCGAAGACGGCCCCAGCGAGGTCCGTATCACTCTGCCCAATGGCCAGGTTTTGTGTGCCCTGGCCCGGCCCGACGCACTTGCGCAGATCAGTGCCGCCGAAGGCGTGCAGGTGAAGGTGCAGTTCTCCCCCAGCAACGTGCTGCTGGGCACCCCGGTGTAACGCTTCAAACTGCAACAATTTCGTCACGACCGCTCCTTAAGGTGTCTGCAAAAACCCGCAGGGAGCCTGAAATGAGCCTATTAGAAGAAAACCAAGCCACCGATCTGGAACAGATGGTCGGCCTCACCCGCCGGCGTTTTATCGGTGCCGGCGCCCTGTGCGGTGCCGCGATGTTCCTCGGCGGCAACCTGCTGACCCGCAGTGCCCTGGCGGTCAACGCCGCGTCGAACAGCCCATTGCTGGGTTTCACCAGCATCGCCGCAGCCACCAGCGACACCATCACCCTGCCGCCCGGCTACAGCGCCTCGGTACTGATCAGCTGGGGCCAGCCACTGCACAAAAACGCGCCGGCCTTCGACCCCAGCGGCAACGGCACCGCCAAGGCCCAGGAACAACAGTTCGGCGACAACAACGACGGCATGAGCCTGTTTGCTTTCCCCGGTGACGACAACCGCGCGCTGATGGCGATCAACAACGAATACACCAACTATCGCTACCTCTACGCCCACGGCGGCGCGCCGCAATCGGCGGAAGACGTGCGCAAGGCGCTGGCCAGCGAAGGGGTGTCGGTGATCGAAGTGCGGCGCAAAGGCGACACCTGGCAGTTCGTCCAGGACTCGCGCTACAACCGGCGCATCCACGGCAACTCGCCGATCCGCTTCGGTGGCCCCGCAGCGGGCCATGCCTGGCTGAAAACCAGCGCCGACAAAACCGGCAAAAAAGTCCTCGGCACCTTCCAGAATTGCGCCAACGGCAAGACCCCGTGGGGCACCTACCTGACCTGCGAAGAGAACTTCACCGATTGCTTCGGCAGCAGCAACCCGCAACAAACCTTCGACGCCGGGCAGAAACGCTACGGCGTGGTGGCCGCCAGCAAAGACATCAACTGGCACCCCCACGACCCGCGCTTCGACATGGCCAAGAACCCCAACGAACTCAACCGCCATGGCTGGGTGGTGGAAATCGACCCGTTCGACCCGCAATCCACACCGGTCAAACGCACCGCCCTGGGTCGCTTCAAGCACGAAAACGCCGCCCTGGCGGAAACCCGCGACGGCCGCGCCGTGGTGTACATGGGCGACGACGAACGCGGCGAGTTCATCTACAAGTTCATCAGCCGCGACAAGATCAATCACAAGAACCCCAAGGCCAACAAAGACCTGCTGGACCACGGCACCTTGTATGTGGCGATTTTCGACGCAGGCGACGGCAATGCCGACCATCCCAAGGGCCAGGGCCAATGGGTCGAACTGACCCACGGCAAGAACGGCATCGACGCCAACAGCGGTTTTGCCAGCCAGGCCGAAGTGCTGATCCACGCACGCCTGGCCGCCAGCGTGGTGAAAGCCACCCGCATGGACCGCCCGGAATGGATCGTGGTCAGCCCCACTGACGGCCAGGTGTATTGCACCCTGACCAACAACGCCAAGCGCGGCGAAGACGGCCAGCCGGTCGGCGGCCCGAACCCCCGGGAGAAAAACGTCTACGGGCAGATCCTTCGCTGGAAGGCCAACGCCAACGACCATGGCGCGCCGGATTTCAGCTGGGACCTGTTTGTGGTGGCCGGCAACCCGGCGGTGCATGCCGGAACGCCCAAGGGCGGCTCGTCCAACATCAACCCGCAGAACATGTTCAACAGCCCGGATGGGCTGGGTTTCGACAAGGCCGGGCGGTTGTGGATCCTGACCGATGGCGACTACAGCAACGGCGGCGACTTTGCCGGGATGGGTAATAACCAGATGCTGTGTGCCGACCCGTCGACCGGAGAGATTCGGCGGTTCATGGTGGGGCCGGTGGCGTGTGAAGTGACCGGGATCAGCTTCTCGCCGGACCAGAAAACCCTGTTTGTGGGGATTCAGCATCCGGGGGAAACCGGTGGTTCGACCTGGCCGGAGCACCTGCCGAATGGCAAGCCACGGTCGTCGGTGATGGCGATTCGTCGGGATGATGGCGGGATCGTCGGCGCCTGATAAGGCCTCTTCGCGAGCAAGCCCGCTCCCACATTAAACCGAGTCCCGGCTTTGGAATGCGGTCAAATGTGGGAGCGGGCTTGCTCGCGAAGGCATCAGAACAGTCACCACCTATCCAACCCTGGGTGCGTTACCATACCCGGCCGGACGCGGCGCCCTGCTGCGCGCAGGAGTTCGCATGGCACACCCGTTTGAAACACTGACCCCTGACCTGGTGCTCGACGCTGTCGAAAGCACCGGTTTCCTCAGCGACGCCCGCATCCTCGCGCTCAACAGCTACGAAAACCGTGTCTACCAGGTCGGCATCGAAGACTCCGAGCCCTTGATCGCCAAGTTCTACCGGCCACAGCGCTGGACCAACGAAGCGATCCTCGAAGAACACAGCTTCACCTTCGAACTGGCCGAGTGCGACGTGCCGGTGGTGGCGCCGATGATTCACAACGGCGAAAGCCTGTTCGAACACGCCGGCTTCCGCTTCACCCTGTTCCCGCGCCGGGGTGGCCGCGCGCCGGAGCCGGGCAACCTCGATCAGTTGTATCGCCTGGGCCAACTGCTCGGGCGCCTGCACGCGGTCGGTTCCACCCGCCCCTTCGAACACCGCGAAGCCCTGGGCGTGAAAAATTTCGGTCACGACTCCCTGAACACCCTGCTGGAAGGCAACTTCATTCCTCGCAGCCTGCTGCCAGCCTACGAGTCCGTGGCCCGCGACCTGCTCAAGCGTGTGGAAGAGGTCTACAAGGCCACGCCCCACAAGAACATCCGCATGCACGGCGATTGCCACCCCGGCAACATGATGTGCCGCGACGAGATGTTCCACATCGTCGACCTCGATGACTGCCGCATGGGCCCTGCCGTTCAGGACCTGTGGATGATGCTCGCCGGTGACCGCCAGGAATGCCTGGGGCAGCTGTCGGAATTGATGGACGGCTACCAGGAATTCCACGACTTCGACCCACGCGAACTGGCCCTGATCGAACCGCTGCGCGCCCTGCGCCTGATGCACTACAGCGCCTGGCTCGCGCGGCGCTGGGACGACCCGGCGTTCCCCCATAGCTTCCCGTGGTTCGGCAGCGAACGTTACTGGGGCGACCAGGTGCTGGCGTTGCGCGAGCAGTTGTCGGCGCTCAACGAAGAACCGTTGAAGCTGTTCTGATCACTACCGTCTGGGCCCTGACCTTGGGCCCTACACTTTCAACACACATCCCCTGACAAATATCCTTACAATCGCGGCTTTGTTAGCTGCCTAAGCAAGGATTCTGCATGCAAGCCGCCAACCCCCGTCGCGGATACATATTGGGCCTGAGTGCCTACGTCATCTGGGGCCTGTTCCCGATCTACTTCAAAGCCATCGCCAGCGTTCCCGCCGCAGAAATCATCGTCAACCGTGTGCTGTGGTCGGCACTGTTCGGCAGTTTGCTGCTGATGGTCTGGAAACACCCGGGCTGGCTCCGAGAACTGCGGGACAACCCCAAGCGCCTGGCAATCCTGGCCCTCAGCGGCACCTTGATCGCGGCCAACTGGCTGACCTATGTGTGGTCGGTGAACAGTGGCCGCATGCTCGAGGCCAGTCTCGGTTACTACATCAACCCGCTGGTGAACGTGCTGCTGGGCATGGTGATCCTGGGCGAGCGCCTGCGCCGCCTGCAATGGGTGGCCGTGGGCCTGGCAGCAGTGGGCGTGGCGCAACAGGTGTGGCAGGTCGGCAGCTTGCCGTGGGTGTCCCTGGTACTGGCAGCCACCTTTGGTTTCTACGGTTTGATTCGCAAGCAGGCGCCGGTCAAGGCATTGCCCGGGCTGGTGGTGGAAACCTGGATGCTGGTGCCGATTGCCATTGCTTGGCTACTGTTCAACCCGTCTGCCCACAGTGCACAGATGGAATTCTGGGGCACCTCCGAAGCGTGGTGGCTGGTGGCCGCTGGCCCGGTGACACTGATCCCGCTGGTGTGTTT
The DNA here is from genome assembly GCF_900105735.1 of Pseudomonas yamanorum. Classification (NCBI taxonomy): domain Bacteria; kingdom Pseudomonadati; phylum Pseudomonadota; class Gammaproteobacteria; order Pseudomonadales; family Pseudomonadaceae; genus Pseudomonas; species Pseudomonas yamanorum. The sequence goes on along the minus strand of NZ_LT629793.1, from coordinate 4,013,290 downwards.
CAACGCCGCCGCGCGGCATTTGCCCTACACCGCCCTGGGCTTCCTGCAATACGTTGCGCCGACACTGGTGCTGCTGGAAGCGGTGCTGCTGTTCAATGAACATCTGGCGCCGGCCACGTTGATCGCTTTCTGCTTTATCTGGGCCGGCCTGGTGGTTTACAGCCTCGACGCCTGGCTGACCGTGCGGAAAAACTGATCAAATAACGTACAGGCTCCTGCAAGCTACAGCCGGCGTGGCTTGCAGGCATTCACCCCAAGGTTATCCACAGCCTGATCCCCGGCGTTTGTGCACAAGCCCTTGAAACTGCTCGTTTTTTGCTCAGCCGGCGAAGAGCCGCGGCCCGCCTGGGCTGGACGCGGGGCTCTACAGGTTATCCACAGGCCCATGCAAGATTTCCATGCATAACCTTGTGGGCAACTATTCCTCGCTGCGCAGCTCCAGTTCCACCATCAGGTCGTCTGCCAGGGTTTCCAATGCCGCCTGCAAGATCTCCAGTGGCAGCGTCAACGGCACCGCCAACAAGGCTTCGGCGTGGAACAGCAGGTCGCTGCTCATCGGTGCCGGTCGCACGTCGGTGATCAAGCGCTCCAGGTTGACGCCCTGCTTGCTGAGCAGCGCGGTGATGTCGCGAACAATCCCCGGCCGGTCATTGCCCACCAACGCCATCGCGATCGGTTGCGACTCACTGGCGGCGACCGAACTGCTTTCGCCCTGCAGCACGCGAATGCCATGGGTGGACAAGTCTTCCAGCGCCCCAATCAAATCCAGACGATTTTCCGCCGGCACGCTCACCCGCAAGATCCCGGCAAACTGCCCAGCCATATGCGCCATGCGGCTTTCCAGCCAGTTGCCGCCATGGGACGCGATGCATTGGGCGATGCGTTCGACCACGCCGGGTTTGTCCGGGGCGATGACAGTCAGTACGAGATGGTCCATGGTGTGGTCCTCTTCTTATGATTCTTTAGGAGCGAGCTTGCTCGCGAAGAACGTGAGAGCACCGTTGGGTGTCAGGCATCCCGCGTTATCGTTAACGATCTTCGCGAGCAAGCTCGCTCCTACAAGGTGGACGCAGGCGCCCGCGAAAACAAATCGTGTACCATTTTTATATTTATCTGGAACAATCCAATAGTTTTTTGAGAACATCCCGTACCCCACTGTGACCGTACGACCAAAGTGGGTCGCTAAACGACGTATTTAGTCTAATTTTCACAACCGCAACTCATCATGTAGTATGCCCAATCGCGCACTACATAACGTTAGGTCGATGTCTGCCAAGGCAACCACGCACCGCGACGCAGCCCGCCCAGCCGCCTTCAACGGCATGTACTGGTGCGGCATGTTCGCGGTTTACATGGCCAGAGGCTTCATTGGTAAATTGAAAAGCTGAAAAGCGCATAAGCTCCGCAGAGTGAGGCAAGCAATGACTGAACACGTTCAAGTCGGTGGCCTGCAGGTCGCCAAAGTCCTGTTCGACTTCGTGAACAACGAAGCCATTCCTGGTACCGGCATTACCGCCGACCAGTTCTGGGCCGGTGCCGACAAGGTCATCCACGACCTGGCGCCGAAGAACAAAGCCCTACTCGCCAAACGCGACGATTTTCAAGCGCGGATCGACACCTGGCACCAGGCCCACGCCGGCCAGGCCCACGACGCGGTGGCCTACAAAGCCTTCCTTCAAGATATCGGATACCTGCTGCCAGAAGCTGCGGATTTCCAGGCCTCGACCCAAAACGTCGACGAAGAAATTGCCCACATGGCCGGCCCGCAGCTGGTAGTGCCGGTGATGAACGCCCGTTTCGCCCTCAACGCTTCGAATGCGCGCTGGGGCTCCCTGTATGACGCGCTGTATGGCACCGACGCCATCAGCGAAGCCGACGGCGCCGAAAAGGGCAAAGGCTACAACAAGGTGCGTGGCGACAAGGTCATCGCCTTCGCCCGCGCTTTCCTTGACGAAGCCGCGCCATTGGCTGCCGGCAGCCACGTGGACTCCACTGGCTACAAGATCGTCGACGGCAAGCTGGTGGTCAGCCTCAAGGGCGGCAGCAACAGCGGCCTGCGCAGCGATGCGCAACTGATCGGCTACCAGGGCGACGCTGCCAAGCCGACTGCCGTCCTGCTCAAGCACAATGGCCTGCACTTCGAAATCCAGATCGACGCCAGCACCCCGGTCGGCCAGACCGACGCCGCCGGCGTGAAAGACGTGCTGATGGAAGCCGCCCTGACCACCATCATGGACTGCGAAGACTCCGTCGCTGCCGTCGATGCCGATGACAAGGTGGTGATCTACCGCAACTGGCTCGGCCTGATGAAGGGCGACCTGTCGGAAGAAGTCGCCAAGGGTGGCAAGACTTTCACCCGCACCATGAACGCCGACCGCGTCTACACCGGTGCCGACGGCAAGGAAGTGACCCTGCACGGTCGTTCGCTGCTGTTCGTGCGCAACGTTGGCCACTTGATGACCATCGACGCCATCCTCGACAAAGACGGCAACGAAGTGCCGGAAGGCATTCTCGACGGCCTGCTCACCAGCCTGGCGGCGATCCACAGCCTCAACGGCAACACCAGCCGCAAGAACAGCCGCACCGGTTCGGTGTACATCGTTAAGCCGAAGATGCATGGCCCAGAAGAAGCCGCGTTCACCAACGAGCTGTTCGGCCGCATCGAAGACGTGCTGAACCTGCCACGCAACACCCTCAAAGTCGGGATCATGGACGAGGAGCGCCGCACCACGGTCAACCTCAAGGCCTGCATCAAGGCGGCCAGCGAGCGCGTGGTGTTTATCAACACCGGCTTCCTCGACCGTACCGGCGATGAAATCCACACCTCCATGGAGGCGGGCGCGATGGTGCGCAAGGCCGCCATGAAGGCTGAGAAATGGATCGGCGCCTACGAAAACTGGAACGTCGATATCGGCTTGAGCACCGGCCTGCAAGGCCGCGCACAAATCGGTAAAGGCATGTGGGCCATGCCCGACCTGATGGCCGCCATGCTCGAGCAGAAAATTGCTCACCCGCTGGCCGGCGCCAACACGGCATGGGTTCCTTCGCCAACGGCGGCTGCGCTGCACGCGCTGCACTACCACAAGGTTGACGTATTCGCCCGCCAGGCTGAGCTGGCCAAGCGCGAACGCGCGTCGGTCGACGATATCCTGACCATTCCTCTGGCCCAGAATACCGATTGGTCCGACGAAGAAATCCGCAACGAACTGGACAACAACGCCCAGGGCATCCTCGGTTACGTGGTGCGTTGGATCGACCAGGGCGTAGGTTGCTCGAAAGTGCCGGACATCAACGACGTCGGTCTGATGGAAGACCGCGCCACCCTGCGTATCTCCAGCCAGCATATTGCCAACTGGTTGCGCCATGGCATCGTCAATGAAGCCCAGGTGATGGAAAGCCTCAAGCGCATGGCGCCGGTGGTGGACCGTCAGAACGCCGGGGATGCGCTGTATCGCCCGCTGGCTCCGGATTTCGACAGCAACATCGCGTTCCAGGCGGCGGTGGAGTTGGTGATTGAAGGGACCAAGCAGCCGAACGGTTACACCGAGCCGGTGTTGCACCGCCGGCGTCGGGAGTTCAAGGCCAAGAATGGTCTGTGAGTAAGTGCTAGAAACGAAAAAGCCCTGATCGAAAGATCAGGGCTTTTTTGTGTGTGCTAAAAGCTATTTTTTCTTACTGATTGAGTGTTTCTGAGGCGTATGGGGACGATGCGGGGCAGGACGATACACCTTGTGGGGCTCGTCACTGCCTGGCGACGGGGCTATTCCCAACTCCCGCTTCACCATCTTCGCCAGCTTCACGCTATCAATGGGCTTGAGCAAAAAATCCACCACGCTCAAATGCATCGCATCAATAACGTCGGGCGCTTCAGCGTCCCCCGACATGATGATGATCGGCAGCGCCGCCCGGGTGGATTCGCGTACCTGGCGAATCAATTGCAACCCGTTGCTCGGTGCCATGCGCAGGTCAGTGATCAGTAAGCCAATGGAGCTGCTGGAGCTCAACAAGTCCCATGCCGCCTCACCGCTGTCGGCGGTCATGCAACGAATACCGTCCAAGCCAAGAATTTCTGCCAACAGTTCGCGCGCGTCCTTGTCGTCATCCACGATCAAAACCCGTTGTGGCGGTAAATCAGGCTCCTGCATAACCGCGCTCAGGGCCTCGCGCTCGGCGTCACTCAAAATATCGTGGTCGGACATACGTTTCTCGGCAGTTCTAAACAATCTCCCAGCACAGAAGTCAGACATCGCCGGAAGGGCGAACAATGTGCACTTCGTCGGAAAGTTTGCCTAGTGGGCGTTCTACGGGGTTTGGACGATATTCATGTAAGGTTTTTCCCTAGTCAGTGAGGGCGAATCGCTACCTAGACTTACGTCCAATGGGCACCCGCAGCGCAGGAGTCGACCATGGGGAACGATAACGACAAAAAAACTGCGGTCATAGGTATGAGTAAAGCTGATGCTTTCACACAAGCGGGGAAAACCGCTGTGTTGCAGAACATCCACGGCACCCTGCAATTCCTGCAACGCTTCCCGCCGTTCAACCAGATGGAGAACACCCACCTGGGGTTTCTGGTAGAGCAGTGCCAATTGCGCTTCTACGCCCCCGGCGAGAGCATCCTCAAGCCCTCTGGCGGGCCGGTGGAACACTTCTATATCGTCAAGCAGGGCCGCGTGGTCGGCGAGCGGCCGGATTCAGCCGAAACCACCTTTGAAATCACCACCGGTGAATGTTTTCCGCTGGCGGCCTTGCTGGGAGAACGGGCGACCCGCACCGAGCACAAAGCCGCCGAAGACACCTTCTGCCTGCAACTGAACAAGCCGGCCTTTATCAAGCTGTTCGCCCTTTCCAGCGCCTTCCGCGACTTCGCCTTGCGCGGGGTGAGCAGCCTGCTGGACCAGGTCAACCAGCAAGTCCAGCAAAAGGCCGTGGAAACCCTCGGCACGCAGTACTCGCTGAACACCCGCCTGGGCGAATTGGCCATGCGTCACCCGGTGACCTGCAGCCCGCTGACGCCGCTGCGTGAAGCGGTCACGCAAATGCACGAGCAGCAAGTGGGCAGCATCGTGATCGTCGACGAGCACAAGGCGCCCCTGGGGATTTTCACCCTGCGGGACCTGCGCCAGGTGGTGGCCGACGGCACCAGCGATTTCAGCCAGGGCATCGAGCGCCATATGACCCAGGCGCCGTTCTTTCTCACCCCGGACCACAGCGCCTTCGACGCTGCGATCGCGATGACCGAACGGCATATTGCCCACGTGTGCCTGGTCAAGGATCAGCGCCTGTGTGGCGTGGTGTCCGAGCGCGATCTGTTTTCCCTGCAACGGGTGGACCTGGTGCACTTGGCGCGCACCATTCGCAATGCGCCCAGGGTCGAAAACCTGGTGGCGATCCGTGGCGAAATCGGCCAGCTGGTGGAACGCATGCTGGCCCACGGTGCTTCGTCCACGCAGATCACCCACATCATCACCTTGCTCAATGACCACACGGTGTGCCGCGTCATCGAGTTGACCTTGGCTGACAAGGGCGACCCCGGCGTGCCGTTCAGTTGGTTGTGTTTCGGCAGCGAAGGCCGCCGCGAGCAGACGCTGTATACCGACCAGGACAACGGCATTCTGTTCGAAGCCAGGGACGCCGCCGAAGCCGCCGAGATTCGTGGCCGCCTGCTGCCCCTGGCACAGCAGATCAACCAGAGCCTGGCGCTGTGCGGCTTCACCCTGTGCAAGGGCAATATCATGGCCGGCAACCCTGAGCTGTGCCTGTCCCGAGCCGAATGGGCGCGGCGTTTTGCCGGGTTTATTCGCGAGGCAACGCCGGAGAACCTGCTGGGTTCGAGCATCTATTTTGATTTGCGGGTGGTCTGGGGCGATGAGCAAGGGTGCGAGCAATTGCGTCAGGGCATTCTCGACCAGGTGGCGGACAATCGTTTGTTCCAACGCATGCTGGCCGAAAACGCATTGCGCCAGCGCCCACCGGTGGGGCGTTTCCGGGATTTCGTGCTGACGCGAAAAGGCGCCGACAAGGCGACACTCGACCTCAAGGTGCAAGGCCTCACGCCCTTTGTCGACGGTGCTCGCCTGCTGGCATTGGCCAACGGGATCAGCGCCATCAACACCCTGGAGCGCTTGCGCCAGCTGGTGGCCAAGGAAGTCATCGAACGTCTCGACGGTGCGGCCTATGAAGAGGCCTACCACTTCATTCAACAAACCCGCATGCAGCAGCACCAACTGCAAACCCGCGAGAACCTGCCCTATTCCAACCGTGTCGACCCCGACAGCCTCAACCACCTGGACCGGCGCATCCTGCGTGAATCCCTGCGCCAGGCCCAACGCCTGCAAAGCAGTCTGACCTTGCGGTATCAGCTGTGAGCTTGTTTGGCTGGCTGCGCAAACCCAAACCTGGCCTGGACGCAGCGCAACAGCAGCGGGTTGAGCAATTGCCCAAGCCACGGGAGCTAGGGGACGGTTCGCTGCGAGACCAGCGCTGGGTAGTGGTGGACCTCGAAACCAGCGGCCTGAACCTCAATCGTGACCAAGTGCTTTCCATCGGCGCGGTGGTGATCGAAGACGGTGCTGTGGACTTCTCCCAGCTGTTCGAACGCACCCTGCAACGGGCCGAGACCAAGCTCAGCCCCAGTGTGCTGATCCACGGCCTGGGGCCCAGTGCCATCGCGGCGGGCAGTGATCCGGCTGAAGCGCTGATGGACTTCATGGAGTTTGTCGGCGACAGTCCGCTGCTGGCGTTTCATGCGCCCTTCGATCAACACATGCTGTGCCGGGCGCTCAAGGACAGCCTGGGCTATCGATTGAACCACCCGTTCCTGGACGTGGCCGACATCGCCCCGCTGCTGTGCCCTGATGCCAACATCCGCGAAGCGGGGCTGGATGACTGGATCACGCATTTCAAGCTGCAAGTGGGCGAGCGCCATCACGCCAGTGCGGACGCGTTGGCGACGGCGGAGTTGATGTTGATTTTGTTCAGCCGCGCACGGCAGCAACAGATCGACAGCCCGCACGCGTTACAACAGCGCCTGGGCCAATGGAAACGCCGCAAGCAAGCGCCCTCATTCTAAGTGTGGCGAGGGAGCTCGCTCCCGCCGGGGTGCGAAGCGCACCCAAAATCAGCCAACCCATTTCCAACTGAATAAAATGCACTGCCTGGATTACGACTGCTGCGCAGCGAGCGGGAGCAAGCTCCCTCGCCACAGCAAGCGGCATCATCATGATAGATATCATTACGCCGCCGCCCGACCAACGCCAATTGCACCCGCCTTACACCTCTGCCACAATCGCGAATAATTCTCGTTAGTTTAAACTTCCCGATCGGTGTCGCCTTGTCGTCCATCCAAAGTCCCCACAGTGAGCTTGTTGGCGCGTTATACCGCGACCATCGCAGCTGGCTGTTGGCGTGGCTGCGACGCAATGTGGCCTGCCCCAGCCGTGCCGAAGACCTGAGCCAGGACACCTTCATGCGCCTGCTGGGCCGTGAAGAACTGCGTGAGCCCCGCGAGCCGCGGGCATTTCTGGTGGCCATCGCCAAGGGTCTGCTGTTCGACTACTTCCGCCGCGCCGCGCTGGAACAGGCTTATCTCACCGAGCTGATGCTGATCCCGGAAAGCGAACACCCGTCCCCGGAAGAACAGCAATTGATCCTCGAAGACCTCAAGGCCATCGACCGCCTGCTGGGCAAACTCTCGAGCAAAGCCCGCGCGGCCTTCCTCTATAACCGCCTCGATGGCATGGGCCACGCCGAAATCGCCCAGCGTCTTGGGGTTTCCGTGCCTCGGGTACGGCAATACCTGGCTCAAGGCATTCGCCAGTGCTACATCGCCCTGTATGGCGAGCCGCTGTGAGCCCGGTCAGTTCCAAGCCGGTCTCGGCACGGGTGCTTGACGCCGCCATTGCCTGGCAACTGTCCCTCGATTCGGGCGACGGCAGCGCCGTGGAACAGGAAGAGTTCGCCAAATGGCTGGCCAGCAACGAAGAACACGCCCGGGCCTGGCGCCAACTGGGCATGCTCGATCAGCGTTTCAGTGTGGCCTCAGGCCCGGCCCGTGCGGCGTTGCTGCAATCGCGCGAAGGCATTCGCAAGCGCGTGCGCAAGCTCGGCAGCGGCCTGGCCAGTGTGGTGCTGGTATGCGGCCTGGTGCTCTTCGCCGGCCAGCGCTACGTGCCGCTCAACTATTGGCTGGCCGACCAGCGCACCGCCACCGGCGAACAGCGCACCCTGAAGCTGGCGGACGGCACGGTGATCAACCTCAATACCCACAGCGCCATCGACGTGCGCTTCGACGAAAAACGCCGGCTGATCGTGTTGCAGGAGGGCGAAATCCTCATCGAGACCGGCCACAACGACGCCCGCCCGTTTTTTGTCGAAACTCGCGAAGGCAGCCTGCGCGCCTTGGGTACGCGGTTTATCGTCAAGCGCGAAGACGACGGCACGCGCCTCAGCGTGTTGCAGTCTGCCGTCGGCGCGCAGCCTGAAGCGCTGCATCAGGAGCAGATCTTCAAGGAAGGTCAGCAAGTCCTGATGCGCCGCGACGGCCTCGGCCCGATGCTGGCTATCAGCCCCGGCACCGACGCCTGGACACGCGGCATGCTGGTGGTAGACAACGCGCGCCTCGGCGACGTGGTTGAGGAACTGAGCCGCTATCGCACCGGGTACCTGGGTGTGGATAAACACGTGGCCGACCTGCGGATCACCGGCAGCTTCCCGCTGCACGACACCAACCTGGCGCTGAATGCACTGCTGCCGACCTTGCCGGTGCAGATTCAACAACACACGCCGTGGTGGGTGACGGTGGCGCCCAAGCCGTAGGCTCCTGTGGTGCATAGGCCATTGTCATCGCAGGCAAGCCAGCTCCCACAGGTGGAATGCGTTCCCCTGTGGGAGCTGGCTTGCCTGCGATGAGGCCCTCAAAAACAGCACTCACCCACTAATAGAAATTATTTTCATTCGGCCCTATCACTTTTTGCATCTCGCTCGGCACATAGGCAATTGAGAAATATTTCCATTCAGGAGCCGCCGTATGTCCCGCACGCTAGACACCCTATTGCGCCCCAGCCTGTTAGCCGTGGCCATCGCCCTCAGCGCCCCGCTGGCCAGCACCCAGCTGATCGCCGCCGAACAGGCCTCCAGCGTGCGCGCCTACAACCTGCCGGCAGCGCCGCTGGCCACGACCCTGAACCAGATCGCCAGCCAAGCCGGTTTGGCGTTGACGCTGAACCCGGGCTTGGCGGCGGGCAAGACTTCCGCACCGGTGAAAGGCCAATTCGATGCGCAGGGCGCGTTGCGTGAAGCGCTGCGTGGGACCGGGCTGCAACTGGAGCAAAGCAGTGCAGGCACCTTCAGCCTGGTAGCGATTCCGGAGGGGGTTGTGGCGTTGCCGGAGACCAGTATTACCGGGCAGGCGGATGCGGAAAGTGCGTGGGGGCCGGTGAATGGCTACCTGGCGTCTCGCACCGCTGCCGGCACCAAGACCGATACCGCACTGGTCGAGGCCCCGCGTTCGATTTCCGTCGCCACTCGCCAGCAAATGCAGGACCGCAACGTCCAGAACCTGGATGACGCCGTCAAGTACATGCCCGGCATCGTGTCCGCCAGCTACGGCAGTGACACCCGCTACGACTGGATGCGTGTTCGTGGTTTCGAGCCCACCCAATTCCTCGATGGCCTGCCGCTGCCACGCGGCGTGTACGCCAACCCGAAAGCGGAAACCTGGAACCTCGACCGCCTCACGCTGCTGCGTGGGCCGGCTTCATCCGTCTACGGCCAGACCCCGCCAGGCGGCCTGCTGGATATGGTCAGCCGACGTCCCAGCGCTGAATCGAGCAATGCCATTCAGGTGCAATACGGCAGCGACAACTACCGCCAGATTAACTTCGCCAGCACCGGCAAGATCGATGATGAAGGCCAGTTTCTCTACGGCCTCAGCGGCGTGGTGCGCGATGCCGGCACTCAGGTCGATCACATCGACAACAAGCGCTACAACATCGCCCCCAGCCTGACCTGGAATATTGACACCGATACCAAGCTGACTTTCCTGTCGCAGTTCACTCGTGACGATACGGGCGCCACCAGCCAGTTCCTGCCGATTGTCGGCACCAAGATCCACTCGCCATTGGGCGAGGTGTCCCATCACAAAAATTTGGGTGACCCGGACTACGAGTATTACGACCGCACCTACTACGCACTGGGCTATGCCTTTGAGCATCGCTTCAACGACACCTGGCAGTTCAAGCAGAACCTGCGCTACACCAAGTCGGAGCTGGCTTTCCAGCAACTGACCGTGGGTTCCTACGGTTACTCGACGATTGATGCCGAGGGCAATACCAGCCGTTCGTCGACCAACGTGGACGAGAACATCGGCCAGTTCGCGGTCGACAACAATTTCCAGGCTGACTTCGCCACCGGTGACATCACCCACACCGTGCTGCTCGGCCTTGATCACCAGCGCACCGACACCTCGTACCTGTCGATCTTCGGTGACGGCGGAACGGTCAACCTCTATAACCCGGTCAACACCACGCCGGTGGTGCGCCCGGCGCGCTCCACGGCCTATTACGACTACAACCAGAAAACCATCCAGACCGGCCTGTACGCCCAAGACCAGATGGCTCTGGATAAGTGGCGCCTGACCTTGGGCGGCCGTGAAGACTGGGTGCACCAAGGCACCACGTACTTCAACAAAAACGATGCAACCAATACCGATCGCAGCAAGAATTTCAGTGGCAACGCCGCGCTGAGCTATGTGTTCGACTCGGGCTTCGTTCCGTACCTTTCCTACGCCGAATCGTTCCAGCCAGCGAGTAACGCCAGCGTCTCACCGACCGAGTCGTACAAACCCACCGAAGGCAAGCAATGGGAACTGGGGGTCAAGTACCAGCCGCCCGGCTCAAATACCCTGCTGAGTGCGGCCGTCTACGACCTGACCCAAAAGAACGTGCTCGTTACCAGCTTCGGTGCCGGTGGCCAGTCGATCACCAACCAGACCGGCGAAGTGAAGGTCAAGGGACTGGAACTGGAAGCCGTATCTGACGTGACCGAGAACCTCAAGGTCATTGCTGCGTACACCTTGGCCAAATCCGAAGTTCAAAAAGGCCAATACAAAGGCAACCGCCTGCAACTGATGCCGAACCAGCAAGCGTCCCTGTGGACCGACTACACCTGGCACGCCGGTGTACTCGACGGTTTCGGCATTGGCGCGGGTGCCCGCTACACCGGCAACACCTATGGCGACCAGGGCAACACCTGGCTGGGTAAGGCCAATGCCTACACCGTGTTCGATGCCTCCGTGCATTACGACCTCGGCCGCCTGGACAACAGTCTCAAAGGTGCATCGCTGAAACTGAACGCCACCAACCTGTTCGACAAGGACTACATTTCCACCTGTGATGCTTCCTACTGCTACTACGGCGACCAACGCAGCGTAGTCGCCAGTGCCACCTACCAGTGGTAATCGACTGAGCTAACAACCAGGCCGCCCCCGTGGGCGGCTTCGGTGTGTCTGAAGGCTAGAAAATGAAAAGCAAAACCATCCGCCGCTGGTCCTTCATCCACACTTGGACCAGCCTCGTCTGCACCGTGTTCCTGCTGCTGCTCGCCCTCACCGGCCTGCCGTTGATCTTCCACCACGAGATCGATCACCTGCTGGGCAACGAACCCGAACTGGCACACATGCCCGCCGACACTCCGCAGTTGAACCTCGAACAACTTGTTGCCAAGGCCCAGGCCCATCGCCCCGGCGAAGCCATGCAATACCTGGCCTGGGACGAGGACGACAAGAACGGCGTGATCGCGATCATGGCCGCCACCGCCGGGACCGAACCCAATTCCTCCCACACCTTCATGCTCGACGCCCGCACCGGTGAAGCCGTGGAAACGCCGTCGGCCAACGGTGGGCTGACGATGTTCCTGCTGCGCCTGCACGTCGATATGTTCGCCGGGCTGCCGGGCAAGTTGCTGCTGGCGTTCATGGGCATTCTGTTCGTGTTGGCGATCATCTCCGGCACGGTGTTGTACCTGCCGTTCATGCGCCGGCTGAAGTTCGCCACGGTGCGCCAGGACAAATCCACCCGCCTGCGTTGGCTCGACCTGCACAACCTGATCGGCGTAGTCACCCTGACCTGGGCGCTGGTGGTGGGCGTGACCGGCGTGATCAGCGCCTGCGCCGATCTGATCATCGCTGCCTGGCGTACCGACAGCCTCAGCGCGATGATCGAACCCTACAAAGACGCCCCCCCGCTGACCTTGCGCGCCCCCGCCACCGACCTGCTGACGATCGCCGCCAAGGCCGCGCCGGGCATGGAGCCGGACTTTATCGCGTTCCCCGGCACGCGCTTTTCCAGCGAGCATCACTACGCGGTGTTCATGAAAGGCAGCACGCACCTGACCTCGCACCTGCTGACACCGGTGTTGATCGACGCCAGCAACCTGCAGGTCACCGCCATTGCCGAACGGCCGTGGTACATGGACGCCATGGGCATGTCCCAACCGCTGCACTTCGGTGACTACGGCGGCATGCCGATGAAGATTCTCTGGGCGGTGCTGGATGTGCTGACCATTATCGTTCTGGGCAGTGGCGTGTACTTGTGGCTGGTGCGGCGCAAGGCGGCCAAGTCATGAAGCCACGGCAGTCGAATTTCTGGAAGGTGTTCGGCATCCCGCTGGCCATCGGGCTGCTGAGTGCCGCCGGGTTGTTTGCGGCGTTGCTGGGGGATGGGTTGTGGGACTCGTTGAGCTGGGTGGGGCTGGGCATTCCGGCTGTAATTGGTAGCTGGGCGTTGTTCAAGCGTTGAGATAGATTAGCGCTGCCCTTTTCCGAGGAATGCCCATGTCCACCTCCAGCATGACGTTGTTCCACAACCCTGCCTCGCCGTTTGTTCGCAAAGTACGGGTGCTGTTGCACGAGACCGGCCAACTGGATCGCGTGACCTTGCACGCCTGCGTGCCGACACCGGTCAAGCCTGACGCGGAGGTGATCCAGGACAACCCGCTGGGCAAGATCCCCGCCCTGCGCCTGGCCGATGGCAACGTATTGCATGACAGCCGGGTGATCCTCGATTACTTCGACTATCAACATACCGGGAGCCCGCTGATCCCCCGGAACGGCCCGGCCCGTTGGCGGCGCCTGACCCTGGCCTCCACCGCCGACGGCATCATGGATGCCGCCGTGCTGGTGCGCTATGAAACCGCCATGCGCCCCGAGGAGAAACACTGGGACCTGTGGCTGGAAGGCCAACGCGACAAGATCCGTCGCGCCCTCGACATGCTGGAACAGGACGCCATCGCCGAACTGGCCGGGCCGTTTGACGTGGCCGCGATCAGCGTGGCGTGTGCGTTGGCTTACCTGGACTTCCGCCACCCGGGCATGCAGTGGCGGTCGAGCCATCCGAAGCTGGCGGCGTGGTATGCCGAAGTGAGTCAGCGGCCGTCGATGCTCCAGACCCAGCCACCGGCTTAACCTGCTGCAAGGGTTCCTCTGTGGCGAGGGAGCTTGCTCCCGCTGGGCTGCGCAGCGGCCCCAAAAATCCTGGGAGCGCTTCGCACTTCAGCGGGAGCAAGCTCCCTCACCACAGCAAGCTCCCTCGCCACAAAAAGCTCCCGGGCTTCGGGAAACAGTGCGTTGATCCGCATCATCAACGTTGCTCCTACCTGCTGATCTTCCCGCAACCCCAACGACCTACTCATCACCCACCTCCTTGCGCTTGCCCACGCCATACCAATCCAGCTTGCGGGTCAGCACCATCACCGTGCCCAGCAACCCGAACAGCAGCAACGAGCCCATCAGCAACGCGTAATCCTCGGCACTCAGCAACCCGTACAGCAAGCCATACAACGCCGCCAACGCTGCCGAAAACCCCAGGCCATGGGCGACGCTGCGCAGTACATGGCAGACATAAAACCCGATCAACATCACACAGGCCGCCGCCGATATCAGGTACGCCGGACCAAACCCGATGTGCTCGGACAACGACAACAACAGCAGGTAGAAAAACGCCAGGGCAAACCCCACCAGCGCGTACTGGATCGGGTGCACCGCCAGGCTCTTGAGCACCTCGAACAGGAAGAAACCGGCAAACGTCAGGGCGATAAACAACAGCGCATATTTGATCGCCCGGTCACTCTTGAGGTACTGATCCACCGGGTCGATAAAGCTCACGCCAAAGCTGCGGCTGTTGAAGTCGTCACAGCCGCGCTCGGCCAGGCAACTGCTGAGTGCTTCTTCCAAATTGGTGGAGAAAAATGTGGTCTGCCAATGGGCGCTGAAGCCTTGTGCGGTGACCTCGCGCTGGGTCGGCAGGAAGTTGCCGATAAAGCTCGGGTGCGGCCAGTTGGACGCCAGCTTGACCTGGCTGGTCTTGCCCACCGGCACCACTTGCAGTTGCTCGGTGCCTTGCAGGCGCAGGTCAAAGGCGAAGTCAAAGGGTGCCGGCTTCTGGCTGTCCTGCTCGGGCAGCATCACGTGCACACCCTCCCCCAGCCACGCCACTTGAGTGCCCGGCGAAAACGCCAGTTGCTGGCTGCCCAACTCCAGCTTCAACGCATTTTCGATGCCACGAATGTCGCTGATACCCACCGCCAGATACGCCGGGTCAAAGCGGTAATCGGCAAAGTGTTCCTTGATGCCCAATTGCTCCGGCAATACAAACCGCCCACTGATCCGGCTGTCAGCGTGGAACAACCGCGCTTGGTAAATGCCCCGGGCGCGCACTTCGGTTTGCACCTGCCCGTCGAGGGCAAATTGCTCCGGCAGGAAATACAGATGACCGCGCACCTCACGGGTTTCTTCGTAGCGTTCGTTGAGCTTTTCATTGAGCTTCCACTCCCGGACAGTCTTGCGATAAGGCACCACCAGCACCGGGCCATTGAGGCGCTGGCTGTAGCTGGAACTGCGGGCGATATCCTGCAAGACGTCGTCGCGCAATTGCTGACGGTCGGTAATCACCCCGTGGATCATCAGCAACGGAATCAACAACAGCACGATCAGCAGCGCGATGGCGCCCAGTTTGAAAAGCAGATTGCGGTTCATGAAGCTCTCCCTGTTTTGATGGGGGAGAGTCTGGCGGGCGCTTAAGGGGGATTTATGAAGGGAATGTGGAGACTGTGTGGAGATGCAGTTTTACCTGCACGCCGCCGGGCACGTTGCCGATCTGCAGTGAGCCGCCGTGCAGCTTCATCACCTCTTCGACAAAATTCAGCCCAAGGCCGGTGCTCTTGCGCCCGCTGGCCGGGCGCGGCAGGGAATAGAAGCGCTCACTGAGGCGCGGCAAGGCGTATTCGGGAATCGGCTCGGCCTGGTTGAACAGGGTGAATTCGACGCCGTCATTCACAGCCTTGGCGCTGAACCGCAAGGTGCCACCGGGCGGGGTGAAATCCAGGGCGTTTTCCAGCAGATTCCCCAGGGCCTGACGCAGCAGGAACGGCTCGCCGTACACCTGTACATCCGCAGCAATCGCCTGCTGGACCTGCAACCCGGCGCCTTCGATGCGCGCGCATTGAGCCTTGAGTACTTCGTCTACCAACGCTGCCAGCGACAGGCTGCTCTGGTCTTCAAGGCCCTGGCGCTGCTCCACCTGCGCCAGGTTCAGCAGGCGTTCGATCAATTGCTGCAAGCGCGCACTTTCGCTGTCGATATTGCCCACGAAACGCTGCTGCTGATCCCGGGACATGTCGCCCTGCAACAGCTCCGCCGCCCCGCGAATCGCCGCCAATGGACTTTTCAGCTCGTGGGTCAGGGTGTGCACATAACGCTCGACGTACGCCTTGCCTTCCAGCTGGGTGCGCATGTGTTCCACGGCGGTGGACAACTGCTCCAGCTCACCGCCGCGATAGTGCGGCAACTCGGCACGCCGGCCTTCACTCACCGCTTGGGCATACGCCGTGAGCCGGCGCAGCGCGACACTCAACCACCACGACAGCAGCGCACCGAACAGCAAGCCCAGGCCCACCAGCCCGGCGCCGTACCACAGCAGCCGGTCTTCGGTGCGGTCCACATACGGCTGCAGCGAGCTGTTGGGCTTGGCCACGGTGACCACGCCGATGATCTGCCCGTTATCGCGAATCGGCGCGCCGACGTGCATCACCGACGAGGCCGGGTCATCCAGTTCGCTGCGGGTCGAACGGGCGCCGTATTCGCCGCGCAGGGTCAGGTACACGTCGTTCCACTTCGAATAGTCCTCGCCCACTGCCTCGCCGGTGGAATCCAGCAATACGATGCCCTTGGCGTCGGTGACGTAGATGCGGTGGTTGACCTGGTTTTTCGGCAGGCCCCAGATATTCGCGCCGGGCTGACGCTCGCCGTAGGCCTTGAGCAGTTCGGGCCAGTGGCTCTGGCCGAGGGTGCCGTTCTTCACATCCTCGCGCAGGATTTCCGCCAGCAGGTTGGCGGTGTCCACCAGGGTTTCCTCGGTGGACTGGCGCACACCGGGGCGGATTTCCTTCATCACGGTGCTGAGTACAAAGTAGCCGGTCAGGCCAATAAACAGCGCATACACCAGGAAGAACCGGATCCCCAGGCGCATCAGCTGTTGCCCGGGCTGTAGCTGTAGCCAAGGCCGCGATGGGTCTGGATCGGCTCAGACTCGGGCGCCACCGTACGCAATTTGCTGCGAACGCTTTTGATATGGCTGTCGATGTTGCGCTCGTACCCTGCATCGGCCGCCACGCCCACCGCATCCAGCAGTTGCTCGCGGCTGAACACCCGCTCGGGTTGCTCCAACAGGCTTTGCAGCAGGCGAAATTCATGGCGCGTAAGGTTAAGAGGCTGGCCGCGATAACTGATCTGCATGCGCTCCAGGTCCACCTGGAACACCGCCGGAGCCACACCGGGGCCAACCCGCTTGAGGATCGCCCGTACCCGCGCCGCCACTTCACGCGGGCTGAACGGCTTGACCACATAGTCGTCAGCACCGATCTCCAGGCCCACCACGCGGTCGATCTCGCCGTCCCGGGCACTGAGGAACATCACCGGCACTTCGCTGAAGCGCCGCAGCTGCTTGCAGGTTTCAAAGCCGGTGATATCCGGCAGGCCGATGTCGAGGATGATCAGGTCCGCCGGTGTCTGCCGCTGATGGGTCAGCGCCGCCTGGCCGAGGCTCAGCCAAGTGGTGGTGAAGCCTTCGCCTTGCAGGGCGAAAATCAGCGTATCGGCGATGGCCGCTTCGTCTTCGACAATCAGGATATGCGGCATGGTGGTCCGTCAGCAGTCCGGTTTGTCCGCAGTGTAACGGCGAGCCGGGTTTACCGCAGCGCCGAATTCACGCAGGGCCTTGGCGCCGATCAGCAGCGGGTAGTTGAAGCTGCTGCGGTCCGTGAGGTTGACCTCGACGGTACGCTTGACGTTGCCCAGGCACATTTCCAGGTCGATCACCGGGCGCTTGGCCACCGTGGCTTCGTCCTTGTCGTCATCTTCGTCGGCGCGGCTTTTGATTTTGCTGATGCGCGAGACCTTGTGCTCGTACACCTTGTTGCTGGCGTCCTTGCCGCCGAGGCGGAAGCGCACCCAGTCGTCACCATCACGGGTGAAGGTCTCGATGTCCCGGGCCGACAGCGAGGCGGTCAGCGCGCCGGTGTCCATCTTGGCCTTGAAGGTCTCGCCGATTTCCGGCAGTTGAATGTATTCGTAGCGACCGTAAAGGGTCGGCTCGGCGGCCATGACAGGCAAGGCCACAAGCGCTAGTAGGGCAAGGATGGATTTCACGTAGGAGGTTCCTTGAAATAGATGGGCCAATTCTAGACTGCAAAATCGCCGCTTAGTTAGATCACAGAGCATACCCAGCCCGCTGTGAAACATTCGTAAGCTTATTTGCGATTTGGCCTCTAGACCCAAGCTGCTTATCATGGCGGGCCAAAATGATTCCAAGAGTTACTTATGCGCCGCCTGCTCACCGGCTGTTTCGTCACATTGCTGCTATTGCTCAACACCTTGGTGCTGTTCGGGCCGCTGATGGTGTTCGCCCTGCTCAAGCTGGTGGCGCCCGGCCGCTTTCGCGACTACGCCTCCTGGGCCGTCATGTGGATCGCCGAAACCTGGGCCGAGATCGACAAGCTGATCTTCGCCTTGTGCATCCCCACCCAATGGGATATTCGCGGTGGCGAGGACCTGCGTGGTGACACGTCTTATCTGGTGATCAGCAACCACCAATCCTGGGTCGACATCCCCGCTTTGATCCAGGCCCTCAACCGACGCACGCCGTTCTTCAAGTTCTTCCTGAAAAAGGAACTGATCTGGGTACCCTTCCTGGGCCTGGCGTGGTGGGCACTGGATTACCCGTTCATGAAGCGCTACACCAAGGCGTTCCTGGCCAAGCACCCTGAGCTGGCAGGGCAGGACCTGAAAATCACCAAGGAGGCCTGCGAGCTGTTCAAGCGCCAGCCGGTCACGGTGGTGAATTACCTGGAAGGCACGCGGTTCACCCCGGCCAAGCGCAAACAGCAGGATTCACCCTTCGAGCGCCTGCTCAAGCCCAAGGCGGGAGGCGTGGCGTTCGTGCTCGCGGCGTTGGGTGAACAGTTGGATGCGGTGCTCGACGTCACCGTGGTTTATCCACAGGAAAACATTCCGGGCTTCTGGGACTTGATCAGTGGCGCAGTGCCGAAGGTGATCGTGGATATCCGCACCCGTGAACTGGATCCGGCGTTGTGGCAGGGGGATTACGAGAACGATCCGGTGTTTCGCCAGACCGTCCAGAACTGGGTCAACCAGCTCTGGATGGAGAAGGATGCGCGCATCGCCCAACTGCGCGCGGAGCGGTCTTAGCCGCCAGTGCCCCAGGCCGAAGCCAGTTTGCCCAGCACCGACTCGCTGGCGCCTTGGCCGCCCAGGTATTTCAGGATAACCGGCGCAAACTGGCCAACCATCCCACTGTCCATGCCCAGTGCGCTGAACGCGGTGTTCAGGTCGTTGGTGTTCTTCACGTTACCCAATACGCCATCCAGACCCGAGGTCTTGCTGCCGCCGCTCTGGCCGAGCATGCCGCTCAGGGCGCCGAGGCTGCCCAGGGAGTTGCTGCCGGAGAGCTTGTCCAGGCCCGGTACGCTTTTGGTCAGTTGCGAGTAATCACCGCCGCCCAATTTATTCTTGGCCAGGCCCAGCATTGCGCCGGTACCGCCGACAGCCTGCTCCGGCGTCACGTTCAATTGCGAGGTCAGGGCGCCCAGCAAGCCGGCGGTCTGTGAGGTCGGCGCAGCCGCTGCTGCCTTGTCGCCACCCTGTGCGCCCGAAACGGCATTGGCTACATCGCCGAGGCTGAAACCTGCCGCAAACACCGGGCTGGCCGCCACGGTCAACAGGCAGGACAGGGCAAAACCGCGTGAAATCTTCATCAAGACAACCTCTGAAAGTAAGCGCTAAAAGCAGGAGTTTGACTGGGTGTTACGAAAGATTGTTCCCACCTCACAGATTAGTTCAGAAAACCACTGCATCCGAACCGCCCTGCGCTGCGTATATCCATCACGAACCGCACGGAGGTTGATGGAATGAATGCCCAAGCTGGACTAACCTCAGCCTGCCGTCTTTACCGTCTGCCGTCCCATCGCCCTGTTGCACGTGCCTGGAGAAGCCCTATTTCGACCCACGATGCAGATCAGCTACGGCAATTGCTGGCCCAGTGCTCCCTGGGTAACCGCCAGGCGTTCGAAACGCTCTACCGCAGTGTTTCCCCGCGTTTGCACGGTATTGCCCTGCGTTTCATGGGCCGCCAGGACTTGGCCGAGGAAGTGTTACAGGAGAGCTTCGTGCGCATCTGGTTCAACGCCTCGCGCTATGAGGCCCATCTGTCGGCGCCCTTGACCTGGATGATTAACATCACCCGCAACCTGGCGATCGATCAGTTGCGCAAACACCGCGAACAGCCCTTGAGCGACGGCCAGCAAGACGCCATGGCCGACGAAAGCCCCAGCGCCCATGAATTGCTCGACAGCGAGCGCGAAGCCCACGCCCTGAACCGCTGCCTCGACAGCCTAGAAGGCATGCAGCGTCAATCGATCACCGTGGCTTACTTCCAGGGCTTGTCCTGCTCGGAGTTGGCCGACCACCTGGCCGCGCCCCTGGGCTCGGTCAAATCCTGGATTCGCCGCGGCATGGAGCGCTTGCGCAGGTGCCTTGAATCATGAACTACCAGACCACGTCCCTGCGCCGCGCCCTCGCGGCGGATTACGCCATCGGGTTGATGCCCGCCACCGCCCGTCGACGTTTTGAAGCGCTACTGTTGGACGATGCCGCCCTGCGCGTCGAGCTGGGACACTGGCAGGATGCCCTCCACAGCCTCACCGGGCCGTTACCTGAACGACCAGTGCCGGATCATGTGTGGGAAGGGATCAAAGCCCGGATTGAGCCGCAAGTGCTGCATATGCCGGCGAAGAGGCCATTCTGGATGAACCTGCGGTTGCTGGTAGCGGCATGCGGCGTAGTGATCGCGGTGTTGGTGGGAGTGTTGTACCAGCGCGACCTCGGGGTGGAGTACAACGCTACGCTGGTGGCGGCCAATCAACAGCCTGCGCTGAAGATTCAGGCGTATGCCGATCATCTGCAGGTGGAACCGCTGACCCTGGCGGCGGTGGAGCCGACCCGCGCGCTGGAACTGTGGGCAATCCCGGCGGGCGGCAAACCCATCTCCCTGGGGTTGTTGCCGGTGTCGGGTAAAGGCCGGATCCAGTTGAGCAAAGAACACCAGGCGCTGCTGACGGCACCGTTGACCCTGGCGGTGAGTCTTGAGCCTCAGGGTGGCTCGCCAACCGGACAACCGACGGGGCCGGTGTTGTATCAAGGCCAGTTGGCCTCACTCTAATTCCTGTAGGAGCGAGCTTGTTCGCGAAGGTCGTCAACGATAACGCGGAAAACCTGAAAGACCACGGCGCCCACAGGCTTTTCGCGAGCAAGCTCGCTCCTACAGTGGATTGCCCTTTTGAAATAACCCCTCTTGTTTTAATCCGAACTTGATCTACCCCGCTGTCAAATTTGACAGTATCTGCAACGCGTCCACACGCCCACCATGAAGTCTCCTATCACGTAAGGGAGTACGACATGAAGCTGATGAACATCGCGCTGAGCGCACTGGTACTTTCGACCCTTGTGGGCAATGCCCTGGCAGATGAGATTGCCATGTGCCCGCCCAAGGCAAGTATCAAACCGGAAGAGCCATGGGGGCCGTGGGATATTTTTTATGCCCCCGGCCCTCATAAGGGCGTCTGGGTGGGAGAGAACCCCTTTGGCGATGAAAACCTGCTCAAAAAGCTCCACTTCACGGGGGCGCTTTACCGGGATATCAGCTCAGAAGGAAATGCGTACGTAGTGTCCTGCGACTACGAGGGTGAAGGCTGGTTCGACTTTTTGAGGATGACGCTGTACTCCTTCAAAGGCTGGGCACCCGTGCCGGGGACAAAATGGGTGGATGAGTCGAAAACGGATGAGAGCAAAGCCAAGGCCGGGGCCTACAAAAAAGCCAAGGAGGTCCAATACTGCTATGCAGATTCCACCGAGCAGCATCCGGAAAAACAATGCGCATTCACGTACAAGGAACTGGTCCTCCCACCCAAGCACCATTGACGCTCGTTCTGCGGTTCAGGGCCAATTAATATCACGCAGCCCCAAGGCTCAATACGACGGATGAGGAACCGATCGCCGTTAACTAGGTCCATGAAAGACTACAAAACATGTCAGGAAGAGCCTAATGACTGCGATCAACCCCCAAGTGATTGAGCACAAGCCTTCATTCTGGAACCGCCCACGCCTGTTCATCGGCGCCTGTTTGGTGGTAGTTGCGGGCGTCGGCGGCGCCCTCTACACCCAGGACAGCGTCAAGGCTGCCGCACTGCTGGTGAACACTACCCAGCAACCGGCCACGCAAATCGTGGCCCACAAGGATTACCTCGAAGTGCAGCCGATTGCCGCCACGGCACCGGCCCCGGACCAAAGCCTGGAGCTGTGGGCGGTTCCGGCTGACGGTACGCCGGTGTCACTGGGCCTGTTGCCGGAAGACGGCAAAGGCATTATCGGCATCAACCCTCGCCAGCAGGCGTCGATCAGCAAGCCGGTGACACTGATGGTCAGCTCGGAAACCAAGGGCGGCTCGGTGAGCAAGCAGCCAACGGGGCCAACGGTGTATCAGGGGGCTTTGGCGATTCGCTGATTCTCCCACCCAACCGCAGATGCAAAAAAGGCGACCCTGAGGTCGCCTTTTTATTTGCCCGCGATTTAAGCCGCGCTGAACAACTTGTGCGGATCGATCACAAACTTCTTCGGCACGCCTGCATCGAACTCGCCGTACCCGCGTGGTGCATCATCCAGGCTGATGACTTCCACACCGACGATATCGGCAATGTTGATACGGTCCCACATGATCGCCTGCATCAGCTGGCGGTTGTACTTCATCACTGGGGTTTGCCCGGTGTGGAAGCTGTGGGACTTGGCCCAGCCCAGGCCGAAACGAATGCTCAGGCTGCCCATTTTCGCGGCAGCATCCACGGCACCCGGGTCTTCGGTCACGTACAGGCCCGGGATACCGATTTTGCCGGCCACCCGCACCACGCCCATCAACGAGTTGAGTACGGTGGCCGGAGCCTCCGCCTTGGCCCCTTCATGGCCATGGCCGCGCGCTTCGAAACCCACGGCATCGACGGCGCAATCCACTTCCGGCTCGCCCAGCAACGCAGCGATCTGTTCGTGCAGCGGGGTGTCCTTCGACAGGTCGGCAATTTCAAAACCCTGGGCCTTGGCGTGGGCCAGGCGGATCGGGTTGACGTCACCAATGATCACCACCGCAGCGCCCAGCAGACGAGCGGACGCGGCAGCCGCCAGGCCCACCGGACCGGCACCGGCGATGTAGACCGTGCTGCCTGGGCCAACGCCCGCAGTGACTGCGCCGTGGTAGCCGGTGGGCAGGATGTCGGAGAGGCACGTCAGGTCGCGGATCTTCTCCATGGCCTTGTCGCGGTCCGGCAGTTTCAGCAGGTTGAAGTCAGCGTAAGGCACCAGCACGTATTCGGCCTGGCCGCCGGTCCAGTCGCCCATGTCCACATAGCCGTAGGCGCCACCGGCACGGGCCGGGTTGACGGTCAGGCACACGCCCGTGTGTTGCTCTTTGCAGGAACGGCAACGGCCGCATGCAACGTTGAACGGCACGGACACCAGGTCGCCGATCTTCAGGTTCTCGACGTCGCTGCCCTTCTCGATCACTTCGCCGGTGATTTCGTGGCCCAGGACCAGGCCGGTCTGGGCAGTAGTGCGGCCGCGCACCATGTGTTGGTCGGAGCCGCAGATGTTGGTGGAGACCACGCGCAGGATGACGCCGTGCTCAATCTTCCTGCCACGGGGGTCCTGCATTTTGGGATAGTCGATTTTCTGTACTTCGACCTTGCCGTTGCCGAGATACACGACACCACGATTACCAGACATGCTTTCACCTCGCTGTTGTTTTTATGGAACCGCGTTGCCCAGGCAGGCAGCGCGTTTAAGTGCTCGGGTACAGATGCTGTTTTGCGTTGTTAGTGATGGCCTCTTCGCGAGCAAGCCCGCTCCCACAGTTGACCGAGTTCTACCTTTGAAATGCGGTCGAATGTGGGAGCGGGCTTGCTCGCGAAGGCGTCCATCAGAGCACCACTGTCCGATTGGCGTTCAAAAACACTCGCCGCTCAATGTGATACCCCACGGCCCGTGCCAGGGTCAGGCCTTCGATATCCCGTCCCTTGGCAATCAAATCTTCCGGATAGTGACTGTGGTCCACCACCTCCACGCCCTGGGCGATGATCGGGCCTTCATCCAAATCGTTGTTGATGTAATGCGCGGTGGCGCCCACTAGTTTCACGCCCTTGTTGTAGGCCTGGTGATACGGCTTGGCGCCCTTGAAACCGGGCAGCAGGGAGTGGTGGATGTTGATGGCTTTACCATCGAGCTTGCGGCACAGCTCCGGCGACAGCACTTGCATGTAGCGCGCAAGAATCACCAGCTCGGCGCCGGACTCTTCGATCACCTGCCACACCTGGCGCTCTTGCGACGGCTTGTCGTTAGGGTCCAGGGGAAAGTGGTAATAGGGAATCTGGTGCCAGTCAGCCAGGGGCTTGAGGTCGGGGTGGTTGGAGACCACGGCGACCACGTCCATCGACAGTTGGCCGATGCGCTGGCGGTAGAGCAAATCGTTGAGGCAGTGATCGGCCTTGGAGACCATGATCACCACTTTCGGCCGGTAGTTCGGCGCGGTCAGTTCGAAGATCATGCCGAACGCCTCGCCGCGAGTGGCCAGGCCGTCGCGGAAGGCTTGTTCATCAAAACCGTCGGGCTGGCGGAACTCCACGCGGATGAAGAAACGGCCCGAAAGCCGGTCATCAAACGAGTGGTGCTCCGTGACGTAGCAGCCCTGCTCGAACAGATAGCGGGTCACCGCGTCCACCGTGCCGAGCACGCTGGGGCAGTCGGCGGTCAAAATCCATGTATCGGGTACGCGGCTCATTATTCGTGACTCCTTGATCGTTCCCACGCTCTGCGTGGGAACGCCGCAATGGACGCTCTGCGTCCGCTCTTGGGACGCGGAGCGTCCCGGGATGCATTCCCACGCGGAGCGTGGGAACGATCAGGCCTGGACGCTTAAACCATATTCAGCCGCCGCATCCTGCAACCACAGCCACCAGTAATCCGAGAAGCTGCGACGAATCAGCAGCTCCCAGGTGTCTTCAGCGGTATGGCGAATCACCAGTTGCGACTTGGCGAACACCGTGCCCACCGCCTTGCCTACCGGGAAGCTGTCGGGGTGCACGTCGTAGCTGGTGGACTTCATCAGCACATCCCGCACATTGGGGCCGCTGAGTTCGAGGATCTGCTGGCCGCCGCTGACGTTGACGATCTGGATATGCAAATCACCCAGCGCCTCGCGCAAACTTTTCTCGGCGGCGAATTCTTCACCGCTCGGCACCACCAGCAGCCACTCGTCCGGGCCCAGCCATTGCAGGCTGGTTTCACCCTTGACGATCACTGCCAGGGCGCCGGGCAATTCGATGCCCAGAGCCTTGTGCACGCCGGCGGCGAAGGCGGCGTCGTGGCCATCGCCACGAATGGTCAAGTGGCCGAGGAGTTTCTTTTCACGCACGGTCACGCCGGCGTTCTTGCGACCCTTGCCTACCAGGCTGGCGAGGTCGGCATGGTGCAGCGACGACTCGGCCTTGGCTCCGGAGGTGGGGCGTTGCTGGTAAACATTGGCTGCTGTCATAAAGCACCTGTTTGAATTCTGTAGGTCTTGCGGTGACTGTTCTGGCCTCATCGCGGGCAAGCCCGGCTCCCACAGGGGAATGCATTCCAACTGTGGGAGCTGGCTTGCCTGCGATGCAGGCGACTCGGTCTGTCAGATGTTCTGGCGATCGCCTTTAGGGTCAAAGAACACCGAAGAAACAATCTCCGCCTCGATCACGCTGCCATCCGCCAACGGTGCAAACACCCGCTCGCCGATGCGTTTCAAGCCGCCCTTCACCACGCCCATGGCAAACGAATAGCCGAGGGAGTTGTGGGCATAACTGGAGGTGACGTGGCCGACCATCTTCATCGGAATCGTCTGCTTGGCGTCGAACACCAACTGCGCGCCTTCCGGCAGCCACACGTTGGGGTCAATCGGCTTCAGGCCCACCAGTTGCTTGCGGTCTTCACGCACGCAATCTTCGCGATTCATCCCGCGCCAGCCGATCCACGAGAACGGTTTGGTGCGACCTACACACCAGCCCATGTTCAGGTCGTCCGGGGTCATCGACCCGTCGGTATCCTGGCCGACGATGATGAAGCCCTTCTCGGCCCGCAGCACGTGCATGGTTTCGGTGCCGTATGGCGTCAGGTTGTACTGCTTGCCAGCCTCGACGATTTTCTCGAGCACGCCCATGGCGTAGTCGGCCTGCACGTTGACTTCGTACGACAGCTCACCGGTAAACGAAATCCGGAACACCCGCGCCGGCACGCCGCCCACCAGGCCTTCTTTCCAGGTCATGAACGGGAAGCCGTCCTTGTCCAGGTCGATGTCGGTGACTTCGCTCAACAGCTTACGGCTGTTGGGGCCGGACAACGTCATGGTTGCCCAGTGGTCGGTGACCGAGGTGAAGTACACCTTGAGGTCTGGCCATTCGGTCTGCTGGTAGATTTCCAGCCACTGCAGTACGCGCGCTGCGCCGCCGGTGGTGGTGGTCATCAGGAAGTGGTTGTCGGCCAGACAAGCGGTGACGCCGTCGTCGAAGACCATGCCGTCCTCCTTGCACATCAGGCCGTAGCGGGCCTTGCCCACGTCGAGCTTGGTCCAGGCGTTGCTGTAGATGCGGTTGAGGAACTCGCGGGCATCCGGGCCCTGGATGTCAATCTTGCCAAGGGTGGACGCGTCCAGCAGGCCGACGCTGTCGCGCACGGCCAGGCATTCGCGTTTCACGGCGGCGTGCAGGTCTTCACCGTTGCGCGGGAAATACCACGGACGCTTCCACTGGCCGACGTCTTCAAACTCGGCGCCGTTTTTCACGTGCCAGGCTTGCAGCGCGGTGTAGCGCACCGGCTCGAAGATGTGCCCACAGTGGCGGCCCGCTACTGCGCCGAACGTCACCGGCGTGTAGTTGGGGCGGAACATGGTGGTGCCCATCTGCGGGATGGTCACGTTCAGCGAACGGGCCGCGATGGCCAGGCCGTTGACGTTGCCGAGCTTGCCCTGGTCCGTGCCGAAGCCCAGTGCGGTGTAGCGTTTGACGTGCTCTACCGACTCGAAACCTTCGCGGGTGGCGAGTTCGATGGCGGCCGCGGTGACGTCGTTTTGCAGGTCGACAAATTGCTTCGGCGCCCGTGCGGTAGCTTTCTCGTGAGGCACCTGGAACAGCGCCAGGGTCGGCTCTTCCAGACGGCTCAAGGCTTTGGGCAGCGTCCCTTCCACCGGCGCAAACCCGGCTTCGCTGGCGGCGCGCACGCCACCTTCAAAACCGTCAGCCAGGGAATCGCCGAGGCCATAGACGCCATTGACCCCACCGACGCACACGCGTTTTTGCGGTGCTTCGCCCGGCACAAAACCGAGGATGTCTTCACGCCAGGTCGGCTTGCCGCCCAGGTGCGAGGCCAGGTGAACCACCGGGCTATAACCGCCGGAGCTGGCGACCAGGTCGCAGTCCAGCCATTCGCCGGGACTGGTGACTTTATGGGCTTTCACATCAATGGCCGCAACGCGGGCGCCAGTGACATGCTTGCTGCCACGGGCTTCGATCACGGCGCTGCCGGTGAGGATACGAATCCCCTTGGCGCGAGCTTCTTCAACCAGTGCACCACGTGGGTTGTGGCGTGCATCAGCCACCGCCACCACGGCGAGGCCTGCATCAAACCAGTCCAGCGCAACGCGGTAGGCGTGATCGTTGTTGGTCGACAGCACCAGCTTCTTGCCCGGTGCCACGCCGTAGCGACGCACGTAAGTGGAGACCGCACCCGCCAGCATGTTGCCCGGTACGTCGTTGTTGCCGTACACCAGCGGACGTTCACACGCGCCGGTCGCCAGCACCACACGCTTGGCGCGAACCCGGTGAATGCGCTGGCGCACCTGGCCAATCGGCGCACGGTCACCGAGGTGATCGGTGAGGCGCTCGTGAATGGTCAGGAAGTTATGGTCGTGGTAACCGTTGACGGTGGCGCGAGGCAGCAGCACCACGTCCGGCAGGGATTTCAGTTCCGCAATAACACTGGCAACCCACTCGGCCGCCGGCTTGCCATCGAGGCTTTCGCGGGAATCCAGCAAGGAACCGCCGAACTCTTCCTGCTCGTCCGCGATGATCACCCGGGCGCCACTGCGGGCAGCGGCCAATGCAGCGGACAGGCCGGCAGGGCCAGCGCCCACAATCAGCACGTCGCAATGACGGTTCATGTAATCGTAGGTGTCCGGGTCGTTCTCGGTCGGCGAGCGGCCAAGACCGGCAGCCTTACGAATGTACTTCTCGTAAGTCATCCAGAACGATTGCGGGTACATGAAGGTTTTGTAGTAGAAACCCGGCGGCATCAGCTTGCCGCCGACCTTGCCGAGAATGCCCATCATGTCGTTGTTCACGCTCGGCCAGCCGTTGGTGCTGGTGGCGACCAAACCCTGGTACAGCGCCTGTTGCGTGGCGCGCACGTTGGGGATTTGCGTGGCTTCGGTGGCGCCGATCTGCAGCACCGCGTTCGGCTCTTCGGCACCGGCGGCGAAGATGCCGCGCGGACGGGAATACTTGAAGCTGCGACCGATGATGTCGACGCCGTTGGCCAGCAATGCAGCGGCCAATGTGTCGCCCTCAAAGCCTTTGTAGCTCTGGCCGTTGAAGGTAAAGCTCAGGGCTTTGTTACGGTCGATGCGGCCACCGTTGGACAGGCGATTGATCTGGCTCATACCTTCTCTCCAGAAGCCTTGGCGGTGAATTGCGGCTTGCTGCCAATCTTGTAGGTTTCAAGAATTTCGTAGGTCACGGTGTCGCGGGTCGCGTTGAAATACTGGCGGCAGCCGGCGGCGTGAATCCACAGTTCGTGGTGCAGGCCGCGCGGGTTGTCGCGGAAGAACATGTAGTCGCCCCACTCCTCGTCGGTGCAGGTGTTCGGGTCCAGCGGGCGCGGGATGTGCGCTTGGCCGGACGCGTGGAATTCCTCTTCGGAGCGCAGTTCGCCACAGTGAGGACAGAAGATATGCAACATAGGGAATTTCTCCTGTTAGTGGGCGACGGCCGCAGCGCCGTGTTCGTCGATCAGCGCACCATTGTGGAAACGGTCGATGGAGAATGGAGCAGCCAACGGGTGCATTTCACCCTTGGCGAGGCTTGCGGCAAACACGTTGCCTGAGCCTGGCGTGGCCTTGAAGCCACCGGTGCCCCAACCGCAGTTGAAGAACATGTTCGGGACCGGGGTCTTGGAGATGATCGGGCAGGCGTCCGGCGTGGTGTCGACGATGCCGCCCCACTGGCGGTTCATGCGCACGCGGGACAGCACCGGGAACATCTCGACGATGGCCTGGATGGTGTGTTCGATCACCGGGTACGAACCACGCTGGCCATAGCCGTTGTAACCGTCAATACCGGCGCCGATCACCAGGTCGCCCTTGTCGGACTGGCTGATGTAACCGTGCACGGCGTTGGACATGATCACGCTGTCGATGATGGGTTTGATCGGCTCCGACACCAACGCTTGCAGCGGGTGGGATTCGATCGGCAGGCGGAAGCCCGCCAGGGATGCCATGTGGCCGGAGTTACCGGCGGTCACTACGCCGACACGCTTGGCGCCGATGAAACCCTTGTTGGTTTCCACGCCGATGCACACGCCGTTTTCCTTGCGAAAACCGATGACTTCGGTCTGCTGGATCAGGTCCACGCCCAGTGCGTCAGCGGCGCGGGCAAAGCCCCAGGCCACGGCATCGTGACGGGCCACGCCGCCGCGACGTTGCACGGTGGCGCCCATTACCGGGTAGCGGGTGTTTTTCGAGCAGTCGAGGTAAGGGATCTCGTCGGCCACTTGCTTGGCGTTGAGCAGTTCGCCGTCCACGCCGTTGAGGCGGTTGGCACTGACGCGACGCTCGGAGTCACGGATGTCCTGCAGGGTGTGGCACAGGTTGTAGACGCCACGCTGGGAAAACATCACGTTGTAGTTCAAATCCTGGGACAGACCTTCCCAGAGTTTCATCGCGTGTTCGTACAGGTGCGCCGACTCGTCCCACAGGTAGTTGGAACGCACGATGGTGGTGTTGCGTGCGGTGTTACCGCCGCCCAGCCAGCCTTTCTCGACCACGGCCACATTAGTGATGCCGTGTTCCTTGGCCAGGTAGTAAGCCGTCGCCAGACCATGCCCGCCGCCGCCGACGATGACCACGTCGTAGACCTTTTTAGGGGTCGGCGTGCGCCACATTTTCTGCCAGTTTTCGTGGTGGCTGAGTGAGTGCTTGAAGAGGCCGAAGCCCGAGTAGCGTTGCATAGTCATTACTCCAAAACCGCGCTCAGCGATAAACCGGGAAATCAGCGCACAGGGCGGCCACATGCTTGGCGACGTTGGCCTCCACATCGGCGTCGCCGAGGTTGTCGAGGATGTCGCAGATCCAGCCGGCCAGCTCCAGGCATTGGGTCACTTTGAAACCACGTGTGGTCACCGCCGGTGTGCCGATGCGCAGCCCCGAAGTCACGAAGGGCGACTGCGGGTCGTTAGGCACGGCATTCTTGTTGACGGTGATGTGGGCGCGACCGAGGGCTGCGTCCGCGTCCTTGCCGGTGAGGCCCTGACGGATCAGGCTGACCAGGAACAAGTGGTTATCGGTGCCGCCGGACACTACATCGTAGCCGCGCTTGATAAATACGCCGGCCATGGCTTGGGCGTTTTCGATCACTTGCTGTTGGTAAGCCTTGAAACCTGGCTCCTGGGCTTCCTTGAAGCACACCGCCTTGCCGGCGATCACGTGCATCAACGGGCCGCCCTGGGCGCCTGGGAATACCGCAGAGTTGAGTTTCTTTTCAATTTCTTCATTGGACTTCGCCAGGATCAACCCGCCACGTGGACCGCGCAGGGTCTTGTGGGTGGTGGTGGTGACCACATCGGCGTAGGGCAGCGGGTTCGGGTACAGACCAGCGGCCACCAGGCCGGCGACGTGGGCCATGTCGACGAACAGCAGCGCACCGACCTTGTCGGCAATCTGACGGAAGCGCGGGAAATCCAGGGTCTTGGAGTAGGCGGAGAAACCGGCCACAACCATCTTCGGCTTGTGCTCCACGGCCAGGCGCTCGACTTCGTCGTAGTCGATCAGGCCGGTGGCGGTGTCGATGCCGTATTGCACCGCGTTGTACAGCTTGCCCGAGGACGACACTTTGGCACCGTGGGTCAGGTGACCGCCGTGGGCCAGGCTCATGCCGAGGATGGTGTCTCCGGCGTTCAGCAGCGCCAGGTACACCGCGCTGTTGGCGGACGAACCGGAGTGCGGCTGCACGTTGGCGTAATCGGCACCAAACAGCTGCTTGGCGCGTTCGATGGCCAGCACTTCGACCTTGTCTACATGCTCGCAGCCACCGTAGTAACGCTTGCCCGGATAACCTTCGGCGTACTTGTTGGTGAGGCCGCTGCCCTGGGCTTCCATGACACGCTTGCTGGTGTAGTTCTCTGACGCGATCAGCTCGATATGATCTTCCTGGCGCTGCTCCTCGGCATTCATGGCCGCCAGCAGTGCATCGTCATAACCCTGGATCTGGTCTTGCTTGCTGAACATCGCGTCTCTCCCAGCGGCGGCGGTGCGCCAATCGTATTGTTGGGGCCGCCGCACGACGGAGGGGCCCTTTGATGCGATGGTAGGGCTGGCGCAGAGAGGTCAAATGCCTATGGACGCCACGCAAAGGTGCGTTTACGACATGGCCGGAACAACACAGAACAAATGTGGGAGCGGGCTTGTGTGGGAGCTGGCTTGCCTGCGATAGCATCCCCTCGGTGCAACGGGTACACCGAGGCGTCTGCATCGCAGGCAAGCCAGCTCCCACAAGGGTTATACGATGATCTTTCGAAGGAGTAGCAGCAGCAGGAAATGCGCAGGATAAAGCGCATACGCCCAGCGCCGCATGGCCGGCGGCGACACCTGCCTGGCCTGTCGCAACAAGACCAATCCGGCCAGTGGCGCAATCAGGCATGTCGCCAATCCCAGCATCGCCACCAGCGTGCCGCTGTCGAGCAGGATCTGCCATTGATTGGCAGCCAGGCACACCACACCCGGCAGCACGCTGAAATACCAGGGCCGGCGAAACACCAGCAACATCGCCAGCGGCAGCAGTACGCCAAAGAAACCGAACATCAACTGCGCCGAGAAAAACCCCGCCAAAACCAGCGCGATCAACGCCAATCCTCGATCAATAACCGTCTTCTGCTGCCATCCCCGGGCAACCAGCAAGCCCAGTGCCAGGGTCGGCAGCACGTTGAGCGTATCGGCGTCGTCAATGAATATCCGATACGGCACCTCACTGATCACACTGAACAGCAGCAACCAGCCCAGATAGCGCCACTGCCCCGTCACCGGCGCGTCCTTGACCCGATGCAGATTCGCCGCAATCGCCAGGCAAAACCACGGGAACGCCAGGCGGCCCGGCACATACAGCCCGTCCAGACTCAAACCGACATACCGCAGGTGGTCCAGCACCATACTCAGCAGCGCCAGCCACTTGAGCAGGTCCAGGGCGCCATCGCGGACGCGGCTTACAGGAACGCGTTCAGAACCGTGCATAATTCCCCAATGACTTTGCATTAACAGTGCGTGCGCCCGCCCGACAATCTTGGGTAAAGTGCGCACCAACATCGACCACAGGACTGGGCCATGACCGACAAGAGCCAACAATTCGCCAGCGACAACTATTCCGGCATCTGCCCGGAAGCCTGGGCCGCCATGGAACTCGCCAACCAGGGCCATCAACGCGCCTATGGCGATGATGAATGGACCCACCGCGCCGCCGACGGTTTCCGCAAACTGTTCGAAACCGACTGCGAAGTGTTCTTCGCCTTCAACGGCACCGCGGCCAACTCCCTGGCGCTGTCCTCCTTGTGCCAGAGCTACCATAGCGTGATTTGCTCGGAAACCGCCCACGTCGAAACAGACGAATGCGGCGCGCCGGAGTTTTTCTCCAACGGCTCCAAGCTGCTCACCGCCCGCACCGAAAACGGCAAGCTGACCCCGGAGTCGATCCGCGAGATCGCCCTCAAGCGTCAGGACATCCACTACCCGAAACCCCGCGTCGTGACCCTGACCCAGGCCACCGAAGTCGGCAGCGTCTACACCCCGGAAGAGATCCGCGCCATCAGCGTCACCTGCAAGGAACTGGGGCTGAACCTGCACATGGACGGCGCACGGTTCTCCAACGCCTGCGCATTCCTCGGCTGCTCGCCTGCCGACCTGACCTGGAAAGCCGGCGTCGACGTGCTGTGCTTTGGCGGCACCAAGAATGGCATGGCCGTGGGTGAGGCGATCCTGTTCTTCAACCACAAGCTGGCTGAAGACTTCGACTACCGCTGCAAACAGGCCGGGCAGCTTGCCTCAAAGATGCGCTTCCTCTCCGCCCCGTGGGTGGGCCTGCTGGAAAACGACGCCTGGCTCAAACACGCCCGCCACGCCAACCACTGCGCGCAATTGCTCAGCAGCCTGGTGGCGGATATTCCGGGGGTGGAGTTGATGTTCCCGGTGCAGGCCAACGGCGTGTTCCTGCAACTGTCGGAACCGGCGATTGCCGCGCTGACGGCCAAGGGCTGGCGCTTCTACACCTTCATTGGCAAAGGTGGCGCGCGGTTCATGTGTGCGTGGGATACCGAGGAAGAGCGCGTAAGAGAATTAGCCGCTGATATCCGGGAAGTGATGAGCGCCTGAAATAGTCATCGGGCCCTCAGATAATGGCGAAATGCCGAGACTGTTTTTTGATATTTCTGACAGCAACCAACTCCGCTTTCATTGACTAGCCTCTTGGAACCCGAAAGGAAAAGGCCGCCTTTCGGGACTAACCGCCAGCCGAACAGTCGGCCGGAAACGGAAATCCAGCAGAGGGCAATACCATGGAAGCACAACGCTACGGAAACAACCTGCTAGGCGAAGGCACTATCAGCACCACCGTCATCGACTGGGATGAATTCAGAAAATCCGCGAAAATCGGTGACACCATCAGCGAGCCGACGAGGACATTGCAGATCACTGACAAAGTCTATGAAATGACAGCATCAGGCCAGCACTTCGTCGTGCACATCTACGCCCAATAACCTCTAACTGATCGTTCCCACGCTCTGCGTGGGAATGCCTCCCCGGACGCTCCGCGTCCAGGCCACACCACGGTTCAAGGACGAATTGATGGGCAGAAGCCGCTACACCATTACCGAACCTGAAAAACCACACTTCCTGACATGCACTGTCATGGAATGGATACCGCTATTTACCCGCGACTACCTTGTCGGCCACCTGTTGAGTTGCTGGCGATATCAACAAACCCACGAAGATTTCAATCTCTACGGCTACGTCGTTCTCGAAAACCATCTGCACTTCGTCGCTCAAGCACCTGACCTGGGTAAATGTGTCAGCCAGTTCAAATCCTTCACCGCCCGAACCATCATTGACGACCTGCAGAAACGAGGAGCGGAGCGAGTGTTGCAGCGTTTGTGTTTCAGCAAACGGGCGCATAAAACGGACCGGGTTTATCAGCTATAGCAAGAGGGGTCACACGCCGAGTTGGTGTACAGCGAAGCGGTGATGCGCCAAAAGCTTGATTACATTCACCACAACCCTGTGAAGCGGGGTTATGTGGACTTGGCCGAGCACTGGCGGTATTCCAGCGCTCGCAACTATGCAGGACAGGATGGCCTGATTGAGATTCAGCGCTGGGCCTGATCGTTCCCACGCTCTGCGTGGGAATGCAGCCAGTGACGCTCCGCGTCACACAGCGGGACGCGGAGCGTCCAAAGAGGCATTCCCACGCGGAGCGTGGGAACGATCAGGCGGGGTCAGAACTCGATGCGCACATCGCCCTTCGGCACGCTGCAGCACGACAGGATGTAACCCTCGGCTTCGTCTTCCTCGGTGATCCCGCCGTTGTGGTCCATCTCGACCTCCCCGCCCAGTTTCATCACCTTGCACGTCCCGCAAATCCCCATGCCGCAGGCTTTCGGAATCAGCAGGCCAAGCTTGGCCGCCGCTGCGTGTACGGTCTCGCCCGGTGCCACGCGGATGCTCTTGCCAGAGGCAATGAATTCCACCTGGTGCAGGTCCGCCAGGTCGATTTCCGGTGCGTCCGCTGCTTGTTCGGCTTGTTCCACCGCGTCGGCCCGGGCTTCCGGTGGCGTCGCGCCGAAGGATTCCTCGTGATAACGCGTCATGTCGAAGCCGGCAGCTTCCAGCAGGCGCTTCACCGCGTTCATATAAGGCGTCGGCCCGCAGCAGAAGACTTCCCGCTCCAGGAAGTCCGGCACCATCAGTTCGAGCATCTTGTGGTTCAGGTATCCGCGATAACCGGCCCAGGGCTCACCCAGGCCGTGTTTTTCGCAAATCAGGTGCAGGCTGAAGTTATCAATCCGCGACGCCATATGCTCCAGCTCGCGGTGGTAAATGATGTCTTTCGGCGAGCGGGCGCTGTGGATAAACGTCATGTCGACATTGGCGTTGGTGTCGTAGTACCAGCGCGCCATGGACATGACCGGCGTGATCCCGACGCCACCGCTCAGATACAGGACTTTCGGGTTGCTGAAGTCGATGGCATTGAACAACCCCACCGGCCCGTGCACCGCCAGCTCCTGGCCTTCGTGCAGCGTGTCGTGCAGCCAGTTGGACACCTTGCCGCCCGGCACACGCTTGATGGTCACCGAAAAGCTGTAAGGCACCGACGGCGAACTGGAAATGGTGTACGAACGCATGATCGGCTGGCCGTCGATTTCCAGCTCCAAGGTGACGAACTGCCCGGGCTTGAAAAAGAACAGGATCGGCTGGTCGGCCATAAAGCAGAAGGTGCGCACGTCCCAGGTTTCCTGGATGACTTTGACGCAACGGACGATGTGCCGACCATTGGCCCAGGTCTGGGTAGTTACCGGATTCAGGAAGCTGTTGGACATGCTGTTCTCCACCGCCGATGGTCGGCCTTATGGTGGCGATTCTGCGTAACGCGCGAATCACCCATTTACCTATCTGCGACATTCACATACTTATCGCGACCAGCCCCCATACCACGGGGGTTGCGCGTCGGGAACAGAGTGGGCCATGTCGCTCATGGATAAGGTTCTGGCCTTTGTGGGGCCCACACTCGCTCCCAACAAAGACGCTTTCTTTACGCCTTGCTGCACCGGTGGCTGGAGTGAAGGGTTTGGGCGGGACAGGGGCGGATGCATGAAGGTCTGAGCGGCAACGCAGGATCAGAGCTTCAGGCGCCGCACCTGCCCGCCCAAACCCTCCACTCCAGCCACATAGATCAGCCACTATTCGCCGGCCACACAGAATGGCCATGAGGACACACACGATGGACGTCACCGCAACCTTAAGCTTGGGCGATCCGCTGGAACCCGCACGCAAGGCCACCGCGCAAATGCTGCAAGAGCGCGAGCGCACCTTTTCGCTGCCGCAGCCGTTTTACTCTGATGAGCGGCTGTTCGATATCGACATGCAGGAAATTTTCCAGAAAGAGTGGTTGATCGCCGGCATGACCTGCGAAATTCCCGCCAAAGGCAACTACATCACCCTGCAAGTGGGCAAGAACCCGATCATCGTGATCCGTGGCGCCGACGGCGTGGTGCATGCGTTCCATAACGTGTGCCGCCATCGCGGTTCGCGCTTGTGCACAAGCGACAAGGGCAAGGTCGCCAAGCTGGTGTGCCATTACCACCAGTGGACATACGAGCTGGACGGCCGCCTGCTGTTCGCCGGTACCGAGATGGGCGCCGATTTCGACATGAAGCAGTACGGCTTGAAGCCTGTGAACGTGAAGACCGCTGGTGGCTACATCTTTATCAGCCTGTCGGAGAATCCACCGGCCATCGACGACTTCCTGTCGACCCTGAGCCACTACATGGAACCCTACGACATGGAAAACACCAAGGTGGCGATCCAGACCACCTTGTTTGAAAAAGCCAACTGGAAGCTGGTGCTGGAAAACAACCGCGAGTGCTACCACTGCAACGCGTCGCACCCGGAACTGTTGAAAACCCTGCTGGAATGGGACGACGTCACCGACCCGCGGGCCGACCAGGCCTTCAAGGACCACGTGGCCGCTTCCGCCGCCGCCTGGGATGCCGAGAAGATCCCTTACGCCCACGCCAGCTTCGGCCTGCGTAACCGCATCGTGCGCATGCCGCTGCTCAAGGGCACCGTGTCGATGACCCTCGACGGCAAGCAAGGCTGCAACAAGCTGATGGGCCGCATCAAGAACCCGGACCTGGGCTCGATGCGCATCCTGCACCTGCCTCACTCTTGGAACCACTGCATGGGCGACCACATCATCGTGTTCACCGTGTGGCCGATCAGCGCCCAGGAAACCATGGTCACCACCAAGTGGATCGTGCACAAGGACGCTGTGGAAGGTGTGGATTACGACGTCGAGCGCATGCGTAAAGTGTGGGACGCCACCAATGACCAGGACCGTCGCCTGGCCGAAGAGAACCAGCGCGGCATCAACTCCACCGCGTACCAGCCAGGGCCGTACTCCAAGACTTATGAGTTTGGTGTGGTCAACTTCGTGGACTGGTACAGCGAGCGGATGCTGAGCAACCTGGGGGCGGCACCAGCGCCGTATCTGAAAGGTGTCGCCGTACACGAGTAACCGCCCGACACGCCGCCGGTCAAAATGTGGGAGCCGGGCTTGCCCGCGATAGCGATTTAACATTCAACCCCTCTGTTGGCTGTTACTCCGTCATCGCGGGCAAGCCCGGCTCCCACACTGGCTTGTGACTGTACAAAATTCATCCAACACCCTGACAGACCGCTGCCCGCCTTACTTCCAGCCATTGCCCAACAACTTATCCACAAAGCCACCCACAGCAATTGTGGGCAACTGCGCTCTCCCGTCGAAATAAAACCAAGAAAATCCGTGACTTATTCAAAGGTACCGGTTTTATCCCACATTGATCGTTTTTTGACCTGAAGCCTGAAAGCCACGTCCTGCGTGGGCTACAGAGGAACGCAAACACCTTATCCACAGAAGCGCCAACAGACTTTGGGGGCAACTTTGGACCATCTGTGGAAAACCGGCTTAAATCGAGGAAAATCGCGGCTTTGAGAGCAGAACTCAGCCGGAATGGCGATATTGGTTACATTTCAACCAACACACTGTAAGCCACGCGTTATATGGCCTACAGCGGATAGCGAACATCTTATCCACAGAAGCACCAACAGACTTTGGGGGCAACTCTGTACTGGGCATTTTCCTTATCCACAGAAAAAACCAAGGAAAAACCGTCAGTTAGGTTGGTTGTTTTTCGTACAGCGAGCTGGAGGGCTTGATTTGCATGGGGTGTGGACAGCCGCGAACAGGTTATCCACAGGTGGGTTAACAGGGATTGTGGGTAAAGCCACAATCGCCGCAAAACAGTGTGGGAGCGGGCTTGCTCGCGAATACGGTGGGTCAGTCAATAGATGTGCCGACTGACACGCCGCCTTCGCGAGCAAGCCCGCTCCCACATTGGATTAGCGCACCACACCTTCTTCTATGAGCAATTTAAGAATGGCGTCAGCGCCGGCCTCAGGGCTAACACCCTTGAGCACTTGCCCACCGCCGCCGCTGGCCTTGGCCGTGGCGGCCTTCATGCGGTCGGCGCCGCTCTTGGCCTTGATCACCTTGAGGCGCTTGGGTCGAGGCTTGGCCGGCTGCAGCACAGCGCCTGTGAATAACTCATCGTCCAGCACCTGCACGTCGTGGGCTTCCAGCACCCCGCGCTGAGCCGGGCCGTAGGCGCTTTGCCGTGGTTTGGGCGCGGCGTTATCCACCGTGGCCAGAAACGGCAGGCGCACCTTCAGGCGCCGCCGTTGGCCACGAGGCAAGGCTTGCAGCACATGGGCCACGCCGCCTTCGATGGATTCCACCTGGGCCAGGCCGACAATCAGCGGCCAACCCAGTTGTTCGGCCAGCAGGAACGGCAACAT
Source organism: Pseudomonas yamanorum (assembly GCF_900105735.1). NCBI lineage: Bacteria > Pseudomonadati > Pseudomonadota > Gammaproteobacteria > Pseudomonadales > Pseudomonadaceae > Pseudomonas > Pseudomonas yamanorum. Next base: position 3,974,735 of record NZ_LT629793.1, on the reverse strand, counting down.
TCCCGAGCCTTCGCCGGTTTCCGCCTGGCTGCCGGTGAGCACCACCTGGGCGCCCGCGTCCCGCAGATAGTCGCCGAGCACCGGCAAGGCGTCCGCCCCGGCCGGTTGTTCAAGCACGTGCAACTGCGGCAAGCCCATGCCCAGGTAAGCGCGCAGGGTGGGTTCGCCGATGTCGCCGGCGTGCAGCACTTGCAGGTTATCCCCAGCCAGTTGCAGGCCCAGTTCCACAGCGCGCGCGTCTTGCTCGGCGCGACGCGGGCGGCCTGAAGTCGGGTGGGCGCCGATGGACACCAGGCTGATTACATTCGTCGTCATGGCCATTTCCTTAAGCCGCATCGCGCTTGGCGCCGTTGCGGTAGGCCTCGACCGCAAGGATCAAGGCTTGCAGAATCGCGGCGCTTTCGCCGATCACCGACAAGTCGGCACGCTTGATCATGTCGCAACCCGGGTCGAGGTTGATGGCCACCACCTTGTCGCAGGCACCAATGCCTTGCAGGTGCTGGATCGCCCCGGAAATCCCCACCGCCACGTAAACCCGCGCGGTGACCCAGGTACCGCTGGCGCCGACCTGGCGATCCCGGGCCATGAAACCGTCGTCCACCGCCACCCGCGAGGCGCCTTCTGTAGCGCCCAACGCGGCAGCAGTCTTGTGGAACAGTGCCCAGTCCTTGACCCCGTTGCCGCCCGAGAAGATGAACTCGGCTTCGGCCATGGGAATTGCCCCCGGGTCCACGGCCACCGCGCCCAAATCCTCAATGCGCGGCAAGCTGCGGGCCAGGCTTGTGGATAACTCCACCGGCAACACTTCGTGACGGGTATCGCTGACAGGCTCGGCGCATTCCGCCGCGGCCAGGATCATGCGTGGCAATGGCCGGGCCAGATCTTGCTGGCCGGCACCCGCACGGCCAATACATTCCTCGCCCTTGATCTGCCAGACCCGCGTGGCCGGGCGCTCCTTGAGGCTTGCGGCAAAGCGCCGGCCCAATTCCCCGCCACCGCTGCGACTGTCCGGCAGCAACCAGTGGCGCGGGTTGAACTGGTTATCCACAGCCCGCAGGCCGTGAACCCGTTGCTCCGGTGAATAACCGTCGAACTCATGCCCATCCAACACCAGCAGCCGATCCACACCCGCGGTGGCGAAGGCGTTTTCCTTGTGTTCGCCGAACACCACGGCCAATACCGCACCGTCGTCGCCGGCCAGCTGCCGGGCCAGACCCAGCAAGTCGCGGTCGTGGCTGCTCAGGCGGCCGCCGACCATGTCCGGCACCACGTTGATGTAGAAAGCGGGCGCCGGTACCTGATGCAGCGGCAACTGCACTTCCACCGCTGCCGTACGCTTGGCCGCGCCGCCCTGCTGGGCGCCGCTGCGGTCAATACGCTTGATGCCGTTGGGGCCGATAAAACCGACACCGTGCACGTTCTTGCGGATGACCCCATTGGGCCCCATCCAGCTGTATTGCACCGGCTGCATCGCCGCGTGCAGCGGGTGCAGGCGGTTACGGGCGATCCATTCGGCCCGTGGGTCGCGGCGGATAATGTCGCTCATCAATGCACCTCCGCAGGTTCGCGTTTCGGGGTCTTGACCGGTGCGGCGTCTTCGAGCAAAGCGTCGGCCACCAGCTCGGCGATGTCCTTGATCAACGGACGCGGCTCAACCACGCCCTCAAGCATCGCCGTGCACTGTGGACAACCCACGGCCACCAGCTCGGCGCCGGTTTCGCGGATGTCTTCCATGCGCATGTCGGGAATCCGCTGCTTGCCGGGAATGTCGGTGATCGGCGCCCCGCCACCGCCGCCGCAGCAGCGGGAACGGAAACCGGAACGTTGCATTTCCTTGACCTCGATCCCCAGCGCCCGCAGCACTTGGCGCGGAGCTTCGTACTCGCCGTTGTAGCGGCCCAGGTAGCAGGGGTCGTGATAGGTCACGCTGTTGCCTTTGTGCTGGCCCAGGTTCAGGGCGCCGGCGTCGATCAGCTCGGCCATGTAGGTGCTGTGGTGCTGCACGAGGTAGTTGCCATCGAAGGCGCCGTATTCGTTTTTCAGCACGTGGAAACTGTGGGGGTCGCAGGTGACGATGCGCTTGAAGCTGTACTTGGCCAGGGTCTGGATATTGCGCGCGGCCAGCAGCTGGAAGGTGGCTTCATCGCCCAGACGCCGGGCCACGTCACCGCTGTCGCGCTCTTCAAGGCCCAGTACGGCGAAGTCGACCTTGGCCGCTTTCAGGACTTTGACGAACGAACGCAGGGTGCGCTGGTTGCGCATGTCGAAGGCGCCGTCGCCGACCCAAAAGAGTACGTCGACGGCTTTCTTGTCGCTGAGCAAGGGCAGGTTCAAATCCGCCGCCCAGTTCATCCGCCCGCCGGGTGCAAAGCCGCCGGGGTTGTCGGTGGCGATCAGGTTTTCCAGGACTTCGGCGCCCTTGTTCGGGGTCGCGCCTTTTTCCAGGGTGAGGTGACGGCGCATGTCGACGATGGCGTCCACGTGCTCGATCATCATCGGGCACTCCTCCACGCAAGCGCGGCAGGTGGTGCAGGACCACAGGGTTTCCGCATCCACCAGGCCGTTGACGATTGGCTGGTGCGGGTTGCCACTGTGTTCGCCGATGGCTTTGCCAGGATAAGGACTGCCGGCGAACTTGGCGTCGGTGCCACCGGCCAGGCCGACCACCATGTCCTGGATGAGTTTTTTCGGGTTCAGCGGCTGGCCGGCGGCGAACGCCGGGCACGCCGCTTCGCACTTGCCGCACTGCACGCAGGCGTCGAAGCCGAGCAGTTGGTTCCAGGTGAAATCCACCGGTTTTTCCACACCCAGGGGCGCGGTTTTATCGGTGAGGTCCAGAGGCTTCAAACCGGTGGAACGGCCACCGCCGAAACGCTCGGCGCGGCGGTGCCAGGCCAGGTGCAGGGCACCGGCGAAGGCGTGTTTCATCGGGCCGCCCCAGGTCATGCCGAAGAACATCTCGGACACGCCCCACAACACGCCCAGGCTCAGCAGCGCGGCGAGCAGCCAGCCGCCGAAGTCCGCCGGCAGAATCCCGGCCACCGGCAAGGTCACCAGGAAGAAGCTCACCGAGAACGCCATCAGGCTTTTCGGCAGGCGCATCCACGGGCCTTTCGACAGGCGCGCAGGTGGATTGCGACGACGCAGGTAGACGAACGTGGCGCCGACAAACATCAGCACCGAGGCCAGCAGCAAGGCGTAGCCGAGGATGCGGTTATGCAGGCCGAAACCGTGCACCAGGATCGCCAGCAACGCCGAGAGCACAAAGCCCAGGGCGGTGGCGACGTGGGTGTTGGCGATGTATTTGTCGCGGGCGACGACGTGGTGCAGGTCGACCATGTAGCGCTTGGGCATGGCCAGCAGGCCGCCGATCAGGTCGACGTTGGAGGAGCGGCCACGGCGCCACATGTTCACCCGGCGCAGGGCGCCGAGGACGGCAAGGCCCAGGGCGGCGAAGAGCAGGATGGGAAGAAGGGTGTTCAGCATGGTGAAGCTCCCAAAGACCACACAGGTCTACTGTGAAACTGGCCCGAAATGTGGGAGCGGGCTTGCTCGCGAAGGCAGCGTGTCAGCCGATGCATCCAGTGGCTGACACACCGCTTTCGCGAGCAAGCCCGCTCCCACATTTGACCGAGTACACCTCGTCAGAAATCCTTGCACAGGCGCAGGGCGTCATAGATGGCAGCGTGGGTATTACGCTGGGCCACGCAGTCACCGATGCGGAACAGCAAGTACCCCTCGCCCGGCTCGCTCAGGCACGGCTGCGGCTTGATCGCGAACAAGGCTTCGACGTCTATCTGGCCCTTGTTACGCGAACCTTCCTTGAGCCCGTAGTAGATCTCTTCATCCGGACGCACGCCGTTCTCGACCACCACCTGATCGACCACCCGTTCCTCTTTGGCCCCGGTATATTCGTTCTCCAGCACCGCCACCAGCTTGTCGCCTTCGCGATAGACCTTTTCCAGCATCATGTCGCCGGTCATGATCACTTCCTTCGGGTACATGCTGCGGTAGTACGTCGGGAAAGACGTACCGCCGATGGCCACGCCCGGCTTGATGTCGTCGGTGACGATCTCCACCTGGCACCCCTTGTCCGCCAGGAAGTCCGCCACCGACATGCCGGTGAACTCGCAGATGGTGTCGTACACCAGCACGTTCTTGCCCGGCGCGACCTTGCCGTCAAGCACGTCCCAGCTGCTGACCACCAGGCCTTCGGCCGCGCCCCAGTGTTCGTTCTGTTCCAGGAACGGATGACCGCCCACCGCCAGCACCACCACGTCCGGACGCAGGTCCAGGATGGTGGCCGCGTCTGCCGCCACGCCCAGGCGCAGGTCAACGTTCAGGCGTGCCAGTTCCAGCTGGAACCAGCGGGTGATCCCGGCAATCTGGTCGCGCTGCGGCGCCTTGGAAGCGGTCGTGATTTGCCCGCCGATAAATTCTTTCTTCTCGAACAGCGTCACGTCGTGGCCGCGCTCAGCAGCAACCCGCGCAGCTTCCATCCCGGCAGGGCCGGCACCTACCACCACGACTTTGCGTTTCGGCCCGGTGGATTTTTCGATGATGTGCGGCACGCCCATGTATTCGCGGGAAGTGGCGGCGTTCTGGATGCACAGCACGTCCAGCCCTTGGTACTGACGGTCGATGCAATAGTTGGCGCCCACGCACTGTTTGATCTGGTCGATCTGGCCCATCTTGATCTTGGCGATCAGGTGCGGGTCGGCGATGTGGGCGCGGGTCATGCCGACCATGTCCACATAGCCGCCTTCGAGGATGCGCGTGGCCTGGTTCGGGTCCTTGATGTTCTGCGCGTGCAGCACCGGGACCTTGACCACTTCCTTGATACCGGCCGCCAAGTGCAGGAACGGCTCCGGTGGATAACTCATGTTGGGGATAACGTTGGCCAGGGTGTTGTGGGTGTCGCAGCCCGAGCCGACGACGCCGATGAAATCGAGCATGCCGGTGTCGTCGTAGTACTTGGCGATCTGCTTCATGTCCTCGTGGGACAGGCCGTCCGGATGGAACTCATCGCCGCACAGGCGCATGCCCACGCAGAAGTCGTCACCGACTTCGGCGCGCACCGCTTTCAACACTTCCAGGCCGAACTTCATGCGGCCTTCGAAGGTGCCACCCCACTCGTCGGTACGTTTGTTGACCCGTGGGCTCCAGAACTGGTCGATCATGTGCTGGTGCACGGCGGACAGTTCCACACCGTCCAGGCCACCCGCCTTGGCACGCTTGGCGGCGCTGGCGTAGTTGCCGATCACACGCCAGATCTCTTCCGGCTCGATGGTCTTGCAGGTGGCACGGTGCACCGGCTCACGCACGCCGGACGGCGACATCAGGGTCGGCCAGTTAAAGCCATCCCAACGCGAGCGACGGCCCATGTGGGTAATCTGGATCATGATCTTGGCGCCATGCTTGTGCATGGCGTCGGCCAGGTTCTGGAAGTGCGGGATGATGCGGTCGGTGGACAGGTTCACCGAACTCCACCATTCCTGGGGGCTGTCGATGGCGACCACCGAGGAACCGCCACAGATCGCCAGGCCAATGCCGCCCTTGGCTTTCTCTTCGTAGTACTTCACATAGCGGTCGGTGGTCATCCCACCGTCGGTGGCATACACCTCGGCGTGGGCGGTACTGAGCACGCGGTTGCGGATGGTCAGTTTGCCGATCTGGATCGGCGCAAACATTGCTTCGAAAGCCATGGCTGGGTCCTCGACTTACAACGGCTTGACGGTGAACAGGCCGTCGTCGTGGCCCTCTTCGGAGCCGCCGTAGACCTGTTGCGCAACGGTGCGGATCTTGCTGCCGCGGGCTTCGAGAATCTGGTCCATCGCACCGGCAAACCAGCCGGTGAACATGTAGTCGACCTTGCGCCCGACCTTGCCGTACACGTAGACGAATGCCGAGTGCTCGAGCTTGACGCTGGCCGTGCCTTTATCGAGGTCGATGTCCTGGATCTTGAACAGGCCCCAACCGCGCTGCGACAGGCGCTTCATGTAGTGCTCGAACACCGCGACGCCTTCCAGGCCGTGGCATTCAGCTTCTTTTTCACACCAGTGCCAGGCGGATTTGTAGCCGGCCTTGTAGAGGATCTCGGCGTAGGCGTCGGCGCCCAGGACTTCTTCGATCCCCATGTGGTTGTTGACGAAGAAATGGCGAGGCACGTACAGCATCGGCAGGGCGTCGGACGTCCAGACACCGGTTTCGCTGTCGACTTCGATAGGCAATTGAGGGGCGATCTTGGCCATGGAAACTTAACTCCGGAAAATTCTTTGGTAAGCCCCCCGACGCATAAGGTTGGGGGAAAAGATGCGTGAGTGGTGGCTTATTCGCCCCAAACGTCCTTCAAGACGTTGACCCAGTTTTCGCCCATGATCTTGCGCACCACGCGCTCGGGATGGCCGCGCTTGAGCAGGGTCTCGGTGAGGTTGGGGAACTCGCCCACGGTGCGGATGCCCAGCGGGTTGATGATCTTGCCGAAGCTGGTCAGGCGGCGGGCGTAGCCCTTGTCGTGGGTCAGCATTTCGAAGAAATCCTGGCCATGGCCCTGGGTGAAGTCGGTGCCGATGCCGATGGCGTCTTCGCCCACGATGTTCATGGTGTATTCGATGGCTTCGGCGTAGTCGTCGATGGTCGAGTCGATGCCCTTCGCGAGGAACGGCGCGAACATGGTCACGCCGACAAAGCCGCCGTGGTCGGCGATGAACTTCAGCTCTTCATCGGACTTGTTGCGCGGGTGCTCTTTAAGGCCCGACGGCAGGCAGTGGGAGTAGCACACCGGCTTTTTCGATTCGAGGATGACTTCTTCGGATGTCTTGGAACCCACGTGGGACAGGTCGCACATGATGCCCACGCGGTTCATCTCGGCGACGACCTCGCGACCGAAGCCCGACAGGCCGCCGTCACGCTCATAGCAGCCGGTGCCCACCAGGTTCTGGGTGTTGTAGCACATCTGCACCACGCCAACCCCGAGCTGCTTGAAGATCTCGACATAGCCGAGTTGGTCTTCAAATGCATGGGCGTTCTGGAAGCCGAAGATGATGCCGGTCTTGCCCTGTTCCTTGGCGCGACGGATATCGGCGGTGGTTTTCACCGGGATCACCAGGTCACTGTTTTCGCGAATCAGGGTCTGGCTGGCCACGATGTTGTTAATGGTGGCCTGGAACCCTTCCCAGACCGACACCGTGCAGTTGGCAGCCGTGAGGCCACCCTTGCGCATGTCTTCGAACAGGTCGCGGTTCCACTTGGCAATGATCAGCCCGTCGATAACGATGCTGTCGGCGTGCAATTCGGCTGGGCTCATCAGGCGTCCCCTTATTGGCGATTCATGCGCCGAATCGTCTGCCGGCGCTTTGGGGCCAGCATATGCCCCGGGGCAGAAGGAGCCGGGTGCAAAAACGACAAGGGAATTGCCGAAAGCGTCAATCCGCGACAAAGGCCAACATGACATCTCTGACGGGTGTCTGTTCTTTGTCTTACGCTTGAGCCAGAATTTGCCCATTAACTGATATGAGACGGCGCAATGAAATCGATTTTCCTGGCTTTGGCACTCATCGCAACCGGCGTACACGCCGCTGAAGACACCGATAACACGCCTTGCGATGGCATCGAGAACGACAAGCAAACCCTGGAATGCGCCACCTACAACAAAACCACCGCCGAGCAACTGCTCAAGGATAACTACCAGGGGCTGCTGGAACGCATGGGTTCGACCTATGGCAGCAACAAGACGCAGCTGGCAGACATTACCGCTCGTCTGAAGGATGCCCAGCAGAAGTGGGAAAAGTTACGCGACGCGGATTGCGCCGTGGATACCTTCCCGGCGGTGGCGGGAAGCAAGGATTATGCGATCCAGCAGAATGATTGCCTGGCGCGGATGAGTGATGAACGGTCGGAGTTTTTGGAGTCGATTGGGCAGGAATAAGCGACAATCCCCTCCACTCTTTACTCAGAATCAAGGCTACTCATGACAATCTGCGGCATCGAAATCAAAGGCAGTGAAGCCATTATCGCTGTCGCCTCGCTGGACGGTCAGGCATTGAGCCATGTAGCCCTGGCCACCAAGAAAATCGCCCTTGAAGACGACGATGAGGCGGCCAATGTCAAAGCGTTCGCCGCCCAGGTGAGTGCGTTTGTGCGGGAAAACGCCATCACTCGCATCGCCATCAAGAAGCGCAGCAAGAAAGGCGAATTCGCCGGTGGCCCGACCACGTTCAAGATAGAAGGCGTGTTTCAGCTGCTGGAGGGTGTTGAGGTGACGCTACTGTCGCCGCAGACCATCAATGCGCAGAACAAGAAACACGACTTCGCCCTGCCGGCGACGCTGAACAAGTATCAGCATGAGGCCTTCAAAGCCGCGTGTTCGGCATTGATGAAGAAATAAGCCACACCACATATCTAATGTGGGAGCCGGCTTGCCTGCGATAGCAGTGTATCAGCCAGTACATCTGGCACTGAAAGACCGCTATCGCAGGCAAGCCAGCTCCCACATTTGATCTGTGTTGTTCTCGAGAGCGGTGCTCATACCGCTTCCCGTCGCCGATCCTCCCTTGGGCACTTGGCAAACCTAGCCCGGTAACTGCGGGTGAAATACGACGGCGACTCAAACCCGCACGCAATACTCACCTCCAGCACACTCAGGTCGCTCTGGCGCAATAGCTGCCGGGCCTTCTCCAGGCGCAAGCCCAGGTAGAAATTACTCGGCGTGTCGTTCAGGTGCAGCCGAAACAGTCGCTCCAACTGCCGCCGCGTGACCTTGATCGCTTCCGCCAACGCCAAGGTGCTCAGCGGCGGTTCCGTGTGCTGTTCCATCTCCCCAATCACCTGCACCAACTTCTTGTTGTTGATGCCGTAGCGCGTGGCGATCTGCATGCGTTGGTGGTCTTTGCGCGGGCGGATGCGGCCGAGCACGAACTGTTCGGACACCTGGATCGCCAATTCGGGCCCGTGGGCCTGGCTGATCAGGTCGAGCATCAGGTCGATGGAGGCGGTGCCGCCCGCCGAGGTGATGCGCCGGCGGTCGATCTCGAACAGCTCCTGGGTCACTGCCAGCTGTGGATAAGACTCCTTGAAGGCGTCGATGGCTTCCCAGTGCAGGGTCAGGCGGTGGCCGTCGAGCAGGCCGGCTTCAGCGAGGACGCAAGCACCGGTGTCGATGGCGCCGAGGGTCACGCCGTCGTGATCGAGGCGGCGCAGCCAGTGCTCCAGCGCTGGCGTGGCGAACTTCAGCGGTTCGAAGCCGGCCACCACCAATAAGGTAGCGCCTTTTTTCAGCGGCTCCAGTGCGGCGTCGGCGTTGACCGACATGCCATTGCTCGCCAGCACCGCGCCGCCGTCGGCACTCAAGACGTGCCAGCGGTACAGCTCGCCACGAAAACGATTGGCGACACGCAAAGGTTCGATCGCGGAGATAAAGCCGATGGCAGAGAAGCCCGGCATCAGCAGAAAGTAGAAATCCTGGGACATGGAGCGCTCTCGTAGGACGGACAGCGTGGTCACTGTGATACGCCAGTTCATTCGGTCATTCAAGGGGGCAGGTCGCTGCAGTGCAAGAGCTGGTCGCCGCCGTGCGTTTTGTCGGGGACCAAGCTGCGTAACTTGGCTGCACGGTGCACAAAGACGCCGGAACCCACAATAACAACCTGCCGAGGGAACCACCATGAACCGACTGATCAGCCGCTGCGTGCTCGCACTCAGCGCCAGCGCCATTTTGAGCACCAACGTCATGGCAGCCGATGCGGCTTCTTGCCAGAACGTGCGCATGGGCGTGGTGAACTGGACCGACGTAATCGCCACCAGCGCCATGACCCAAGTGTTGCTCGACGGCCTCGGCTACAAGACCAAACAGACCAGCGCGTCCCAGCAAATCATCTTTGCCGGGATTCGCGACCAGCGCCTGGACATGTTCCTGGGCTACTGGAACCCGCTGATGACTCAGACCATCACCCCGTTTGTCGAGGCCAAGCAGGTCAAGGTGCTCGACAAACCGTCGCTGGAAGACGCCCGCGCTACGTTGGCGGTGCCGACTTACCTGGCCGACAAAGGCCTGAAGACCTTCGCCGACATCGCCAAGTTTGAAAAAGAACTGGGCGGCAAGATCTACGGCATTGAACCAGGCTCGGGCGCCAACACCCAGATCAAGGCGATGATTGCCAAGAATCAGTTTGGCCTCGGCAAGTTCCAACTGGTGGAATCCAGCGAGGCCGGCATGCTCGCCGCCGTCGACCGCGCCGTGCGTCGCAAGGAGGACGTGGTGTTCTTCGGCTGGGCGCCGCACCCGATGAACGTCAACGTGGCGATGACTTACCTCACCGGCAGTGATGACGCGCTGGGCCCGAACGAAGGCATGGCCACCGTGTGGTCTGTCACGTCGCCGACCTACGCCGAGCAATGCCCCAACGTGCACAAGTTGCTCAGCAACCTGACCTTCACCGCCGCCGACGAGAGCCGGATGATGCAGCCGCTGCTGGATCACAAGGACGCTTTCGAATCGGCCAAGCAATGGCTCAAGGACCACCCGCAAGACCAGCAGCGCTGGCTGGAAGGCGTGACCACCTTCGACGGCAAACCCGCCGCGGCCAACCTGCAATTGACCAGAAAATAACCCGTTTTGAATCACCGTTTCGCAGCCGCTCCTGACTGCGAACGGTATGACTACGCCTGAAAATCACGCCTGCAAGGAACCTGCCCCATGAACCATGACGTCATCATCACCTGCGCACTCACCGGTGCTGGCGACACGACCGCCAGAAGCCCTCACGTGCCGGTCACTCCGAAACAAATCGCTGCCGCGGCGGTGGAAGCAGCCAAGGCCGGTGCCACCGTGGTGCATTGCCACGTACGTGACCCCGAGACCGGCAAGTTCAGCCGCGACGTGGCGCTGTACCGCGAAGTGATGGAGCGCATCCGCGAGGCGGACGTCGACATCATCGTCAACCTCACCGCCGGCATGGGTGGTGACCTGGAAATCGGTGGCGGAGAAAACCCCATGGAGTTCGGCCCCAACACCGACCTGGTGGGCCCGCTGACCCGCCTGGCCCACGTGGAAGAGCTACTGCCGGAAATCTGCACCCTCGATTGCGGCACCCTGAATTTCGGCGATGGCGACACCATTTACGTCTCCACCCCGGCGCAGCTGCGAGCGGGCGCGAAACGAATCCAGGAGCTGGGCGTTAAAGCCGAGCTGGAAATTTTCGACACCGGTCACCTGTGGTTCGCCAAGCAGATGATCAAGGAAGGCTTGCTCGACAACCCGCTGTTCCAGCTGTGCCTGGGCATCCCGTGGGGCGCACCGGCCGACACCACCACCATGAAAGCCATGGTCGACAACCTGCCGGCAGACGCGGTGTGGGCCGGCTTCGGGATTGGCCGCATGCAGATGCCGATGGCGGCCCAAGCGGTACTGCTGGGCGGCAACGTGCGGGTCGGCCTGGAAGACAACCTGTGGCTGGACAAGGGCGTGCTGGCGACCAACGGCCAGTTGGTGGAACGCGCCAGCGAAATCCTCAGCCGCTTGGGTGCGCGGGTCATGACCCCGGCTGAAGGCCGCGTGAAGATGGGCCTGACCAAGCGCGGCTAAGGCTCACCACACGACGCCCTGCAGGAACCGAATCAAATGTGGGAGCGGGCTTGCTCGCGAAAGCGGTGGATCAGCCACCGAATGCATCAACTGACACACCGCTTTCGCGAGCAAGCCCGCTCCCACATTTTGATCTTGGCTCTCACACAGAATCACCGAACTCTTTAGGAATTTGCCATGAGCTTTATCACTGGAATCAAAACCTTCGCCGCGCTGGGCAGCGGCGTTATCGGCAGCGGCTGGGTATCCCGCGCCCTGGCCCATGGCCTGGATGTGGTGGCCTGGGACCCGGCGCCTGGTGCCGAAGCGGCCCTGCGCAAACGTGTCGCGAATGCCTGGGGCGCACTCGAGAAACAAGGCCTGGCACCCGGCGCCTCGCAAGACCGCTTGCGCTTTGTGGCCACGATTGAAGAGTGCGTGAAAGACGCCGACTTCATCCAGGAAAGCGCCCCGGAACGCCTGGAATTGAAGCTGGAATTGCACAGCAAGATCAGCGCGGCGGCCAAGCCGAATGCCTTGATTGGCTCGAGTACTTCGGGGCTGTTGCCGAGCGAGTTTTATGAAGGTTCCACGCACCCGGAACGCTGCGTAGTAGGCCATCCATTCAACCCGGTTTACCTGTTGCCATTGGTTGAAGTGGTTGGCGGAAAGAACACCGCGCCGGAAGCGATTCAGGCAGCGATCAACGTGTACGAATCCCTCGGCATGCGCCCTTTGCATGTGCGTAAGGAAGTGCCCGGTTTTATCGCTGACCGTCTGCTGGAAGCCTTGTGGCGTGAGGCGTTGCACTTGGTCAACGATGGCGTGGCAACCACCGGCGAGATTGACGATGCGATTCGCTTTGGCGCCGGTTTGCGCTGGTCATTCATGGGGACGTTCCTGACCTATACCCTGGCCGGCGGTGATGCCGGGATGCGCCACTTCATGGCGCAGTTCGGCCCGGCGTTGCAGTTGCCGTGGACCTATTTGCCGGCCCCGGAACTGACCGACAAGTTGATTGACGACGTGGTGGATGGAACCAGCGATCAGTTGGGCAAACACAGCATTTCGGCCCTGGAGCGCTATCGTGATGATTGCCTGCTGGCGGTGCTGGAAGCAGTGAAGACGACCAAGGAAAAACACGGTATGACCTTCGCCGAATAATCGCTGTTGATTCTCTGTGGGCGCTGGCTTGCCTGCGATAGCGATGTTGGATTCACCGCCGCCATCGCAGGCAAGCCAGCTCCCACATTTTGACCGAGTACCTACCGGGAACCGAACCATGGCCGCATTGACCACCTACACCACCAAAATCCTCCCCGAGTGGGTCGACTACAACGGCCACCTGCGCGATGCGTTCTACCTGCTGATCTTCAGCTACGCCACCGATGCGCTGATGGACATCCTGGGCCTGGACAGCGAAAACCGCGAAGCCAGCGGCAACTCGCTGTTCACCCTGGAGTTGCACCTCAACTACCTGCACGAAGTAAAGCTGGGCGCCGCCGTCGAAGTGCACACCCAACTCATCGCCCACGACCGCAAACGCTTGCACCTCTATCACAGCCTGCATCTGGTGGGCGACGAAAAGGAGCTGGCCGGCAACGAGCAAATGTTGCTCCACGTCGACCTCGCCGGCCCGCACTCAGCGCCGTTCAGCGAGGCAGTGCTGGGCAAGCTTGCAAGTATCCGCGCCGAACAGACCGACCTGCCGAAACCCGCCTTGCTCGGCCGCGTGATTGGACTGCCACCCCAAAAATAAGGAATCGCCATGCAAACCGCCGCTGCTGTTGCCGACTTCCGTACTTACCCACTGATCAGCGACCTGGCCGAGGTGCAGGTGCACAACGACCACCTCAGCGTGCAATGGGCCGATGGGCGGGTCAGCCCGTTCCATCACCAGTGGCTGCGGGACAACTGCCCGTGCCCGTCCTGTGTGTACAGCGTGACCCGTGAGCAGGTGCTGGAAATCGTCGATGTGGACGAACACCTCACGGCTGTCAGCGCGCGTATCGACCAGGGTTTGCTGACGGTTGAATGGAGTGGCGGGCATCACAGCCAGTACGATCCCGGCTGGCTGCGGGCGCACGCCTACGACGATGAGTCCCGCGCTGAACGCCGGGCGGCCAAGCCGAAATCCAGACTGTGGGACCGTAGTTTCGAGCTGCCCGTATTCGACTACGCAGCACTGATGGAAGACCCGAAAGCCCTGCTGCACTGGCTGCTGGCCCTGCGTGACAGCGGCCTTACGCAAGTGCGTGGCGTGCCCACAGAACCCGGCTCCCTGGCACTGATCGCCAAGCGCATTTCGTTCATCCGCGAGAGCAACTTCGGTGTGTTGTTCAACGTGCAATCCAAGGCCGATGCCGACAGCAACGCCTACACCGCTTTCAACCTGCCGCTGCACAGTGATTTGCCGACGCGGGAGCTGCAACCCGGGCTGCAGTTTTTGCATTGCCTGGTGAACGACGCCGACGGTGGCGAGAGTATTTTCGTTGATGGTTTCGCCATCGCCCGGGCGTTGCGCGATGAAGACCCCGAAGCCTTTCGCGCGCTGTGCGAGATCCCGGTGGAGTTTCGCAACAAGGACCGTCACAGCGACTATCGCCGGCTGGCGCCAATCATTGCGCTGGATGCGTTGGGGGAGGTCGCCGAGATTCGCATGGCCAACTTTCTGCGCGGGCCATTTGAGGCACCGGCAGAGCAGATGCCCTTGCTGTATCGCGCCTATCGGCGGTTTATTGCGATGACCCGGGAGGAGCGTTTTCGGCTGGTCAAACGGCTGAATCCGGGCGAGCTGTGGTGCTTTGATAATCGCCGGACCCTGCATGCGCGCAATGCCTTCGACCCGGCGTCCGGCGCCCGGCATTTCCAGGGCTGCTACATCGACCGCGATGAACTGCTGTCCAGGATATTGGTGTTGCAGAGGTAGACCGCTATCGCAGGCAAGCCAGCTCCCACATTTTGATTTGTGAATACCTTCAAATGTGGGAGCTGGCTTGCCTGCGATGAGGCCAGTTGCGCCCCCACAAATCCCAGCCAAAAAAAGCCCCGATCCAGCCGTGACAGGATCGGGGCAGAGTGCTTTGTTTGAGCTGCGCATCCCGAGGGTGACCAAACCTTCAAGCTGCTTGCTTGGTGCCAGTGTGCACACTCCCCTGCCTTGCGAGTTAGCCGAAAACGACCTGTTCATAGGTGTGCCGGACATTCGCGAATTCAGGCCTTGCCGACTCGGTGATGGCCTACCAGAATCGACCTCAGTCCCCCGCTCCCCTAACAAGGATAAACGTCATGATGCACGCGGATTTGATTGACCAGGATGACCTGCTGGGCCAGCTGCGGTCGTTGGGTTTCGAAGTGTCCAGCGGCGCTACCGCCGAGCAGGCTTGTGAATGTGCGGTGCGCGGCTTGAGTGAAGCGCGGGCCAAGGCGCTGAAGAACATGGTTGAGCAGATGTACACCGGCAGCGCGACGATCTTGCCGGCGGTGAGGCAGGCGATCGACAAGCAGTTGTTGCCGGCGTTGGTGCAGTTTCGGCAGAACTCTGGCGCCTGATATACCGCATTCGCGAGCAAGCCCGCTCCCACATTCGACCGCGTTCCTACTGAAAAAACGCGGTCAAGTGTGAGAGCTGGCTTGCCTGCGATGCAGGCGACGCGGTCTAGAGCCTTACGCTGGCGAAAGTCGACTCATTCCTGGCCTGGCTCAACGCCGACAACGGCCCGGACAACGGTGACAACACCAGCGCCTGCGGAATCGGCATCATCGCCACCTGCTGCGTGGTATTGGAACCCACGCGCTCATCCCGCGGCGGAATGCCGAAGTATTCGCGGTAGCACTTGGAGAAGTGCGGCGTGGAGACAAACCCGCACACCGACGCCACTTCGATGATCGACATCGGCGTTTGCTTGAGCAACTGCCGAGCACGGATCAGGCGCAACTTGAGGTAGTAGCGCGACGGCGAACAGTGCAGGTATTTCTGGAACAGCCGCTCCAGCTGACGCCGGGAAACCGCGACGTACACCGCCAGTTCGTCGAGGTCGATCGGCTCTTCCAGGTTGGCTTCCATCAGCGCGACGATTTCCTGCAGTTTCGGCTGGTTGGTGCCGAGCATGTGCTTGAGCGGCACACGCTGGTGATCCTGTTCGTTGCGGATGCGCTCGTACACAAACATCTCGGAGATCGCCGCCGACAATTCACGGCCGTGGTCGCGGCTGATCAGGTGCAGCATCATGTCCAGCGGCGCGGTGCCGCCGGAGCTGGTGAAGCGGTTGCGGTCGAGGGTGAACAGGCGTGTGCTCATGGCCACGCGAGGGAAAGCTTCCTGCATCGACGCCAGGCATTCCCAGTGCACGCTGCAATCAAAACCGTCCAGCAGGCCGGCGCAGGCCAGGGCCCAGCTGCCGGTGCACACGGCGCCAAGGCGACGGGACTGGCGCGCCTGGCTTTGCAGCCACGACACGTGTTCACGGGTCACGGTGCGCTGGATACCCACGCCGCCGCAGACGATCACAGTGTCCAGGGCCGGGGCTTTGTGCATGGAGGCATCGGGGGTGATTTGCAGACCGTCGCTGGCCCACACCTGGTTTCCGTCCACACTCAACGTCGTCCAGCGATACAGCTCGCGGCCGGAGAGTTGGTTGGCCATGCGCAGGGGTTCGACTGCGGAGGCCAGGGAAATCAGCGTGAAATTGTCCAGCAGCAAAAAGCCGATGGATTGAGGCGCACGGTTCTGGGGTTGAGCCCCTGAGTTGAACGACGTCATCGCGGTATCTCCTCACACAAAGCGGGTGATGGCCTCAGGCGAGGCTCTTGTTATTGCGCTCACCACCTTAAGGAAACTCCTATGGCGAGAGGCTTTGTATTGATAGAGCAAATGCCATGCCTAAAGTTGAATGCGTATTCAATAACTCCTGAAAACGACCTCATGACGTGTCTATATAAGCCCGCGCATGGAGTGGGGGATATGACCCGAAAAAGACGTCAGAGGACGCAGGCTCAGGGTGTGTGAGCAGATCGGTAGCACTTGTGGGAAGGGAGCGAAACGACGTGGGAAAAGTCTGTCACCACAAGCACGAGTGACAGAGGGTCGGGGCGGGAAATCGTTTGGGAGCTACTTATCTAATTGCGACGCGCTAAAAGGTGGCGCTTGTGGGTGTCGGTGTTCACTTTATGAGCAGTGTTGCCTGGTCTACCGCATTCTCGAGCAAGCCCGCTCCCACACTTGACCGCGTTTTTTCAGTAGGAACTCGGTCGAATGTGGGAGCGGGCTTGCTCGCGAATGCAGGCGACGCGGTCTGTCTGGATCAACACTCCACCGCACTCACCGCCAACCCGCCCCGCGATGTTTCCTTGTACTTGTCATGCATATCCGCCCCGGTATCCCGCATGGTGCGGATCACCCGGTCCAGGGAGATAAAGTGCTGGCCATCACCCCGCAGCGCCATCTGCGCCGCGTTGATCGCCTTCACCGCTGCAATCGCATTACGCTCGATGCATGGCACCTGCACCAACCCGCCTACCGGATCGCAGGTCAGGCCGAGGTTGTGTTCCAGGCCGATCTCCGCCGCGTTGCACAATTGCTCCGGCGTAGCACCGAGGATTTCCGCCAGCCCCGCCGCCGCCATGGCGCACGCCGAACCGACTTCACCCTGGCAACCGACTTCGGCACCCGAAATCGACGCGTTCTTTTTACACAGGATGCCCACCGCCGCCGCGCCGAGGAAATAGTCGACGACGTTGGCCTCGGTCACCTCTTCGCTGAACTTCATAAAGTAGTGCAGCACCGCCGGGATGATCCCCGCCGCGCCGTTGGTCGGTGCCGTGACCATGCGCCCGCCGGCGGCGTTTTCTTCATTCACCGCCAGGGCGAACAGGTTGACCCACTCCATCGCGCTCAAGGTCGAGCCGATCACATTCGGTTTGCCCAGCTCCTGCAAGCTGCGGTGCAACTTGGCTGCACGCCGCCTTACATTGAGGCCGCCGGGAAGGATGCCTTCGTGCTTGAGGCCTTGCTCCACGCAATCCTGCATGGCGCGCCAAAGCTTCATCAGCCCGCTGCGGATCTCTTCTTCCGAGCGCCAGGTTTTTTCGTTCGCCAACATCAGCTCAGCGACCCGCAGGTTGTGGGTCTTGCACAACTGCAGCAACTCCACCGCACTGGAAAAATCATAGGGCAACTCGGTGCGGTCCATGTCCGCCACGCCGCTGTTGGCCTGGGCTTCATCCACCACAAACCCGCCGCCCACCGAGTAGTAGGTGTCACGGTGCAGCTCGCCGTTATCACCGAACACCACCAGGGTCATGGCATTGGGGTGGAACGGCAGGTTTTCGTCGATCAGGCGCATGTCCCGCGCCCATAAGAAAGGCACCGGCAAATGTCCGTCCAGCAGCAGTGTGTGGGTCTCGCGCAGGGTTTCGATGCGGACGCCGATCTGCGATGGATCGATCGCATCCGGCCACTCGCCCATCAGGCCCATGATCACGGCGTTATCACTGCCGTGACCGATGCCGGTGGCCGATAAGGAGCCATACAGCTGAACTTCGATGCGCCTGACTTGTTCCAACACATCACGTTCACGTAATCCTTGAACGAACAACGCCGCGGCGCGCATGGGGCCGACGGTGTGAGAACTCGAAGGCCCAATGCCGATCTTGAACAGGTCGAAAACGCTGATAGCCATTGACGTGAAACTCCTCGATGAGCACAGGCCAGGCGCAAATAACGCCTGGTGACGGAGCTGCTACGCTCATGTCGCAATCCGCCCAGATGCGGCCATCATCAAGCTTTTGTTGGCGCTCACGGCGTCTCACACCGACGTACCCATGCTCATCAGCGCCGCTGTTGTGGAAGGCGACGTTTTGGCCGTTTTTTGCGGTTCAGATCGGTAAAAAGTGCAGTTTTGCCGTTGAAAAAATCTGTAAGCGACGTCACCGACACTGGATACGACCATCCCTGTACTGGATACGACGCCCCCTGTAGGCGTCAGATTTTCACTGGTACATGATCAGTCTCGACTCGTTTGCACAGTTGCGTGGCAGAGCTGTGCCGCACGCCCAACCGCAACACCTATAAGCGCGGTGTTATCGCCGCCAGAAAAACACCAGGAGTCCACCCCCATGAAAGGTTCCCCGTCGTTGTTGTTGGCCGCCATGCTGAGTCTGCCAGTCCTGGCTCACGCTGCAGAACCGGCGCAATGCCAGACCGTCAACTTCTCCGATGTCGGCTGGACCGACATCACCGTCACCACCGCCACCACCAGCGAAGTCCTCAAGGGCCTCGGCTACAAACCCCGCACCACGATGATTTCCGTACCGGTGACCTACAAGTCCCTGGCCGACGGCAAGAACATGGACATCTTCCTCGGCAACTGGATGCCGACCATGGAAAACGACATCAAGCAGTACCGTGATGCCGGCACCGTGGAAACCGTGCGCGCCAACCTGGAAAACGCCAAGTACACCCTGGCCGTACCGGAAGCGCTGTACAACAAGGGCCTGAAAGACTTCGCCGACATCGTCAAATTCAAGGATGAGCTGGGCGGCAAGATCTACGGGATCGAGCCGGGTAACGATGGCAACCGCACCATCCAGACCCTTATCGACAAAGACGCTTTCGGCCTGAAAACCGCAGGCTTCAAAGTGGTCGAATCCAGCGAAGCCGGGATGCTCTCGCAGGTGGAACGCGCCACCAAGCGCGACCAGGCCATCGTGTTCCTCGGCTGGGAACCGCACCCGATGAACACCCGCTTCAAGATGAAGTACCTGACCGGGGGTGATGATTCATTCGGCCCCAACTACGGCCAGGCCACCATCTACACCAACGTCCGCAAGGGCTACACCCAGGAATGCACCAACGTGGGCCAGTTGCTGAAAAACCTGTCGTTCACCCTGAACATGGAAAGCACCCTGATGGGTAACGTCCTGGACGACAAAATGAAGCCTGACGCCGCCGCCAAGGCGTGGCTGAAGAAGAACCCGCAAGTGCTCGACACCTGGTTGGCTGGTGTCACCACCGTCGATGGCAAACCCGGTCTGGAGGCCGTCAAAGCGTATCTCGCCAAGTAAGTGCTGACCCCGGGCCGGCACGCTGGCCCGGGATGTTTTTCCTCTTCGCATGTGGACATTCACTACCATGCTGACTGAACATAAAATCCCGCTAGGCCAGTACATCGCTGCCTTCGTTGAATGGTTGACCCAACACGGGGCCGCCTACTTCGACGCAATCGCATCGACCCTGGAAACGATGATCCACGGCGTGACGTTCGCGCTGACCTGGTTCAATCCACTGGCATTGATCGGTCTGATTGCGCTGCTCGCTCATTTCATTCAACGCAAATGGGGCCTGACAGTGTTTGTCATCGCCTCCTTCCTGCTGATCCTGAACCTGGGGTACTGGCAGGAAACCATGGAGACCCTGGCGCAGGTGCTGTTCGCCACCCTGGTCTGCGTGGTGATCGGCGTGCCGCTGGGCATTGTTGCCGCGCACAAACCGATGTTCTACACCCTGATGCGGCCGGTGCTCGATCTGATGCAGACCGTACCGACCTTCGTCTACCTCATCCCTACCCTGACCCTCTTCGGGCTGGGTGTGGTGCCCGGGCTGATTTCCACGGTGGTGTTTGCGATTGCCGCGCCTATCCGTCTGACTTACCTGGGTATCCGTGATGTGCCGCAAGAGTTGATGGACGCCGGCAAGGCCTTTGGCTGCTCGCGCCGTCAGTTGCTTTCGCGGATTGAACTGCCCCACGCCATGCCGAGCATCGCCGCCGGCATTACCCAATGCATCATGCTGTCGTTGTCGATGGTGGTTATCGCAGCCCTGGTGGGCGCCGACGGCCTCGGCAAACCGGTGGTCAACGCACTGAACACCGCCGACATCGCCCTGGGCTTTGAAGCGGGCCTGGCGATCGTACTGCTGGCCATCATGCTCGACCGCATCTGCAAACAACCCGACGCCAAAGTAGGGGGTGATGCATGAGCATTATCCGATTCGAAAATGTCGACGTGATCTTCTCCAAAGACCCACGCGAGGCGCTCAAGCTGCTGGACCAGGGCATGACGCGCAACGAGATCCTGAAAAAGACCGGGCAGATTGTCGGCGTCGAAAACGCCAGCCTGGATGTCGAGAAAGGCGAGATCTGCGTGCTGATGGGCCTGTCCGGCTCGGGCAAGTCGAGCTTGCTGCGCTGCATCAATGGCTTGAACACCGTCAGCCGCGGCAAGCTGTTTGTGGAGCATGAAGGTCGGCAGATCGACATCGCTTCCTGCACCCCCGCCGAGCTGAAAATGATGCGCACCCAGCGCATCGCCATGGTCTTCCAGAAATTTGCCCTGATGCCTTGGCTGACGGTGCGTGAAAACATCAGCTTCGGCCTGGAGATGCAGGGCCGTCCGGAGAAAGAACGGCGCAAGCTGGTGGATGACAAGCTGGAATTGGTGGGCCTGTCGCAGTGGCGCAACAAGAAGCCAGACGAGCTTTCCGGTGGCATGCAGCAGCGTGTCGGCCTGGCCCGGGCGTTGGCGATGGACGCCGATATCCTGCTGATGGACGAACCCTTCTCCGCACTCGACCCGCTGATCCGCCAGGGCTTGCAGGATGAGTTGCTGGAGCTGCAACGCAAGCTGAGCAAGACCATCGTATTTGTAAGCCACGACCTGGATGAGGCGCTGAAACTCGGCAGCCGCATCGCGATCATGAAAGACGGCCGGATCATCCAGTACAGCGTGCCGGAAGAGATCGTGCTGAACCCGGCGGATGACTATGTGCGGACCTTCGTGGCCCACACCAACCCGCTGAATGTGCTGTGTGGCCGCAGCCTGATGCGCACGGTGGACAACTGCACCCACGTCAACGGCTCCATCAGCCTGGACCCGGGTGGCGACTCGTGGCTGGACCTGGCCGAAGGCAACACCATCAAGGGCGCACGGCAGAACGGCTCGGTGCTGAACCTGCAGAACTGGGCACCGGGGCAAGCCGTGGAAGGTTTGGGGCGGATGCCGACGTTGGTGGATTCCAATATCGGGATGCGTGAGGCGTTGCAGATTCGCTATCAGACAGGCAACAAGCTGGTGCTGCAGGACAACAACAAGGTGGTGGGGATTTTGGGTGACAGCGAGTTGTATCACGCGCTGCTGGGCAAGAACCTGGGGTAGATCCTCCTGAAGGAAATGGGTCAATGTGGGAGCTGGCTTGCCTGCGATAGCTGCAGTGAATTCACCACTGCTATAGCAGGCAAGCCAGCTCCCACATTTGACCCCATTCCAACCTTGGAACAGCGGCGCCAGTGAAGGCGCCGCATTGATCGTTCCCACGCTCTGCGTGGGAATGCCGCCATGGACGCTCTGCGTCCGCTCTTGAAATCGTGACGCGGAGCGTCACAGGATGCGTTCCCACGCGGAGCGTGGGAACGATCATCACCACCCACTCTTAGCTATAGACACGGCCAAGGAGCTGCCGATGGCTTTCAAACTGATCGAGCACGTCCCGGGTGATCTGTTCCTGGGCAAAGCCCATCAGGTCGTACTCTTGAGGCCCGTTGTGCAGGTAAACCTCGGCGCGGTAGTAGCGCGTGCGCTCTTCCTCGGGCAAGTCGTTCGGTGCCGACGAATAAGCATCCAGGCTCACCTCGTAGACAAACGGATTACCCTCTTCCATCTCGATGCGCACACCAATGCAGCGCTTGGATTTGCCCAGCAGGGTCTGCACTTCCAGCCCCTGATCACGCAACGCAGTCGCTGCCTCTTCCAGCGCCGGCGTGACGTGCTTGTCCATAAAGCGTTGCACGGTACCCTGGCTCGGTTGCAGGTCCAGGGCCGTCAAACGCTCGCTGAAACCACGCCGACCACGTTCAGCCAATTGCGCCTGCTCCAGCTCGATCGCCACGTCCTGGCGCATTGCCTTGTGCAGGCCGAACATGAACAGGATCAGCACCACCGAGAATGGCAGGCCGGCCAGCACCACCATGGTTTGCATGGCTTCGAAGTTACCGGCGAACAACAGGCCGATGGTCACCAGGGTGATCACCGCCGACCAGAAGATCCGCAACCAGTGGGGCGCATCTTCGTCAACATTGCCGCCTTTGCAGGACAGGTTCGCCATCATCACCGCGCCGGAATCCGCCGGGGTCAGGAAGAGTACGAAGCCCACAAAGATCGACACACCGATGACGATTTTCGACGCCGGGTAATGCTCAAGCAGTTGGTAGATCGCCATGGACGGCTGTTCCAGTGCGGTCTTGCCCAACTCCACCGCGCCATGGTTGACCACCAGGTCCAGGGCCGAGTTACCGAAGATCGACAGCCATGCCAGGGTGAAGCCCAGCGGGATCAGCAGCACGCCGGCCACCAGTTCACGCACGGTGCGGCCACGGGAAATACGCGCGATGAACATGCCCACGAATGGCGCCCAGGAAATCCACCAGGCCCAGTAGAACAGGGTCCACAGGCCCATCCAGCGCTCGGTCTTGTCGGCGTCGCCTTCGTACACGTACAGGTCGAAGGTCTTCAGCACGATGCCGTTCATGTAGTCGCCGATGTTCTGCACGAAGCCGTTGAGCAGGTGCAAAGTCGGGCCAAACAGCAATACAAAAATCAGCAGGCCGCTGAACAGCACGATGTTCAGGTTGGACAGGCGGCGAATGCCGTTCTCCACACCCGACACGGCAGCGATGGTCGCCACGGTGCTCATCACGATGATCACGATCAGCAGGTTGGTGTTGCTGTGCTCCATGCCGAACAGGTTTTCCAGCCCGGACGACACTTGCATCGAACCAATCCCCAGGTTCGTCACCAGGCCCAGCAGCGTGACGAACATGCCGAAGCCGTCCACCGCGTGACCGGCCGCACCTTTGACCCAACGCTCGCCCACCAGCGGGTACAGCGCCGAACGCAAGGCCAGCGGCTGGTTATGACGGTAGGCAAAGTACGCCACGGCCAGGCCGACCAGTGCGTAGATCGCCCAGCCGTGCAGGCCCCAGTGCAGGAACGTCAACTGCAAGGCCTGCCGTGCGGCTTCGCCGGTGGCCGACGCGCCTTCAGGCGGGTTGAAGTAGTGGTCCAGCGGCTCGGACGCGCCGAAGTACAGCAGCGAGATGCCGATGCCCGACGAGAAGAGCATGCCGGCCCAGGCGCCGTAGCTGAAGTCCGGGGTGTCGTCCTTGCTGCCCAGTTTCAATTTTCCGTAGGACGAAAACGCCAGGCCCACCACAAACACCAGGTAGGCGGCGATCACGACCATGTAGTACCAGCCAAAGCTTTTCGACAACCAGGCTTGGGCCACACCGAGCATCCTGCCGGCTTCCTGCGGGGCGATGATCAGAATCGCGGTCAACAACAGAATCAGCGCGGTGGAGGTGTAGAACACCCAACCGTTGACCCGCACCTTTTCCGGCGGGGTCTTTATAAGAGAGGCAGAACTCATGGCACAGATGCTCCGGGCAGTGCAGAGAAACACAAGGCAACGCATGACCCGAGCCATCGATTTTTCGGCAGTCGACGGACGGGTGTATAAAGACACCCCGAAAAACCATGAACCCCGGCGAACCGCTGTGCCGGGCTGTTTCATGGGGTTTCCCGATGTCAGGTGGCGCCACATGCACGTAGGAAATACCTGTAGGCAGCGACCATTTGTCGCAGATCTTATTCTTTGTTGATTGAACGTTCAATCAAAACAAAATAGACTGGCCCATAAGCCGACGGACGTTTATCGCCCGTTGGCAGGCCTAAGGAGAGGTGCACGATGCCCAAGGTCGGTATGCAACCCATACGCCGCCAGCAGTTGATCGAAGCCACATTGACTGCGGTCGATCAGGTCGGAATGGGGGATGCCAGCATTGCGCTGATCGCCCGTCTGGCCGGTGTCTCGAATGGCATCATCAGTCACTACTTTCAGGACAAGAATGGCCTGATCGCCGCCACGATGCGGTACCTGATGAACGTCCTGATCGAGAACGTCACCGAGCGCCGGTTGGCGCTGAAAGATGACAGCCCGCGGGCTCATCTTCAGGTGATCATCGAAGGCAACTTCGACGCCAGCCAAGTCAACGGCCCGGCTATGAAAACCTGGCTGGCCTTCTGGGCCACCAGCATGCACCACCCGTCATTGCACAGGTTGCAGCGGATCAACGATCACCGTCTGTATTCCAACCTGTGTTGCCAGTTCCGCCGAGCGTTGCCGTTGTCCGAGGCACGCAGCGCAGCCCGAGGCCTGGCGGCCCTGATCGACGGTTTGTGGTTGCGCGGTGCCCTGTCGGGAGACGCTTTCGACACGGAGCAGGCGCAACGGATCGCTTACGAATACATGGATTTCCAATTGGCCAAGCAGGTGAGTTAGAGCACACATAACCGCTCAACTCCCGAACCGCGCCAACCACTTATGCACTTGCGAGGACTTTATGGCCCGTTTCGAACTGCAAAAACTCTACATTGACGGCGGCTACTCCGACGCTGGCAGCGATGCCACTTTCGAAGCCATCAACCCGGCTAACGGTGAAGTTCTCGCCAATGTGCAACGCGCCACTAAAGAAGACGTTGAGCGCGCTGTAGTCAGCGCCGAAAAGGGCCAGAAAATCTGGGCCGCCATGACTGCCATGGAGCGTTCGCGCATCCTGCGTCGCGCCGTCGACATCCTGCGCGAGCGCAACGATGAGCTGGCCGCCCTGGAAACTCTGGACACCGGCAAGCCGTACTCCGAAACCCAATACGTCGACATCGTCACCGGCGCCGACGTGCTGGAATACTACGCAGGCCTGGTGCCCGCCATCGAAGGCGAGCAGATCCCGCTGCGTGACACCTCGTTCGTCTACACCCGTCGCGAGCCGCTGGGCGTCGTGGCCGGTATCGGCGCGTGGAACTACCCGATCCAGATCGCCCTGTGGAAATCCGCACCTGCCCTGGCGGCCGGTAACGCGATGATCTTCAAGCCAAGCGAAGTCACCTCGCTGACCACCCTGAAACTGGCTGAAATCTACACCGCAGCCGGCGTTCCGGATGGTGTGTTCAACGTTCTGACCGGCAGCGGCCGTGAAGTCGGCACCTGGCTGACCGAGCACCCGCGCATCGAGAAAGTCTCTTTCACCGGCGGCACCGACACCGGCAAGAAAGTCATGGCCAGCGCTTCGAGCTCCTCGCTCAAAGAAGTCACCATGGAACTGGGCGGCAAATCCCCGCTGATCATTTTCGACGACGCCGACCTCGACCGCGCCGCCGATATCGCGATGATGGCCAACTTCTACAGCTCGGGCCAGGTCTGCACCAACGGCACTCGCGTATTCGTTCCGACCGCCCTCAAAGGCGCGTTCGAAGCCAAGATCGCCGAGCGCGTTGCCCGCATCCGCATCGGCAACCCGGAAGATGAAAACACCAACTTCGGCCCGCTGGTCAGCTTCGCCCACATGGAAAGCGTGCTCGGCTACATCGCCAAAGGTAAAGAGCAAGGCGCGCGCCTGCTGTGCGGCGGCGACCGCCTGACCGACGGCGAATTCGCCAAGGGTGCCTACGTGGCCCCGACCGTGTTCACTGACTGCACCGACGAGATGACCATCGTCCGTGAAGAAATCTTCGGCCCGGTGATGAGCATCCTCACCTACGACACCGAAGAAGAAGTGATCCGCCGCGCCAACGACACCGACTTCGGCCTGGCCGCTGGCTTGGTGACCAAGGACCTGAACCGCGCCCACCGCGTGATTCATCAGCTGGAAGCCGGTATCTGCTGGATCAACGCCTGGGGCGAGTCCGACGCGAAGATGCCGGTGGGCGGCTACAAGCAGTCGGGCGTTGGCCGTGAAAACGGGATCAGCTCGCTGAACAACTTCACTCGCATCAAATCGGTACAGGTTGAGCTGGGCGACTACGCCTCGGTGTTCTAACCCCTGGGTTTTGTATTGCCCGCGAGGCCGCCATCGCGGGCAAGCCCGGCTCCCACATCTTGACCGTGTGAACCCGGTCAACTGTGGGAGCTGGCTTGCCTGCGATGAGTGCGAAGCACTCGCCTGACCTGACCATATCTAAATGAGGGTGCATTTAATGTCCCAAGAATACGACTACATCATTGTGGGTGCCGGCTCCGCCGGTAACACCCTGGCGACCCGTCTGACCGAAGACGAAGGCGTCACCGTCCTGTTGCTGGAAGCCGGCGGCCCGGACTACCGTCTTGATTTCCGTACCCAGATGCCAGCCGCCCTGGCGTTCCCGCTGCAAGGCCGCCGCTACAACTGGGCCTACGAAACCGATCCAGAGCCACACATGGACGGTCGCCGGATGGAATGCGGTCGCGGCAAAGGCCTCGGCGGTTCTTCGCTGATCAACGGCATGTGCTACATCCGCGGCAACGCGATGGACTACGACAACTGGTCGAAACTGCCGGGCCTGGAAGACTGGACCTACCTGGACTGCCTGCCGTATTTCCGTAAAGCAGAAACCCGCGATATCGGCCCGAACGACTACCACGGTGGCGAAGGCCCGGTCAGCGTGACCACGCCAAAAGCCGGCAACAACCCGCTGTTCCACGCGATGGTTGAAGCAGGCGTACAGGCCGGTTACCCACGCACCGAAGACTTGAACGGCTACCAGCAGGAAGGCTTCGGCCCGATGGACCGTACCGTGACGCCAAACGGTCGTCGCGCCAGCACCGCTCGCGGTTACCTGGACACGGCCAAGAAGCGCTCGACGCTGACCATCGTCACCCACGCCCTGACCGACAAAGTACTGTTCGAAGGCAAGCGTGCCGTCGGCGTGCGTTACCTGATCGGTGCTGCTGAAGAACGCGTTGAAGCCCGTGCCCGCAAGGAAGTCCTGGTGTGCAGCGGCGCAATCGCTTCGCCGCAACTGCTGCAACGTTCCGGCGTCGGCCCGGCGAAGCTGCTGGAAAGCCTCGACATCCCGGTGGTCCACGACCTGCCAGGCGTCGGCGAAAACCTGCAGGATCACCTTGAGCTGTACCTGCAATACGCCTGCACCCAACCGGTCTCGCTGTACCCGGCGCTGCTCTGGTACAACCAGCCGGCCATTGGTGCCGAGTGGCTGTTCAACGGCACCGGCATCGGCGCCAGCAACCAGTTCGAAGCGGGCGGTTTCATCCGTACCCGTGAAGACTTCGATTGGCCGAACATCCAGTACCACTTCCTGCCGGTAGCGATTAACTACAACGGCAGCAACGGTGTGAAAGAGCACGGTTTCCAGGCGCACATGGGCTCCATGCGTTCGCCGAGCCGCGGTCGCGTGCAGTTGAAGTCGAAGAACCCACGGGAATACCCGAGCATCCTCTTCAACTACATGTCTACCGAACAGGACTGGCAGGAATTCCGCGACGGCATCCGCCTGACCCGTGAAATCATGCAACAGCCGGCACTCGACCAATACCGTGGCCGCGAAATCAGCCCGGGCATCGACGTACAGACCGACGAGCAACTGGATAAATTTATCCGTGAGCACGCCGAGACGGCGTTCCACCCGTCCTGCTCGTGCAAGATGGGCACCGACGAGATGGCCGTGGTTGACGCCGAAGGCCGTGTGCATGGCATGCAGGGTCTGCGCGTGGTTGACGCCTCGATCATGCCGATCATCACCACCGGCAACCTGAACGCGCCGACGATCATGATCGCCGAGAAAATCGCCGACAAGATCCGTGGCCGCCAGCCACTGCCGCGCAGCACTGCGGATTACTACGTGGCAGGCGATGCGCCGGTGCGTGGCAAGCCGATGCGTGAAGTAGGTCCTACTGCGCAGTAACTGATACACCGCGGTGCCTGCATCGCAGGCAAGCCAGCTCCCACATTTGACCTCGTTCGCCAGAACAACTCGGTCAAATGTGGGAGCCGGGCTTGCCCGCGATGAGGCCCGACCAGACACTGCAAAACCCCTCTCCTACACTTTCCTTGATCAGCTCCCCAGCCCAGGCCTACTCTATTTGCCTGCCCGCGCCGAGCCGCCCACAAGGAAGGCCCCATGTTCGAACACCACGCCACACTCAAAAAGCAATTCAGTGCCCTGCGCACCAACGCCGAATTCTTCTCCCTGCGCTATGTCCGCGAGTCCGGCCAGTACCTGTCGGTACGCAAGAACATCGCCGAGCCGCCACACCTGAGCCAGGACGAAGGCGCGATGCTTACCGTGCGCCTCAACGGCGTCGAAGCCTATGCCGCCACCCACGATATTTCCCTGCCCGGCCTGCAAGCCGCCCTTGAGCGCGCCGAACAGCAAGCCCGGTTGATCAAGCCCCACGCCCTGCTCGACCTGCGCGACCAGCCGGTGTCCAGCGACATCGCCGACTACCTGTCGCCGAGCCTCGACCAGCCCTTCCCGTCCCTGCGCGACTGCTACCAGCTGCTCGGCGCCGAATCCGCCGCCGTGCCCAAGGACGAGCGCCTGGTGAACTGGGAAGTCAGCCTGGGCACCACCCACGTCGAACAGATCTACCTCAACAGCGCCGGCGCCGAACTGCGCCAGGCCCAGCGGTTTGTGTTCCCGGGTGTCAACGTCACGGCCTACGACGGCAACGACAGCCAGACCCGCACCCTGGGCGGCACCAACTTCGGCCAGCAAGGCGGCTTCGACGTGATCAGCCGCTTCGGCTTGGTGGGCGCCGCGCCGCAGATTGCGGACCAGGCACTGCAACTGCTGCTGGCCCCGAACACGCCCCAGGGCCCGCGCGACCTGCTACTGATGCCCGATCAGATGATCCTGCAGATCCACGAATCCATCGGCCACCCGCTGGAACTCGACCGCATCCTCGGCGACGAGCGCAATTACGCCGGCACCAGCTTCGTCAAGGCCAGCGACTTCGGCCACCTGCAATACGGCTCCAGGCTGCTGAACGTAACCTTCGACCCGGACATTCCCGAGCAGCTCGCCAGCTACGGGCATGACGACGACGGTACGAAGGCCAGCAAACAATTCCTGATCCGCGAAGGCCTGCTGCTCAAGCCGTTGGGCGGTGCGTTGTCGCAATACCGCTCCGGCATGCAAGGCGTGGCCAACAGCCGTGCCTGCAGCTGGAACCGCGCGCCGATCGACCGCATGGCCAACCTGAATATTGAGGCCGGCGACCAGAACATGGCGCAACTGATTGGCGGTATCGAGCATGGCATCCTGATGTCCACCAACCGATCCTGGTCGATTGACGATGCACGCAACAAATTCCAGTTCGGTTGCGAATGGGGCCAGTTGATTGAAAACGGCGAGCTCAAAGGTGTGGTGAAGAACCCCAACTACCGGGCGATTTCCGCGCAGTTCTGGCGCAACCTCAGCGCCGTTGGCGACGCCAGCACCTTCAAGGTGCTGGGCACGCCTAACTGCGGCAAGGGCGAACCCAACCAGGTGATCCGAGTCGGCCATGCGTCGCCGGCCTGTGTGTTCAGCAACGTGGACGTGTTCGGGGGAGACGCCTGATGAATAATTTCAAAGCCTTGGTGGACTGGCTCAAGCAAGCCATCACCGACCACGAACAATTCCACCTCGGCTACGCCAACGAATCGTCCGAGTTTGTGCGTTTCAATCAGGGCAAAGTGCGCCAGGCCGGCCAGGTGCAACAGGCCAGCCTGAACCTGAAGCTGATCAACGACGGGCGCCACGCCGACCTCGGCATCACCCTGGCGGGCGAGCCTGAACTGGACCGCCAGCGCCTGGCCGACGGCCTGCAACAACTGCGCGAGACCTTGCCGTTGCTGCCGCAGGATCCGTACCTGCTGCTCAACCACAATGCCTGGCAAAACAAGGACCAGCAGGACCGACCACTGCCAGACCTGGCCCAGGTGCTGGAAGCAATCAGCGTGGCCGCCGAAGGTGTGGACATGGTCGGCTTCTACGCCGCTGGCCCTATCAGCCGCGGGTTTGCAAGCTCTTCAGGTGCCTTTGGCTGGCACCAGGACAACAGTTTCAACTTCGACTTCAGCCTGTTCCACGCCAACGGCGAAGCGGTGAAAGCCAGTTACGCCGGCAACGATTGGGACAGCGCGGCCTTCGCCCAACGTTTCCAGCAGGCCCGCGAGCAACTGGAATTCCTCGGCCGCCCGCTGCACCCACTGGCACCGGGGCAATACCGCGCCTACTTGGCCCCGGCGGCCATGGAAGAGATCATCAGCATGCTGACCTGGGGCGGGTTTTCCGCCCAGGCCATCGCCAGCAAGGGCAGCCCGCTGCAACGCTTGTACAACGGTGATCAAGCCTTGAACCCGCTGGTGACACTGGATGAGCAGGTCAGCGGCTCCCTGAGCTCGGCGTTTTCCCGTGACGGCTATCCACGCAGCGACGTGAAGCTGATCAGTGCCGGCAAGGCTGAAGGCCAACTGGTCAACTCCCGCAGCGCGGCCGAATACGGTTTGAGCACCAACGGCGCCAGCGGTGATGAGTCCCCCAGCGCGTTGCAGATGGCCGCCGGCAACCTGGCCCAGGCCGATATCCTCAAGCAATTGGGTACCGGCTTGTACATCAGCAACCTGTGGTACCTGAACTACTCCGACCAGCCCGCCGCGCGCCTGACCGGCATGACCCGCTTCGCCACGTTCTGGGTCGAGGACGGCGAGATCAAGGCGCCGGTCAGCACCATGCGTTTTGATGACAGCGTGTACAGCCTGCTGGGCTCGCAACTGGAAGCGCTGACCGCTGATCGGGAATTGCTGCTGTCGGCGAGTACGTATAGCCAGCGCAATACCTCGTCCAACCTATTACCGGGCGCATTGGTAAAGCGCCTGACCCTGACCTTATAAGCAACGCAAAACCCATGTGGGAGCTGGCTTGCCTGCGATAGCGGTGTATCAGTGCCAGATCTGCTAAATGACACGGCGCTATCGCAGGCAAGCCAGCTCCCACAGTTGATTGCATTCCACATTTTGATCGAGCCCGCCCTCAAAACCCCACTCCAGACACCTGGCCGTCCGGCCAGTTGTCGCTCGCGAAAAACCTCGTTATAAAGGTTGGTGGCATCTAGCCACGTCCGCGCGGTAAAAAAACTCAAACAACACCCCGCCGTCCTCAACCCACTTGATTTCAAGTGATGCACGACCTTGCCCGGGATAGGGCAAGCTGGAGCGTTGACATGAACCATGGAAGTTTTGTCATTGAAAAGCTGTTCAAGCACTACAACGTTCACGTAGAGCAGCTTGGTAACAACCCAGAGAAGAAAACCGTGCTGTTGGTCAATGGCGCGCTGTCCACCACCCGCTCATTTGCCCGTACCAGCAAGTGCCTGTCCGAGCACTTCAATGTGCTGATGTTCGACTTGCCGTTCTCCGGCTATTCACGCCCGCACAACACCGACCTGGACCTTGTGACCAAGGACGATGAAGTGCAGATCCTGCGGGCATTGGTGGAACGCTTTCAGGTCAACCACCTGGTGTCTGCCTCTTGGGGCGGGATTTCCACGCTGCTGACCCTCGCGCATAACCCGCCTTCGATTGAAAGCTCGGTGGTGATGGCGCTGGCGCCCAACCTCAACCAGGCGATGCTCGAATATGTGGAACGGGTGCGCGTGCTGATCGAAGCCGATGACAAATCCGCCGTCGGCCATCTGCTGAATGAAACCGTCGGCAAATACCTGTCGCCACGGCTCAAGCGCAACAACCACCGGCACCTGTCGACCATGGCCACCACCGAGTATCGCCAGGCGCGGTTCCATATCCATCAGGTGCTGGCGCTGGGTGACGGCAACTACCTGCCGCAATTGACCCGAATCGAAACCCCGGTGCACTTCCTCAACGGCGTGCTGGACGAGTACACCCCGGCAGACGAAGCCCAACTGTTCAAAAAATACGTAGGCCGCAGCAGCTTCGCCACCGCCGAGCACACCGGCCATTTGCTCGACCTGGAATCCCGCGAAGCGGCCCTGGCCGTGCACCGGGCGCTGATTGATTTCCTGGTGGGCAAAGACGTGGCGTTGTCAGATATAGACGAAGCGCCAGTGGGAAAAGGAGTTGCCGATGGCGCATAATCGCCGACACATAGGCTGCTAACAAAAAGGTAACTCATGCCGAATCGCGCCCCTCTCGATGCCAAGACCGCCCGCTGGCTACCCTGGGTGGTAGCGATTGCCTTCTTCATGCAGTCGCTGGATGGGACGATTCTCAACACCGCATTGCCGGCCATGGCCCGAGACCTGGCGGAGAACCCCTTGCGCATGCAAGGCGTGGTGATCGCCTACATGCTGACCGTGGCGTTGCTGATCCCGGCCTCCGGTTGGGTCGCCGACCGCTTCGGCACCAAGAAGATTTTCTTCGGCGCGATCATGCTGTTCAGCATTGGCTCGTTGCTCTGCGCACTCTCCAGCACGCTGACCATGCTGGTGGGCGCCCGGGTGATCCAGGGCCTGGGCGGTGCGTTGATGTTGCCGGTGGGCAGGCTGGTGGTGTTGCGCGCCTACCCGCGTTCGGAGCTGGTGCGGATCATGGGTTTCATCACCATTCCAGGGCTGCTGGGCCCACTGCTCGGCCCGACCATGGGTGGCTGGATGGTGCAATACCTGACCTGGCACTGGATCTTCCTGATCAACCTGCCGGTGGGCATCATCGGCTGCTACGCCGTCTGGAAATTCATCCCCGACCTGCGCGGCAGCGAACGCACCCGTTTCGACGGCGTGGGTTTCCTGCTGTTCGGCGCGGCGATGGTGCTGATCACCATCGCCATGGAAGGCCTCGGCGAATTGCACCTGCCGCACCTGCGGGTGATGTTGCTGCTGTTCGGCGGCCTCGCGTGCCTGGCGGCGTATTGGTTGCGGGCCGGGCATATCGACAATCCACTGTTCTCGCCGGTGCTGTTCAAGACCCGGACCTTTGCCGTGGGCATCCTTGGCAACCTGTTCGCTCGCCTGGGCAGCGGCGCGTTGCCGTTCCTGGTGCCGCTGCTGTTGCAGGTGGCGCTGGGCTATTCGCCGTCCGAAGCGGGGATGAGCATGCTGCCCCTGGCGGCAGCGGCGATGTTTGCCAAGTCCATCGCCCGGCCGCTGATCGAGCGCCTGGGCTACCGAGTGGTGCTGACCGGCAACACCCTGGCGCTGGGCATCATGCTGGCGAGCATGGGCCTGGTCAGCGAACACACGCCCTACCCGCTGCTGCTGAGCATGCTGGCGATCCTCGGGGCGATCAACTCGCTGCAATTTACCGCGATGAACACCGTGACCCTGATCGACCTAGACGACGCCCAGGCCAGCAGCGGCAACAGTTTGCTGTCGGTGGTGGCGCAGTTGTCCCTGAGCCTTGGGGTGGCCTGCGCCGGTGCGCTGCTGGGTGGTTTTACCGCCGAAGTGGGCAACGACGGGGTCGACACGGTGCTTGGGGCGTTCCAGTTGACCTTCGTCACCGTGGGCATCATGGCGATGCTGGCGGCGGCGATCTTCCTGCAATTGTCGCCAAAAGACGGCAAACGCGTGGTCAGCCGTGAGCACGACATTGAGCATTAACAGGCTTCTCGTCTAGAACTTGCAGGGAAAATCCCACGAGGCTGGTACACTGCGCGACATTTTGTTTTGCAGAGCCAGTCCCGTGACTACCATCGCCACCGCTTTTAATACTTTGCCCCTGTCCGCCGCCATGCTGGCTAACCTCGACTCGCTGGGTTATGTCGAGATGACGCAGATCCAGGCGCAAAGCTTGCCGGTGATCCTCAAAGGGCTGGACCTGATTGCCCAGGCCAAGACCGGCAGCGGCAAGACCGCAGCCTTCGGCATCGGCCTGTTGAACCCGATCAACCCGCGCTACTTCGGCTGCCAGGCACTCGTTATGTGCCCGACACGCGAACTGGCGGACCAGGTGGCCAAGGAAATCCGCCGCCTGGCCCGCGCCGAAGACAACATCAAGGTGCTGACCCTGTGCGGCGGCGTGTCCCTCGGCCCACAGATCGCCTCCCTTGAGCACGGCGCCCACGTCATCGTCGGCACCCCGGGCCGTATCCAGCAGCACCTGCGCAAGGGTTCGCTGGTCCTGGACGGTTTGAACACGCTGATCCTCGACGAAGCCGACCGCATGCTCGACATGGGCTTCTACGACGCCATCGAAGACATCATCAGCAAGACCCCGGCCCGCCGCCAGACCCTGCTGTTCTCGGCCACCTACCCGGTGAGCATCAAGCAACTGGCCTCGAAATTCATGCGCGCGCCGCAGCAGGTCAAGGCCGAAGCCTTCCACTCGGACGATCAGATCGAGCAGCGCTTCTACGAGATTTCCCCGGAAGAGCGCATGGACGCGGTGACCAAGGTCCTGGCGCATTTCCGTCCGGCTTCTTGCGTAGCCTTCTGCTTCACCAAGCAGCAAGTGCAGGAAACCGTGGATCACCTGACCTCCAAGGGCATCTCCGCCGTCGGCCTGCATGGCGACCTGGAACAGCGCGACCGTGACCAGGTGCTGGCAATGTTCGCCAACCGTAGTACATCGGTACTGGTGGCCACCGACGTAGCCGCCCGTGGCTTGGACATTGATGCACTGGACATGGTGATCAACGTCGAACTGGCCCGCGACTCGGAAATCCACATTCACCGCGTGGGCCGTACTGGTCGTGCCGGTGAGACTGGCATTGCTATCAGCCTCGTCGCACCGTCCGAAGCCCATCGCGCCCAGGCCATCGAGCAACTGCAGAAGTCGCCGCTGAACTGGGACCAACTGGACAACCTCAAGCCTCAGAGCGGCGGCCCGTTGCTGCCGGTGATGAGCACCCTGTGCATTGCCGCCGGCCGTAAGGACAAGGTTCGCCCGGGCGACATCCTTGGCGCACTGACCGGTGAAGCCGGGATTCCGGGGGCTCAGGTCGGCAAGATCGCGATCTTTGATTTCCAGGCCTTTGTGGCCGTGGAACGCGGGATCGCCAAGCAGGCGCTGCAGCGCTTGAATGACGGCAAGATCAAAGGCCGTTCGTTGCGCGTGCGTATCCTGTAAAAACACCGCGTTCCTGTTGAAGGAACCGAATCAATGTGGGAGCCGGGCTTGCCCGCGATGCAGGCGACTCGGTCTGACAGATTGACCGAATTGATGCCATCGCAGGCAAGCCAGCTCCCACATTTGATTGCATTTCAGATCAATATTTGTATGAGGACATGGCTGTGCGCTCGACCGAAGTTGTGATCATTGGCGCCGGCGCCGCAGGCTTGATGTGTGCGCTGACCGCCGCCGGGCGTGGGCGCAAGGTGATGTTGATCGACCACGCGAACAAGGCCGGCAAAAAGATCCTGATGTCCGGCGGTGGCCGCTGCAACTTCACCAACATGTACACGGAGCCTGCCAACTTCCTCTCCCACAACGCGCACTTCTGCAAGTCCGCCCTGGCCCGCTACACCCAGTGGGATTTCATCGCGCTGGTGGCCAAGCACGGCGTGCCGTACCACGAGAAGAA
The DNA here is from genome assembly GCF_900105735.1 of Pseudomonas yamanorum. Classification (NCBI taxonomy): domain Bacteria; kingdom Pseudomonadati; phylum Pseudomonadota; class Gammaproteobacteria; order Pseudomonadales; family Pseudomonadaceae; genus Pseudomonas; species Pseudomonas yamanorum. Next base: position 3,938,869 of record NZ_LT629793.1, on the reverse strand, counting down.
ACTCGGCCAGCTGTTCTGCGACAACAAGTCCAGCGACATCCTCGGGATGCTGCTGGATGAGTGCATCCAGGTCGGCGTAAGCATGCACCTGGACACGTCAGTGCAGGAGATCGCCAAACTGGAAGCCGGCTATCAGTTGCAAACCACCCTGGGTGAGTTGCGCTGCGAATCGCTGGTGATCGCCACCGGCGGCCTGTCGATCCCGACCCTGGGCGCCACTGGCTTTGGTTATCAAGTGGCCAAGCAGTTCGGCCATGAATTGCTGCCAACCCGCGCCGGGCTGGTGCCGTTCACCATCACCGATCAGCTCAAGGAATTGTGCGGTGAGTTATCCGGTACTTCCGTGGATTGCCTGGTGAGCTGCAACGACCAGAGCTTTCGCGAGAACATCCTGTTTACCCACCGCGGCCTGAGCGGGCCGGCGATCCTGCAGATTTCCTCATACTGGGAATCCGGCGACACCGTGGAAATCAACCTGCTGCCGGATCACGACGCCCACACCTGGCTGCAAGAGCAACAGGTGGAGCGCCCGAACAGCGAGCTGAAAACCCTGCTGGGTGAGATCTTCACCAAGAAGATGGCCAACCTGCTGGCTGAAACCTGGTTCGTTTCCAAGCCAATGAAGCAGTACACCCACGCAGAGATTGCCGACATCGCCAGCAAACTGGGGAGCTGGCAGTTGGTTCCGGCGGGCACTGAAGGCTATCGCACCGCCGAAGTCACCCTGGGTGGCGTGGACACCCGGGAGGTTTCGTCCAAGACCATGGAATCCCTGAAAAGCCCCGGTTTGTACTTCATCGGCGAAGTGTTGGATGTGACCGGTCACCTGGGCGGGTTCAATTTCCAGTGGGCGTGGGCTTCCGGTTATGCCGCTGCCCAATTTGCCTGATTCAAGGATGTACTCGGTCAAACTGTGGGAGCTGGCTTGCCTGCGATGAGGCCGGCACCTCCAACATCTTGATTGATTGACACGCCGCCATCGCAGGCAAGCCAGCTCCCACATTGGTTTGGGGTGTTCTTGAGAGAATGCCTGTAATAAATTTTGCTGTTAGATGTGATCGCCACGCTTGCCGTGGCGTCATTACTGGCTCAATTTAGCGGCATCGTCCCGGAAGACCCCAGACTTCATGTCATCGACCTCCTTCAAGCAGTCCATGCGGCGCCTTTGGGCACTGGATAAGTTCAGTTACAGCGTACGGGTATTCATCGCCCTGACCGGCAGCATGGCGCTGTGCTGGTACCAGAATGAAATGGCGCTGCTGATCCCGCTGTTCCTGGGGATTATCGCCAGCGCCCTGGCCGAGACCGATGACAACTGGCAGGGCCGGCTTAACGCCCTGGCCGTGACACTGGTGTGCTTCAGCACCGCGGCACTGTCCGTCGAACTGCTCTTCCCTTATCCCTGGATCTTCGCGATCTTCCTGGCCCTGTCCAGCTTCGGCCTGACCATGCTCGGTGCGCTGGGGGAGCGTTATGGGGCGATCGCCTCGGCCACCCTGATTCTCTCGGTCTACACCATGATCGGCGTGGACCAGCGCGGTGGTGCGGTCACGGACTTCTGGCATGAACCTTTGCTGCTGGTGGCCGGTGCCGCGTGGTATGGCGCGCTGTCGGTGCTGTGGCAGGTGCTGTTTTCCAACCAGCCAGTGCAACAGAGCCTGGCGCGGTTGTTTCGTGAGCTGGGGCGCTACCTCAAGCTCAAGTCCTCATTGTTCGAACCGATCCGCCAGCTGGATGTGGAGGCGCGGCGCCTGGAACTGGCGCAGCAAAACGGCCGGGTGGTGGCGGCGCTGAATGCCGCCAAAGAAATCATCCTGCACCGGGTCGGCAATGGCCGCCCGGGCTCCAAGGTCAGCCGCTACCTCAAGCTGTATTTCCTGGCCCAGGACATCCACGAACGCGCCAGCTCCTCGCACTACCCTTACAACGCACTCGCCGAGGCCTTCTTCCACAGCGACGTGCTGTTCCGCTGCCAGCGTCTGCTGCGCCAGCAAGGCAAGGCCTGCCAGACCCTCGCCGAATCGATCCAGATGCGCCAGCCCTTCGTCTATGACGACAGCTTTGCCGAAGCCCTGGGCGACCTGAATGCCTCCCTGGAACACCTGCGCATCCAGAGCAACCCGGCCTGGCGCGGCCTGCTGCGCTCCCTGCGTGCCCTGGCCGCCAACCTGTCGACCCTGGACCGCCTGCTGGGCGACGCCGCCAATCCCGACAGCCTGGCCGACGCCACGGATAGCAGCCTGCTGGACCGTGCACCGCGCAACCTCAAGGAGATGTGGACCCGACTGCGCACGCAGCTGACACCAACCTCCTTGCTGTTCCGCCACGCCCTGCGCCTGCCCTTGGCACTGAGCATCGGCTATTGGATGGTGCACCTGATTCACCCGTCCCAGGGCTACTGGATCATCCTCACCACCCTGTTCGTGTGCCAGCCGAACTACGGCGCCACCCGGCGCAAACTGGGCCAGCGGATCATCGGCACCGCCATCGGCCTGACCATCGCCTGGGCGCTGTTCGACCTGTTCCCCAACCCGCTGATCCAGTCAATGTTCGCCATTGCCGCCGGCCTGGTGTTCTTTATCAACCGCACCACGCGCTACACCCTGGCGACTGCCGCGATCACGCTGATGGTGCTGTTCTGCTTCAACCAGGTGGGCGATGGCTACGGGCTGTTCCTGCCACGGCTGTTCGATACCTTGCTCGGCAGCCTGATCGCCGGGCTGGCGGTGTTCCTGTTCCTGCCGGACTGGCAGGGCCGACGCCTGAACAAGGTGCTGGCCAACACCCTGACCTGCAACAGCATCTACCTGCGCCAGATCATGCAGCAGTACGCCGCCGGCAAGAGCGACGACCTGGCTTACCGCCTGGCCCGGCGCAACGCCCACAACGCCGACGCCGCACTGTCCACCACCCTGGCGAATATGCTGATGGAGCCGGGGCATTTCCGTAAGGAGGCGGATGTGGGGTTCAGGTTTCTGGTGCTGTCCCACACGCTGCTCAGCTACCTGTCGGGGCTGGGTGCACACCGGGAAACCCAATTGCCGGCGGAGGTGCGCGAGCACTTGATCGAAGGCGCCGGGAAGACGCTGGCGGCGAGCATCGACGAGATCGCCACGGGCCTGGCCAACAAACAGCCGATCGCGATCCAGAGTGATGCGGAAGAAGCCTTGGCGGTGGACCTGGAGCAGATGCCGGATGAGATTGATGAAGGACAGCGGTTGGTGCAGACGCAGTTGGCGTTGATCTGCCGGCAACTGGGGCCGTTGCGCACGTTGGCGGCTCACCTGATCAAAGACACCAGCGAAGCCTGAACCCCTTTCGCGAGCAAGCCCGCTCCCACACTCGACCGCATCCCAAAGGTGGAACTCGGTCGAATGTGGGAGCGGGCTTGCTCGCGAAGGGGCCATTAGCCTCACTACATCCCATGCTGCTTCATCAACCGCGCATAACTGCCATCCACTTTCATCTTGGCAATCTCCCGATCAAACCCGGCAACAATCTGCTCATGCTGGGGATTTTTCAGGCTGACCAGAATGTGCAGGCTGTTCTCGCTCAGCGGTACCGGCAAAAACTCCACCGCATTGCGCACCGTGGCGGACTCCCGCGCCAGGTAGTAGCGGGCGACGAACTCATCTTCCACCGTCAGCCGCACCCGCCGTGCCGCCAACATGCGCACGGCCATGGCGAAGTTATGCACCGGGACTTTCTGCAATTGCACATCGGCGTCGAACGCCGCCGAATAAGCGTACCCACGCACCACTGCGACGGGATAATCGTGCAATTGCTCAAGGTTCTGGAACTCGATGGGGTCATCCCGACGCTTTAGAAACAGCACCCGATTGAGCAAGTATTCGCCGGAAAACTGCCCCAGCTGAGTTCGCGCGTCGTCGTACCAGGCGTTGATGAGTACGTCGTAACGCCCATCGCCTACCCCCATCAGCGCGCGAGCCCAGGGCACCTGTTCAAAGTCACTGGCGTAGCCGGCGCGGGCCAGGGCGGTAGTGACGATGTCGGTGGCCAACCCGCCATTGATCAGGGTGGCATCGGTAAACGGCGACCAGGCATCCGCCACCAGGCGCAAGCGTTCTGCCGCCGCCGTCTGGGCCAGCAACAACAAACCGATCAAAGCAACGGCACGAGAAAATCGCGGCATGCTCAAGTCCTTGGCGGGCGTTCTATGGCCTGACCTCAGGGTTGAACCCGAGGGTTTAACAGTAGCTCATCAATGAGCCTGTACTGCAGATTACACAAAGACGGCAGCGGTGCACGCACAGAATGATGGCAAATTGATCTCACTCACAAAAACGGCGCAATTTAGACACCCGCCTCCCACGCGCTTACTATCCTGACCAGACAATTAGCCGAGAGAACACCATGACAGTCGAATGGGTCTGCAAACACCACAGTGATCTGGGCAAGGAGCAGCTGTACGCCATTTTGCGCCTGCGCTCGGAGGTCTTCGTTGTCGAGCAGAAATGCGTCTACCAGGACATTGATGGCCAGGACCTGGACGGTGACACCCACCACCTGATGGCCTGGAGCGACGGTCAATTGCAGGCCTACCTGCGCCTGCTGGATCCTGAATCCCAGGGCGGCGACGTGGTGATCGGCCGGGTGATCGTTGCACCGAGTGCACGAGGCACCGGGCTGGGCCACCAGATGATGGATGAGGCGCTCAGGCAGGCGGAGAAACAGTGGCCCGACGTGCCGATCTATCTGTCGGCCCAGGCGCATTTGCAGGGGTATTACGGGCGGTACGGGTTTGTGGTGGCGGGTGAGGAATACCTGGAGGATGACATTCCACATATAGGCATGCGCCGGGCATGAGGGCCTCTTCGCGAGCAAGCCCGCTCCCACATTTGACCGAGTTCCACCGTTGGAATGCGGTCGAAGGTGGGAGCGGGCTTGCTCGCGAAGGCGTCAGCCCGGCCACCACAAACCTTCAGGGGTAACCCAACACCTGTTTAATGCTCGCCAGGTTCGCCTCGATCCAGCGCCGATCAATCGCGCCCCAATCACGAATCCGATAGCGCCCGGCATGGTTGCGAGCGCCGTCTTCCTGCTCAAACTCACACACAATGTCCAGGTCCGCCAACGCCGCAATGGTGTCCTGGGCGGTGCGTCGGGGCATGCCGGTCACTTCGGTCAATGCCGGGACGCTGCTGGCCAACTGGCTGTCGATCAGATACGCCACATACAGGCGCCGGTAGAAGCTGCTTTTGGTCTTGCTCACATCCATGCTCGATCGCCTTTGAAGGTTAGGGCTTGCCCTGCAGGTCCCGCCAGGTCAGGTAAACCCGCAGGTCGAATTCCACCTGATGGTAGCCCGGCAGCATGTATTCACAGAGTTTGTAGAACGCCTTGTTGTGGTCCGATTCCTTGAAGTGCGCCAGCTCGTGTACCACGATCATGCGCAGAAACTCCGGCGCGGCTTCCTTGAACAGCGAGGCGATGCGGATTTCTTTCTTCGACTTGAGGTTGCCACCCTGCACCCGGGAAATGGTGGTGTGCAGGCCAAGGGCGCGGTGGGTCAGGTCCAGGCGGTTATCGAACAGCACTTTGTCGATGGCCGGGGCATTGCGCAGGTGTTCCTGCTTCAGGGCCTGGGCGTAGCTGTACAGGGCTTTGTCGCTCTGCACGCCATGACGCTCGGGGTAACGCTGGGTCAGGTAGTCGCCGAGTTGGTCCTTGGCAATCAACTGGCGCACTTGCTCCTGCAATGCTGCGGGGTAGGCCTGGAGGTATTTCAGCGCGGTCATGGGGTCAACAACGGGGATTTGAATGGGCGCCAGTGTAGCGAATTCAGCGCAGTGCTGCGCGTTGGTGCCAGTCGGCAATTTCATCGGCCATCAACGGTGGCGCTATCTGCGGCCCCTGGATGAACTGGCAACCATTGGCCTTTAGCCACTCCGCTTGCTCCTGGGTCTCGACGCCCTCGGCAATCACCAGCAGGTCGAAGTGCCGGCACAGTTCGATGATGCTCCGCGCCATTGCCGCGTCCCGGGAAGAGCCTGGCAGGCGGGCCACCAGCTTCGGGTCGAGCTTGAGGGTGTCGAACTCAAGGTCCCGCAGGTGCGCCAGGGAGCAGTTGCCCGCGCCGAAGTCATCGAGGGCGATCCGCACCCCTGCCCGGCGCAACAGCTTGAGCTGCTTGGTGGACTCGTCCAGGTTGTGCATCAGGCTTTCTTCGCTGATCTCCACCTCAAGCTGCCGGCCCTGCAGCCCATGTCGTTCAAGCACCTGCTGCAGCTGGCTGGCCAGGTTCGGCATGTTGAACTGGCTGCTGCTCAAGCTCACGCTCAGCACCAGCCCGTCGCTGAACACTGCTTTCCATTCTTGCCGCTGGGCGGCCACCTGCTGATAGATCCACGAGCTTAATTGGCTGATCAGCCGCGCTTCTTCCAGCAGCGGCAGAAACAGCCCCGGCGGCACATCGCCGACACTCGGATGCTGCCAGCGCAATAGCGCCTCGACACCCCGCAAGTGACCGTCGTGCAGCGAGACCTGCGGCTGGTACACCAGAGTGAAATCCTTGCTGTCGATGGCGTTGCGCACGCTGTCTTCGAGCATCAACCGCGAGCGAGCCCTGCCGTTCATTTCCTGGTCGTAATAGCGATATTGCTGACGCCCGGCGCGCTTGGCCTCGTACATGGCGACGTCCGCAGCCCGCAGCAGGCCGTTGAGGTCCGAGCCGCAGTCCGGGAAGGTGGCGATGCCGATACTGACGCCCAGCATCACATCCAGACCGTCGACCTGCTGACAGATCGACACCCGTTCGATCAATTTTTCCGCAATCTTGGCCGCCTGCTCCGGGAATTCCAGTTCCAGCAACGCGGTGAATTCATCCCCGCCCATTCGGCCAAGAATGTCGTAGGAGCGCAGGCACGCCTTCAACTGCTCCGAGACCCAGCGCAGCACCCGGTCACCGGCGTCGTGCCCTAGGGAATCATTGACCCGCTTGAACCCGTCGAGGTCCAGGTACAGCAGCACCAGCGACTGTTCGCTGCGCTCACTGCGCAACAGCACATTCTCCACAGCCTGGTGAAACCCGCGCCGGTTGAGCAAGCCGGTCAGCGGGTCGGTAACCGCCTGGAACTCCAGCTGCTGATGCAGATGGCGCACCTCGGACATGTCCAGCACCGTGACCACCATGGCTTTCTGCTCGGCCGGCAGCGGCGCGCACGACATCGCCACCGGCAGTTGCTGGCCAGGCGCGGTACGCAAGATCGCGTCGTGCAGGCGCCAGGTTTCGCCGCGCTTGTAGCCTTCGTACAAGGCCGAGTCAGGCCAGCCAGGCACGTGGGGCTTTTGCAGAAAAGCGAGGAACTCGGCGCCCTGCAACTCGGCGACCGGCGCATTCAGCAGCCGCGAAATCGCCGGGTTGGCGTAGCTGATCACGCCGTCCTCGCCCACCACCAGGATGCCTTCGGCGGCGTTGTCGAGCACCGAGGCATTGAAGGCCCGGGCTGACTCCAGGTCATGACTCAGGCGCTGCAAGGCCCGGCGATTACGCTGGTGCTCCAGCAGGGCCTGGACCTTGGGCTTGAGGATATTGGGGTCGAACGGTTTGAGCAGGTAATCGATCGCGCCGCTGGCATACCCTTCCAGCACCGCCGCCGGCGATTGGGCGTGGGCGCTGAGAAAGATGATCGGGGTCATTTGCGTGCGCTGGCTGCCGCGCATCAGCCGGGCGACTTCAAAACCGTCCATGCCGGGCATCATCACATCCAGCAACACCAGGTCGACGTCATGTTCCAGCAGTAACCCCAGGGCTTCAATCCCGGACGCCGCTGTCACTACATGCCAGTCTTCACGCTGCAATAGTGCACGCATGCTGATCAGGTTCTCGGGATAGTCATCGACCACCAAAAGCACTGAACAACCATCGCGAGGCTTGATTGGAGCGCATTCCATTGCTGCTTCTCTTTCGTCGGCGTCACTCCGGTCATTTTTGCGACAAAACCGGATAAACAATAAGGGCTCACTCTATCCCTGGATCCCATAAAGCAGAAGCCACGACGGTGCCATCATCGCGCCAAAGTCCAGGCAACCGACTAACGGTCAGTGTCTACAGCCCACGGTTTACGGGAAACATGGCTTTTTGACATTTAGCTGACGCCAACAAACCGCCACAAAATCATTAACAATCCATTTCGAGCCACCTATAAAGAAAGTGCCGGCTCCCGAGCCAAGGCCTTCTCTCTCCGTTAAAGGCGTATTCAATGATTGACCTGTCCACCTGGAACCTGAGCATCCCCGTCGGCTCCCCGCCCTCGACCATCGACACCCCGAAACTGCTCAGCGGGTTCAAGGACCAATACTTCCAGGCCGAAGGCAGCAGCGTGCAATTCTGGACGCCGGTCACCGGCACGCGTACCGAAAACGCCGTTTACCCTCGCAGCGAACTGCGGGAAACCTACGCCGACGGCCGCTTGCGCAACTGGCTGTACAGCGACGCCGACAACTACCTGCGTGCCACGTTGGCGGTCAACCAGGTGCCGTCTTCCGGCAAGATCGTAATCGGTCAAATTCACGCCTATGACAGCCAGAAACCGCTGATCAAGGTCGAGTACCAGTACAAGGAAAAAACCCAGACCGGCAACATCGTTGCCAAAGTGCGCATGCGCCCCGACGAGTCAGAAGGACGAGTGATCATCGTCGCCGAGAACGTACCGCTGGACCGTGACTTCACCTACGTTATCCACCTGAACAAGGCCGGATTGTTGAGCGTCGACGCCGCCAATGGCCAATGGAACGAACGAATCGGCGCTGCGTGGGGCAAACAACCGCTGTACTTCAAGGCCGGTGCCTACGTGCAGGACAACAGCGGCAACAGCAAGGAAGGCGCCCGGGTGACGTTTGCCAAGCTGGATATTGATCACGAGTGATCTTCCAAGGTGGGTGCGCTTTACCCTGACCGGTTGATGGGCTCTCAGCCACAAAAAAGCCCGCATCGCTGCGGGCTTTTTCATTAACGCGTAAGGCTTAGTTGACCTTGGCGTTCAACTCACCTTTCAGGTAACGCTGGTACATCGCTTCCAGGGAGATCGGCTTGATCTTCGAAGCGTTGCCCGCAGTACCGAAGGCTTCGTAACGTGCGATACATACGTCACGCATGGCGGTCACGGTAGCGCCGAAGAATTTACGTGGGTCAAATTCGCTCGGGTTGGTGGCCATCAGGCGACGCATCGCACCGGTGGAGGCCAGGCGCAGGTCGGTGTCGATGTTGACCTTGCGCACGCCGTACTTGATGCCTTCGACGATTTCTTCAACCGGCACGCCGTAGGTTTCTTTGATGTCGCCGCCGTACTGGTTGATGATCGCCAGCCACTCTTGCGGTACCGAGGAAGAACCGTGCATCACCAGGTGGGTGTTCGGGATGCGCTTGTGGATTTCCTTGATGCGGTCGATGGCCAACACGTCGCCGGTAGGTGGCTTGGTGAATTTGTAGGCGCCGTGGCTGGTGCCGATGGCGATGGCCAGGGCGTCAACTTGGGTCTTTTTCACGAAGTCAGCGGCTTCTTCCGGATCGGTCAGCATTTGGCTGTGATCCAGTACGCCTTCGGCGCCGATGCCGTCTTCTTCACCGGCCATGCCGGTTTCCAGGGAACCCAGGCAGCCCAGCTCGCCTTCAACCGAAACGCCGCAGGCGTGAGCCATGGCCACGGTTTGTTGGGTGACGCGTACGTTGTATTCGTAGTCGGTCGGGGTCTTGCCGTCTTCACCCAGGGAACCGTCCATCATCACCGAGCTGAAACCCAGTTGGATGGAGCGCTGGCACACGTCAGGGCTGGTGCCGTGATCCTGGTGCATGCACACCGGGATGTGCGGGAATTCTTCGATCGCGGCGAGGATCAGGTGACGCAGGAACGGAGCGCCGGCGTATTTGCGTGCGCCGGCCGAAGCCTGGACGATCACTGGAGAGTCAGTCTTGTCAGCGGCTTCCATGATGGCGCGCATCTGCTCAAGGTTGTTGACGTTGAAGGCTGGAACGCCATAGCCGAATTCGGCTGCGTGGTCCAACATCTGGCGCATGCTGATAAGTGCCATTGTGAGTCTCTCTCCCGGTCGAGGGTCGTTAATCGTGCAAGCCTGCCGTAGCGGCGGCTGCTATTCAAGTTATTGAAGGTCAGGCTTTCAATGCCTGGCCTGCTGAATCGTTATTGCTGTCGGGGTTACTGCGCTTTACAGCCGCGCCCGATCAAATCGTCGGTGGCAACCCAGTAAACCAGGCCTTCCTCACCCTTTGTGTGAAACGCCAACTGGCCATCGCTGTACAGCACGCCCGAAGCCGCCACATCCTGCTTGAGGCGATACACCTGGTCTGAGCCGCCGAGGCGTACATCCACCTGGGTGCGGGCCGGGTCGGCAAAGCGCCAGTTGACTTGCGCCTGGCTGTCACACGTCCAGGTGGTCCACTTGTCTACCGGCTCTGCCTTCTTGTCGAACATGTTCAGGTTGGTGCATCCGGCCAATAACGCCAGTGCTGCCAGGGCGAAAACGCCTTTCATTGCCAATCCTCAAGCGGCAACCTGCGGCCACCGCTGCTGTCGGTTAGTGAATCAGACCCGTCAAGGGCAACCCTGTTCCTGACCGTTGGGCGCAGAGTCGTATTTCTCCAACCCGTCCGGCCCGATGCGCTTGTTGATCACCGGCATGGTTTCGGCCTGCCAGTCAGCCTGGTAGCAACTCTTCTGCCGCGCCGCGCCGGCCTTTTCAGACTCGGGGGGCGCTTTCGGCGTGCTGCCGCAGCCGGCCAACAGGCCCGCTGCAATCACCAGTGCTAACGACCTGATCATCGGAATGCTCCTTTTCCTCAGCAAGTGCTTCAGCCCTTCGCTCGGCTTTCCAGCACTTCGACAGCCGGCAGTACCTTGCCTTCGACGAATTCGAGGAACGCACCACCACCGGTAGAAATGTAGGAGATCTGGTCAGCAACGCCATATTTATCGATGGCTGCCAGGGTATCGCCACCGCCGGCGATGGAGAAGGCCGAGCTTTCAGCGATGGCGTGGGCCAGCACTTTGGTGCCGTTGCCGAACTGGTCGAACTCGAACACGCCGACCGGACCGTTCCACAGGATGGTCTTGGACGACTTCAGCAGTTCAGCGAAGTTGGCTGCAGTTTGCGGGCCGATGTCCAGGATCATGTCGTCGGCGGCCACATCAGCGATCAGCTTGACGGTGGCTTCGGCGCTTTCAGCGAATTCCTTGGCCACGACTACGTCCACCGGCAGCGGCACGCTGACCTTGGCCGCGATGGCGCGGGCGGTGTCCAGCAGGTCCGGCTCGTACAGCGATTTGCCCACCGGGTGACCGGCAGCGGCCAGGAAGGTGTTGGCAATGCCGCCGCCGACGATCAGCTGGTTGCAGATCTGGCTCAGGCTGTTCAGTACGTCGAGCTTGGTGGAGACCTTGGAGCCGGCGACGATGGCGGCCATCGGTTGGGCCGGAGCACCCAGCGCCTTGCCCAGTGCGTCCAGCTCTGCCGCCAGCAACGGGCCAGCGGCAGCAACTTTGGCAAACTTGGCCACGCCGTGGGTCGAACCCTCGGCGCGATGCGCGGTACCAAAGGCATCCATCACGAACACGTCGCACAGGGCGGCGTATTGCTGGGCCAGTTCGTCGCTGTTCTTTTTCTCGCCCTTGTTGAAGCGCACGTTTTCGAACAGCACGATGTCGCCAGCCTTCACGTCTACACCGTTCAGATAGTCGGCGACCAGCGGCACGTCGCGGCCCAGGGCCTTGCTCAGGTAATCGGCTACAGGCTTGAGGCTGTTTTCTGCCGAGAACTCACCTTCGGTCGGACGACCCAGGTGGGAGCAGACCATCACGGCCGCGCCTTTTTCCAGGGCCAGCTTGATGGTCGGCAGCGAAGCCAGGATTCGCGCATCGCTGGTGACAACACCGTCCTTGACTGGGACGTTGAGGTCTTCGCGGATCAGTACGCGCTTACCTTGCAGATCGAGGTCGGTCATCTTCAACACGGTCATGGGTGGCAATTCCTGAGAGCTAAAGTTGTGGAGAGGCTGTTTGCAGATAATGTTCTGCAACGTCCAGCATTCGGTTGGCAAAACCCCATTCGTTATCGAACCACGCCAGGATGTTCACCAGCCGTGGGCCGGAAACGCGGGTCTGGCTGGCATCGACGATGGCCGAATGCGGGTCATGGTTGAAATCACAGCTGGCGTGAGGCAACTCGGTGTAGGCCAACAGGCCTTTGAGCGGGCCGCTGGTGGCGGCGTCGCGCAGGATCCGGTTGACCTCGCCGGCGTCGGTGTCGCTGACGGTTTGCATGGTGATGTCCAGGCAGGACACGTTCACCGTCGGTACCCGTACGGCTTTGGCCTGGATTCGCCCGGCAAGTTCCGGCAACAGTCGCTCGATACCACGCGCCAGCCCGGTGGACACCGGAATCACTGACTGAAACGCCGAACGCGTGCGGCGCAGGTCTTCATGGTGGTAGGCATCGATCACCGGCTGATCGTTCATCGCCGAGTGAATGGTGGTGATCGACACGTATTCCAGGCCGATCGCCTGGTCCAGCAGGCGCAACAGCGGCACGCCGCAGTTGGTGGTGCAGGAGGCGTTGGACACCAGCAATTCAGCGCCGGTCAGGCAATCCTGGTTCACGCCATACACGATGGTGGCGTCGACATCCGCCTCGCTGGCCATCGGCTGGGAGAACAGGACCCGCGGTGCGCCGGCGTCGAGAAACCGCTGGCCATCGGCACGGGTGTGGTAGGCACCGGAGCATTCCAGCACCAGGTCGACGTCCAGCGCCGCCCAGTCGATGCCCTCGGGAGTGGCACTGCGCAGGACCTTCACGCAGTTGCCATTAATATGCAGACAATCGTCCTCGACTCGCACTTCGCCGGGGAATCGGCCGTGGGTGGAGTCAAAGCGTGTCAGGTATTCGATGCTGGCCATGTCAGCCAGATCGTTGATCGCAACAATTTCAAACCCGGCCGCCGCCCCTCGCTCAAACAGAGCACGCAAGACGCAACGACCAATCCGGCCGTAGCCGTTGAGTGCAACTTTGTAGGGCCGCGGTTGAGGCATGGGGTTCTCGATTAATGTTCGTTCAGTGTTGAATGTTCCATCGCCATCGCGGGCAAGCCCGCTCCCACATTAGACCGAGATCAAATGTGGGAGCGGGCTTGCCCGCGATAGCAACAGCACAGACAACGCAGACTTACTTAGTCTTCCAGCAGCTCTTCAGCCTGACCCAGGATGTTTTCCAGGGTGAAGCCGAACTCTTCAAACAACGCTGGCGCCGGCGCCGACTCACCGTAGGTGGTCATGCCGATCACGCGGCCTTCCAGGCCCACGTACTTGTACCAGTAGTCGGCGTGAGCCGCTTCGATGGCGATACGTGCGCTGACCTGCAACGGCAACACCGATTGCTTGTAGTCGGCATCCTGGGCTTCGAAGACGCTGGTGCACGGCATGGAAACCACACGCACATTGCGACCGGCAGCGGTCAGCTTGTCGTACGCCTGAACCGCCAGGCCCACTTCGGAACCGGTGGAGATCAGGATCAGCTCCGGCTCGCCGATGCAGTCTTTCAGCACATAGCCACCACGGCTGATGCCTTCGATCTGCGCCGCGTCGCGGGTTTGATGCTGCAGGTTCTGACGGGAGAAGATCAGCGCCGAAGGGCCGTCTTTACGCTCGATCGCGTGCTTCCAGGCCACAGCCGATTCGACCGCGTCCGATGGGCGCCAGGTGTCCAGGTTCGGCGTGGTGCGCAGGCTGGTCAGTTGCTCGACCGGCTGGTGCGTCGGGCCGTCTTCGCCCAGGCCGATGGAGTCGTGGGTGTAGACGAAGATCACACGCTTCTTCATCAGCGACGCCATGCGTACGGCGTTGCGCGCGTATTCCATGAACATCAGGAAAGTCGCGCCGTAAGGCACCAGGCCGCCGTGCAGGGCGACGCCGTTCATGATGGCGCTCATGCCGAACTCACGCACGCCGTAGTACATGTAGTTGCCGCTGGCGTCTTCTGCCGAGACACCTTTGCAACCTTTCCACAAGGTCAGGTTGGAACCGGCCAGGTCAGCCGAACCGCCGAGGAACTCAGGCAGCAACGGGCCGAATGCGTTCAGGGTGTTCTGGCTGGCTTTACGGCTGGCGATGGTTTCGCCCTTGGCAGCCACTTCGGCGATGTAGGCCGAGGCTTTTTCCGAGAAGTCGGCAGGCAGGTCGCCGGCCAGGCGGCGAACCAGTTCGTTGGCCAACTCAGGGAATTCGGCGGAGTAGGCCGCGAAACGCTGGTCCCACTCGGCTTCGACAGCCAGGCCGGCTTCCTTGGCGTCCCACTCGGCGTAGATGTCAGCCGGGACTTCGAACGGGCCGTGGTTCCACTTCAGCGCAGCGCGGGTCAGGGCGATTTCCGCGTCACCCAGTGGGGCGCCGTGGCAGTCTTCTTTACCTTGCTTGTTCGGCGAACCGAAGCCGATGGTGGTCTTGCAGCAGATCAGGGTCGGCTGCTCGCTCTTGCGGGCGGTGTCGATGGCGGTCTTGATCTCTTCAGGATCGTGGCCGTCGACGTTGCGGATCACCTGCCAGTTGTAGGCTTCGAAACGCTTTGGCGTGTCGTCGGTGAACCAGCCTTCGACTTCGCCGTCGATGGAGATGCCGTTGTCGTCGTAGAAGGCAATCAGCTTGCCCAGGCCCAGGGTACCGGCCAGGGAAGCGACTTCGTGGGAAATGCCTTCCATCATGCAGCCATCACCCAGGAACACGTAGGTGTGGTGGTCGACAATATTGTGGTTCGGGCGGTTGAACTGCGCACCCAACACTTTTTCAGCCAGGGCAAAACCCACGGCGTTGGCCAGGCCCTGGCCCAGTGGACCGGTGGTGGTCTCGACACCCGGGGTGTAGCCGTATTCCGGGTGGCCCGGGGTGCGGCTGTGGATCTGGCGGAAGTTTTTCAGGTCGTCGATGGTGACGTCGTAGCCGGTCAGGTGCAGCAACGAGTAGATCAGCATCGAGCCGTGGCCATTGGACAGGATGAACCGGTCACGGTCGGCGAACGACGGGTTGCTTGGATTGTGTTTCAGGTAGTCACGCCAAAGTACCTCGGCGATATCCGCCATGCCCATCGGGGCACCGGGATGGCCGCTGTTGGCTTTTTGCACGGCATCCATGCTGAGGGCACGAATGGCGTTGGCACGCTCACGACGGCTGGGCATCGCTGATCTCCTGGAGTTGAATAAAAGAAACGGAAAAAAGGATCGGCATTTTCCCTCAGCCACGGCCCTCGGGGCAATGACAGATAGTCACTTGAGGGTGTTTTTCCTGCGGATTGGCTGGAGAAACGGTTTACCGCTTCGTCTATGGGTTATAGCGGCTGCTTATAACCACCGATTATCGACCAATATCAAAACTTTTTGATATTGCCCTTGCGGGGTTTTCCCACCCTCACTAGACTGCTGGCCTTATGAACCTGAGCGCATCTTCCATTCGCCCCGACGACAGCGACGAGCTGGCAGCCCTGTGCAAGGCCGGCGGTGATCCGTTGCGCCTGAATGTACTGCGCGCGCTGACCAACGATTCGTTCGGAGTGTTGGAGCTGGCGCAGATCTTCGCCATCGGCCAGTCCGGCATGAGCCATCACTTGAAGGTACTGGCCCAGGCCGACCTGGTGGCAACCCGCCGTGAAGGCAATGCGATTTTTTACCGTCGCGCCCTGCCCCATACCGAACAGTTGGGCGGCAAGCTGCACGCTGCGCTGCTGGAAGAAATAGACAGCCTGGCCCTGCCGGCCGAGGTCCAGTCGCGCATCAGCCAGGTGCACGGACAACGCGCTGCAGCCAGCCAGGACTTTTTCTCACGGGTAGCCGAGAAGTTTCGCGCCCAGCAGGATCTGATCGCCGGCCTGGCGCAATACCGCGAAAGCGTGCTGGCACTTTTGGACAAGCTGAGCTTCAGTAATGAAGCCACGGCGGTTGAAGTGGGTCCCGGTGACGGCGGTTTTCTGCCGGAGCTGGCCCGGCGCTTTCATCAGGTCACGGCGCTGGACAACAGCCCGGCGATGCTGGAGCTGGCCCGCCAACTGTGTGAACGCGAGGCACTGGGCAACGTCCACCTGCAGTTGGCGGACGCCCTGAATGACACCAGCCTGCGGGCCGATTGCGTGGTGCTGAACATGGTCCTGCACCATTTCGCAGCCCCGGCAGAAGCCCTCAAGCAGATGGCGAATTTGCTGCAACCAGGCGGCAGCCTGTTGGTCACGGATTTATGCAGCCACAACCAGAGCTGGGCCAGGGAGGCCTGCGGTGATCTCTGGCTGGGTTTTGAACAGGACGATCTGGCCCGTTGGGCCACCGCTGCGGGACTCGTTCCCGGGGAAAGCCTCTATGTAGGTTTACGTAATGGTTTCCAGATTCAGGTCCGCCATTTTCAGCGGCCGGCTGGCGACACTCACCATCGGTAAATATCAGGAAAACATCGAGATGAGCGAATACTCCCTTTTCACCTCCGAGTCCGTGTCTGAAGGGCATCCGGACAAAATCGCCGACCAGATCTCTGACGCGGTGCTGGACGCCATCATTGCTGAAGACAAGTTCGCCCGAGTGGCGTGCGAGACTCTGGTGAAAACGGGCGTGGCGATCATCGCCGGCGAAGTCACCACCTCTGCCTGGGTAGACCTGGAGCAGATCGTTCGTGACGTGATCATCGACATTGGCTACAACAGCTCCGACGTCGGCTTCGACGGCGCGACCTGCGGCGTGATGAACATCATCGGCAAGCAGTCCCCGGACATCAACCAGGGTGTCGACCGTGCCAAGCCTGAAGATCAGGGCGCCGGCGACCAGGGCCTGATGTTCGGCTACGCCAGCAACGAAACCGACGTGCTGATGCCAGCACCGATCACCTTCTCCCACCAGTTGGTGAAGCGCCAGGCCGAAGCCCGTAAATCGGGTGCGTTGCCATGGCTGCGCCCGGACGCCAAGTCCCAGGTGACCTGCCGTTATGAAGGCGGCAAAGTCGTCGCCATCGACGCCGTCGTGCTGTCGACCCAGCACAACCCGGACGTGTCCTACAGCGACCTGCGCGAAGGCGTCATGGAGCTGATCGTCAAGCACGTACTGCCTGCCGAACTGCTGACCAAGGACACCCAGTTCCACATCAACCCCACCGGCCAGTTCATCATCGGTGGCCCGGTGGGCGACTGCGGCCTGACCGGTCGCAAGATCATCGTCGACAGCTACGGCGGCATGGCCCGTCACGGCGGCGGTGCGTTCTCCGGCAAGGATCCATCCAAGGTTGACCGTTCCGCCGCCTACGCCGGTCGTTATGTAGCCAAGAACATCGTGGCTGCCGGCCTGGCCGAGCGTTGCGAGATCCAGGTGTCCTACGCCATCGGTGTGGCTCAGCCTACGTCGATCTCGCTGAACACCTTCGGTACCGGCAAGATCAGCGACGACAAGATCGTCAAGCTGGTGCGTGAAATCTTCGACCTGCGCCCTTACGCAATCACCACCATGCTCGACCTGCTGCACCCGATGTACCAGGACACCGCGGCCTACGGCCACTTCGGTCGCACCCCAGAGCAGAAGACTGTTGGCAACGACACCTTCACCACGTTCACCTGGGAAAAGACCGACCGCGCCAACGACCTGCGGACCGCCGCCGGCCTGTAATCGCCTTACGGTGTACACAAAGCCCTGCCGGGTTATCCCGGCGGGGCTTTTTATTGCCGGATGAGTTGCGGGCAATGCTCACTTTTTTGGATCCAATGCTTGCAGGCTAAATGATGGCCCACTAGAATCCGCGCCCTCCCGGGCCTTCACCTCTTATTGGATATTGCACTGCGCCTGCCCGGGGTCGATAAGCGCGCAGGCAATCGTACATTGAGGTTTTCCATGCGCATTTCCACACTCGCCCCTGCCGCCCTTCTGCTCAGCCTGTTTGCCCTGCCGGCGCACGCCGACTTGAGCGCACTCAGCGGCCTGACTTCCCAGTTGGGCGTGTCTTCCGGCGATTGCGAAAAACAGGGCAAAGACCTGCAAGCCAAGGTCGACGCAGCCAAAGCCAATGGCGAAGAATTGAAAGTGAAGGCCATGCAGGCCGCCCTGGATCAAGTAAACAAAGGTTGCAAAAAAGTCGGCGAATCCCAGGCCAAGCTCGATGCCAGCCAACAAAAGCAGCAGGCCAAGGCGGACAGCAACGACACCGTGAAAGCCCTGGGTGGTCTGTTCAAGTAAACCGAAACATCGGGTAAAAAGCCTCGCGGTTGCGGGGCTTTTTTATGCCCGCAGGGATGACTTAGGCTGGGCGCCCTTTCAGAGCAAGGATGCTCATGATGACGTTGCCTATGCGCTTACTGTTCTTCTTTTTACTCAGCGTCTCGTCGCTTATTGCGTGGGCGCAGGAATGTCCCGACTGGGAGGCCGATCACGCCCAGGCTCAGATCGCCACCCTGGCGCAGCAAGTCCACCTCTGGGATGACAGCTATCACCGACTCGGCCAGTCATTGATCAGCGATGAACTCTATGACCAGGCCCGCCAGCGCCTTGCCCAATGGCGCAGTTGTTTCGCCCCCTCCGCGCCGGCCAAGGACAATCCGCTGGCCAGCGCGCGAGGCACCATCGCTCACCCGACGCCACACACCGGCCTGGAAAAACTGCTGGACGACAATGCCGTTCAAACCTGGCTGAGCTCTCGCCAGGACGTGTGGATTCAGCCCAAGGTCGATGGCGTCGCCGTCACCCTGGTTTACCGCAAAGGCCGACTGAGCCGGGTCATCAGTCGTGGCGATGGCCGGCTGGGGCAGGATTGGTCAGCCTCCGCCCGCAGGATTCCCGGGATCGTCCAGCAACTGCCCGAACCCGTAGACCTGTTGTTGCAAGGCGAACTCTATTGGCGACTGAATGACCACGTTCAGGCCGCCAAAGGTGGCCTCGGCGCCCGCAGCAAAGTGGCTGGGCTGATGAACCGCCGTCAGTTGAGCGAAGCCGAAGCCGCCGGAATCGGCCTGTTTGTATGGGCCTGGCCCCACGGTCCCGAGGATTTTCCCAAACGACTGAGCCAGCTTGCGCAATGGGGCTTCACCGACAGTAGGCGCTACAGCCACCCGATCAAGGACTTTACCGAAGCGGCGCACTGGCGCAGCTACTGGCAAAGCCACCCACTGCCCTTTGCCAGCGACGGCGTGGTGTTGCATCAAAGCCAGCGGGCGCCGGCCGAGCGCTGGCGGGTCAGTTCGCCCTATTGGGCGGTTGCCTGGAAATACCCGGTCGTCAAGGCGCTGGCCCATGTGCGCAAGGTACATTTCAAGATTGGTCGCACCGGGCGCATTACCTCCATCCTGGAGTTGGAGCCGGTACTGCTGGATGACCGGAAAATCAGCAGGGTCAGTGTTGGCTCCCTGAAACGCTGGCGGGAACTGGATATTCGCCCGGGCGACCAGGTGTCCATCAGCCTTGCCGGCCAGGTCATTCCGCGTCTTGACCACGTCGTGCTGCGCAGCCAGCCACGGGTCGAGCTGCAGATCCCCCAGGCCAACAACTTTCATCCGCTGAGTTGCTGGAAACTGGCCCCAGGCTGTGAGGAACAATTGCTCGCGCGCCTGACCTGGCTGAGCGGCGCCCAGGGGCTGGCCCTGCCACATATCGGCCGTGAAACCTGGAACACTTTGATTCAGGCCGGTCTAATCGGCGGGCTGCTCGATTGGTTAACCCTGGATGAGGCAGAGCTTGCTAACATTGATGGCTTAGGTGAACGCAGCAGCGCACGTTTACTCGACAGCTTGCGCAGCGCCCGGCAGCGACCGTTCGCGCAATGGCTGATGGCCCTGGGAGTACCGCCCACGGCCCGCAACAATCTACAAGGCGGCTGGCAAACCCTGGCCGCCAAAGACACTCAAGCCTGGCTGGCCGAAGACGGCATAGGCCCGGGCCGCGCGGCGCAACTGAGCGCTTTTTTTCGCGACCCGCAGGTGCTGGCCTTGGGTGAAACATTACGGGCTGTCGGGATAGATGGTTTTTGACCTCTGCCCCACAGCATTAACCGGTGCCGGCAGAATTCATCCTGCCCACCTGATTGCGACCTTGTTTGCCTTGGAGTCTTTATGAAGTTTCTCGCACCTTTTGCCCTGTTGACCGTCGCAACCTTTATGGCCAAACCACTGCTGGCGGCCGACGAAGCCCCGCAACTCACCGGCTGCGCCGCCAAGCGCCAGGCCATCAGCACCCAGATCGAACAAGCCAAGGCCCACGGCAACAGCGAGCAGCAAGCCGGCCTGGAAAAAGCCTTGAGTGAAGTCACTGCCAATTGCACCGACGCCTCCTTGAAAAAGGAGCGCGAAAACAAGGTGCTCGACGCCAAGCACGAGGTCAGCCGCCGTCAGGCCGACCTCGACAAGGCGATGAAAAAAGGTGATTCCGACAAGATCAACAAGCGCAAGGACAAGCTGGCCCAGTCACGCAAGGACCTGCAGGAAGCCCTGGACGAACTGGACAAGTAAGACGCCTCAGTGATCGCGGAACTGTTTATGGCACGCGGTGCAGGCATCTTCGACTTTCTGCACGGCCGGCCCCAGGTTGCTGGCCTTGTAGGGCTGGACCTGGCTGGCGATCACCAATTCACCGGTGGCCGCTTCAAGGTTGCGGGCCATCTCCTGGAAGCGTGCCTGTTGCTGCCACACGTCGTCCTTGGCGCTGGTGTGGTCTTCCTCACGCACGCTCGGGAAATGTTTCCACGGTTCATGGGACAACGCATCAAGCTTGACCGCGCCTTCGGCAAATTTGGCGCCGTCGAACGGAATGCGCCCGCGCAGCATACCGCCCAGGTCTTCGCCGGTCTTGAGCATCTGCTTGAAAATGGCCTTGCGCTGGCCAAGGGGCGAATTCGGATCAACCCCGCCGCAGGCGGACAGTGTCAGGCAGGCCAGCAATACAATGGTCAGTCTTTTAAAAGTCATGATGGCTCAAGGTCACGGGAAACGGCGGCCAGTATCCTCGCCCCGCCCGCAAACACCAATACCCCCATTAATAATAAGGGTTGCTCGAGCAACAACCAGCGCGGGCAATCGCTTCAGGAATTGATTGTATGAGTATCCGCTTTAAACCCTGGAGCCGCCGACTGGCGTGGGCTCTTCCAATGATCGCGTTGCTGGCCGGTTGCGACACCGGCAAGGACGAAAAAGCCAAGCCCCACGCCATCGCCACCTACGTCGGCGCTACCTGGGAAAACCTGCCGGCCGTGTCGGACAGCGACCTGCAAGCCGGCTTTGAATCCTGGCGCAGCGCCTGTCAACGGCTCAAGGCTGACCCGGTGTGGGGCACAACGTGCGCGGCATCAGCCACTGTGCCGTCGACGGCAGTGGCGATTCGCGACTTCCTCAAGGCCAACCTCGATGTCTACGGCCTGCGCTCGGCCGACAACAGCCCCAATGGCCTGATCACCGGCTACTACGAACCGGTTTACCCCGGCAGCCTGACCGAAACCGCCACCGCCCATGTGCCGGTGTTCGGCGTGCCGGATGACCTGATCATCGTCAACCTGGAAAGCATCTACCCGGAGCTCAAGGGCAAACGCCTGCGCGGCCGCCTGGAAGGTCGGGTACTCAAACCCTATGACGACGCCAGCGCCATCAACCAGCAAGGCTCAACCGCCAAGCCCATCGCCTGGCTGACCAATCCGATGGACCTGCAATTCCTGCAGATTCAGGGTTCGGGCCGCATCCAACTGGCCGATGGCCGCCAATTGCGCGTCGGTTACGGCGACCAAAACGGCTACCCGTACCGCCCCATCGGCCGCTGGCTGGTGGAGCAAGGCGAACTGAAAAAAGAAGACGTGACCATGGGCGCCATCGCGGCCTGGGCCAAGGCGCATCCGCAGCGTATTCCTGAATTGCTGGCAAGCAACCCCAGCTACGTGTTCTTCAGCGCCCGCCCCGACAGCAACGAAGGCCCCCGCGGTTCGCTGAACGTGCCGCTGACTGCGGGTTATAGCGTCGCGGTGGATCGCAAGGTGATTCCCCTGGGCAGCCTGTTATGGCTATCGACTACGCGACCCGACGGCGCACCGATTGCCCGCCCCGTGGCCGCGCAGGATACCGGTGGTGCAATTACCGGTGAAGTGCGGGCCGACCTGTTCTGGGGAACCGGTGATGCCGCTGGTGAGTTGGCGGGCAACATGAAGCAGCAGGGCCAGATCTGGATGCTGTGGCCCAAAGGCGCAGCGCTGCCGAAAGTGCCCGATGCGCCGACAGGTACCTGAAGAACACCACGGTCTATGTGGGAGCGGGCTTGTGTGGGAGCGGACTTGCTCGCTCCCACATTTGAACAGTGTCAGGCTTCAGATCGAGACAAAGAAGAAACTCGCAATCAACGCCATCCCCACCGCCCATACCACCGACCGCAGAATCGCCCAGTCCGCCAGGTAGCAGATGATGTAAAGCAGCCGGCTGGTAATAAACAGCACCGCCAATACGTTGATCGTCACCAGCGACGCAGCGCCGGCCAAATGGGCAATGATCACCGCCGCCGCGAAGGCCGGGGTCACTTCAAAGCTGTTGAGTTGCGCACTGTGGGCACGCTTGGCGAACCCCTCGAGGGTTTCCAGGAAAGCTCGGGGGTCATGGTTCTGCCGGGGCCCGAACTTGCCACCGCTGAACTTGGCCACGCCCGTGCACAGATACGGCAGAAAAATAGCGATCAACACACACCAGAAAGCGACTGTCATAACCCATTCCTTTTTTAGTTTTGTCCGACGGTTAGAGTTTCATCACGAACATGCCGATCAGCACCAACCCACAGGCTATGAGCCGTGGGCGGCCGAAAGGTTCTTTCAGGTAACGCATGCCGAACAGCACCACCAGAATCACGCTGACTTCCCGCAGCGCGGCAGCCTCGGCAATCGAGCCCAACTGCATGGCCCAAAGCACCAGAGCGTAGCTCAACAACACGCATAACCCGACGCTCAGCCCCAGTCGCCACTGCGTGCGCCAGAACAGCCCGAACGCCGCCCGCTTGCGCACCATCGCCAGCAACGGAAACGGCCACGCACTGATCAGCGTCAGCCACACCAGGTAGTCCAGCGGGTGTGACCAGCGCCGCAGCGCCTGCCCATCCAGAAAGGTGTAGCAGCCAATACACAGGCCGATCAACGCCACCACCGGCAGCATCGACCAAGGCAACCGGTCGCCGCCGCCGCCCTGCCACAACAGGCACAACATGCCGAACGGGATCAGCAGAATGCCAAGGATCTGCTGGGTACTGAGCACCTCACCGGCAAACACCAACGTCAACGCCAGCACCACCAGAGGCGACAAGCCACGCATCAGCGGGTACACCAACCCCAGGTCACCGACGCGATAGGCCTGGATCAGCAGGTAGCGGTAGAGCAATTCAAACAGTGCCGAGGCGATGATCCACGGCCAGATTTCCAGCGGTGGAAACGATACAAACCCCACCGCCAGCACCACAAACAACAACGCCACCGTGTCCATGCACGCGATGACCAACAGGCGCTCGCCGCTGAATTTGATCAAGGTGTTCCACGTCGCGTGCAACAACGCCGCTACCAGTACCAGAGCTGTTGCGATCACGGTGACTCCCCAGTCAGAAAAAGCAGATTTGATTCGCCATATTTCAGCACCTGTTTATACTAAAGCCGACCACGCCGCACTCAGTTGCGCAAAGACCTAGACCAATAAATTTCTGCTGCTGCCCAATCCTCACCGACTCGGGCCTCGGCATGCGTATGCCTGATCAGAGCGTCACGATTACCGACAGGAGATCCTCGCATGCCGCTCGCCTTGCTTGCACTGGCCGTTGCCGCCTTTGGCATCGGTACCACCGAGTTTGTCATCATGGGCTTGCTGCCCGATGTCGCCCGCGACCTGTCCGTGAGCATTCCAAACGCCGGCCTGCTGATCACCGGCTACGCCCTGGGCGTGGTGTTCGGCGCACCGATCCTGGCGATCGGTACTGCCAACATGCCGCGCAAGGCCACGCTGCTGGGCATGACCGTGATGTTCATCCTCGGCAATGTGCTGTGCGCCCTGGCGCCGAACTACGCGACGCTGATGGCCGCCCGGGTGGTTACCGCGCTGTGTCATGGGGCGTTCTTCGGCATCGGGTCGGTGGTGGCCGCCGGCCTGGTGGCGCCGAACAAACGGGCGCAGGCGATTGCGATGATGTTCACCGGCCTGACCCTGGCCAACGTGCTCGGCGTACCGCTGGGCACCGCGCTGGGCCAATACGCCGGCTGGCGCTCGACGTTCTGGGCGGTGTCGGTGATCGGCGTGATTGCCGCCGTGGCCCAATGGCTGTGGTTGCCCAAGCACATCGTGATGGACAAAGCCAACCTCGCCAGCGAGTTCAAGGTGCTGACCAAACCCAACGTGCTGCTGGCCCTGGGCATGAGTGCTCTGGCGTCCACCAGTCTGTTCAGCGTCTTCACCTATATCGCACCGATCCTGCAGGACATCACTGGCGTCAGCCCCCACGGCATCACCCTGATGTTGCTGTTGTTCGGCGTCGGCCTTACGGCGGGCAGCATGCTTGGCGGTCGCCTGGCCGACAGCCGCCTGCTGCCTTCGCTGGTAGGCATGGCCCTGGCGGTGGTGCTGATACTCGCGGTGTTCACCCAAACCAGCCACTCGGTGATTCCGGCCGCGATTACCTTGCTGCTGTGGGGCGTGTTCGCCTTTGCCCTGTGCCCGATCCTGCAACTGCTGATCATCGACCAGGCCCACGAAGCTCCTAACCTGGGCTCGACCCTGAACCAAAGCGCCTTCAACCTGGGCAACGCGGCCGGCGCCTGGATCGGCGGGATGGTGGTGGCCAGCGGTGCCGACCTGTCGGACTTACCGTGGACCGGCGCACTGCTCGGCTGCCTGACGGTGCTGGCGGCACTTTTCTTCATCTACCTGCAACGTCGCAGTACAACTGCGGTCAACGTACCCAACTGATAAATGTGTTCTGTGTGGGAGCTCTCCAGCCCCACAGTTGATCTCCACTCACTCCTCCATCCAAGGACCCCGGATGCTTGAACTTGTCGCTGCGTTTATTTGCCTGACCACCCTGCTCACTTACGTGAACTACCGCTTCATCGGCCTGCCGCCAACTATCGGTGTGATGGTGACGGCGCTGATGTTTTCCCTGCTGCTGCAAGGCTTGAGCTTTATCGGCTACCCCGGCCTTGAAGAGCGCATCCAGCAGTTGATCGGCCAGATCGACTTCGGCGACTTGCTGATGAACTGGATGCTCTCGTTCCTGCTGTTCGCCGGCGCCTTGCACGTAAACCTGAGCGACCTGCGCAGCTACCGCTGGCCCATCGGCCTGCTCGCCACCTTCGGCGTATTGATTGCCACCGTGGTGATCGGCAGCCTGGCCTTCTACATCTTTGCCCTGTTCGGCTGGCATGTGAGCTTCCTGTACTGCCTGCTGTTCGGTGCGCTGATTTCTCCCACCGACCCGATTGCCGTACTCGGGGTGCTGCGGACCGCCAACGCGTCGAAACCACTGAAGACCACCATCGTCGGCGAATCGCTGTTCAACGACGGCACGGCGGTGGTGGTGTTCACCGTGTTGCTGGGCATCGCGCAACTGGGTGAAACGCCTACGGTCGGCGCGACGGCCATGCTGTTTGCCCATGAGGCGATCGGTGGCGTGGTGTTCGGCGGGCTGATCGGCTACATCGTGTACCTGATGATCAAGAGCATCGAGCAGTACCAGATCGAAGTAATGCTCACCCTCGCCCTGGTGATCGGCGGTTCGGCGATGGCCACCGAGCTGCACGTCTCGGCACCGATTGCGATGGTGGTCGCCGGGCTGATCATCGGCAACCTGGGCCGCAAGCTGGCAATGAACGACATGACCCGCCGCTACCTGGACGGTTTCTGGGAACTGCTCGATGACATGCTCAACGCCCTGCTGTTCGCGCTGATCGGCATGGAGCTTTTGCTGTTGCCGTTCAACTGGCTGCACGTGTTGGCGGCAAGTTTGCTGGCGGTGGCGATCCTGTTGTCACGCCTGCTGACGGTGGCCCCGGCGATCCTGCTGCTGCGGCGCTGGCGCACAGTGCCCCGCGGCACTATCCGCATCCTCACCTGGGGCGGCCTGCGCGGCGGGGTTTCCGTGGCACTGGCACTGGCCCTGCCGCTGGGCCCGGAGCGCGACTTGCTGCTGAGCATCACCTACATCGTGGTGCTGTCGTCCATCCTGTTGCAGGGCTTGAGCATCGGCAAGCTGGTCAAGCATGTGACCAAGGATGAGCCAGCGCCTGCTGCGGTGCCGGAGACTCACTGATCCTTTTTGATCTGCTGCGGATGCCTCGGGTCCGCAGCAGCCTTGCCCGGCAAGCTGCTTTCACTGCGAATCTGCGCATGGCTGATCAGCGCAAAAATAAAGCTGCCGCCGATGATATTGCCCGCCAATGTCGGCCCGGCGAACACCAGCCAGAAGTCTTTCCACGGCAGCTCGCCGGCAAATACCAGGTACGACACTTCCGCCGAGCCCACCACGATGTGGGTGAAGTCTCCCAGTGCCATCAGGTAGGTGATCAGGATGATGATCCAGATTTTGGCGCTTTCCATGGAGGGGATCATCCAGACCATGGTGGCGATCATCCAGCCCGACACGATGCCCTTGGCGAACATCTGGTAGGCGTCGTTTTCCATGACCTTGCGCCCGATTTCCAGGAAGGCCAGGTCGGTCTTGGCGTCAAAGATCGGCAAGTGCAGCATCACGTACGCCACCAGCAAGGTGCCGCACAGGTTGCCCACCAGCACCACGGCCCATAAGCGCAGCAGGCGTGCGAAATTCTTCAGCGTGGGTTTGCTCATCACCGGCAACACCGCGGTCAGGGTGTTTTCGGTGAATAACTGCTGACGGGCGAGGATCACGGCAAGAAAGCCGGCGCAGTAACCAAAACTGGCGATCACCTTGAACTCTTCGCCATCCGGCAGGCGCGAGTTGAGCAAGCCCATGCCCATCAGCGACAGGCCCATGGTCAGGCCGGCGGCCAGCGCCGACCACCACAACGCGGCGACGTTGCGCTCCAGTTCCTGATCGCCTTGAGTACGGATGATCTCATGCAGAACCGCCGCGCGAGGCGGCTGGTTCTTGTCGACGTCGTGCTGCTCTTCCTGCGACAGATTGGGGGTCTTGCCGTCTTCTTGCGTGGCCATGGTGATACCTGAACGGGGGGCGATATTCAGGTACGACCTATGGTTGATCAAGAGCGTTCACTGGCCCTGCGCAGGATTATTCGCCGAGGCCTTCCGACTGGAACTGATCCTTCACGTACTTGATCTCGGTACGGCCATGGGGCGCCGGCAAACCGTCTTCACCCAGGTTCACGAAGACCATTTTTTCCACGGTCAGGATGCTCTTGCGGGTGATCTTGTTACGCACTTCGCAGGTCAGGGTGATGGAGGTACGACCGAACTCGGTGGCGGTGATGCCCAGCTCGATGATGTCGCCCTGGCGCGAGGCGCTGACGAAGTTGATTTCAGAGATGTACTTGGTCACCACCCGTTGGTTGCCCAGTTGGACAATCGCGTAGATGGCCGCTTCTTCGTCGATCCAGCGCAGCAGGCTGCCACCGAACAGGGTGCCGTTGGGGTTGAGGTCTTCGGGTTTTACCCATTTGCGGGTGTGGAAGTTCATGTTCACTCCAAAGCGTGTTGCGAAATGATGGGCAACATCATGGCAGAGGCCGGGCCCAAGCTCTATGAGCCATTGCCTATCAACCCCATGAGCGATCTTCATGCCGCCGACAGAAAGGCTTTAGAAGTCAGGCGCGGACGGCTATAATCGCCTCCGCTTCAAAACGGTCATCTTCGATTGATACCGTTCTCCCGCCACCTGTCCGAGGGGCGCTGCAGCAGGCTCGACCTGTCAGGCTCGGATGGGGCGTTGTCCGGCCTGGTTAGCCAGCTGGATACTAAACGCACAACGGCGCCCATTCGCACACTACGAATGGAGGCTCTTCATGAGCGCTGTAATCACGCCTGCAGGTTTTACCGACTACAAAGTCGCCGACATGTCCCTCGCTGCCTGGGGCCGTCGCGAAACTTTTATCGCCGAATCCGAAATGCCAGCCCTGATGGGCCTGCGTCGCAAGTACGCCGCTGAGCAGCCGCTCAAGGGCGCGAAGATTCTCGGCTGCATCCACATGACCATTCAGACTGCCGTGCTGATCGAAACCCTGGTTGCCCTGGGTGCCGAAGTACGCTGGTCGTCCTGCAACATTTTCTCGACTCAAGACCAGGCCGCTGCCGCTATCGCTGCTGCCGGTATCGCCGTGTTCGCCTGGAAAGGCGAGACCGAAGAAGAGTACGAGTGGTGCCTGGAGCAAACCATCCTCAAGGATGGCAAGCCATGGGACGCCAACATGATCCTCGACGACGGCGGCGACCTGACCGAGTTGCTGCACAAGAAGTACCCGCAGATCCTCGACCGCGTCCACGGCGTGACCGAAGAGACCACCACCGGCGTCCACCGCCTGCTGGACATGCTGGCCAAGGGCGAGCTGAAAATCCCGGCCATCAACGTCAACGACTCGGTGACCAAGAGCAAGAACGACAACAAGTACGGCTGCCGTCATAGCCTGAACGATGCGATCAAGCGCGGCACCGACCACCTGTTGTCCGGCAAGCAAGCGCTGGTGATTGGCTACGGTGACGTGGGCAAGGGTTCGTCCCAGTCCCTGCGTCAGGAAGGCATGATCGTTAAAGTCTCCGAAGTTGACCCGATCTGCGCCATGCAAGCCTGCATGGACGGTTTCGAAGTGGTTTCGCCGTTCATCAACGGCCAGAACGAC
Organism: Pseudomonas yamanorum; assembly: GCF_900105735.1. Classification (NCBI taxonomy): domain Bacteria; kingdom Pseudomonadati; phylum Pseudomonadota; class Gammaproteobacteria; order Pseudomonadales; family Pseudomonadaceae; genus Pseudomonas; species Pseudomonas yamanorum. The sequence goes on along the minus strand of NZ_LT629793.1, from coordinate 3,910,082 downwards.
GGCACCGAAGCGAGCATCGACAAAGCGCTGCTGGGCAAGATCGACCTGATCGTGACCACCACCGGCAACGTGAACGTGTGCGATGCAAACATGCTCAAGGCCCTGAAAAAGCGCGCCGTGGTGTGCAACATCGGTCACTTCGACAACGAAATCGACACCGCTTTCATGCGCAAGAACTGGGCATGGGAAGAAGTGAAGCCACAGGTACACAAGGTTCACCGTACCGGTGCGGGTGATTTCGACCCACAGAACGATGACTACCTGATCCTGCTGGCCGAAGGCCGTCTGGTCAACCTGGGCAACGCCACTGGCCACCCAAGCCGCATCATGGATGGCTCGTTCGCCAACCAGGTACTGGCCCAGATCTTCCTGTTCGGCCAGAAATACGCCGACCTGTCGCCCGCCCAGAAAGCCGAGCGCCTGACCGTGGAAGTACTGCCGAAGAAACTCGACGAAGAAGTGGCCCTGGAAATGGTCCGCGGCTTCGGCGGCGTAGTGACCCAACTGACCAAGACCCAGGCCGACTACATCGGCGTGACGGTCGAAGGCCCGTTCAAGCCGCACGCTTACCGCTACTAAGTCCTACTGTAGGCACCGGCTTAAGTGGGAGCTGGCTTGCCTGCGATAGCATCACCTCGGTGTGACTGACGCACCGAGGTGCCTGCATCGCGGGCAAGCCCGTCTCCCACACAAGCCCGCTTCCACATTGACGGTGTACACCTTCTGGCTTTATGAGTTTCCATAGGTATGACCATGTCCCAAGACCGTCGCTACAGCTTCGAGTTCTTCCCGACCAAGACCGATGCTGGGCATGAAAAACTGATGGCGACTGCCAAGCAGTTGGCCAGCTTCAACCCCGATTTCTTCTCCTGCACCTACGGTGCCGGTGGCTCCACCCGCGATCGCACGATCAACACCGTGCTGCAGCTGGAAAGCGAAGTCAAAGTCCCTGCTGCTCCGCACTTGTCCTGCGTGGGTGACAGCAAGGCCGACCTGCGCAGCCTGCTGACCCAATACAAGCAAGCCGGCATCAAGCGCATCGTCGCCCTGCGCGGTGACCTGCCGTCCGGCATGGGCATGGCCAGCGGCGAGCTGCGCTACGCCAATGACCTGGTGAGCTTCATCCGTGAAGAAACCGGCGATCACTTCCATATCGAAGTGGCCGCTTACCCGGAGATGCACCCTCAGGCGCGCAATTTCGAAGACGATCTGCAGAACTTCGTGCGCAAGGCCAACGCCGGCGCCAACAGCGCGATCACCCAGTACTTCTTCAACGCAGAAAGCTACTTCTACTTCGTTGAACGTGTACAGGCGATGGGTGTAAATATCCCGATCGTGCCGGGTATCATGCCGATCACCAACTACAGCAAACTGGCGCGCTTCTCTGACGCCTGCGGCGCTGAAATCCCACGCTGGATTCGCAAACAACTGGAAGCCTACGGCGACGACGTCAAGAGCATCCAGGCGTTCGGTGAGCAGGTCATCAGCGAGATGTGTGAACAATTGTTGCAAGGTGGCGCGCCAGGGTTGCACTTCTATACCCTGAACCAGGCTGAGCCTAGCCTCGCTGTCTGGAACAACCTGAAGCTGCCACGCTAAGGTCTGTTCCGAAATGCAAAGGCCCTCATAATGAGGGCCTTTGCCGTTCTAAACGCCCACGGAATCCTGCAGTCCATGAATACAACCGCCCCGACGTCCCGCCCGCAACTGGTCTACCTGGTATTCGGCGCAGAGACTTACCATCAGGAAGCGGTATTCAGCATCGCCAGCGCCCTGGCTTTCCTGCGAGATACGCCGGATGCGGGCATCGACATCCAGGTCTTCAGCGACAACCCCGAGCCCTATCGCCTGCTGCCGGTACGGGTACGCCCGCTGGACGAAGCCACGCGCAAACGCTGGAGCGAGCCCCATGGCTACCACTTCCGCACCAAGCACGTGGTGCTGCGGCAAGTGTTGCAAGAATCGGAAGTGGCGCTGCTGATCGACACCGACACGTTTTTCCACCATTCGCCCCTGGCGCTGTTTGAACGCGTGCAGCCCGGCACCCTGCTGTGCAACGCCTTCTACACCAAGTACGGCGACAACCACGAAAGCATTCTGTACAGCGCCTTGTACCAGCGCCTGCTGGACATGGGCGTGGCCGACGACGACATGATGACCCTCAACTCCGGGGTCATGGGCCTGACGCAGCAGGACGCGCACATCCTCGACCGTTCGATCGAGTTGATGGACGAACTGTTTCCCCATGCCCAGGGCGCCTACACCCTGGAAGAGTTCTGCCTGTCGATCGCCGCCTATCGCACCCTCAATGTGCGCGAATGCCCAGACCTGATCCACCACTACTGGAGCCGCAAGCAGCTGTTCCGCGCCAAGGTCAAGGCGTGGATCACCAAGCACGGGGCTAACCCCACCAGCGCCACGGCCTTGGACGATACCCGCCAGGTCTCCGCTCACCTGCCCCGCCCGCCGCGCCTGCAACGACTGATGTACAAGCTGATCACCCTGGCATTGCCCAAGCACCAGCAGCAGTTCATCCGGGAAATTCTCTACGGTTGCTATGAACATGAGAACGAATTCGACCAGGCGTGTGGCCCGGTTTGGTGGGACAAGGCCCGACAAAATCAGGAAGAGCGCCAGGGTCGACCCGTGGATGCCCACCTGCTGGAGCACTGGTTTGCCAATCCCGTGGTGCGGCTGATTCTCGGTGAGCGGCGCGAGGCGATCTACGAACACTTGATCAAATCTCCGGGCAAGTAAAACCTGCAGGTGCCCGCAGATCGCTGTGCCAGAGCTTCTCTTTAGCCCGCCACAGTCGTAATCTCAGGGCATGCCTGTCACTTTCCGGTTGTTGACTGCTGTTCTTTTCGCTTGCCTGAGCCTCGGCGCCCATGGCGAGAAATTGCGTATTGTCACCGAGCCCTGGGCGCCTTACGTGTATGACGACCACGGCACCATGCGCGGGCTCGACTACGAGACCACGGTGATTGTGTTCCAGCGCCTGGGCATCGACGTGGATTGGCAATTCTTGCCCTGGAAGCGCTGCCTGGCGATGCTCGACCAAGGCCAGGCCGATGGCGCGCTGGATATTTTCCACAGCCACGAACGCGATGCGGTGCTGCTGTACCCCAGCGAGCCGCTGTCCGAGGTGGAGTTCGTGCTGTTCTATGCCAACAAGCGCCCATATCCGTTCCAGACCTTCGACGACCTGCGCGGCCTGACCATCGGCACATCGCCGGGTTACCTCTATGGCGCCGAATTCAGCGAGTCCACCCTGTTCAAGCAGGAACCGGCCGCCAGCCACGAGGCCAACTTCGGCAAGCTGGCCCTTGGCCGGATCGATCTGGTCATCACGGACCGCCGGGTCGGCCAGCATGTGCTCAAGGCCCTCGGACTTGAGCACCAGATCACCCAGGCGCCCCAGGTGGTCAGCAGCCAGCCACAGTTCTTGGCCGTGCGCCGGGGTGCCGGCATGGACTTGCTGGTGCAACGCTTTGCCGCCGAACTCAAACGCTTCAAGCAAGAGCCGGCCTACGCGGCCTTGAGCGCCAAATATGCCGGTGCGAGCCTCCAAACCAGCGCATCAGCCCTGCCTGCAAGCACCGTTGAGCAGCAGGAAAGCAGCGCGAAGTGATTGCTCTGTTATACTCCGGCCTTTCCGCCAGGCTTACGCCCGGACGCTTCGGTCTTGCAAAAGGCACCCGACCCCGCTACAGCGCAGCTTTACAAGCCCGCGCGAGCCGTCTGAGTGCCTGCCAGCCCCAGCAGGACCGGACGGGATTGCGTTCATCTAAACGCCATTCACGCCAGGCAAGACTATCCCTCTGGGCCAAGCCCTAACTAAAACAGGATTACTCATGTCCTTTGCTTCCCTCGGTCTCTCCGAGGCTTTAGTCCGCGCCATCGAGGCAGCGGGCTATACCGAGCCTACTCCGGTGCAACAGCGGGCCATTCCCGCCGTGTTGCAAGGCCGCGACCTGATGGTTGCGGCTCAGACAGGTACTGGTAAAACCGGCGGCTTCGCCCTTCCGATCCTGGAGCGGTTGTTCCCCAACGGTCACCCGGACAAATCCCAGCGTCACGGCCCGCGCCAACCGCGCGTATTGGTCCTGACCCCTACCCGCGAACTCGCCGCCCAAGTGCATGACAGCTTCAAGCTGTATGCCCGCGACTTGAAGTTCGTCAGCGCCTGCATCTTCGGCGGCGTCGGCATGAACCCACAGGTTCAGGCCATGTCCCGTGGTGTCGACGTACTGGTTGCCTGCCCGGGTCGTTTGCTTGACCTGTGCGGCCAAGGCAGCGTCGATTTGTCCCACGTGGAAATCCTCGTGCTGGACGAAGCCGACCGCATGCTCGACATGGGCTTTGTCCATGACGTGAAAAAGGTCCTCGCACGCCTGCCGGCCAAACGCCAGAACCTGCTGTTCTCGGCCACGTTCTCCAACGACATCACCGCTTTGGCGGGCAAGTTGTTGCACAACCCGGAGCGTATTGAAGTCACACCGCCGAACACCACGGTCGAGCGTATCGAGCAGCGCGTATTCCGCCTGCCGGCCGCTCACAAGCGTTCGCTGCTGGCCCACCTGATCACCGCCGGCGCGTGGGAACAGGTGTTGGTCTTCACCCGCACCAAGCACGGCGCCAACCGCCTGGCCGAGTACCTGGACAAGCACGGCCTCACCGCCGTCGCGATCCACGGCAACAAGAGCCAGAACGCCCGCACCAAAGCCCTGGCCGACTTCAAGGCCGGTGAAGTGCGCATCCTGGTCGCCACCGACATCGCCGCTCGCGGCCTGGACATCGACCAACTGCCCCACGTGGTCAACTTCGAGCTGCCAAACGTCGACGAAGACTACGTGCACCGTATCGGCCGTACCGGCCGGGCCGGTCGTTCGGGCGAGGCCATTTCCCTGGTCGCACCGGACGAAGAAAAGCTGCTGAAAAGCATCGAGCGCATGACCAAGCAGAAAATCGCCGATGGCGACCTGATGGGCTTCGACTCCAGCGCCGTTGAGGCTGAGAAGCCTGAAGTGCGCGAGCGTCCGGACGTGCGTAACCCGCGCAACAACCCACGCGGTCCGAAAGGCGATGGCCCGAACGGCGGCGGCGGTGGTGGCGGTCGTAAAGACAAGGGCAAGGACAAGGGCGGCAAGGACAAGGCTGCGACCAATGGCCGTGGCGAACGCCCGGCCCGTGAGCAAAAGCCCCGTGAAGGCACCCCGGCCCGCGAACAGCGCCAGCCGAGCCAACCGCCACGTGCTGCTGCCGACCGTGCTCCGGACGAGTTCCTGGACGACGACGTAGACAACTTCGGTAACCGCGTTGACTACGTGCCCCAGGCCAAGCCGGCCCAAGGTCGCGGTCGTCGTCCGGGCGCTCCCGCCCAGGGCGCAGGCGCAGGTTCTGCACCACGCACAGGCGGCCAGCCACAAGATCGCCAGAACGGTCCGCGCAGCAGCAACGGTGCCACCACCGGCACCCCGCCGGCCAAGCGCAGCGGCCCACGCAACGGTGCACCCCGTGACGGCCAGGCCCGTCGCGAAGAGTCCCGCAACCGTCGCCCGGCCCGTGATGATCAACCTCGCCTGTCTGAGCCAGCGGTGCAAAACCCGCGCGGCGGCCCGGCACCGAAGATCATCCACAAAGAGTCGAAAAGCGATCGCACGCTGACACCTGAGCAGTTGGATCAACTGCCGGGCCGTCCACGTGGTGAAAAACCGGCGCTGCTGACCCGCAACCGCTGAGTTTTCAAAGCGCCATAAAAAATGCCCCGGATCGCGAGATCCGGGGCATTTTTGTGTGGCCGGCGAAAATTTACTTCGCTTTCACACCTTCAAAGGTCACATACAGCTCAACCGTGTTGGACGCTGGGCCCAGGTCCATCTGCTTGCCGAAGTCCTGGCGATTGAAGGAGGTAGTACCTTCAAAGCCGGCACGGTAGCCGCCCCATGGATCCTTGCCTTCACCCAGGAAGGTCGCCTTGACGACGATCGGCTTGGTCACGCCGTGAAAGGTCAGGTCGCCGGTCACGTCAGCAGTGACTTGGCCAGCAGCGTTCTTACCAGTGGTCTTGACGCTGGTGGAGACGAACTTGGCGTCGGCAAACTTGCCAACGTCCAGGAAGTCTTTGCTGGCGATGTGCTTGTCACGTTCGGCGTGGTTGGTGAACACGCTGGCGGTGCGGACGTTGAACTCAATCTTGCTGTCTTCAGGCTTGGCAGCATCGAAGCTGAATTTGCCGTCCAGGTCCTTGAAGGTACCGGTGATGAAGCTGTAGCCCAAGTGGCTGATCTTGAAGTCAACGAAGGCGTGCTGGCCTTCCTTGTCGACAACGTAGTCAGCTGCCATCGCCTGACCGGCAGTCAGCAGGGCGGAACCGATGGCCAGAGCGGCGAGAGTCTTTTTCAACATGCTTTCTATTCCTTGTGAGTCGAGGTTGAACATCAGGCTTTGCGCCCCAGCATACGAACCAGGGTCACATCACGATCAATGAAATGGTGTTTCAGCGCGGCCACGCCATGCAGGCCGGCGAACACCACCAATACCCAGGCCAGGTACAAATGCACCACGCCTGCAGTGTCTGCCTGGTCCGGTAGCCCGGAAACCAGTGCAGGAATCTCAAACAGGCCAAACACCGGGATCCCGACACCGTCTGCGGTGGAAATCAGGTAACCGGCAATCATCACGGCAAACAGCCCGAGATACAGGAATGCGTGGCCAAACGCAGCCCCCAGACGCGTCATGCGGCTATAGCTGGCAAGCGGTGGTGGCGGCGGGCTGACCAGGCGCCAGACGATCCGCACGAGCATGATGGCGAACAGCGTGATGCCAATGCTTTTGTGCAGGTCCGGGGCGTCTTTGCGCCAGGTGCTGTAGTAGTCGAGACCGACCATCCACAGGCCCAATGCGAACAGACCGAACACCACCAGGGCCACGCCCCAGTGCAAAACGATGCTGACCCAGCCATAGCGGGCCGGTGAATTACGTAGTTGCATGTCCCAAATTCCGTAAGAGCTGTGGCAAGACTATCGATTTACCTATCGAATTAAAGCGGAAAATTTCGCTTTGAAATATCGAGAAATACGATCAAGAGCGTATGCAGAGTAAGTTAACAAGAGATTAAGGACTATCCAGAAGAAACGTGACGGACTGTCCTGCGTTTACCACCAATTTACGCTTCAAACTCGCAATGGGTTGTGACACACGTCTGCATTGCATAGGCTTGCGCGATTGTTTCGCCCGCGCACGTCGCGAGCCGCTTCGAGGAGAATGAACATGGGTTTGAATAATCAGTGGATGCAACGCGACCTTGCAGTGCTGTGGCATCCCTGCACCCAGATGAAAGACCACCAGCAACTGCCGTTGATCCCGATCAAGCGCGGTGAAGGCATCTGGCTGGAAGACTTCGAAGGCAAACGCTACCTCGACGCCGTCAGCTCCTGGTGGGTCAACGTGTTTGGCCACGCCAACCCGCGCATCAACCAGCGCATCAAGGACCAGGTGGACCAGCTGGAGCACGTGATCCTCGCCGGTTTCAGCCACCAGCCGGTGATCGAACTGTCCGAGCGCCTGGTGAAGATGACCCCCGAAGGCCTGACCCGCTGCTTCTACGCCGACAACGGTTCGTCGTGCATCGAAGTCGCGCTGAAGATGAGCTTTCACTATTGGCTCAACCGTGGCCTGCCGAACAAGAAGCGCTTTGTCACCCTGACCAACAGCTATCACGGCGAAACCATCGCCGCGATGTCGGTAGGCGATGTGCCGCTGTTCACCGAAACCTACAAGGCCTTGCTGCTGGACACCATCAAGGTGCCGAGCCCGGACTGCTACCTGCGCCCCGACGGCATGAGCTGGGAAGAGCATTCCCGGAACATGTTCCTGGCCATGGAACAGACCCTCGCCGAACACCACGACACCGTGGCCGCCGTGATCGTCGAACCGCTGATCCAGGGCGCCGGCGGCATGCGCATGTACCACCCGGTGTACCTCAAGCTGCTGCGTGAAGCCTGCGACCGCTATGGCGTGCACCTGATCCACGACGAAATCGCCGTGGGCTTTGGCCGCACCGGCACGATGTTCGCCTGTGAACAGGCCGGCATCCGCCCGGACTTCCTGTGCCTGTCCAAGGCCCTGACTGGCGGCTACCTGCCATTGGCGGCGGTGGTCACCACCGACGATGTGTACGACGCCTTCTACGACGACTACCCGACCCTGCGCGCCTTCCTGCATTCCCACAGCTACACCGGCAACCCGCTGGCCTGTGCGGCGGCCCTGGCAACCCTGGATATCTTCGAAGAAGACAACGTCATCGAAAACAACAAGGCCCTTGCCCAGCGCATGGCAACCGCCACCGCGCACCTGGTGGATCATCCCCACGTCTCGGAAGTGCGCCAGACCGGCATGGTGCTGGCCATCGAGATGGTGCAGGACAAGGCCACCAAGACCGCCTACCCGTGGCAGGAACGCCGTGGCCTGAAGGTATTCGAGCATGCCCTGGAACGTGGCGCGTTGCTGCGGCCGTTGGGCAGCGTGGTGTATTTCCTGCCACCGTATGTGATCACCCCGGAGCAGATCGACTTCCTGGCTGAAGTGGCCAGCGAAGGGATTGATATCGCCACCAACAGCAAGGTCAGCGTGGCGGTGCCCAAGGATTTCCACCCGGGGTTTCGTGATCCGGGCTGATTGAGTTCACTTGATTAATCGGGTGCACGGGCTGCCGCGATCGCGAGCAAGCTCGGCTCCCACAGGTTTTGTATTTCTTCCGAGAACAGAAATGAGACTGTCCCGCTTTTTTGTCGACGCCCCCCTGAGCCTTGGCGACCACGAGCTGCCGGAGGCCCAGGCGCATTACATCAGCCGCGTCTTGCGTATGAACGAAGGCGACGCCGTGCAACTGTTCGACGGCTCCGGCCAGGAGTTTCGCGCCAGCTTGCTGGAAGTCGGTAAAAAACGCGTGGTGGTGCAGGTCACCGAAACCTTCGCCGGGCAGGTCGAATCGCCCTTGCAGATTCACCTCGGCCAAGGCCTGTCCCGTGGCGAACGGATGGACTGGGCGATCCAGAAAGCCACCGAGCTTGGGGTGAATGAAATCACCCCGATCTTCAGCGACCGCTGCGAAGTGCGCCTCAAGGACGAACGCGCCGACAAACGCCTGCAGCACTGGCGCCAGGTGGCGATCAGCGCGTGCGAGCAATGCGGTCGCTCGCGGGTGCCGGTGATTCACCCACCGCAGCTGTTGGCGGATTGGCTGAAACAGGCAGAGGCGGATTTGAAACTGGTGCTGCACCCGGTAGCCGAGCCGCTGGTGAGCCACGCCAAGCCTGGGAGCCTGGCCTTCCTGATCGGGCCGGAGGGTGGATTGACCGATGGGGAAGTCGAGACGGCACAAGGTGCGGGTTTTCATTCTGCACGCCTGGGCCCACGGGTACTGCGTACCGAAACCGCGCCGGTCGTGGCGCTGGCCGTAGCCCAACAACTCTGGGGCGACTTCTAAACCCTGCCTTGCAAACCCAATCAAATGTGGGAGCTGGCTTGCCTGCTCCCACATTTTGATCGGGTTTCCACTCCACTACTCCACCGGGTCACTCACAGGCGTCGCAATAATCGCCTTCAACTCACTGGTCATCGGGAATTCCAGGTTCAGGCCCTTGGGCGGAATCGGCTGCTCAAACCAGCGCTGGTAAATCCCGTTGATCTCCCCCGAGCTGTACAGCCCGGCCAGGGTCTCGTTGACCACCGCGAGAAACTGCGGGTCGTCCTTGCGCACCATGCAGCTGTAGATTTCCCGCGACTGCTCTTCCCCCACCACCACCCACTTGTGCGGGTCCTTGGCCTTGGCGCGCTCGCCGTAGAGCAATGCGTCGTCCATGTAGAACGCCGCCGCCCGGCCCGATTGCAGCATCTGGAAGGCTTCGCCATGGTCCTTGGCGCTGATCACCGACATGTTCAGTTTGTGATCAACGTTGTAGCTCTTGAGAAACCGCTCGTTGGTGGTACCGGCGGTGGTTACCACGTTCTTGCCTTGCAGGTCGGCGAAGCTTTTGATGCCGCTGTCGTTGGCGGTCAGCAACTGGCCCTTCACGTAGATAAACCCGTAGGAAAACGCCACCTGCTTCTGCCGCTCGGCCGTCACACCGGTGGAACCGCATTCCAGGTCCACGGTGCCGTTTTGCACCAGGGCTATGCGGGTCTGGGAAGTCACCAGGTTGTACTTCACGTTGAGCTTCGGCACGCCGGTTTTCTGCTGGATGCGCTCGACGATCTTGTTCGCCAGCTCCACCGAATAGCCCATCGGCTTGCCGCTGTGGTCACCCACATAGGAAAACGGCACCGAGGCATCGCGGTAGCCGAGGGTGATGCTCTTGGCGTTGGCGATCTTGCTCAGCGTGCCTTCCAGGGGTGCCTCGTTGGCGTGGGCCTGAGCACCCAATAAAAGCCCCAGGGTGCAACCGATCAACGTGATTTTTTGCATTGTTATTCTCCGTTGGTGTTTAAAGGTTCAGGTACGGCGCACCGCAATGACACTGATCTCGACCAGCACGTCCGGTCGCGCCAACTGTGCCTGCAACGTGGTACGCGTCGGTGCCTGCCCCGGCGACAACCAGGCGGACCAGACTTCATTCATCGGCGCAAAACCCTCCTGAATATTGTTCAGGTAGATGGTCGCATTCAGCAGATGATCCTTGTCGCTGCCGGCCTCGGCCAGCAGCGCATCTATCTTGGCCAACACCTCTTCGGTCTGGGTCTTCACATCGCGGCCTTCCCCCGGCACCTGGCCGGACAAAAACACCAGGTCCTGAAACACCACGGCGCCAGACAGGCGACTGTTGCTGTTGATTCGGGTGATGGTCATCTAAACATCCTCAAGCGGCACGGGGCGCGAAGCCCTGCATATCAATGGAAGTGGTGTGCCGGCCAATCAACTCGGCCAGCACCTGGCCGCTGCCGCAAGCCAGGGTAAACCCAAGGGCGCCGTGGCCGAGGTTAAGCCACAGGTTGCTATAAGCGCTGGCGCCAATCAGCGGCACACCCGTAGGCGTCGCCGGGCGCATGCCGGCCCATTCGACCGCCTGCGAGTAATCTCCGGCCAGCGGGAACGTCTCAAGTGCCTGACGTTTAATCAGCGCCAGGCGCTTGGGTTCAAGGCGGGTGTCGAAGCCGACGATGTCCACCATCGCCGCGACCCGCAGTTGCTCACCGATGCGCGCGTAGACGATCTTGCGGTCGTAGTCGGTGATGCTGATGTTCGGCGCCTGATGCTGCGCGCCAATCGGCACGCTCAGGCTGTAGCCCTTGAGGGGATAGAGCGGCAGCGACATGCCGGGCAAGGCCAGCACGGGGCTGCGGTGCCCGGCGGCGAGCACCAGGTGCTGCACGGGCAGCCGCTCACTGCCCATCTCGATCGCCTGCACGGTGCCCGCACTGTGGAGAATCCCCGTCACCTTACGCCCCAGCAGGAACGTGCAACGCCCCGACGCTTCAAGCCGCGCCGCCAACTGTTGGCAGAACCCATGGCAGTCACCGACTTCTTCATTGGGCGTATAGATACCGCCGGCAAAACTGGCACCGTCCAGGGTCGGTTCCAGCCGTGCGCAGTCCGCCGCCGAGAGCACTTGTTGCTGCAACGGGTCGGTCACTTTATTCAGCGCGCGCTCATAGCTGTCGAGGCTGCGAAAGGTCACCAGCTTGCCATTGCGCCGCCAGTGGAAATCCCCCAACTGGTCCTCTTCACGCCAGCGTTGCAGGGTGTCCTGGCTCAGGGACGCCAGGCGCAGTAGATGGCCCGCATTGCGCTGGTTCACCGAGCCACGGCAGGCACCCAGGAACGACGCCATCCAGCGCCACTGCGCCGGGTCCATGCGCGGGCGCAGCTTCAGCGGCGAGTCACCGCGCAGCATCCAGCCGATGGCTTGCAACGGCACGCCCTTGTCGGCCAGCGGTGCGACATAGCGGTAGGACAGCTGCCCGCCGTTAGCGAAACTGGTCTCGCTGCCCAGGGTTTCCCGAGCCTCGACCACAGTCACCTGCATACCGGCACGCACCAGGGCGTAGGCACTCGCCAGGCCGATAACCCCACCACCGATGATGCAAACCTGCTGAGCCATGTGCGTCCCTTAACCGTGCGATGTCAGGCTTGAAGGTTAGAGGCAGGTGACAGCGGCGGGACAATGAATAAAGATGGGTCACCCATAAACAAAGGTTATGGACTGCCCATGCGCTTGCGTCATATCGAAATCTTCCAGGCCATTCGCCAGACCGGCTCCATCAGCGCCGCGGCTCAACTGCTGCATGTCTCGCAGCCGGCGGTGAGCAAGGTGTTGCAGCATGCCGAGTTGCAGCTGGGGTTCCCGCTGTTCCTGCGCATACGTGGCAAGTTGCAGCCGACGCCGGAAGCATTGGCGCTGGAGCGGGAAGTCGACAAGGTGACCGAAAGCCTGCAAGGCGTGCGGCGCCTGGCGCAGAACCTGCGCCGCGAGCCGGGCCAGAGCCTGCGTATCGGCGCCACACCCGCGCTGGCCTTGTCGTTGCTGCCGCCGGCCATCCGCGAATGGACCCAACGCTACCCGGACATCGCCTGCGAGCTGTCCAGCGCCCACAGCCGCGAGCTGGTGCAAAACCTGTTGATGCGTGAGGTCGACGTGGCACTGACCCTGCAACCGCCCGATCACCCGGGCCTGACCGCCCAGGCCCTGGCCCACGGCGTGCTGGTGGCGCTGGCGCCGAAGGCTTACTGGAAAGAAAACGAGTTGGGCAAACCCCTGCCGCTGATGGCCCTCGCGGGAGCACCGTTGATTGGCCTGTCCAGCGCCGACCCGTTGTCGGCGAAGCTGGACAGCTACCTGGAAGCGGTCGATCCACCGCCACGGGTCAGCATTGCAGTGCAGACCTATTCCCTGGCCAGGGCCATGGTCGAGTCCGGCGCCGGGCTGGCCGTCATCGACCCGTTCACCGCCCTCGGCGCGTCACCGGCCACCACCTGCATTCGCCCGTTGGCGCCGCCGCTGCCAATCACCTTGTACGCCCTGACCCGCGCCGACGAACCGCCGCCACATATGCTGGCGAGCCTGCTGGAGATCTTCGGCAGCCGGGCCCAAGAGCAATTGGACCGGCTATAACACGTACCCCATGATCGCCACGAAATGCAGCAGGCTGCCGCCGATCACGAACAAATGCCAGATCCCGTGGGAGTGCCGCAAGCGGTCCTCCAGGGCAAAGAAAATAATGCCCACGGTGTACAACACCCCACCCGACGCCAGCCACGCAAACCCCGTGGGGCCCAGCGCGGCAATCAGCGGCTTGACCGCCACCAGCACGATCCAGCCCATCACGGCGTAGATCACGATCGACAGGATCCGCGCCTCGGAGCGTGGCTTGATCTCCTGCAGGATGCCGATCACCGCCAGCCCCCACACAATCCCGAACAGCGTCCAGCCCCACGGCCCGCGCAGCGTCACCAGGCAAAACGGCGTGTAGCTGCCGGCGATCAGCAGGTAGATCGAAAAGTGATCGACCTTCTGCATGATCGCTTTCTTGCGCCCGCGCACGCTGTGGTAAACGGTGGACGCGCTGTACAACACCAGCAATGTGAAACCGTAGATCGCTACGCTGACAATCTTCCAGGGGTTGCCGTCCATACTGGCCACCACCAACATCCATACCGCACCCACAAAAGCCGCCACCGCCCCGAGCAAGTGGCTCCAGGCGTTGAATCGTTCCCCGTGATACATGTGTCACTCACCTCGAATAACGGTTATCACCCAGACCATTCTGACGTCACCCATCCAATATCAGGTAACAACCTTTCTTCATTTGCCCAAATACACGAGCCGATGGATGATTCGCTTCATCCTGTGGGAGCTGGCTTGCCTGCGATAGCGGTGTATCAGCAGCAGATACATGTCTGACCCACCGCTATCGCAGGCAAGCCAGCTCCCACATAAAAACCCCTCATCGGTAACGCCCATGCCCGACCTTGAACCTGCCCAGCCCCACCCGAGTCTGTGGCAGTTGTTTTACAACTTCGCCATGGTCGGCCTGTTTGGCTTCGGCGGCGTGATGCCTTGGGCGCGGCAGATGATGGTCGACCGCAGGCAGTGGGTCAGCGAACAAGGCTTCAACGAGCTGCTGACCACCGGCCAATTCTTCCCCGGGCCGAATATCGCCAACGTCGGCATCATCTACGGTCGGCGCCTTCACGGCTTGCCGGGTGCGGTTGTGACCGTGGTCGGCTTGTATCTGTTCCCCTCGCTGATCACCGTGCTGGCCGGCTTCGCCTATGCCAAATGGTGGAGCCATGACGTGGTGCAGCAGATCTTCGGCGCGGTGATGCCGATCGCCACCGGCCTGATGCTCGGTACCACCTTGCGCCTGCTCAAGGCCATGCCGCGGACCCTGGCGAATTACAGCGCGTTCGTCCTGACCTTCGTGTTGATGGCGGTGCTGGTGTTGCCGTTGTGGATGGTCTTGTTGATCTGCATCCCAAGCTCCTTGGCCTTGAGTTTCATCGGTTCGCATAAGGTGGCCGGCTGATGCAGAGCGTGTTGTTTCACCTGATGATCCAATGCGCGCTGTGGTCGCTGATGGCGATTGGCGGCAACACCGTGGCCCTGAGCGATATCCACCGCTACACCGTCACCGACATGAACTGGATCACCGACGCGCAATTCGTCGCCTTCTTCGCCCTTTCCCAGGCCTTGCCCGGGCCCAACGGCATGTTCCTGGTATTTATCGGCCAGCAAGCCGCCGGGTTGCCGGGCGCGCTGGTGGCGCTGACCGCCAAGCTGGTGCCCTGCTCGGTGCTCACCTACTTCGGCGCCGGCTGGCTGGAAAAACACACCGAGACGCCGTGGGTGCAGCGGGTCAAAGGCAGCCTGCTGCCGATCTCCATCGGGCTGATCCTGGCCGCCAGCTACATCCTGATGAACAGCCTGGAAAACAATGCCACCAGCCTGGTGCTGACCCTGGCCAGCGCCGCCGTGGTGTATTACACCAGGCTCAACGCGATCTGGCTGATCATCCTCGGCGTGCTGCTGGGCCTGTGCAGTGCATGGCTGGGAGTGAACTGGTTTTAGGGGCACAATCGACGGCATTCGAACAAGAGTCACGCCCATGCTGATCGACGAAGAGTTCACCCTCAAAAAGCTGGAAATCTTCCTGGCGTTCATGCGCACCGGCAACCTGGCGCGGGCGGCGGCTGAATTGCAGACCAGCAACGTCAGCGTGCACCGGGCGATCCACTCCCTGGAAAACGCCCTGCGCTGCCCGCTGTTCAAACACGAAGGTCGCAACCTCACACCGCTGGAAAGCGCCTATGTGCTGGAAGAGCGTGCGCAGAAGCTGGTGCAGGATGTGGTGGACAGTGTGCGGGTGACCCGCGAGGCCGCCGGCTTTTCCGCCGAGCGTTTCAAGCTGGGCTCGCTGTATTCGCTGACGGTGAAGACCGTGCCGCAGTTGATCATGGGGCTGAAGATCCGTCGCAGCGAACTCAACATCGACCTGATCCTCGGCTCCAATTTCGACTTGCTCTACAAGTTGAAAAACATGGAAGTCGACGCGATCCTGATCTCCCTCGACGAGCACGCCAACGATCCCGACTGCGAGCAGATCGCCCTGTTCTCCGACGATATCTTCCTCGCCACCCCGGCCGATTCACCCCTCGACCGCGAGCAGGAAATCGACCTGGCGGATGTGCGCGACGCCACCTTCATCACCCTCACCCAAGGCTTCGCCACCCACCAGGACGGCAACCGCGTATTCAAGCAGGCAGGCTTCGAGCCGAAGGTGGCGATGCAGGTCAACGACATCTTTACCCTGCTGAGCATGGTCAGCTCGGGTGTGGGCTATGCGCTGCTGCCGGGGCGGATAGCGGCGGTGTACGAGAACCGGGTCAAGCTGATTCCCCTGCAACCGCGCTACCGTTTGCAGCAGCACATTGGGGTGGTGTTTCTGAAAGCCAAGGAGCGCGACCCGAACTTGCTCGCGCTGTTGGCAGAGTGCCGGATGTATGCGAACCGCCAGACTTGAGACCGCTATCGCAGGCAAGCCAGCTCCCACATTTGACCGAGTACTCCCAGACACCCCAGTCAAATGTGGGAGCCGGGCTTGCCCGCGATGAGGCCAGCCCATTCAACCCAGCGTTTGGATCTAGCCAACAATCCCGCGCACGATGAAGTAGAGCACCGACGGCCCCAGCAAGCACCCAAGCCCGGTGTGAAAGGTGGCGGTCAACGCGCCATACGGCACCAACCGACGATCCGTCGCTGCCAGGCCTGCCGTCACACCGCTCACAGTACCGGCCAGGCCGCCAAACACCATCGCCGAGCGCGGATTATCCAGGCCCATCCAGCGTGCCGCCATGGGCGTGCCCACCATCACCAGGATCGCCTTGATCAACCCAGTCGCAATGGACAGCGCCACCACATCCGAGCTCGCACCCAACGCCGCCCCGGTCACCGGCCCGACGATGTAAGTCACCGCGCCCGCACCAATGGTGGTCATGCTGATCGCATCGCGATAACCAAACGCCCAGGCGATACTCGCGCCCACAATAAACGGCAACACCGTGCCCAGCAGCAAGGCAATCGCACCAATCAAACCGGCCTTGCGCGCCTCGGTGGCCTGTACTTCAAACGCCGTTGCCACGATGGCAAAGTCCCGCAGCATGGCCCCGCCCATCAAGCCGATCCCGGAAAACAGCGCCACATCCGCCAAGCCTTTCTGCCCACCGGTCAAGGTGCCGCCCACCCAGGCCAGCACCAGCCCGATCACAATCGCGATGGCAGAGCCGTGGATGCGTCCGAAGGTCAGGCGCTTGGACAGCACCACCGAAATCCACATCACCACGCCGACAAATGCAAAGGCGGTGACCAAGCCGTTATTTGCCAGGCCTTTCTCGATGAGTTCCCACATATCAGCGACCTCCCGCGACAGGTGCAGCCGCGATCAGCGGCTCTTCATCGGGCAGCGGTTCGCCTTTGTGCGTACGGCTGATCAAGGCAATCGTGCAACCGCACACCACCACCGAACCAATCGCCGCCAGCACCGCCACCGGGCCGCCGTGCAGCGCGGTCACGACGTTTTGCTGGGCCGCCATCGCCACCACCACCGGGATGTACATGGCGCCCCAGAAGCCGACACCCATCTCGCATTCCTTGGTCATGCCGCCGTGCTTGTGCATCCACAGCCGCGCGCAGATCAGCAGGATCATTGCGATGCCCACCCCGCCCACGTTGGATTTCACGCCCAGCAACACGCCGAGCATGTCTCCCAGAATCACGCCTGCCAACATGCAGATCGCCAGCAACGCCACACCGTAAATAATCATGATGGTTGTCCTCAAAGTGCTTCATCGAAATTGTTGTTTTTGTGCTTCGAAAGCCTTGGGTGGAGCTTTATCGGTGGTGGGCGCCCTCCTCTCGCAGCAAGGCCTGCAAGGTGTCCAGGCGGGCACCTTCGAAGGCGATGACGGTGCCTTGCTCGAACACCCGCCGCGCGAGGCCCGTGAGCACGGCGCCGGGCGGCAGTTCGAGATGCAGGCGCACGCCACGCTCATAGGCGCTTTGCACGGTGCCGCGCCAATCGACGATGCGGCACATGTTAAAGGCGAGGTCGTCGCGCAGGTGTTCGGTGTTGTGGATCGGCCGGGCGCGGGTGCTGCTCAAGTAGGTAATGCTCGGCGTTTTCAGCGTCACTTCAGCGAAGGCTTGGGCCAGTGTTTCGGCAGGTTTTTCCAGCAGCGCACAATGGGACGGCACGCTGACGGCCAAGCGTTTGGCGACGCCGTTGCCGCGGACCAGATTGGCGACTGCTTTCATTGCCCCGTCGCTGCCCGCGATAACCGTCTGGTTATCGGCATTGATATTGGCCAGGTACACCGGGGTTTGTGTGCTGTGGACCTGGGCGAGCAAGGCTTCGACGGTGGACAGGTCCGGGCCGATAAGCGCGGTCATGCCGTAGCCGTGGGGATACGCGTGTTGCATCAATTCGCCGCGCAGGCTGACGAGTTTCAACGCGTCGGCAAAGTCCAGGGAGCCGGCAATTACAGCTGCCGGATAGGCGCCGATGGACAGGCCGGCTACGTAATCGGGGGTGTGTTCCAGCAAGCGCGCACTGGCGACACCGGCAATCAAAAGGCAGAGCTGCACGGCACGGGTCGAGGCCAGCGCTTCGGCAGAATCGAGTTTCAGCACGTCTTCATTCAAGGCAGCACTGGCTTCGTCCAGCACCGCGCGCGGCAGTTGCTGGAGCATGCCGGGACGCTGGGCGCCCTGCCCCGGGAATGCCAGGAGGCTACTCATGCCACGGCCTGCCACGGGTCGACCACCAACTGCGCGCCGCTGGCATTTTTCAGCAGCACGCGACGTGAACCACCGGCCCACTCGCGCAACGCGACGGCGCCAAACGGCGTTTGCAGTTGCAGGTCCACGGCGCACACCGCTGTATCCAGTATCGCCAGCAAGTCTTCGGCATCGCCGCGATCAAGTCGCTCGGGCGTGCGCAAAATCAAATCCAGATCACTCTTGGCGTGCAGCGCTTCGATGCCGCTGGCCAGTTCGAAACCGGCACTGCCGGTGACGCCCCAGTCCTCCTTCGCCAACACCGGACGCAATTGAGCGAGGGCCTGCAACGTCGGTAAATCCCGTGGCGAAATCACGTCCCGCAGGTCTTCCGGCACCACGCGTCGCCGCACGGCGGCCATCGGCATCACGGCGGCGAAGCGCTGCTCGCGCAAGCGTCCACGCACACCCACCGGCACATAGCCCGGCGGCGCGATGGCACGCCGCACCACCACCGGATGCCCAGCGGCCAATGCATCCAGCACCCAGGCCGGTGCATCAGCGGGGGCATGCACCGGGGTCATGCCCCAGAGCAAGTCGTGGGCGTTCACCATTGCTCCCGCAGCAGTTGACGCACATGGCTGGAGGCCGCGCGATTGGTGGCGCCCAGGCGGCTGCTCAGGTCACGGCCGCCTGCCTGCACATCCTTGATCGCCTGCACCAGGCAATCGCTGACACGCGCCACATCTTCGGTGGTGGGCCGCTCAATCTGGCTGACAGATAATGTCTCCCAGAGCAGGCCGAGGCTGGCATAACTGTCGATGTCATAGGCCATCGGCGGCACGCTGGCGGCCAAGGCTTCCAGCTCTTCGACACTGCGCAGGGTTACCCGCGCCGCCGAGGCTTTGCCCATGGCATGCACCATCACGCCGGGATCGCGCAGGGCAATCAGGCGGTTGGCCTGGTAACCATGGGCGAGGAAGGCGCCGGACATCGCCTTGCCCACCAGCAGCGCGATCACCGGGTGACCGGCCAATCGAGCGCGAGCGTAGCTGTCGGCAGCGGCGGCGAGGGCTTGATGGATGCCCAGAGCCTCTTCGCGACGACCGTAGGCCTGGCTCGGCACATCGACGATGGCAATCAGCGGACGCTTGTCGCCGGTGTCGATTGCTTCATCAACCGCCTTGGCCAAGCCCCAGCCTTCCAGCAAACCGACCTCACCGTTGCGAGCGCGAGGAAAGCGGTTTTGCGCATCGGTGACCACCGCGATAAAGCGCACTGGCTGATCACCGAGCACACCGTCGGCGACTTTCAGCGAGTTCGGCAAACCGCTCACCGGCGTTGCATCGCCGCTCAATGCGTTGAACCACTGCAAACCTCTCATGAGCGTTCTCCCTGATACAGATCGCGAACCGTCGCCGGGTCGATTTGCGGTTCGGCATCCAGTGCGGCCAGGCGCTCCAGATAGTGATCAACCTGACGGCTGCGCTGTTTTTCCGGCAAGCCCTGTTGCAGTAGTTCAATGATTTGCTGCTGAATCTGCGCCACGTCGTCGGCCATATAACGATCGGCCAAGCCGCTGTTAAAGCGTTGCTCGCCGCCGGTCAGGCTCCAGATGAAGGGCCGGTCGCGGGAGTCATATTCCTCAAGCCCGGCTTCCTGCTCGATCACCTGCGGGCCGTTCAGGCCAAGGCGCGCCTCACGGGTCACCAGCAGATAACTGCACAGGCCTGCCGCGATGGACATGCCGCCAAAGCAACCCACACTGCCCGCCACCACGCCGATTACCGGCTGGTACTGGCGCAGGTCGACAATCGCCGCGTGGATATCGGCAATCGCGGCCAGGCCCAGGTTGGCTTCCTGCAAGCGCACGCCGCCGGTTTCCAGCAGCAGGATGGCGCGCGTCGGGATGCCGTTGCGGTTGTCTTCAGCGGCCAGCTCCAGGGCACCGGCCATCTTTGCGCCGCCGACTTCACCGAGACTGCCGCCCTGAAAATTGCCTTCGATAGCGGCGATGACCACCGGCAAGCCGGCGATGCTGCCCTTGGCGATCACCACGCCGTCATCTGCCTGAGGCACCACACCCTGGCGACTCAGCCATGGCGACATGACGCGCTGGAACGGATCGATCAGTTCGCGATAGCTGCCTGCATCAAGCAAGGCCTTGGCCCGCTGCCGGGCGCCGAGTTCGACGAAGCTGTGTTTGTTGAGCAAGTCAGTCATGACCGATCTCCTCGAAGCCCTGCTCCAGGCGCAAGCGCACCACGCCGGGTGTGGCGCCGAAGTCGTGGATATCGATGTTCAATGCGGGAGGCGTCTGTTCCTGGAAGATCCGTTCAAACAGATGCTGCCAACGTAGCTGCGCACCGTTCACCGAGGTCTGCACCTGAATCGTCAGGGTGCCGGCGGTGCCCGGTTCCAGCAGCACTTCCAAATCGCCGGAGCCGACGCAACCCACTAGCGCGCGGCCCTTGGCGGGCTGCCCGGCGGGGAATTCAAAGGATAAGGTTTCCATCACAGCGCTCCGTCGAGGCGGTCGATAAACAGGCAGGCGGCCAACAGGTCGGCGGCGCCACCGGGGGAGGCATTCAGCACCAGCAGTTGCTGGTCCAGCTCGTGCAGTTGGCGGCGGCCGGCGAGGCTTGCACTGCCACCGGCGTCCAGCACCGCTTGGGCGCCTTGTTGCATGGCCTGCAAGCCTTCAGGGCCGGCGCGGTAGAGCACGCAGGTGTCGGCCAGGTCCGTCATGATCGCCAGCAAGGCATCGAGGCGCGCGTTCTGTTCGCCGTGTTGTTGCAGGCGGCTTTTTTTCAGCTGTGGCAGGCCGCGCTGTAGCACTGACGGGAAGCCCAGTTGCGCTTCTTCACGGGCCCCCCGTGCGCCGTAGCGTTGTGCGACCTGGGCACCGTGGCTCAGCGGTTGAGGTGCGTAGCGATCGTTGAGCAAGGCCAGGCGGGCGGCGCGCAACGTCACCGCGCTGGCAGTGCAGGATTCGGGTTGCAGTGCGGCAGCAGCGACTAACAGGCCGAGGGCCCAGATCGCACCCCGATGGGTATTCACGCCGCTGGTGGTGACGAGCATCGCCTGTTCGCCTTCGCGACCGATCCGCCCGAGGGCTTCACGCAAGGGCAAACCCACTTCGCCAAATTCGATAGCGGCCTCGGCCATTTCCTTGAACGCCGGCCACAGCGACAGCGCCGAGGCGTGCATCAAGCCGAGGTGCAAATCGGTATGGGCGCCATTGCCGCGACGGTCCACCAGGGCAGGTTTCGGCGACAGGTCGGCTTCATCAATCAAGGCGTCAACGGCCATATCAGCCAGGCGTTCGGCCAGCGTCAGATCGTGCAGTTTGAGTGCGTGCATTTACCAGCTCCTGAACTTGGCGGGCGGGTTGTACAAGCCACCGGACCACTCCACCAGATCGGCCACGCTCTTGGCGGCCAGCAACTCGCGGGTGGCGTCGGTGCGGCGGATGCCGAGGTCTTCGGGCAGCGCGATCAGGCCTTCGCGGCGCATGCGCGCGGTGTCCTTGGGGTTGTGGCGCATGCCGATGGCGGTTACACCGGCGACGGCGGCGATCATCGCCTGGCGCTCTTCCAGGGAACGGGCCTTGTACAGATAGGCGATGCCTTCTTCGGTGAGCAGGTGGGTGACGTCATCGCCGTAGATCATGATCGGCGCCAGGGGCATGCCGCTTTTTCGTGCGACTTCCACTGCATCGAGGGTTTCAACGAAGGTCGGTTTGCCGCCTTCCTGGAAGGTCTCGACCATCTGCACCACGAGTTTTTTGCCGCGTTCGAGCAAGGCTTCCGGGGCATCGTCGTGGCGCATGTCGAGCCAGGCGGGCGTGCCATGGCGGCGACCGCGCGGGTCGTGGCCCATGTTCGGTGCGCCGCCAAAACCGGCGAGGCGGCCACGGGTGACGGTGGAGGAATGCCCGTCGCCATCGACCTGCAGGGTGGCGCCGATAAACAGGTCCACCGCGTATTGGCCGGCCAGTTGGCAGAACATTCGGTTGGAACGCAGCGAGCCGTCGCGGCCGGTGAAGAACACATCCGGCCGGGCGGCGATGTAGTTTTCCATGCCCAGTTCGGTGCCGAAGCAATGCACGCTTTCCACCCAGCCGCTTTCGATAGCCGGGATCAGGGTTGGGTGCGGGTTGAGGGTCCAGTTGCGGCAGATCTTACCCTTCAGGCCCAGGGATTCGCCGTAGGTTGGCAGGATCAATTCGATTGCGGCGGTGTTGAAACCGATGCCATGGTTCAGCGACTGAACGTTGTGTTTTTCGTAGATGCCACGGATCGCCATCATCGCCATCAACACATGCACCGGCTTGATGTGCCGTGGGTCGCGGGTGAACAGCGGTTCGATGTAGAAAGGCTTGTCGGCGACCACCACGAAATCGACCCAGCTCGCGGGAATGTCAACGCGAGGCAGGTCGGTGACGTCATCCACCAACTGGTTGACCTGGACGATCACGATGCCATCGCTGAAGGCGGCCGGCTCAATCAGCGCGGGAGTGTCTTCGGTGCTGGGGCCGGTGTAGATATTGCCGGCGCGGTCGGCCATGAAACCGGCGGAGAGCACGACGTTGGGGATCAGGTCCACCACCAACCGCGCGTAGAGTTCGATGTAAGTGTGGATCGCGCCGATTTCCAGCAGGCCGTCTTCCAGCAACTGGCTGATGCGCAGGGATTGAGTGCCAGCGAAAGAGAAATCCAGCTTGCGGGCGATGCCCTTTTCAAACAGATCCAGGTGCTCGGAGCGGCCGACACTGGGCATGATCATGTGCAGGTCGTGGAGCTTGGCGGGGTCGGTCTTGGCCAGGGAGCGGGAGAGGAAATCGGCCTGCTTCTGGTTGTTGCCTTCCAGCACCACACGGTCGCCGGGGAGGATCAGGGCTTCCAGGGCTTCGACAATGCGCTCGCTGGGGAGCACGGCGCCATCGGCGAAGGATCGCACCAGTGCGAGGCGGCGCTGCTTCTCATCGCGCCGCCGCGTCCAGCGCGAGTCGGGGGAAGTTGTTGTTGTCATGGTCGCTCCACGGGATTTGCTGTCGTGGGCTGTACCTTAGGAGGGTATTGGGGGGGCATCAATCAAGCTGCGCGGTGAACCGTTACGATTGGAGTAATGGTTTGCCAGCAAACGCTGAGGCTCCGGCTAAGCGCAGTTCAAATGTGGGAGCGGGCTTGCTCGCGAATGCGGTGGGTCAGTTGATAAATCTGGTACTGACACACCGTATTCGCGAGCAAGCCCGCTCCCACATTTGCTCAGCGCTGTTCGGGAGAACGTGCGCAGAAGTCCCAAAAGGGGAACGATCAGTCCCTTTTTGGGACCGATCCCACTTCGTCACATCGCCGCTGGGCTCACCTGCTCCAACGCCTGATCAACCAGTAACTGCCCCAGCTCACTCATCTGCTGAATGGCCAGCAGCACGCCGCGCTGGGAGCCTTCCAATTCGAAGGCCAGGTTGGAGGTCAACGCGTTGAGTGAGGCAAAGGTTTCAGAAGCGTTGGCCAGCAGGGCTTCGGTGGATTGAGAGGGAGAGACGGCAAAGAGTGACGATGACGCAGGAGTCGGAAAGTAATGATCCATGGCACGCTCGGCGGCGGCCTGGAGTTTGCGGTGTTCGATTTCGGTGTTATGCGGCGGATTGGGGGTAGGTTTGAACATGATGAAACTCCTAAACAGATGAGTAAGGAGCGCCACCGTTCGCTTGCACGCGAATGAGGGTGGCGACCGTGCGCAGGTGTGCAAGACCGGGCCTGTTTAGGACACCCAGCAGGTCCGAAGACCTCCTGCGCGCAGCCGCCATAAAGCAGCGAGCACAAAAAACGCCCGTTGAATGGCTGGGCGTTTGTACGCCTAAACAGTTTCGTCGGACTTGCACGTCCGTGTCACCGTTTTTTGCGATGACGGACGAAGACTAGGCGCGATCACAGGGCACAACAAGTTCATGCACAGCGCGAGAGGTTGCAGGAAAAATCCGACTGTAAAGCGCACGCCGATTGCTCCTACAAACTTTTCGGGTTGTTGCTCGGAACCCGTCTCTTTAGCCTTCATGGCTAAATCAGATAGCCGCAGGACACAACCGAATGGGTATGCATAATCCTCCCCACCCTGGCGAAATCCTGCTTGAGGACGTGATCCCGGCCTTGGGCATCACCATTACTGAAATGGCACGGCGCCTTGGCTTCGCCAGAGAAACATTCTCTAGAATCCTCCACGGACACGCGCCAATCAGCCCGGATCTTGCGGTAAGGCTTGAACGGGCAGGTATCAGCAAAGCTCGGTTGTGGCTTTCGATGCAAAGTGCCTATGACCTGTGGCAGGCAGAGCATCGAGATCAACCGAAAATCGAACGGTTTGCACGGATTGACTGACGGTTACACTCAGGCCAACCCCGCCTCCACCAACAACGCCTCCAACCCCATCAAGTCCGGCACCCGGGCCACATGCTCCCCCACCTGCACCGCCGCCAGTTCCAGCGGGCACAACGGCACGTCCACATAACTCAGCTGGCTATCGAGCTTGTACGAACGCGGAATCCCCTGGATCACCAACGCAATAAACTTCAACGTCGGCCGTCCGCCCAAGGTATTCAGCACCACAATCCGTGCCCGCTCCCCGACCACGCCCGACTCACCACACGCGGCCTCAAAGCTGATCAACGGCAACTGCCGATCCCGCCAGGTAACCTGCCGCAAATACCACGGCGGCGCGTCGCTGGCCGGTTCGCCGCGCTGGAAGTCGATCAGCTCGGCCACGGCGACGTTGGGCAGCAACAGGTAGCGATCCGCCAATGGCAGCAGCAAGCCGGTGAGTTGCGTAGCGCGGTGATCAAGCACGGGACTTGCTCCAATAAGCGATGCTTTCCAGCAACACCGACTCTTGATAAGGCTTGCCGAGGTAGTCGTTGACGCCAATCGCCATGGCCCGGTCGCGATGCTTTTGCCCGGTGCGGGAAGTGATCATGATGATGGGCATGCGCATCAGCCGTGGGTCGTCGCGCACCTGGATCGCCACTTCGAAGCCGTCCATGCGCGGCATTTCAATGTCGAGCAGCATCAGGTCCGGCGTGTGTTCTTCCAGCACGGCCATGGCATCGATGCCGTCCTTGGCGGTGAGCACGTTCATGCCGTTGCGCTCCAGCAGGCGGCTGGTGACTTTGCGTACGGTGACCGAGTCGTCCACCACCAGCACCAGCAACGGGCGCTTTTTCAGGGGGTCGTTGAGGATCAACGGTGCATCGGCTGCCTGGGCTGGCAACGCCGGGGGCCGTGCGCGGATATGCGCCAGCAGGTCGATGATCAGCACCACGCGGCCATCGCCAAGGATGGTTGCGCCCGACAGGCCCTTCACCCCGGCAAATTGCGGCCCCAGGCCCTTGACCACGATCTCCCGGGTCCCGGCCATGGCGTCCACCTGCACCGCCACGCGCCGTTCGTTGCACTGCACCAGCAACACCGGCAGCGGCTGGTACTGACCCAGCAGATTCGGACGGCCGACGGTGTGCAGCAGGTCGCCAAGGTAGAACAGCTCGTAGCGCTGACCGGCGTATTCGTAACGCGGCGGATTCAGTTGATAGTGCCCTTCCAGCTCATGGGGCATGACCCGCACCAGGCCTTCGATGGTGTTCAGCGGGATCGCGTATTGATCGTCCGCGCACTGCACCATCAACGCCTGGTTGACCGACACGGTGAACGGCAGGCGAATGCGAAAGTGCACGCCCTCTCCCGGCGTCGAGTCGATGACCATCGAGCCGCCCAGCTGGCGCACTTCCTCATGCACCACGTCCATGCCCACGCCACGCCCGGAAATCTGGGTGATTTTTTCGGCAGTGGAAAACCCCGGTTGCAGGATGAACTGCAACACGTCGCGGTCGCTGATTTCCAGGTTGGGGTCGAGCAAGCCACGCTTGATCGCCTTGCGCCGCACGGCTTCAAGCGGCACGCCGGCGCCGTCGTCGCGCATGTCGAAAACGATGTCGCCGCCTTCGTGGGTCAGGTCCAGGGTGATCCGGCCTTTCTCGGGCTTGCCCGCCAGCAACCGCGCATCGCGGGATTCCAGGCCATGGTCGACGGCGTTGCGCAGCATATGCTCCAACGGCGCAACCATGCGCTCCAGCACGTTGCGGTCCATCTCGCCTTCAGCATTGCCGACGATGAATTCCACATCCTTGCCCAGCTCTCCGGCCACTTGCCGCACGATGCGCTTAAGCCGCGGCAGCATGCGCTCGAAGGGCACCATGCGCGTGCGCATCAGGCCTTCCTGCAGCTCGGTGTTGATGCGCGCCTGTTGCTGCAAAAGGTTGTGGGCGTCCTGGTTGCGACGCTCGAGGGTTTCCTTGAGGTCGAGCAGGTCGGAGGCGGACTCGAACAGGGCCCGGGACAGTTGTTGCAGTTGGGAATGGCGGTCCATTTCCAGCGGGTCGAATTCTTCATAGCCCAGGCGTTCGGCCTCAGCTTGTTGGCGGCTGAGAATGCGGCCCTGGGTTTCGGTGTCGAGCCGGCGCAATTGGTCGCGCATGCGCTCGATGGTGGTTTCCACTTCGTTGAGGGCAATGCGCGCATCGTTGACCTGCTGCTCGATACGCCCACGGAAGATTGAGGTTTCACCGGCCAGGTTGACCAGGTCATCCAGCAAGTCGGCAGAGATCTTCACCATATCGGCAGCCGGATCGCTGGCCGGCACCGCGTCGGTTTTGGTAGCCGCCAACGCCACCGGTGCGGCCGTCACTTCAGCCGGATGCACCAGGCTTTTGATCCGCTCGATCAGCAGATCCACCGAGCCCACCGGCATACCCGCCGCCACTGCATCGATCATCTGCGCCAGGCGGTCGTGGCAGCCTTGCAGCAACGCGAAGAGTTCCGCCGAGGGCGCCAGCAAACCGGCCGACAAGCCTTCGTAGAGAAACTCCAGCTCATGGGCCAGGTCGCCAATCGGGCCGATCTCGACCATACGCGCGCCACCCTTGAGGGTGTGCAGGTCCCGCAGCAGTGTCTCGACTTCCTGGCGATTTTTCGGCTCGGCCTGCCAGCGCAACAGCGCGGCGCCAGAACTGTCGAGGATGTCAGCGGCTTCTTCGAGAAAGATATCCAGCAGCTCGGGATCACTGCCCGCCGTCTCGACTTCGACGGCTGCGGCGGGCGCCGCTTGTCCGATGCCGTGGCGCAACTCACGCAAATGGCTGATCAGGTCGGAGGAGTCGCTCAACGGTTGCTGATGTTGCAACTGCTCAAGCAGCAGCGCCAGTCGCTCATGACTGGCCATCAACACGTTCGCCAACTCGCTGGAATAGCTGTAGCGACGGTCCACCAAGCCTTCGTAAAGGTTTTCCAACTCAAGGGCCAGGTCGCCCACCGCACCGATTTCAGCCATGCGTGCACCACCCTTGAGGGTGTGCAAATCCCGTTGCAACGACGACAGCGGTGCTGCGTTATCCGGGTCCAGCAGCCAGCGTTTCAGGGACTGGCCGGCGCTGTCGAGAATGTCTACCGCCTCTTCAAGGAAGACCTCGACGATCTCATCGTCTACCGCAAAACCTTGGTCCAGCTTCGCCGTGGCGGCACCCAGTTCGGAGATGCTCAGCGCACGGCTGCCATCGGTTTTGATCAAGCCGGTGGCCGACGGGTCGAGGCCTTCATCCAACAGCTCGCGCAGGGCTCGAACCCGTGCCGGAGCCGCGCTGATTTCCTGGCCGGCAGCCAGTTGGTCGAGCATGTTGATCAGCGCTTCGTGGGCCTGTTCAGCCTCGTGGAAGAAGCGCTCGCTGACCGCCAGGCTGCTTTCTTCCACCGCGCCGTAGAGGTCGAGCAAGGCTTCGCACAACTCATCCATCGGGTGCAGGTCGGCCAGGTGCGCGCCTTCGCCGAGGGTGGTCAGCTCGTCCAGCAGTGCACTCAGTTCCTGCCGCTCGCCGGGATGTTGTTGCCAGCGGCGCAGCAGGCTTTCGGCGTCCAGCAGGATATCCATGCCCTGGGCCAGGAAGTTGGCAATCAACTGCGGGTCGCGCTTGATCCGCAGGCCGGTGTTGGGCGCATTCAGCAAGGCTTCAAGCTGGCTGTTCAGCAAGTTCTGTGTGCGTTCGATCAACCCTGCCGCACCGGTGATGGGCGCATGGGGATCGCTGTCCAGCTGGCGCACGCCGCGCTGGAACAGCGCCTCGGCCTCCAGCAGCAATTCAATTTCATCCAGGTCCAGCGGCAGGCGATGGGCCTTGTATTCGCGGGTCAGGTGATCCAGCGGTCGCGCCAGTTCGGCGATGGGCAACACGCCGGCCATGTAGGCGCTGCCCTTGAGGGTGTGCAGTGCCCGTTGCAGTTCATCGCTGACTTGCAGCGGCAGGTGCTCGGTGGCCTGTTGCAGGAAATGGTTGAGGCTGTCGAGGTGGCTCTGGGCTTCGTTGCGGAAGATTTCCAGCAACTGCGGGTCCAGGGCGGCCGGGTCGGTGGCCGAGGGTCCGACACCGCTGGCCAAGGCATGGGCGCGTGCCGCCAGTTCGTCTACGTCTTCGCGCTGGCGCTGGGCATCGTCGGCAAAATCGGTGATCAGCTCCGGCAGCAATTCCAGCACATCATCCAGCACCGCTTGCACATCAGGGCCCGACGCAACGCTGCGTTCCAGCACGCGGTTGAGCAGGTTTTCCACCGCCCAGGCCAGCTCCGCCAACACTAGGGCGCGCACCATGCGACCACTGCCTTTCAGGGTGTGGAAGGCGCGGCGCATTTCGCTCAGGGTGGCCTTGTCTGCCAGGCTCGCAGTGCCGGCGGGTACGTAGCGGTGCAGCACGTCGAGGACTTCGGCGGTTTCTTCGAGGAAGACTTCCCGCAGTTCATCATCGATGGCTTCTTCACCGGCGGGCGGTGGCAACAGGCTGCCGGGACGCTGGAGTGCTGGCGGGTTGAGGCGTGAAGTGGGGCTGGCCAACGCATCGGCGAGGAACGGGGTTTGCTCCGTGGGCGTCTCACCCTGCTCAAGCAGGGCCTGGCGCCACGGCTTCTCGGCCGGCAAATAGCCCAGTGCAGCGAGGCCTTCGGCGGCGACTTCCAGCACCCGTTCCCCCGGGGCGTCGTGGTCCTGCAGCATGCGCTCCAGGTAGTACTCGAGGCTGGTGAGCACATCGGCAAAATGCTCAAGCTGCGCCTCGGAAGGCGCGGCCTCACTGACCATCAATTGCTCGTTGACGTAATCGTTGCAGCCGCGCATCAGGCTCGCCGCACGGGGCAGCGGAATCATCGCCAGCGCACCGCGCACCTGGGTCAGCAACTCGGGCAGTGACTCCAGGCGCTGACGATCCCAGTGGGCCTCGATGCAGTCGATCACCAGCTCTTTCGCCTGGGTCAGGCACTGGCAGGATTCGCGGATCACCAGGTGATGGATCTGCGTCAGGTCGGTGGTGGGCAGGCGGCTTTCTTCCCGGCGTTCCGGCTCAACCGTGCCGACCATCCCGGCCAACGTCGCCTCGACGTAGAGCAAGGCGCCGGCGACGTCCATCAACACCGCATCGTTGGGCTCACGCTGCCCTTGGGCCAGGCCGAGCACCACCGCCAATTGGTCGATGATCACTTTGCGCGGCTGGCCGAAACCCAATACCGCCAGGGTATCGGCGATCTGCCGCAAGGGCGCCAGCAAGGCCTCAAGGTCCGAGGCGTGCTGGCGGTCGCTGCGTACGAACAGGTCCAGGCGTTCCTTGACCCGCACCAACTCCTCGCACAACGCGCCGAGTACCGAGCCCATCGCGTCGCGGTCCGGGCCGGCCAGGCGGGCGCGTTCGGCATCCACCACGGCGCTGTCGGGCAGGGCTTCATCGAGGCCATAACGTTCTTTCAAACTTTGCATCCGTGGAGTCGGTCGGGTGACTTTGGCAACGTAGAACAACAGGCTCTTGAGCAACTCATCCGGGGCCGGGGTGTTGATGCCGTTGATACCCTGGATCAGCAGACGCTTGAGTTCCTTGTCGCAGGCTTTGAGCAAACTGCGTAACGCCGGGCTATTGGCAACCACGCCAATGAGCATGCCTTCCACCAGCGCCGAGGTCACCTGCCACAACGGTAACAGCGGCGCACCATGGCACAGGGCTTCGAGACGGGCGAACACCCGCGCCATGTCTTCCAGGTTGCTGGGGCCGTGGTCTTCGCGCAGCAAGCCGACCAACGCCTGTTGCAGCATCTGCCGCCACTGACGCAGCAGCTCGGGGAAATCCTCCGGCGTGCGCTGGGCCAGCGCTTCCTCGGGCAGCGACGGGATCACCAGCAGTTGCGGGGCGAACAGGCTGGTTTCCGAGAGCAGGCTTTCGCCGCGCACGCTGCGCAGGTCGTTGAGCAGCGGCAGCACCACCAGGGGCAGGTCGCGCCGGGCGCTGTGCACGCGGTCGAGGTACAGCGGCAGTTGGCCGAGGCCCTGTTGCAACAGGCGAATGCCTTCGTCGCGCTGGCTGACGCGCGCGCCTTGCAGGGCGAGGGCCAGTTGCTCCATTTCTTCGGCGAACAGGGCTGCGCCGTAAAACTCGACCATCAGCAAACTGCCATGGACCTGATGGATGCATTCCAAGCATTGGCCGATGGCCTCGCTGCTGCCTTCTTCAACATAGGCGTCCAGCGCCGAACGGGCCTGTTTCAGGGTTTCGGCAATTTCGCCCTTGACCCATTCGAGGGCCACGTAGTCGTGCCGATCAACCATAACCGCTCCCGTCTGAATTCATTTGTCGCTTTGTGAATGACGACTCCAAGGACCATGGAGATCGAATGTGGGAGCTGGCTTGCCTGCGATGGCGGTGCATCAGTTTGCATCTTCGGCACTGACACACCGCTATCGCAGGCAAGCCAGCTCCCACAGGGATTCGGTGGTGCCTGACAGATAGCATTTCACTCATCCACCTGCCGTGCCGCCGGCAAGGTGAACCCCGACACCGACCGCCGCAACTGACTGGCCATTTTTGCCAGGTTGCCGATGCTCTCGGCAGTGGCCGTGGAGCCCGATGAAGTCTGAGTGGTGATCTGTTGAATCACGTTCATCGTCAGGGAAATCTGCCCTGCCGACGACGTCTGCTGCTGCGCCGCGTTGGAGATACTCTGGATCAACGCCGCCAGGGTTTTCGACACGCCTTCGATCTCTTCCAGCGCCACGCCGGCGTCCTGGGCCAGCCGCGCACCGCGCACCACTTCGGTGGTGGTCTGCTCCATGGAAATCACCGCTTCGTTGGTGTCCGTCTGGATCGCCCGCACCAGGGTTTCGATCTGCCGTGTCGCCGCTGAAGAACGCTCGGCCAGGCGCTGTACTTCATCGGCCACCACCGCAAAACCACGCCCGGCGTCACCGGCCATGCTCGCCTGGATCGCGGCGTTGAGGGCAAGGATGTTGGTCTGCTCGGCGATGTCATCGATCAGGCTGACGATGTCGCCAATCTCCTGGGACGATTCCCCCAGGCGCTTGATGCGCTTGGCGGTGTCCTGAATCTGTTCGCGAATGTTGTCCATGCCGTGGATGGTGTTGTGCACCACCTCATTGCCTTTGTTGGCAATCTCTACCGAACGCTCGGCCACTGCCGAAGATTCGGCGGCGTTGGCCGACACCTGGTCGATGGACTGGGCCATCTGGTTGATCGCCGTGGAGGCTTCGGCAATCTGCTGCGCCTGATGCTCCGACGCTTGGGCCAGGTGCATCGCGGTGGCCTGGGTGTCCTGCACCGCGCCAGCCACTTGGCCGGCGGTAAGGTTGATCGTGGCCACCAGGTCGCGCAGTTGGTCCACGGAATAGTTGATGGAGTCGGCGATGGTGCCGGTGAAGTCTTCGGTGACCGAGGCGGTGACGGTCAGGTCGCCGTCGGCCAGGTCTTCAATCTCGTCCAGCAGGCGCATGATCGCGTTCTGGTTGCGCTCGTTCTTCTCGGCGGTCTCCCGCAACTGGCGGTTGGTCTCGCGGACCATCACCAGGCCGATCAGGATGATCGAGGCCAGCGCCAGCAAGCCCAGCACGTAGCCGCCGATGGTGTCGAAAGTGCGCCCGTCCGCCAGGTTTTCAAAACCGGTGGCGAGGTGCGAGGCTTCGTCCAGCAGGGTTTGCGACAGGTTGAAAATATTGCTCGCCGAGGCGCGCACCTGGAACAGCTGCGGCGAAGTCTCGAGGATTTCATCCACGGAGCCGGAGACGAATTCGAATAGCTCGGAAATCTCCGCCAGCCGGGCGCGGGCGTCGTGATCTTCAACCTGGGTAATACGCAGCCCGGGATTGCCGTTGAGCATGCCGCTGAGCACCACGCCAAAACGGTTGGCATCGCGGCCAAAGGCATCGGCGGCCTGCACGGCGGTTTCGTCGCCCGCCAGCACGGTGTTCACTGCGCCGAGGATGCGTTCGGCCAGCAACGATTGGCGCTGGGCCAACGCCACCTGGCTGGCCGGAGCACCGCGCTGCAGGAGGATATCGACGACCTTTTCCGACTCCATCTGCAATTGCGGAACGGTTTCCGCCAGGGTCGCGGCCACTTGATGCAGTGACAGCACCGTTTGCTCGCTGGCCAGAATCGCATCGGCGTTTTTCAGCAGCGCTTCCCAGTCGGTCTGCACAGCGCGCATTTCTGCACGCACGGCGGTGGGTGCAGCGGGCAGGCCGGTGGCGGGGTCACCTTTTTTCAGGTAACCCCAGCGCTGGGCAAAATCGTTGCGTGCATCCCCCAGCAGCTTGAACGCAGCAGCCTTGCCGGCGGCGGCCTCGGTGGCGTTCTTGGCGATGCGCTGGGACAGCACCCGCAGCTCACCGGCGTGACCGATGTACTGTTTGTCGTAGGTGGACTGGGTATTGAGGTACGCGAAGTTGGCGAACAGCAGCATGATGAACACGATCAGCGCGATAAACAGCACGATGATCTGCGAGCGGCTGCGGGACGCTTCCTGGGGTTTGGCGGGGGTAACGGTACTCATGCGGCAACATCCATGAAGCCTGGAGCCTGGGCCAGGGCGAAGGGGCTGAAGACCTGCCACAGCTGGTCGCCGTCGAACTGGCCATGGATAAACGGCGCGTCGCCTGCGGTGCTCGTCGACAATGCGTCTTGTGCGAAATGCTGCATGCCCACCACCTCGTCCACCAACAGGCCGACAAACACGTCCTGATATTCCACCACCAGCACCCGCCGCTGTTTGCGCGCCACCGACAGGTCAAGGCCGAGGAACCCGCCCAGGTCCATCACCGGCAGCAAGCGCCCACGCAGGTTGGCCACGCCCTTGACCCACAGCTTGACCCCCGGCATCAAGGTGCAGCGCGGTTCGTGCAGCACTTCTGCGACCTCACCCATGGGCGCCACGTACCAGTGCTCACCCAGGCGAAACCCGATCCCGCTCCAGCTGTGCAGCCGGGTTTCCTGGGACGGCAGGTCGGCGGCCAGCAAGCGGCAGCGGCGGTCGATGTCCAGCAGCAGCTCGAAGGCGGTTTGCGACTCGGTCATGGGAACGTGCCGTCAGCCGGCCAGCACCTTGTTCAGGGTGGCGATCAGGGTTTCTTCGTCCACCGGCTTGGTCAGGTAATCCTTGGCGCCCTGGCGCTCGCCCCAGATCTTGTCGGTTTCCTGATCCTTGGTGGTGATGATGATCACCGGGATGTGCCCGGTTTCAGGGTCTTTGGTCAGCTGCCGGGTGGCCTGGAAGCCATTGAGGCCCGGCATGACGATATCCATCAATACCGCGTCAGGCTTTTCCTGGCGGGCCAGCGCGACGCCGTCGCCGCCGTTCTGGGCCTTGAGGACTTCGTGACCATGCTTTTCGAGCATTTCAGTCAGTTTGTACATTTCAGTCGGCGAGTCGTCGACGATCAGAACACGTGCCATGGTTATCCCCACTTCTTTAGTAGACGCCAGCCCTCGTGGGGCCCTCGTCAGTGTGCTTGTTCTACTGCGGCGAAGCCCGGCACATAGGCCTTGATCGCGCTCAGCAGTTCTTCCTTGCTGAAAGGTTTGGTCAAAAACTGATCAGAACCGACGATGCGCCCCTTGGCCTTGTCGAACAGACCATCCTTGGAAGACAACATGATCACCGGGATCGACTTGAACGCCGGGTTGTTCTTCACCAACGCGCAGGTCTGATAGCCATCCAGGCGCGGCATCATGATGTCGACAAAGATAATGTGCGGGTGATGGTCAACAATCTTGGCCAGGGCATCGAAACCGTCGATGGCCGTGATGACGTCACACCCTACGTTCTTCAACAGTGTTTCGGCCGTGCGGCGAATCGTTTTCGAATCGTCGATCACCATCACTTTCAAGGCGTTGGAATGCTGTTCCATATCTGCTCTACCATCGCCACAGCGAATAGGTTTTCGGTGTGTACTGCCTGATGTTGCACAGGACGAGCGTCAAAAGCCTCGGAATTCAAGGGCTGATGTGCCATGGCAGCCTTTTTAGCACAGTCTCAGAACGCAATCTATCGGCCGACCCGCGCGGTGGTTTTTCCTTGACCCACAACAGCCGCAGCGCCACTCTGACGCCACTTTTATGCGCCCTTATTTGCTAGAGGAAATCCCCCATGAGCGTTCGCGTCGGCATTGTCATGGACCCTATCGCCAGCATTTCCTATAAAAAGGACAGCTCGCTGGCCATGCTGCTGGCCGCCCAAGCCCGCGGCTGGAGCCTGTTCTATATGGAGCAGCCGGACCTTTACCAGGGCGACGGTGAAGCGCGGGCGCGGATGCGCCCGCTGCAGGTGTTTGCCAACCCTGAGAAGTGGTTCGAACTGCAAGACGAAATCGACAGCCCCCTGAGCGACCTCGACGTGATCCTGATGCGCAAGGATCCGCCGTTCGACATGGAGTTCGTCTACTCCACCTACCTGCTGGAGCAGGCCGAGCGCGCGGGCGTGCTGATCGTCAACAAGCCCCAGAGCCTGCGCGACTGCAATGAAAAGCTGTTCGCCACCTTGTTCCCACAGTGCACACCGCCCACCGTGGTCAGCCGCCGCGCCGATGTGCTGCGTGAATTCGCCGCCAAGCACGGTGATGTGATCCTCAAGCCGCTGGACGGCATGGGCGGCACGTCGATCTTCCGCCATCGTGCGGGCGACCCGAACCTGTCGGTGATCCTGGAAACCCTGACCGCGCTGGGCACCCAGCAGATCATGGGCCAGGCCTATATTCCGGCAATCAAGGACGGCGACAAGCGCATCCTGATGATCGATGGCGAGCCGGTGCCTTATTGCCTGGCGCGCATTCCAGCGGCCGGCGAGACCCGTGGCAACCTGGCAGCCGGCGGCCGGGGTGAAGCCCGCCCGCTGACGGACAAGGATCGCTGGATTGCCGCCCAAGTCGGCCCAACCCTGCGCGAAAAGGGCCTACTGTTTGTAGGACTGGACGTAATTGGCGAGAACCTCACCGAAATCAACGTCACCAGTCCGACCTGTATTCGCGAGATCGACAATGCATTTGGCACGAACATCGGCGAAATGCTGATGGCGGCCATTGCCTCCAAGCTACAAGCCAAGTGACATAGAACAGCCGGACACAAACCAACATTGCGTTATCATGCGCCACCTGTGAAACGCGCGATGTTGGTTTTCTTGTCATGACGCTCCCGCCCGATCTGCCCCCCGAACTCTCCCACAGCGGCGTGCGCCCGGCTGATCGGCTCGGATTTACCCTGTTTCTCGCGGCGTTGATTCACCTGGCGTTGATCCTCGGCCTGGGCTTCACCTTTGCCGAACCCAAGCAGATCACCAAGACCCTGGAAATCACCCTCGCCACCTTCAAAAGCGAAAAGAAGCCCGAGAAGGCTGATTTTCTCGCCCAGGACAACCAGCAAGGCAGCGGCACCCTCGACAAGAAGGCCGTGCCCAAGACCACCGAAGTGGCGCCGTTCCAGGACAACAAGGTCAATAAGGTCACGCCACCGCCAGCGCCCAAGTCGGAGGTGAAACAGGCTGCACCCAAGGCCGCTGTCACTACCGTCGCGCCCAAACCGCAAAAAGCGCCCACTCAACGGGAAAAGGCCAAGACCGAACCCACGCCTGCCCCGCCGGCCCCGACGTTTGATAGCTCGCAACTCTCCAGTGAAATTTCCAGCCTGGAAGCCGAACTGGCCCACGAACAACAGCTGTACGCCAAGCGCCCGCGGATCTACCGCCTGAATGCTGCCTCCACCATGCGCGACAAAGGCGCCTGGTATAAGGACGAGTGGCGCAAGAAGGTCGAGCGCATCGGCAACCTGAACTACCCGGACGAAGCCCGCCGCCAGCAGATCTACGGCAATTTGCGACTGCTGGTGTCGATCAACCGCGACGGCACCTTGTACGAAGTGCAGGTGCTGGAGTCCTCCGGCCAACCGCTGCTGGACCAGGCGGCGCAACGCATCGTGCGCCTGGCGGCGCCTTTTGCGCCGTTTACCGGGGACTTGAACGACATCGACCGTCTGGAAATCATTCGCACCTGGCGCTTTGCCAAAGGTGATCGGCTGTCGAGCAATTGACGCTGACGGTGATTTCCTGCGCATCCTCAGCTTGTCAGTTCGCCCCTCCAACGCCACACTAGCGGACATGAAAAATGTCAGCCCGACCTACCTCAAGCACCAATTCCTGATCGCCATGCCCCATATGGCCGACCCGAACTTTGCGCAGACCTTGACCTACATCGTCGAGCACACCGCCAATGGTGCGATGGGGTTGGTGGTCAACCGCCCGCAAGACCTGAACCTGGCCGATATCCTTGAGCAATTGCGCCCGGACATCGACCCACCCGCCAGCTGCCAGCACGTACCGATCTACATCGGCGGGCCAGTGCAGACTGACCGGGGTTTTGTGCTGCACCCCACCGGGCCGAAATTCCAGGCGACCGTGGACCTTGAAGGGCTGTCGCTTTCCACTTCCCAGGATGTGTTGTTCGCCATCGCCGATGGCATCGGGCCTGATCAAAGCGTGATCACCCTGGGCTACGCCGGTTGGGAAGCCGGGCAACTGGAGGCCGAGCTGGCGAGCAATGCCTGGCTGACCTGCCCGTTTGATGCCGACATCCTGTTCAACACCCCCAGCGAACTGCGCCTGGAAGCGGCGGCCGCCAAGCTGCGGATCAACCTCAGCCTGCTGACCAGCCAGGCGGGGCACGCCTGATGGCCTTGCGTCTGATCCTCGGTTTTGACTACGGCACCAAACAGATCGGCGTTGCCGTCGGCCAGGTCATTACCGGCCAGGCCCGCGAGCTGTGCACCTTGAAAGCCCAGAACGGCGTGCCGGACTGGAACCAGGTCGAAGCCCTGATCAAGGAGTGGAAGCCCGATGCCGTCGTGGTCGGCCTGCCCTTGAACATGGACGGCACCCCGAGCGAGATGTGCCTGCGAGCCGAAAAATTCGCCCGACGCCTGAATGGCCGCTACAACCTGCCCTTCTATACCCACGACGAACGCCTGACCACGTTCGAAGCCAAGGGCGAGCGCCGCGATCGTGGCGGGCAGAAAGGCAGCTACCGCGACAACCCGGTGGATGCCATCGCCGCGGCCTTGCTGTTGCAGGGCTGGCTGGATGAAAACACCGCTTTATTTGAATCCTGACTGACGCGGCTTGCCGCGTCTTCTTACGTTTGAGCCCGGACCTTGCAGGCAACCCCCGCCGCGCAAGGCCTTGAAGGAGCCACCATGAGCCTGCCCAATCCCGCCGACCTGATCAGCCAGATGGCGATCCGCCTCAAGGCGCACCTGGAACACCGCGCCATCAGCGAGCCGCGTTTTATCGGCATTCGTACCGGTGGCGTGTGGGTGGCCCAGGCGCTCTTGGAAGAACTGGGCAGCGACTCGCCCCTCGGCACCCTGGACGTGTCCTTCTACCGCGACGACTTCAGCCAGAACGGCCTGCACCCGCAAGTGCGTCCTTCGGCCTTGCCGTTCGAGATCGAAGGCCAGCACCTGGTGCTGATCGATGACGTCCTGATGAGCGGTCGCACCATCCGCGCCGCCATGAACGAGCTGTTCGACTACGGCCGCCCGGCCAGCGTGACGCTGGTCTGCCTGCTGGACCTGGATGCCGGTGAATTGCCGATCAGCCCGGACGTGGTCGGTGCCACCCTGTCCCTGGAAGCCCACCAGCGGGTAAAATTGTCCGGTCCCACGCCGCTCGAACTCGAACTGCAAGACCTTGCCCTTTAAACCGCCTTGTAAAGAGTCCCCGCGATGACGCCTCTAGATGCCAAGCGCCCGCTGCAGCTCAATGCTCAGGGCCAGCTGCAACACTTCCTGTCCCTCGACGGCTTGCCCCGCGAACTGCTCACCGAAATCCTCGACACGGCCGACTCGTTCCTCGAAGTCGGCGGTCGGGCGGTGAAAAAAGTCCCGCTGTTACGCGGCAAGACCATCTGCAACGTGTTCTTCGAGAACTCGACCCGCACCCGCACCACCTTTGAGCTGGCGGCCCAGCGCCTGTCGGCCGACGTGATCACCCTGAACGTGTCCACCTCGTCGGCGAGCAAGGGCGAAACCCTGCTCGACACCCTGCGCAACCTGGAAGCCATGGCCGCCGACATGTTCGTGGTGCGCCACGGCGACTCCGGTGCTGCGCACTTCATCGCCGAGCACGTGTGCCCGAACGTGGCGATCATCAACGGCGGCGACGGCCGTCACGCCCACCCGACCCAAGGCATGCTCGACATGCTGACCATCCGCCGGCACAAGGGCAGCTTTGAAAACCTCTCGGTGGCCATCGTCGGCGACATCCTGCACTCGCGGGTAGCGCGCTCGAACATGCTGGCCCTGAAAGCCCTGGGTTGCCCGGACATCCGCGTGATCGCCCCCAAAACCCTGCTGCCGATCGGCATCGAGCAGTACGGCGTGAAGGTCTACACCGACATGACCGAAGGCCTCAAGGATGTGGACGTGGTGATCATGCTGCGCCTGCAGCGCGAGCGCATGGCGGGAGGCCTGTTGCCGAGCGAAGGCGAGTTCTATCGCCTGTTCGGCCTGACCACCGCGCGCCTGGCCGGCGCCAAGCCGGATGCCATCGTGATGCACCCGGGGCCGATCAACCGAGGGGTGGAGATTGAGTCGGCAGTGGCCGACGGCGCGCAGTCGGTGATTCTTAACCAGGTGACCTACGGCATCGCCGTCCGCATGGCCGTGTTGTCCATGGCCATGAGCGGGCAAACCGCACAACGTCAATTCGAGCAGGAGAACGCCCAGTGAAGCTCAGCATTCTCGGCGCCCGAGTCATCGATCCGGCCAGCGGCATGGATCAAGTCACCGATCTGCACCTGGAAGCCGGCAAGATCATTGCCATCGGCACCGCGCCCGCAGGCTTCAGCGCCAGTGAAACCATCGACGCCAAAGGCCTGATCGCCGCGCCCGGCCTGGTGGACCTGAACGTCGCCCTGCGCGAGCCGGGTTACAGCCGCAAGGGCAACATCACCAGCGAAACCCGTGCCGCCGCCGCCGGTGGCGTCACCAGCCTGTGCTGCCCGCCCCACACCAAGCCGGTGCTGGACACCTCGGCCGTGACCGAGCTGATCCTCGACCGCGCCCGCGAAGCCGGTAACTGCAAAGTGTTCCCCATCGGCGCCCTGAGCAAAGGCCTGGACGGCGAACAGCTGGCCGAGCTGATCGCCTTGCGCGATGCCGGCTGTGTAGCCTTTGGCAATGGTCTGGAGAGCTTTCGCAGCACCCGCACCCTGTGCCGCGCCCTGGAATATGCAGCGACCTTCGACCTGACGGTGATTTTCCACTCCCAGGACCGCGACCTGGCCGAAGGCGGCCTGGCCCACGAAGGCGCCACCGCCAGCTTCCTCGGCCTGCCGGGCATCCCGGAAACCGCCGAGACCGTGGCCCTGGCCCGGGACCTGCTGCTGGTGGAGCAAAGCGGCGTGCGTGCGCACTTCAGCCAGTTGACCAGCGCTCGGGGCGTGGCCCTGATCGCTCAGGCCCAAGCCCGCGGTTTGCCGGTGACGGCGGATGTGGCGTTGTATCAGCTGATTTTGACGGACGAGGCGCTGATCGACTTCTCCAGCCTGTATCACGTGCAGCCACCCCTGCGTACTCGCGCTGACCGTGACGGTTTGCGGGCGGCGGTGAAGTCCGGGGTGGTTTCGGCGATTTCCAGCCATCACCAACCCCACGAGCGTGACGCCAAGCTGGCGCCGTTCGGCGCGACGGAACCGGGTATCAGCAGCGTCGAGCTGTTGCTGCCGCTGGCAATGACATTGGTGGAGGATGGCTTGCTGGACCTGCCGACGCTGCTGGCGCGCCTCAGTGCAGGCCCTGCCCAGGCCCTGCGCCTGCCGGCGGGCAAGTTGGCAGTGGGTTCGGCGGCGGACCTGGTGCTGTTTGATCCGGCCAGCTCCACGATTGCCGGGGAGCACTGGCTGTCCAAGGGTGAGAACTGCCCGTTCATCGGCCATAGCCTGCCGGCGACCGTGCGGTACACCTTGGTGGATGGGCGGATCAGCTACCAGGCCTGAAAACCGATCCAGAGTGGGCACAGTCAGTGTGGGAGCTGGCTTGCCTGCGATGCGGGCACCTCGGTGTATCTGATGCACCGAGGCGATGCTATCGCGGGCAAGCCCGGCTCCCACATTGGCCGTGCCCACATGGGATTTGTGTGAGGCTTAACGACCGCCGTTGCGCTCGGCATTGCGGATCGAAATCTGCGTATTCAACGTCCAGAAGTCATACAACACGCCGATCAGGAACAAGCCCCCAGTCAGCAAGTAAATGATCCCGCTGATCCATTTGCCCTGATACATGCGGTGCAACCCGAACACGCCCAGGAACGCCAACAGGATCCAGGCCACGTTGTATTCAATCGGCCCGGCCGTAAATCGCAGGTCCGCTTCCCGGTCCATTGCCGGAATCAGGAACAAGTCGATCAGCCAGCCAATCCCGAACAAACCGAAGGTGAAAAACCAGATCGTCCCGGTCACCGGCTTGCCGTAATAAAAGCGGTGAGCACCGGTAAAACCGAAAATCCAGAGCAGGTAACCGATCACCTTGCTGTGGGTGTCTTGTTGCGAAACATCCTGTCGATAGGTGTTCATGGAGTACCTCTTTTGCCTCGATAGATAAATTTTTTCATTTTCTTTGTGACTTTTTTACGGGCGCCCGACGCACGGCAAATGGTATCTTCCTTCCCGCAAAGCCTTATGCCACCTGACCTGAGTAGGACAATAGCGGCAATTCGTCGCGTTTTTCCTGAATTTGACCCCAGGGTTCAGTCGACAAACGGCCTTAGAACGACACAAAAAACTGTTATAAAGTTGCGCGCAAACCAAAAAGAGCCACGCCTAATGCGACCATTTTTCAAGACATGGCTAACCATCTGCCTATTAATGCCACTGGCCGCCCACGCCACCAATCGTGAGCAACGACTTCCCAACGTTAACGGTTTCACCCCTAAAGTTCACGCTACCACCAGCTCCGCCAAATCGGTGAAGCTGACCGTGAAACGCCCGACTCAACTGAGCAAGGCCCATGGTAAAACAGCACCAGGGCTGATGGCCGTCAACACCAAGCAAAGCAGCAACGTCCTCAGCCGCGCCGTCAACGTGCTCGGTACCCCTTATCGTTGGGGCGGCAGCAGCCCAAGTAAAGGGTTCGACTGCAGTGGTTTGGTGAAATATGCGTTTAACGACGTAAAAGCCGTGGATTTGCCGCGCACTTCAAACGCCATGGCCGCCGGCCACGGGCTGAAAGTTGAGCGCAAGGACTTGAAACCGGGTGACCTGCTGTTCTTCAAACTGAAGAGCCGCCAGGTCAACCACGTTGCCATTTACCTGGGCAACGACCGTTTCATCCACGCACCGCGTCGTGGCAAGTCCGTGAGCATCGATACGCTGAAGAAGCCGTTCTGGGACAAGAACTACGTGATTGCCAAGCGTGTCCTGCCTAAAGAGCAGAACAATCTGCGGATTGTGCAGCGCTGATACCCGGCCGACTTGGGAGCGGGCTTGTGTGGGAGCGGGCTTGCTCGCGAATGCGGAGTGTCAGTCGATACATGCTTGACTGATACACCGCATTCGCGAGCAAGCCCGCTCCCACATTAGTTTTTCATCGCCCACGCGACCTCAAATATCCCCAGGCACCCTCGCCTTCTCCCGCGCATGTTCCCGGCTGATCAGCCCCTGGCTGACCAACGCCTTCAAGCTCATGTCAAGCGTCGTCATCCCCAGCGCCCCACCGGTCTGGATCGCCGAATACATCTGCGCCACCTTGTCCTCGCGGATCAGGTTACGGATCGCCGGTGTACCCAGCATGATTTCATGCACCGCCACCCGCCCGCCGCCGACTTTCTTCACCAGCACCTGAGACACCACCGCCTGCAATGACTCCGAGAGCATCGAGCGGACCATGGCCTTTTCCCCTGCCGGAAACACATCCACCACCCGATCCACGCTTTTAGCCGCCGACGTGGTGTGTAACGTGCCGAACACCAGGTGCCCGGTTTCCGCCGCCGTCAACGCGAGCCGAATGGTTTCCAGATCCCGCAATTCGCCCACCAGGATCACATCCGGGTCCTCCCGCAATGCCGAACGCAGGGCGGCCGAGAAGCTATGGGTGTCGCGATGCACTTGCCGCTGGTTGACCAGGGCGTTTTTCGGTTGATGGATGAACTCGATCGGGTCTTCGAGGGTGAGGATGTGCTGGCGACGATGGGTGTTGAGGTAATCGATCATCGCCGCCAGGGTGGTGGACTTGCCAGAACCGGTCGGCCCGGTGACCAGTACCAGCCCCCGAGGCAGGTCCGCGATGCGCCGGAACACCTCGCCCAACCCGAGGCTTTCCAAACTCTGCACCGTTGAGGGAATGGTACGAAACACGGCGCCCATGCCCCGGTGCTGCTGGAACACATTCACCCGAAACCGCGCCACCTCGGGTAACTCGAAGGCAAAATCCGTTTCAAGAGATGTTTCGAAATCCTTTTGCTGATGATTGTTCAGCAAGGGGCTGAGTAACTCCGCGATTTGCGTAGGTTCAAGCACCGGCCAGTCCAGAGGCCAGACTTCGCCATCAACTCGCAACATTGGCGCCAACCCGGCCGACAAATGCAGGTCCGAGGCCCGCCGGCGTACGCCGGCAGCCAGCAGTTCAGTGATATCCATAGGGCTTTCCATTTCCAGTAGAATGCCGCGGACTCCATATCCACGGGCGCAACTTGAATGTCGACCATAGCAGACAACATAAGCCTGGTTTCCGAGCGGATCCGAGCCGCGGCCCAAGCCTCGCAACGCGACGCAGACAGCGTGCACCTGTTGGCCGTGAGCAAGACCAAACCCGCACAAGCCGTGCGCGAAGCCTATGCCGCCGGGCTGCGTGATTTTGGCGAGAACTATCTGCAGGAAGCCCTGGGCAAACAGGCCGAATTAACCGACCTGCCCTTGAGTTGGCACTTCATCGGCCCCATTCAATCGAACAAGACTCGTGCGATCGCCGAGAACTTCGCTTGGGTGCATTCCGTGGACCGCCTGAAAATCGCACAACGCCTGTCCGAGCAACGCCCGGCTGACCTGCCACCGCTGAACATCTGCATCCAGGTCAACGTCAGTGGCGAAGCCAGCAAGTCCGGCTGTACACCCGCCGACCTGCCCGCCCTGGCCGAAGCCATCAGCGCCCTGCCGCGCCTGAAGCTGCGTGGCTTGATGGCGATCCCCGAGCCAACCGGCGACCGTGCAGAGCAGGACGCAGCCTTCGCCACCGTACGCGACCTGCAAGCGAGCCTGAACCTGGGGCTCGATACACTTTCCATGGGCATGAGCCATGACCTTGAGTCGGCCATCGCCCAAGGGGCCACCTGGGTGCGGATCGGTACTGCCCTGTTTGGTGCCCGCGACTACGGCCAGCCGTGAAATGGCTGACTTCCATTTGAATAAGGACCTGTCATGAGCAACACGCGTATTGCCTTTATCGGCGCCGGCAACATGGCGGCCAGCCTGATCGGCGGCCTGCGGGCCAAGGGCCTGGAAGCACAACAGATTCGCGCCAGCGACCCGGGCGCCGATACTC